>JBGSSF010000022.1:0-93043 GCA_041737175.1 Bacteroidales bacterium
CGAGTTCTTTAACTTTACTTTTTTTAAAATCTTCGCTGAAACGACGATTAAAGAGAACTCGCTGATTTTGATCTAAAATTCCTACTTTTGACATAATGTTAACCGTTTTTTTGGTCAACATATTTCAGGCATCGACAAGTGATGAGTAAAAAGCGCGAATGGGTATAGGGCATGCTCACTACCCAATGCCCAAATCCCGCTCATCACTCATTACTCGTTACTGTTCTTACTGTTCATCCTCGGCGTTAACCCTCTTATGCAAAGCACTAACCCCGACAATCGATCCTATAATCAGAAGCCCTCCCAAAATGATATGAAGCGAAAGGGCTTCTGCAAAGAAAATGAATCCGAGGAGTGCGGCAAATACAATCCTGGATGACGAAACCATTGACCCCGCCTTGGCACTCACATTCTTGTATCCCATAGTCAGCATAACCTGACCTGCGATACCCAGGATACCACTTCCCAGCAGAAAGGGAAGTTCCTGTGGCCGGGGCATAACAAATACGGGGACCATCATGACAACATTAATGATTGTACCGATGGCCATCAGGTAAAAAACAATCAATACGGTAGAATCATATTCCCGGGCAACCGAAAGCGTTATAATGGCAAAGGCAGCAAAAATGCCGGATGATAAACCAATGATATCTCCTAAGTTGATATGGGAGAAATCCGGGAAGATAACCAGATAAATACCTGTCATGGCGAAAATCAAAAACAGGAATGAAAGTTTATTCATCTTTTCAAGCCTGAAAAGGGGAGCGACAAGAAAGATGAAAACCGGATAGGTCATGTTCAGCATATTGGCATTGGTTACGGAACTGTGTTCCACAGCGTAAAAAAATGTAACCAGCGCCGAAAAGCTGAGTATAGCGCGTGCAAATACCAGACCGGGTTTTTTGGGCCTGAAGGAAGTACGGGTTCTCAACATGTATAGGGCAGCAACCACAACACCCAACGATACTCTGAAAAAGGTGATTTCAATGGACGGGATGTCCGAACTGTTGGTGACAAATTTGGCAAATACCGTCGCTGATGCGAAACAGAATTCTGCAATCACCAGTAATACAAGTCCGTTATTTATTAATTTCTTCATAATAAACTGCCTGTAACGACCAACGCTACTCCCAGTAAAATTCCTGCCAGTACAATCCCTCTTTTTCTCAGGCTGGTTTCCTTGAAATAAAAGGCACCGGCTGCAAAGACAAGCACGGCTGAGGCTCTTCGGATAATGATCAGTACAGAGACCAGGGAATGATCATAAGACAAAGCCTTAAAATAAAAGTAATCAGCAATTACTAAAGCCAGTCCGATAAGTAAAATGGACCATCGCCATTGAAACACCGCGGTATTCTTATAGGAAGGGTACCAAACCGTCAATAGAATCACAAGGAATATCAAAGCCGTGTAAACTGAAAACCAGGCTTGCATGGCAATTCTATCATATTGTCTGACAAGATATTTATCCAGTAACGCACTGGCGCTGTTGAACAGAATGCTCAGAAAGGCGAAGAAGATCCACCTGTTGTCATTTTTCGCTATGCCGCGTATATTACCGCCAGCAGAAAGAGCATAATAGAAACCGAGTGAAATGATTACGCCGGTCCATTGCAGGGCATTCATTCTTTCACCGTATATGATCATTGCACCAATCATGGTCCATACCGGCCCTGAAGCATTCAGCGGGGCGAGGAGGGTGACCGGCAAGTGCTTTACCGAAAAATAACCAAATAGCCAGGCAATGGCTACAATGCACGATTTAAGTATAAACAGCGCATGGGCGCCCAAACCGGATTCGTGAATATAAATATGTTTTGCCTGCGAAAATTCGGGGTGAAAACGGGAAATCACGAGGAAAGGAATAAAGACAAGAGCACTGGCTGCAGAACTCAGAACCAAAACAGGCAGGACAGCATTGTGGTTCAGTCCGGCTTTTTTGAAGATTTCATGAAGGCCAAGGAATGCAGCAGAGAATATACCGAGTAGGATCCACATAAATCGGGGACAAGTATAGTGAATTTTTAGAATTGTTGTGGTTGTTGTGGTTGTTGTGGTTGTTGTGGTTGTTGTGGTTGTTGTGGTTGTTGTGGTTGTTGTGGTTGTTGTGGTTGTTGTGGTTGTTGTGATTGCTATTTTCATAAACTATCACAACTATCACAACTATCACAACTATCACAACTATCACAACTATCACAACTATCACAACCATCATAACTAATAATATATGATCTTAATATCCAAATATATAATTTAATTTGGGTACAAATACCTATTCTCTTTTAGTAAAACATCCCATGGCTTTAAATAAGGCGTATTTCTACATTTGTGATGTTCAGATGCGCGCTATGGAGATAAATTATTACGAGGAACTGAGATCTGATGTGAGGTTTGTTGAGGGCCTCACCGGATGCCTCCACTGTGGCACATGTACCGCTATTTGTCCCGCTGCGGAGTTTTACAATTATGATCCCCGCATTATTGCTGAAACTGTTCAAACAAGGGATAATAAACAGATCCATGAGTTGTTAACCGGCAATATGATCTGGTACTGCGGAGAATGTATGTCATGCAAAACCCGTTGTCCCCGCAGCAATGCTCCCGGACTCCTCATCATGGCGCTCAGGGCGCTAAGTGTGAGGACAGGCTTGTTCGTAGAATCGGAAAAAGGCAGGCAGCAACTGGTTCTTAAGCGCACCATGGGTGAATGGATTTTAAAATATGGGTATTGCCTTTACCGCGAGGAAATGTCGATAGAGGATCACCCGGAGCAAGGTCCGACCTGGGAATGGCAGAATAAGAATCTTGAAAAGCTCTTTGAAAGGTTTGGAGTCAAATACAAGGGAGACGAGCCCGGTCCGCTGCGGAAAATTCCACAGGAAGCACTTGACGAGGTGAAAAGAATATTCGACGTGACAGGAGCTTCCGATCTTTTCAACTTTATAGAGGAACAATCAGCTGAAAAAGCTGAAGAAATGGGCCTTCAGTTTGATAAAACCCTGAACTGCGGCTATGTAAACCAAATATACAATCTTGACAGCGGTATCCATACAAAGGATCAGACGATATGAAACTAGAAGGCAAAAGAAAACTGTGGCAGGATTATCAGAAAGAAATCGCAACGGATAAGTTTTTTTACGTACGCAGCTGTGTGCGTCAGAATTTCTTTCCGGCGGCTGAACAGACTTTTCTGAAGATCTTAAGGGAAAGCCTTGGCAAAACAGTGTTTGAGAATCCCGGTCATACAACCTGCACAGGAATCGGATATCACTGTGATGTGGTTCCTTTTAACACGACCATGACCGTCGTTGCCCGCCAGTTTGCGCTGATGACCGAAGCCGGTTATGAAAACCTGGCTGTGTCGTGTATCACTTCCTTCGGCTTGTATACCGAGATAATTGAGACCTGGCATCATTTTCCCGAAATTGAAGAGAAAACCCGCGAATATTTGAGAAAAGCTACAGGCCGTGAATTTACGATACCCAAAAACCTGGCTCATGCCAGTGACATCCTGTATAAGCTCCGTCATGAGATAGCAGCTAATGCACCCTTCAGACTTATTAACCAGCAAACGGGTGAACCGCTGAAAGTTGTGGAACATATCGGCTGTCATTACTCCAAGATGTTTCCGCACAAAGGAGTGGGAGGGGCTGAGTATCCTTATGTCCTGGCTGGACTGGTTGAGGCACTTGGCGGAGAAATTATTGATTATCCTGAACGCAGACACTGCTGTGGTTTCGGATTCCGGCAATATGTTGTCAGAGCCAACAGGGGTTATTCCCTCTCGTGCAGCAAAAAGAAATTTGATTCGATGGAACCCTATAAACCCGATCTCATCATTACAAATTGCCCGGGATGTCCTTATTTTATGGATCGCTGGCAATACGTGATCAGTGAGATGGAGGGCAAAACCTATGGTGAAAATGGCCATGGAATACCGGTGCTTACCTACGAGGAAGTGGCCGGACTTGCCCTGGGTTATGATCCCTGGGAAATTGGACTGCAAACCCATCAGGTATCTTCGGAACCCCTGCTGATAAAAATGGGCATTCCGTTTGATCCGGAAAAGAAATATGCAGGTATACAAGGAGAATTTATCGGTAAGCCTGCAAAGCCTAATTATCTGAAAATTGATATGGACTCGCTTTCCAAACAGGAAAGCTTATTGTATATATAAACACCGAACACCGAACACCGAACACTGAACACGGAACACCGAACACTGAATACCAAATTACGAGATGAAGAGTATTGCAATCATAGGAGGAGGGGTAGCAGGACTGGAAGCAGCAGCTAAGCTTTCCGGCATGGGGCACGCCGTGACCATCGTTGAAAAAAGTGATCAGTTGGGGGGCAGGCTCACACAATGGCATGCCTTGTTCCCTGCCCGAAAACCCTCAGGACCATTGCTTTCAATGCTGAAAAGCCACGTAGCCGAAGGCGTGAATATTGTTTTAAATGCTTGCATAACGGGCATCGAGAAAAACGACGATGGTTTTGCCGTGAAAATTGGCAATAACAGGATGGTTACAGCCAATGCTCTGCTTCTGACCACCGGTTTTGATATTTTTGAGGCAGAAAAGAAGGAAGAATATGGCTATGGCATATATGAGAATGCCATTACTTCAGTGGAGCTCGAACAATTATTCCAATCCGGGAAGCCCTTGCTTACATCGCAGGGAAAAAAACCGGAACGCATCGGATTCATCCATTGCGTGGGCTCACGTGATGAAAAGGCAGGTAACCTGCATTGTTCCAAGGTATGCTGTGTTACAGCCGTCAAACAGGCGATTGAAGTAAAAGAAATGCTGCCCTCCGCCGAAATATTCCTCTTTTATATGGATTTGAGAATGTTTGGCCGGCATTTCGAGGAGCTCTATAAGGAAGCCCAGTTTAAATACGGCATTCAGTTTATACGTGCAAGACTTTCCGAGGCCTTTGAAAATCCCGACAGCTCACTGCAGATCAGGATTGAGGACACCTTATTGGCAAAGCCCCTGAAAATGAAGCTCGACATAATGGTTCTGATGGTTGGAATTCAGCCGCAGAAAAAAACCGGGAACCTGATTGATATGCTGGGCATTGAAAGAGATGCTGACGGTTTTATCATGCAGGAAGATCAATATACCGCCCCCTTTAAAACCAAAATTCCTGGTCTTTTCTGTGCCGGAGGTGTTACGGGTCCGAAAACCATTGAAGAAACACTCACCGAAGCCAGGGCAGCTGCTTCAGAAATCAATGCATTTCTGAAGTATAAGGAAAGTTACGCAGGGCATGACCAATTTGTAATGGAACTATGATTGAATTCGGATATAAGATTCAAGCCGACAGGCAGATAAATTATGATTCCAACAACAGGAGGATCCTGGAATTTGTTCGCAGGAATGAACCTTCCGTTGACTGGTGTATGAGTTGCGGCACCTGTGCTTCAGGATGCACTGCCGCCACCACTGCTGACTACAGCCTGCGTCGTTTGATAATTCTGGCACGACGTGGAATGGAGGACGATATCCTGGAAACTGTGTATCGGTGCCGTTTCTGTGGGAAGTGTTTCAATGCCTGTCCCCGTGGGGTAAATACCCGGAATGTGATTTACATGATGCAACTTGCAGCCACCAAAATAGCAAACCATGAAATTTGATCTGTTTGTTTTGCCGTTTACCCTGGGTCTGGTATTCCTGTTAGGTTACCTGGCAGTAAAATATTCAGTTTGGTATTTTAAACAGGATAAGACCGACCGGCAAAAAGTCAGGAAAGGCTTCCTGAGCCTAAAAATGGTCCGCGCCCTGAAGGAAATTGTCATGGAAAGTCTTCTGCACAGACGGATATTCATTAAGAACCGGCTGCTTGGATTTATGCATATGAGTCTGGCCTTTGGCTGGTTCCTTTTAATCGCAATTGGCAACCTTGAAAGCCGGGTATATCAGCCAACGGAGATGAATCCCCCTTATATCTCCATTTTCTTCAAGTTCTTTCATGCCAATCCCGGAAGTTTTCCGTTGCATCGGGTGTTTTCATTTACCATGGACCTGCTCCTTTTATTTGTGCTTGTGGGTGTGATTCTGGCTTTTACCAAACGTTTCTATTCCAAGCCTTATGGTATGAAACGAACCACAAAACTGATGCTGGGCGACAGGTTTGCACTGACATCCCTTTGGATGATATTCCCTCTTCGCCTTTTGGCTGAAAGTATAACGTCTGCTGTATACGGAGGTGGTGATTTCCTTACCGGTTCGGTAGGAAACCTGCTGGGAAGCATTTTACCGGCATCTTCGCTTTATTATCCTGCCTGGTGGGCTTATTCACTGGCACTGGGTACCTTTTTCGTTGCCCTGCCTTTTTCAAGGTATATGCATATACCTACAGAGGTGGTGCTGATATTCTCCCGACACTTTGGACTTGATGAATCCTCGCACAGAACTCCTTTTACGGAAATCGAGATCAATTCCTGCTCACGTTGCGGCATTTGTCTGGATGCCTGTCAACTATCCTTTGCCGGTGGAATCAATACCATCCAGTCGGCTTACCAGCTCAAAGCCATCCGTTACAACCAGATTCAACCCAAAGAAACCTTTAACTGCCTGATGTGCGGCCGTTGTGAAAGCGTATGCCCCGTTGGGATTAAGATCAGCAGCATCAGGATGATCACCCGCAATGAGCTGAACGGGAGAACGCCTGATCCATCCTTCGTGCAACAACCTGTGGCTTCAGCACAGCATGCTGATGTACTTTATTTTGCAGGATGCATGACACACCAGACACCGGCTATAAAAAAGGCCATGGTATCCGTACTGAAGGAAGCCGGGGTGAATTACTGGTTTATGGATGAATCAGGAGGAATATGCTGCGGCAGACCCATGATGCTGGCAGGACATAAAGAGCAGGCGGATATCATGATCGGGAAAAACCTCAGGATCATTATGGAATCGGGTGCCAAAACGCTGGTAACCTCCTGTCCGATTTGTTATAAAGTATTTGTCAGGGATTACAACCTGAAAATAAGGGTGATGCATCATACACAGTACCTGCTGGAATTGGCCAATCAAAAAAAGATCCGGCTTGAACCTGTTGCCGGCAGAGCTGCTTACCATGATCCTTGCGAACTTAGCCGCGACATCCGGGTATTCGATGAACCCAGGCAGCTGATCCAAAAAATGATGAAGCTTACAACCTCGGAATACGAAAAAGACAATACCTTGTGTTGTGGCAGCAGCCTGGCTAACTTCTCGGCCAGTAATGAGGTGCGGCAATCGGTGGCAAAGGATGCTTATGAGAAACTGACTTCCCGGGGAGCGCAGTACCTCGTAACGTCTTGTCCCTTGTGCAAAAAAGCATTTGAAAAGGTATCGGATATGCCGGTGAAGGATATCGTTGAACTGGTTTCAAAATCATTGCATAAACATCATCCTCATCCTGCTATTGCAAGCCGGAAGAGGGAACCATCTCCTGCCTTAATGCTTCATTAATCTCCCCGACTCTCCGGATGGTTTGTTGGATATCCGCATAACAATGCGGACCTGGCATTAGCCATTCCGTATAGCTGGCTTTTGAACCCACCAGGAACCTTATCAATTCACCGTCAGTTTTTGAGAGGATCATGCGACTATATTCCACTAAAGGTTTGTTATCAAGGTTAGCATGAAGAGATCCGGTAAATTCACGGAGTTGACTGTTGTCGAGCAACAGGTGCGCAATCAATGATTCAGGGTCAGGAATGCCAATAGCTGTGAATCCTCTCTGCATGTCCGGTCTGGAGAATTCCGAAAACAACTGACAGATCCCTGGTTTTGTGGATGATTTTGAGCCAACCATCAGCAGTCTTTCAGGTGTAAGATACCACAGGCTGACTTCAGGAAATACATCTGAACATGCTTTTATCAAAGCTCCAAATTCCTGTCTGGTGATCCCGTCAACAGGCAGAACCTGGCAGATCATTCCCGCGTCGGACAGCTTTAAGTAACAAAGCTGATAAAACTCCCGGGTGTAATGGTTGGGCATTAGGTTCAGACTGGTACTTCCGGTTGTTATCAGATCGGTTTTGCCATTCATCCGGTTCAGGAACACCCTGAGATCCTCGATGGTCAGGGTTAAATGGCTGTTTGTAAGGATATCATCATTAAGTTCCGCAAAAACATCTGAAGAAAAACGGATAATCTCGGGAAAAGTTTCGGTGATGTGAATGGATTGAATTCCGTTTGCCTCCAGTGTTGATGCAGTGGTCCCCAAACCAAAACCGGCCACTACTGCTGATTTGATCCCGCTGTCAAGCAAAAGGGGCAGGTAGGCCGGCAATAGCTGGACCTTCATGCCTTCCTGGTCGGAGCTGAAAAAATACCGGTTGTTGAGCCAAACCGTATGTGTCCTGTTTTCATTTTCGATGGTGCTCACTGTAGATGTGCTGCCTTCTATTTTTCGGTCAGGTTGTTCAGGAACTGTTTTATCGGACAGAGGTAAACTGAAATGGTACGTTCTGAGTGCAGAAATGATGACAAAATAGAATACGACGGCCAGGATTGCATAGCCGAGGCGGAATCCCCTGATTAAACGGGAGTCTCTGAGAATCAGGTATATTCCTGATAAGATCATCAGAAGCACCAGAATGAAATAGGCATAATACAGTCCTGCCAGTGGAATAAAAATAAATCGGGTAAACACAAAGCCGGCGAGGATGCTAAGAAAACCAATACGTCCAAGCCAGCCAAAACTTTTGCCTGCATCCTGCAGGCGTTTTAGATACAGTTTTCCGGTAATGGGCAGTGACAGGCCCATGATAAGCGCGGGCAATAACAACAAGGTCGAGTACAGCAGGCCATGGTTGAGCAGGATTGCTCCCAAGGTATCGACCTCCAGGGACCGGTTTGTTGCTAATGGGTGAAAGAAATAGAAAGCAACATAGGATAAGATCGCTGAAAATCCCATCAGGATCTGGTAAGTGGCAAGCGTAAGGTAACTGTTGACGGTTTTTTCAGTTATATGCTTGTAAAACATGCTTCCGAGAATCAAACCGGTTAGAAACACTACGATTACCAGTGCGTGAAAATAAACCGGTCTAATAACACTATAATTGACCAGGATGCGGAAACAAATCAGCAGGTAAGCTGCTGCCGAGAATCCCTGAAACAGGTAAACCCGTATTGTTGCACGTTTTAACTTGACTCCCGTTTCCAGTACTGTTTTCTTTTTCTTAAACCACAGGGTTGTGCTTTTAGCAGGATGTTTGAGGAGTGCGTTCGGTTGGGCTGGCGCTTTCAAATTTTCCAGAAAGGTGAGAAACAGAACGAAAGCAGCAGAGAGCAAGAATATCAATGCAGAACAGATTTGGGTGGTTCTGAAACCATAGCGTGGAACCAGATATAGCATCAGGATCAGTCCTGGGATGATGCCTACGCAACCTGAAATAATGGCAGAGCTCATGATTTTACCGGACTGGTTTGTGTGTCCGATAAAATGCCTGATGAGAAAAGTGAAAATTCCTGTTATGCAGCCAACGGGAATCACAAGATATAAAAACGAAAGAAGAAATCTCAGGATTTCCACACCAAACGGTTCGGGACGAAAAGCATTGTTCAGTGACTGGAACAGTGAGGTTATCAATCCGAAAAGGAAGGGATGGCATACTATGTACAGACCGGTGATACCAGTGAGAATAACCAGGACTAAAAGTCGGTTTACTTTCCGGTCAGCCATATTCCCGGCAATCTGACTACCCAAAGCCATGGTAACCAAAAGTGATATTGAAATGGTGGAGGAAGAAAGGGTGTGGGTGCCAAAAAACAGCGTCAGCTCCCTGAACCAAATATATAGGCTCATGGAGGACGCAATACCGGTAAGTATCGTTAAAAAGTGAAATTTCCAGGGAATTGTAAGTCTTGAAGCGGGCATATCAACAATATCTTTCTGCAATATTAATAGATTAATTAAAAACTTATCATCAGAAGAATAAAGGTATTATAATTTGTATTGTTGATAAATCTTCATTTTTTTGTGATTAATGGCAAAATTCATGTTGTGAATTGACGGAAATTACTATTTTTGGCTTGGAGGGTATGCTGGTTTCAGGCCGCACAAGGGCCTGTGCATATTTATAATATAAAATATTAAAATTATACTTCATATAATGCTGATTTACACAGTAATAGCATTTTTTGATGTATTTTATTTTATTTTAAATTTTTTTTAGTTTTGGAGAGACTGATCTTAACCTATCAGGAGTTTTATTAACCTATTATAAACCTAAAATTTTAATCTATGAAAAGGATTTTGAGTTTCTTTGTATGCTTGCTCGTGTTTGGCTTCTATGCCGCATTCGGGCAAGACATACAAATTAAGGGAACGGTTACCGCTGCTGAAGACGGTAGCTCGCTTCCGGGGGTGTATGTATTGATAAAAGGTACAAATAATGGTACTGCCACCGATGCCAACGGTGCATACCAGCTTTCTGTATCTCCTAATGCTACACTTGTTTTTAGTTCAGTTGGTTATAAAACACAGGAAGTTGTATTGGCCGGACAGTCGCAGCTCGATGTTGTGATGGCCCTCGATGTGACCGAGGTGGATGAGATTGTGGTCACGGCCATCGGTATGACCCGTGCCAAGAAGGCGCTGGGTTATTCTGTACAGTCGGTTGCCGGTGATGCAGTCTCACAAGCCAAAGAGACCAACGTGATCAACTCATTGCAGGGAAAAGTTGCCGGTGCTGTGATCACCAATACGTCCGGTGCTGTTGGCGCATCCTCGCGTATCGTTCTCCGTGGTGTTAACTTCGTGGGCAGTAACAACCAGCCTCTGTTTGTTGTTGACGGTGTGCCCATCATCAACAGCAATTTCGGGGGTACTGACAACGAAGGCGTTAACCGTGGTAACGGAGCCGGTGATATCAACCCCGACGACGTGGAAAGCTTTACCGTACTGAAAGGCCCCAATGCTGCCGCTCTGTATGGATCGCGTGCTTCCAACGGCGTAATTCTTATTACAACCAAATCAGGAAAAGACAGAAAAGGTCTGGGTGTTTCCGTGAGCAATTCAACCACATGGGAAACTCCTTTCAGGCTTCCTGATTTCCAGGATGCCTATGGTCAGGGTTCGGGTGGACAATTTTCATTTTATGATGGTGCCGGTGGCGGCGTTGCCGATGGTACTGACGAAAGCTGGGGCCCCAAGCTGGATATCGGCCTGATGATCCCGCAGTTCAACTCACCCATTGATGAAACAACCGGCGACAGAATTCCCACACCCTGGGTTTCTCACCCCGACAATGTAAAGGACTTTTATGATGTAGGTCATACCATTACAAATAATATTGCACTTGTAGGCGGAACCGAAACCATGCACTTCAGGGTATCTTTCACGAACCTGAACCAGAAAGGTATGGTTCCCAATACCGACTACAAAAGAAATTCCCTTGCAATTGCCGGTTCCTCGGATCTTTCCAAGAAACTGAATGTATCCGCCAATGTGAGCTATGTGAACGCACAGAGTGATAACCTTCCCGGTTACGGTTATGATGCCCAGAACGTTGTTCAGCAGCAGAACTGGTTTGGCCGCCAGGTGGATATCGCCGCCCTGAAGGATTATGACAACAGAGATCTTGGTTTTGCATGGAATGATATAGGTCTTACTTCAGGCAAAGGCATCCCGGGTTATAAATACAACTGGAATTACAATTACCATAACAACCCGTACTTTACGCTGTTTGAAAACCTGAATACACTCGACAGGAACAGGGTATACGGTAATGCCAAGGTTACTTACAAACTCACCGATTGGTTAAGTGCCATGATCCGGACCGGTGCTGATATTTCCAGTAACCTGAACACCGGCAGGGTTGCCCAGGGTGACGTTGACAACAGCTATGGTTCCTATAACGAAGATGCAACGGTTCGCAGGGAATTCAACCATGACTTCCTGGTATCGTTCAATAAAACCTTTGTTGAGAATTTCAGCGTTCTGTTCAATGTAGGAGGTAGTTCCATGTACTCCACCTATCAGCAAAACAGCAGTGCTGCCAATGAGCTTGCCATCGGCGGCGTATACAATGTTGAAAACTCCAGGGTGCCGCTGGTTACTTCCAATTACAGCAACAAAAAGATGATCAACAGTCTCTATGGTAGCTTGAACCTTGGTTTCAAAAACATGGTGTTTTTGGATGCTACTTTGCGTAATGACTGGTCAAGCACGCTTCCCGAAGAGAACAATTCTTATCTCTATCCTTCGGTTTCATTGAGCGGTGTACTTACCGACCTGTTCAACGTAGATTCGAGAATTCTGAATTTTGCCAAGGTTAGGGTCAGCTGGTCCAAGGTAGGTAGTGATACCGATCCCTTCCAGTTGCTTCCCTATGCGGAATTCGGCGATGGCTGGAATGCCAGCACCAAACTCCTCAATCTTTTTGTGCCCAACACGCTGCCGAATGGCGCACTTGAGCCGCAGTTCGTGACATCAACAGAAATCGGCGGTGAATTCATATTCCTCGACAGCAGGTTGAGACTTGACGTAACTTACTACGATTCAGAAGCAGACAACCAGATCATTCCCGGCCTGCCTATTTCCGCTACTTCAGGATATACTGCCATGAACGTGAATGCAGGCAGAATGACCAATAAAGGTATCGAGTTGCAGTTGGGCCTCACACCTGTTAAAATGAGTAACAGCCTGCAGTGGGACATCACGGTGAACTTTGCCAAGAACAAGAACCGCGTAGAAGAATTGCCCGCAGGTATCGAATCACTGCAGCTGGGTACATACTGGGATATGAAACTGCTGGCCAAGCCGGGTGAGAAATATGGCTCATTCTATGGCTATGATTTCGAAAGAGATCCCAATGGCAATGTAATACATGATGGTGGTCTTCCGGTAGCAGGTCCGCTGAAATTTTTGGGTTCCTATACACCCGACTGGACCGCAGGTATCAACAACAGTTTTTCATTCAAGGGTCTTAGCGCGAATGTGCTGATAGACTTCCGTACAGGTGGTGAACTGTATTCCATGACTACCACCTGGGGCCGTTATGCAGGGGTTCTCGAAGAAACCCTCATCGGTCGTGAAGGTGGTATTGTAGGTATTGGCGTTAAAGCAGTTGACGACGGATCAGGCAACATTTCCTATGTGCCGAATGATGTCGTAGCCACCTGCGAAGATTATAACAAGAACGCTTACAACAATAACCTCCAGTCATCCAGCGTATTTGACGCCAGCTTTATCAAACTGCGTGAAATTGGTCTGGGATATACCTTCAGAAAAATAGGTAACACTCCCCTCAGGGATCTGAGAATCGCCCTTATCGGAAGAAACCTGGCACTGCTGAAAAGCTCCGTGCCCCATGTTGATCCGGAAACTGCTTTTGGCAGCGGAAACGTGCAGGGTTTCGAATTCGGACAGTTACCTTCGGCCAGGAGCATAGGTTTCAGTATCAGCCTGGGTCTTTAATAACTATTAAATCTGAGAAATATGAAAAAGTTAACATTCAAATACCTGATTCCCGGATTAATCTTGTTGTTCGTGGGATCATGCACCAAAGATTTTGAGGAATACAACACGAATCCCAATTTGCCGGGTCTTTCCCAGGCACCTCCCGATATGCTTCTGACCAATGCCATTGAATCCCTTACTGACCGCGTACACGAAATCTTCGTGGGTCATGAAATGGGTTCCTGCTGGGTTCAACACATGGCCAAGGTACAGTATACCGATGAGGACCGCTATTTATTCCGCATGGGTGTTGTCAATAACACCTGGTCAAGTCTCTATGCCGCCAGCGGATATGATGTTAATACCATCCTGAAAATTGCCGAGACCAGCGAAATGCCCAATTACAAGGGTGTTGGACTTGTTCTGCATGCATACATTTCCTCGCTGCTGACTGACCTCTTCGGCAATGTTCCCTATTCCGAAGCCTGGAAGGGTGCGGTCGAGGATGGCAGTATTATTAAACCGGTATATGATTCGCAGGAATCCATTTACACGGATCTCTTGGCTAAGCTCGATGAGGCCAACACATTGCTTGCCGATGCACCGGATGTTGCCGGGGACATTCTCTTCGGGGGGGATGTTGCCAAGTGGCAGAAATTCGCCAATTCACTCCGCCTGCGTTTGTTGCTGCGCATGTCGGCCAAGAATCCTACATTGGTTACATCTGAGATGACCAAGATGATCGATGATCCGGACACCTATCCGATTTTCGAAAGCAATGCTGATCATGCTGCCTTGAAATACCTGGGATCAGCGCCCAACAACCATCCGATCAATGAGAACCGGAAAACCCGAGATGATCACAGGATGAGCAAAACCCTGGTGGATTTTATGTATACTAATAACGCATTTGTTGACTGGCGGATTTCATTGTACGCCTCTCTCGATGGCAATGATGACTATGAAGGTCTTCCCAATGGTTTAACTTCATCCAAAGCTGCTGCATACAATGACAATGGTTTGAAGTTTACTTCCAAGATCGGAAGTTTCTACGCCCAGGCCAGCGCACCCGGCATTCTCATGAGCTATGCCGAGCTGCAGTTCATCCTGGCTGAAGCCGCTCACAAGACCTATATACCCGGTGGTGAAACAGCCGCAGAAGCCTATTACCTCGAGGGGATCTGGGCTTCCTACAGCCAGAATCATGATTATTTTGCAACGGAGCTGGAGGATATATGGGGTAGCTACCTCGCCGCTAATGAAGGATGGAATGGCAGTGATGATATCGTTGAGTTCTGCTACAATCATTACCTGACCAATGGTGCCCATACGTATGATAAGATTAATTATTTTGATGTGGCCTATAATACGGATGATGCCATGGAACAGATCGCCTATGAGCGCTGGGTTGCCGGTTTTGACCAGGGTCTGCAGAGCTGGATAGAGTGGAGAAGACTTGACATTCCCGCTTTATTACCTGCTGAAGATGGTTTAAACGGTGGCAAATTGCCCGTCAGGTTCCAATATCCCTCCGACGAATATTCGAGGAATTCCGAAAACCTGAATGCTGCCATTACATCCCAGGGTACTGATGATCTGAATTCCCGGGTTTGGTGGGATGTAGCCGGTAAATAATACTTGTTGTCATTGTTAATCAAGAAATAATACAATTATGAAACATATAATCAAATTAGGTGTTTTTATACTGGTGGCACAGGTAGTTTTTCTGAACTCCTGTGTTGAGCCGGAAGATATCATGACTGCCGATGTAAAGACCGGCGGTTTGGTGATCCCGTCCACTAACCTGCTTCTTAAAGCCGGTGCCAATCAAAGCTTCGACGTTGTTATTGAAATACCGCAGGGCCCGGGTATCGTTAGCCTGGAGATGACCAAGGTGTTCAACCAGGGAGATACTTTGCTTTCCAATGTAGCAGAACTGGCCCCTGTTGATGTAAGCAGTGTCAACAAAAATGATACGGCTTTCATCACTTTTTCACTGGATTATGCCGATCTGAAAGAAGGGCTTACACTGGATGGAGATCCCATGCCGGCTGAAGAAACCGGCCTGGGTATCGGAGATGCCTGGACTATTGAGTATTATGCTGTTATGGAAGACGGTCGTAAGGTATTGAATAATGCCACTACAGTCATTGCTGTTTCAAATCAGTATGCCGGGTATTATCAGTGCGATGGTTATTTTAGTCATCCAACACCAGGTTCCAGCCGTGAGATCCATATGGAGAAATTCCTTTCTCCTATCAGCCAGATAAGGTGCCTGACTGAATTGGGAGACCTTGGCTCAGCAGGTTATGATATATTTGTCGATGTTCTTCCGGACAACACCCTGAGCATTGTGAAAGGTATCACCTGTCCGACCGACGTATTCATGACTCCCGGTGAAACCTCTTACTATGATCCCGTAACCGGAAAGTTCTACATGTGGTATTTCTATGTGGGTGGAAACGGTAACAGGGTTGTCGACGAAATTTACACTCCCCTTTAAAAATAGTTTACCATCAAAGTGAATCATAATTAAAAGCTGCCCGATCGGGCAGCTTTTTTTGTTCCGCGGTGTGACAATTGTTTATTTGACAGCCAGGCCAAGCCTGGTTGCATATATTCGACTCAGGCGCAGCCTGAGCCGAACGGGGTGTACTTACATAACAGTATTGGCGGGAAATGAAGTTATTTCGATCTTATTATCAATGCAGGCATCAATAGCCCCGGCCTTCAGGCCGGGGGCGACAGGGGGTCTGAAAAAGCGTTATTAGTTTATTAAACAGGGCTTTAGCCCTTATGTTTCAATGAACTGTGTTTTGTTTCGATCTTTCGATATGTGGAACATACGGGAAGATAGTTTATAAAAAAGGGCTGAAGCCCTTATATTCTTTCGAAAACCAAATATCCCAACCCCGGCCTGAAGTCCGGGGCTATTGAATATTTACAACGGATAGCTATGGTAAAGCTTCACCAAAAACAAAATTGGGATCATGTTTCTTTTTTTTCTACAATGCCTTATACCCCCGATGAATAAGGGCAAGCTCTGCGGACAAATTTGAATCCAAACTTGTCTGTACCGCAGAGCGGTTCAGGTATTGTAGAAATCATATTCTCGTTGATCAATCTTTCCCCGGAGGGAATAAGGGGCTGTATTGACATTGCTCGTTTTCATGGAATTTATTACATTAGGTGTGACATTTTGCTGTAGATGCCTGTTTTTGATCAACCAACAGATTGGAACAGAAATCAAAATCCATTAAGCGATGAATAATAATTTTTCTATTCCTTTTCTTATAAGCCTTTTACTTTTTATTACAGCATGCGATCCAGCTGACAGTAGATTGAAAGTAAGGAATGAATCACAATTACCAATCTATGTAACATACTCAAGTGATACCATTTTACCTTCTGATCCATTTTGTCCTAAAGGATATTATTTGAATGGGAAAGACACAATTACATATTTTAATTGTGATGATAGAGTTGATCCAGATTCAACAAAGACTATTTTTATTCGAACATTTAAAGCATGGGAAAAATTCATTAAGAATCAATGCAAGGATAATAAGTTAAAAGTATTTATTCTCTCTGAGCAAGTGCTTAATGAAATACCATGGGATAGCATTAGAAACAATAATTTGTATCTAAAGCGATATGATTTAAGTTTGGATAGTATTATAAAGTTACATTGGATTATTACATATCCTATGAATTAAACCAGCGCTGAAATGCAGCCTTTGAGTGTCATCTAGGCGTACTTGGTTATCTACTGATATATATAGTTTAATTGTTGCAGGCAAAGCCGGCAGCATATATTCGACTCAGGCACAGCCTGAGCCGAACGGGGAAAGAAATATACCTTTCGTAGGATTCAAATTGTAAGAAATAGTGTGTCGGCCAAGGTTCTACCATAATGCCGGCCCTACTGGCCTTAAATGCTTAATCAGTTAAGCAAAAACAATAATAAAATAGTTAATATAAAAAGCAAAAGTAGAGATAGGGCAATTTCTCAAGGAGTCACCTTGTTTTTTCATCCCAAATCTTAGGGTTCCGGCTGGAATGAAGCACTGCAGCAACGACCACCAGTTTTTTAGTCTGGTCAACCTGGTAGAGTATCATGAATGGGAATTTTTCCAAAGGCACCATCCGGAGTGTTAAATACCGGATCTGAAACATCTCAGGTGTTTTTTTGATCAGCTTCATGGTCTGTTTTACACTGCCATAGTACCGGCGGCCTAAACCGGGCTTTTGTTCATTGTACCAGCGAATACTTTCTATGATATCTTGTTTTGCGGCCGGGTCAATGATCAGACGGTAACTCATAATATCTTTTCAATATCCTTCTGAACGTCTTCCCAATCCTGAAAATTTTCAGGATTATTCTTGTAGTTTTCCAACCTCTCACTTAGTACTGCCTTGTGCGCTTCAGAAAGTTCAATTACTTCCGATTTACCTTCCTTTACTTTGAATCGAAGGCTATTTATAAGTTCTTTAAAAAACGACACTTTATTTTCCGGTACATAAACGGTAAATGATCTCATAACGTTTGTTTTATGTTCAAAAAGTTTTTAACCTATAATCCTTTATGGCAATCTTAATCAAATCAATAACATAGTCTTCTGTTTGAGGACTGATTGTATACAAAGATAGCCAAAAAAGCTTAAACAGAAGGTTTGGGCGAATGCAATTACCAACCTCGAAATAGGCATTTTTACCTGCCCATTCTTTTCTCACTTTCCCTATCTTTGCTGCTGATTTTTAAAAATGTTACCAAACATGCCTGAAGAGGGTACTTACAATAACATCAACGAAATCCGCCGTTCCAAGGAGGTCATGCTCAGTCAAAGAGCCCGGGTGATCTGGATGTGCGGTCTCTCAGGTGCCGGCAAAAGCACCCTGGCCACAAAGCTCGATAAGGACCTGTTTGAAAGGGGCTTTTTATCCCAGGTGCTCGACGGCGATGTGGTGCGAAGCGGCCTGAACCGGGGACTCGGCTTTAGCAACGAGGAACGCCTGGAAAATCTACGGAGGGTCGCCGAAGTGGCTAAACTAATTACCGGCTGCGGTGTTATTGCCATTGTATCTTTTATCAGCCCAACCCGAAACTGCCGGCAAATGGCCAAAAGTATCATTGGTGATGCTGATTTTCTGGAGACTTATATCAATGCCCCGATTGAAATTTGTGAAAAAAGAGACTACAAAGGACTTTATAAACAAGCCAGGGAAGGCAAAATCAAAGATTTCACGGGCATTGACTCTCCCTTTGAACCTCCGGAATTACCGGCAGTGGAAATTAATACCCACTTGCTTTCCGTGGAAGAAAGTGCCACTAAATTGCTCGATTTTGTCTTACCCCGTATTACCCTTCAAACATGAGTATGAATAATTACAATATTAACCACTTAAGGGAGCTTGAATCAGAATCCATTTATGTCATCCGCGAAGTCGCTGCGCAGTTCGATAAACCCGTGATGCTGTTCTCCGGCGGCAAGGATTCAATTGTCATGTACCATCTGGCTCGTAAAGCATTCTGGCCCATGAAGGTACCATTCCCCTTGCTCCATATCGATACGGGTCATAACTTTCAGGAAACACTCGACTTCCGCGATCAGCTGATGGAAAAAACCGGCGGGCGGTGTATCGTGCGGCTCGTACAGGACAGCATTGACCAGGGCAAGGCTACGGAAGAAACCGGGTTTAACGCCAGCCGCAATGTGCTGCAAACTGTTACCCTGCTGGATGCCATTGCTGAATTCAAGTTTGACGCTGCTATGGGAGGGGGTAGAAGAGATGAAGAAAAAGCCAGGGCCAAGGAACGCTTTTTCTCGCACCGGGATGAGTTTGGACAGTGGGATCCCAAAAACCAGCGTCCGGAACTGTGGAACATATTCAACGGCCGTAAGCGCATGGGGGAGCACTTCAGGGTATTCCCGCTGAGCAACTGGACCGAAATGGACGTATGGCAATACATTTACATGGATCATGTAGAAATTCCCGACCTGTATTTAACCCACAAACGGGAAGTATTTAACCGTGACGGCGTATGGCTCGCCTATGCCCCGTTCATGAAGCTGAAACCCGGTGAAAAAACCGAGGTAATTGATGTGCGCTGCAGGACCATCGGGGATATTACCTGCACCGGGCTGACCCTGTCGAAGGCCAACACCCTCGAGGATATTATCCTGGAAGTTGCCGCCACACGCGTTACCGAACGCGGCGGACGGTACGATGACAAACGCTCGGAATCGGCGATGGAGGATAGGAAGAAGGAGGGGTATTTTTAGGGACAAGGAGACAAGGGGACAAGGGGACAAGGAGATAAGGAGATAAAATTAACAAAGTTAAAATGGAAACTATACAGGATAAGCATTCAGGATACTTAGACATGGAGCTGCTCCGCTTCACCACGGCAGGAAGTGTGGATGACGGCAAAAGCACGCTGATCGGGAGGTTGTTGTATGACAGCAAGGCGATTTTTGAGGACCAGCTGGAAGCGCTGGAAAAGGCAAGCATTAACCGCGGGGAAGAGCAAATCAACCTTTCTTTGCTGACTGATGGCTTGCGGGCTGAACGCGAACAGGGCATTACCATTGACGTGGCCTACCGGTATTTTGCCACTCCAAAACGCAAGTTTATCATTGCCGATACACCCGGTCACATCCAGTATACGCGTAATATGGTGACGGGAGCATCCACGGCCAATGCGGCACTGATCCTGATCGATGCCCGAAACGGCGTTGTTGAACAAACCATACGGCATTGTTTCATTGCCTCACTCCTTCAAATACCCCACGTAATTGTATGTGTGAACAAGATGGATCTGGTTGACTTTAAGGAAAGTGTATTTGAAAAGATACAGCACGATCTGAACAGGTTTTCTGACAAACTCGCCATCCGCGATGTCTATTTCATACCCATTAGTGCCCTGAAAGGTGACAATGTGGTTGAACGATCACAAAATATGCCCTGGTACCAGGGACCCACCCTGATGTATTCCCTTGAGCATCTTCACATCAGCAATGATGAGGATTTTACCGATCCACGCTTTCCGGTTCAGTACGTGGTGCGTCCCAATTCTGGCGAATTTCACGATTACCGCGGTTATGCCGGCAGGGTAGCCGGAGGCGTTTTCAGTAAAGGTGACAAGGTTATGGTCTTACCATCGGGGTTTTCCACGCAGATTAAATCGATTGATTTCATGCAGGAAAGCATGGAAATAGCATTTCCGCCACAATCTGTAACCATTACCCTGGAAGATGACATTGACATCAGCCGGGGTGATATGATTGTGAAGGAAAACAATCTGCCGCAGGTGTCACAGGATATCACAGCCATGATCTGCTGGCTGAATGAAAGACCCATGCGTCCCGGGGCCAAATACTGGATAAGGCATACAACCCGGGAAGCCCGCTGTATAGTGAAAGAGGTGAACTATAAAATCGATATCAACAACCTCGAGAAAAACTATGGGGATAAACAAATTGGCTTGAATGAAATTGCGGAAGTAACCCTGCGGACCACACAACCTCTTTTTTACGATTCCTACCGCCAAAACAGGATCACAGGTTCACTGGTGCTGGTAGACGAGGGTACCAACGAGACCATTTGCGCGGGGATGATAGTTTAAAAAGAAGGGCGTAGTTGAAAACTACGCCCAGCATATGTCTCTAAATTATTGGATCTTAAATCTTGATTCTTGAATCTTAAATCTTATTCACCGCTCCCGCCACCAAAATAGAAATTGAGGGATATCTTGGCATAGGTAGGGCTAACATGAGCCTTGAAAGTATTGGTAATTTCAGTTTCCTGGTCATCACCTAAATCTGGATTGTAGAACGTATCCGTATAAGTATCGGAATATTTACCACCCATGTAACGAATGCCAAATTCACCACCCATACTGAAATTGTCATCAAAGAAGTATTCCACGCCAAAGCCAAATTCTCCTCCGATTAACTTGATTTCCTTAACTATATCGCTAATTTCTGTTACTTCATCACCATCATCCGTGACTTTAGCACTGAGAAATGGTTTGGCCACGCTTAAATTAAAATAAGCCTTCAGATTGTTTTTTTCAATGGCGAAAAACTTAATCCCGATGTTGGGTACATAAAGATTACCAGATACTTTCATGTCGTAAGAATAGTCAACAACTTCATTAATATCGTAATCCCATTCTTCACCAGTTTCTTCAAGTTTTACGCCAAGATTTGCAAATTGGAATCCTACGTAGGGCACTACTTTCCCTGCCTTGTAGCCAAAATAAGCGCTGTTGGTTGATAGTCCGGGAGCTACCCCAAAGGAGAACTGACTGTATCCTTTCAGACCAAAAACCGCAACAATGGCAACTAATAAAATCGCTTTTTTCATAGTTTGGATAGTTTTGATTAAATAAATAGCATTATTTAGAATTAATTCAATTAAAAATTCAGTCGTAATACCCATTCATTACGGCCATTTTCGAAAAAAGTTACTTTTCAGGTCAAAAGTATGGGATTTTGAAGCACGGGTCTTCGCCGGAATCGAAAAGTTATCAACCGTTTGAGTGGTCAGAACTGTTCGGAGGGAGCCTGCAGTGAGGATACTCTTTTAATTGCGAATAATTTATGTGTGTATTCCCGGGTTTTGAGATTAAAAATGCCCTTTTCATCCAAACGGTCCCGATGAACATAACCGGAACTGTGAACAATTTCATCAGGCGAGAGGATTAACCCGACGTGATAGACCTTTCCGTCCTCATCCGCAAAAAAGGCCAGATCGCCCTGCCGGGCTTCTGACAAAGACTTTACTACTTCTCCCTGTTCAGCCTGTTGCGAAGAATCACGTTCCAGCCGAATGCCATGAATTTTATACAGGATCTGCACAAAACCCGAGCAATCGCAGCCAAACACTGATCTTCCTCCCCATAAGTAAGGCGCATTCAGGAAGTGCCCGGCTGTTTTGTTCAGTGTATGAAGATCCTTAACACCCATTTCTCCGAAAGTCCATCGGATGTGAAAAACTTCATTCTCAATTTCAATGATATCCTTTTTCCTGTTATAACCAGGCAATGTACTCCCGGCCAGGATAAGCATGGGAGAGGCACCTCTGCGCTCTATGCTCATCAAAAGTGAGCTTTGAACAGGAGGATACTGGCTTTGAATCAGGTTATAGGAGGATGCAGTGATTTCCCTGTATAATTTCCGGTCAATCCACCCGGAATACCTGTCATATTGCGTGATGATCTGAATCCAGTGATGTTCTTCGGTCATTACCTCGTAGGTCTCTCCAAATAAAACCTGGCTAACCATTTCAGATTGCTCCCTGGGTTCCCTGCGCATGGGGATTATGCTGTGCAATGCAATACCGTATTTCATAACTGTTTATCCTTATTTTTTACCAGCCGAATGACTGCTTTGAACATCATCAAAGAAATGTTGTTAATTGAATATGAATGAATTATTTTTTCTTAATTTGTACAAGTTATTGTCCGTATAGGTTTTTAACATACCCCTAAGGTACAAAATACTGTCATTATCACAAATATGAACAAGTTGCTGTATTTGATCCGAAGAAATATCCGCACGATATTGACCATCTTCTTCTTTTTCATTACATCGGTTGTTGTAGTTTACTTGTTACCGCGTGAAGGAAAATTCATGTATGAATATCAGAGGGGCGGATTTTGGAAACATGAAGATCTGACAGCACCGTTCAATTTCCCGGTTTATAAATCGCAAAGGGAGCTGGCACGGGAAAGGGATTCCGTAATTCAGGGTTTTCATCCCATATTTAATTACAGCCAGGAAATATCCGATCAGCGAATTCAGGAACTCGGAGAAGACTTCAGCGCCGGGTGGGTGGATTATTCCATAACCGGGCTTAAAATTCCTTCCCGCGAAATCTACAGGAACGATAAGCGTTACCTGGTGAATCGTCAGTTGGAATATGAATACAGGTTGTACCTGATATCACAGGTCAGGGAGATATACCGGAAGGGGATCATTGATCTGGCCCCCCTGGAAGAAAACGGCAAGGTTCCCTTTACCGGGATCACCCTTGTAAAAGATAACATGGCTGAATATTGTGCGTTATCAGGACTTTATACTCCCAGGTCTGCCTATGAACTTTTAAGTGAAAGACTGATGAGCAACATTCCCAAGAGGAGTGATCTGCCGGTTCGCAAGTACGATGAATTCTTTCGGAATTTCGAACTTAATAATTACCTTTCCATCAATGTCACTTATGATGATGAGAAATCAAAAAGCGTAAGGAAAAGCCTGATCAACGGCATATCGCTCACAAGGGATCTGATCCAGGAAGGACAGGGAATCATTTCCAAAGGTGAGTTTATCAATGATGAAAAATTCATGATCCTTGAGTCATTAAGGCAGGAATACGAGCGCAACCTGGGATTCAGAGCACGTCAACTGGTGATCGTCGGTAAATTCATCCTGGTTTTTGCCTCTTTCCTGGTTATCTTCTTATTTCTTAAAAGCTTCAGAAAGGAGGTACTGGAAAGTAATGGCAGTGTAGCTTTCATTCTGCTTACCATGGTTTTGATGATCCTGATTGCCAGTACTACCTTAAAGCTCAATGTACTCAGTATTTACCTGGTTCCACTCACCATACTTCCCATCATCCTGAGAACTTTCTTTGATTCGAGATTGGCATTGTTTGTGCATATTATTACCGTTTTGCTGATTGGTTTTTTTGTTCCCAACGGATTCGAATTTGTTTTTCTGAACGTAGTTGCAGGCATGGTGGCTATAATAAGCCTTACCAATGTATACCGCCGTTCCAAATTCGTGGTTACCTCGATATATGTGATACTTGCCTATTCAATTCTATACCTGGGCATAGCCCTGGTTCAGGAGGGTAGTATAGCGCAGGTGGAGGTGAAATACTTCCGGTGGTTTGCCGGAAATGGACTTTTACTGCTGGTATCATACCCCCTGATTTACCTGTTTGAGAAAACATTTGGTTTTATTTCCGATGCCACGCTTATGGAATTGTCCGATACGAATCAGCCTTTGCTCCGAAAACTTGCAGAACTTGCTCCGGGAACATTCCAGCACTCGTTGCAGGTCGCTAATCTGGCTGAGGATGCCGTATTCCGTGTTGGTGGAAATCCTTTACTGGTCCGGGCAGGAGCCTTGTATCATGATATCGGCAAAATGGAGGATGCGCATTATTTTATAGAAAACCAAACCACCGCAGTCAATCCCCACGATAATCTGGAATTTGAGCAAAGCGCCCGGATCATCATTGACCATGTTCCGAAGGGTGTGGAAATGGCCCGGAAAAACAAATTGCCAGAGCCAATAGTAGATTTCATACGCACCCATCACGGTACAACCACAGTTCAATATTTTTACCGTTCATTTCTCAGCAAGTACCCTGAGGCGGATGTGGACGTGAAAAAATTCTCTTACCCCGGCCCAAGGCCTCTGTCAAAAGAAACAGCCATAGTTATGATGGCAGATTCGGTGGAAGCGGCTTCGAGAAGTCTTAAAACCATAACGGAAAGCACAATCGACAAGTTGGTTGATAGCATCATAAACACGCAAATGACAGAAGAACAATACAATGATGCACAAATCACCTTTAAGGATATCATTACCGTAAGAGATGTTTTTAAAAAGAGGCTGCGGAATATTTATCACGTGAGGATCTCTTATCCGCAGTAGGAGTAGTAATGAGTGAAGAGTAATGAGTGACGAGTAATGAGTGAAGAGTAATGAGCGGGATTTGGGTATTGGGTGTGACCACACTCCTAAACTCAAAACTCGATGCCCACTCATTACTCATTACTCGTTACTCATCACTCGTCACTGTTAAAAGTATTCTGAAAAGTGAACACTAACGGCAAAAGAAAACCTAACAGATGCTGAGATCTGTTAGGTCAATGTTTTCAATTCTTCCCCTATTAAAAACTGGTAATCAAGCGATTACTGAACAACAGCAGTGGTGTCAAGTACAGTAGTGTCAGGAGCTACAACAGGAGCTTCTTCAACAACGGTTTCTTCAACTGCAGGTTCAACTGATTTTGATTTGCATGAACTGAATGCTACAACACCAAGAAATGCAAAAGCAACAAACAAATAAGCAATTTTTTTCATTTTTTTTAAATATTTGATGTGAATGATAAAGTTATAAATCGGCACAAAATTAGCAAATAAATTAAATCTGCAACTTATTTTTTCATTAATTTGAATAATAAGGCGTTAAAAAATTATGAACATACATTGAATTCGAATTGACCTCACCTCCGAATATTTCGCTTTCTGTATTTTCCGGTTATGCTTCTTCCTTTACTTTTTTGGTGGAATGCGCTTTGATTACCCTTAAATTTCTGCCGGCTACTTCCTTACCATCAAGGGCATTGATGGCTTCCATAGCCTCTTTCTTATCCGGCATTTCTATGAAGCAATAGCCCTTAGATTTTCCGGTACGTTTGTCCCGGATGAGCTTGATGGAATCGACACTCCCCATAACCTCGAAGATTTTACTGATTTCATCTTCGCTTAATGTGTAGCTGATGTTACCAACGTAAATTGTCATAGTGGTAATTGGATTTTGGTAATTCTGTATACAAGATACGAAAAAAAACAGGAAAAACAAAGTTAATTTGAATACCAGCAAGATATGATTTTTCTGATTTATCTGCAGGACTATATGTCATTCCAGTTTTCACCGCGCTTAATACGGCTGATTTGCATTTCAGATACTTTAAAGGTTTTGGCCAGCACTGCCCCTGAAATGCCCATTTTCAGCTGATGCTTAATGATCCTCACGTCAGCGACAGTCAGTTTGGTATAATGTCTGGGATCGGATGGAAGATAACTTGCACCCAGAAAATCCTTCCATCCGGCCCATTCATCATAGAAATATTCAGGTCGTGAAGGAAGAGTACCCGGCCTGTCTTTCCAGTGGATATAATCTTTCGAGTTTTTAATTCCTGCCTCCCTGCTAATACGCGAGGCATAGCGATAGCCGAGATAATGTCTGGACTTCTTTTGTTCGGGATATCCCAGGAAATCGCGCCAGCCCTTCCAGGTGCCTTTCCGTATAAAGTATTCATCAGGAATTCTTGGGAATTTACGGGGCAGCGATTTCTTACTTTGTTTGTAAGCATCGAATTTTCGGGCAGAAGTAACACCCGCCGGCACCAGGTTCTCAATGGAGTACTTACGCGCAAGGCTATACGACCATTTCAGCACATGATCCCAATCGCCGAAATCAATCTTTTTCATAGCGAGAAATGGTTCTTACTATGCTAATTTAAGAAATAATATTCAGATAGTGAAATCCGGATTAGTCATCCGGGTCGGCTTCATCGTGAAGAAAAGTGACTTTTACAATGATGGGATTTGCGGCAGGCAAACCGTGATCAGAATCCACTTTTGGATCTTTGATGACGATCTCCCAGAGTTTGATATCGGGATACCTGACTGAAAGCAGAAGCGACATCATGGAAAAAGTCTTGGGTCCCTGAGGTACAATAACCACTTCGGAGGTGACACGCTGGTCAAGACAGTGTGAGGTAAGTACCGAGTTTATTTCCTCGGGATGATTTGCATCATAGGTGATTATGCTGTTGCTGTCAAGCCGGTTCAACAAAGCTTTATTGTTTTCAGTAACCAGTCTTGTATATTCCGGATCATGGGCGCATTTAGGGATAAAGGCGATTATTCTTTGCGGCTTCACCTTATTTATCGCTTCCATGATGAAGGAATTATTATTATCCAGCGAGGCAATCATGGAAACGGGCTTCCTGTCTCTCAGATTATCCCGGTTAAAAAGCATGGGTCCGATATAGTCAATGGAATTCTTGGAGGGCTTCCTTTCAAATAGCTTGGGGGTATAGGAAAGGTATAAATTGATATTTCTGGCTTTAAAGTTATTCCTTGAAATGCTGTCGATGATCAAGGCGTACCATTTTTTGGGCATACAGGAATAATCGACCAGTATGTTTAACTGCCGGGCATTGATATTGCATATTTCAGCGATGAGATCCTCGATGACACCGGATTCATTCATGGATGTAAAGTAATTCTTAAAGCCAAGCCGGTTAAAGATTTCCATGTGATTGCCACGACTTTGTCTCTGATTATTTTCATCGATGGCCAGGAGGTATTTTCTGGGGATGGATGCGCTTATATTTTCGGCCAGGAAATAACACCTGGGTTGATAACCACAAGCAGCAATAAAGCAATCCATTGGCCCAGTCCGGAGCTCGGAATAACTGACTTCTTGCAGGTGTATTAATTCCATTTAGGTTTTTTTTCAGCCCTCAATACAAAGATTTTGATGGCTGATATAGATTACGTGGAATGGATTCAACCGTTACAATTCTTTTATGAACTCTTCAAATCGGAGTATGAACAGGGGTTATTTGAATTTAAATATTAAAGCTTATTGACCTTGTTTATCATCAGTTCATTGGGCAGAATCCCCAGATTGTCCGTTGAAAATTCGGGTTTTATCCGATTTACAAAATACATGTCGATTTTTCCCATGTTCTTGGTCTCAATCTTGCCCCGGTTGTCGCAATCAAAGAAATCCTTGATGTATTCGTAGGTGCCGCCGGAAATATTGACCATACCGACATGTCCGCTTTGTTCCATACGACTTGCAACATTAACCGTGTCACCCCAGATATCATAGGCAAAACGCTTTCTTCCGACCACGCCCGCCACGACGGGTCCGGTATGAATGCCCAACCTCAATTCCCATACAGGCAAATGATTCAATACCTTTGTATCATTCAGCGTATTCATGTAGTTCTGAATCTCAAGCCCTGCCAGCACGGTATCGACCGGGTTACTCTTATTGCTTAAAGGCAGCCCGCCGGCACACATATAAGCATCGCCAATGGTCTTTATTTTTTCAATATAATGCCGGCCTGTGATCTCATCAAAAGTAGCAAAGTAGGAATCCAGAATACTGACCAGGTCTTTGGGATCGAGTGATTTACTCAGCCTTGAGAATCCTTTGAAATCTGCAAACAATACACTTACCAACTTGTATTGCCGGGTACCGGCTCTTCCTTTTGATTTCAACTGCCTCGCAACCTCAAAAGGCAATATGTTCAGTAAAAGCTTTTCCGATTTCTCCTGCTCCAGCTCAATGGTGAGCTTTTGCTGGTTTATCTCCTGTTTCTGGTCCTCCAACAGTGCATTAACATGCTCCAGGTTTCGGGTAATATCCTTCATCTTTTTATTCTGGGCATTCAATTCAGATTCCTTGTTTTTGAAAACCGTGATGTCAATTTCAACGGCAATAATCTCTTCAATTAAGCCATCCGCATTGATCAGGGGATTCATAAAAACCTGAAGCCATCTGATTTCACCTTTTTTAGATTTCACATGACAGATGCAATCAGTTGCCTGGACCTCCTTCAGACAATTGTTGAACAGATTGGCTATTTCAGAGGAGGGATCAAGACTGTAAATGGTATTTCCGTATAATTCCCGGTAGGCATCCAAACGAAAACCATGCAACCGTTCAAATCCGTCATTGGCCCATTCGATTTCACCATTCGGTTTGATCAGGAGAAAAGAAAAAGGCATGTTATTTGAACTGGCCATAATTTTGACCAGCAAGTCATTGATTTCCTTTCTTCTCCGGATCTTCTTATCAATATCCTCGTCCAACTCGGTTAAAGCAAACGCTTTCTCCATGCTGGAAATCAATTCATCCGGCGTGGCGGGTTTTGAATTGTATTCTAAAATCCCTTTGGTTTCAATTTTTGCTAAAAGATTACCGATTAACTCCTTATTGACTTGATTTTCATCTACGATAATAATTTTGTATCCCATATGAAGCAATCGATGGTACCTTGCTAATCCGTAAGCAAGATAGTGTATTTACCTTAAACGATAAATTTCCAATAAGGTTATAAGGGTAGAGACGCATTGCAATGCGCCTCTACTGGATGTTAATTGAATTCGTTCAGAGTGTCCTTGATAATGTCGATGGACTCCATGAGCTGATCCTCGGTGATTACCAATGGTGGCGCAAAGCGAATAATATGATCATGTGTGGGTTTGGCAAGCAAACCATTATTTTTTAATGCCAGGCAAACGTCCCAGGCAGTTTTACCGTTTTTGGGCCTGATTACAACGGCGTTCAGCAATCCTTTTCCGCGCACGGTTTCCACCATGTCATGGTCCCTTTCAAAGGTCTTCAATTCTTCGCGGAAAATCATACCCAGCTTATCGGCATTCTCTGCAAGTTTTTCATCAACCAGAACTTTCAGGGAGGCAACGGCTATCTTGGAGGCCAAAGGATTACCACCAAAGGTGGAACCATGTTCCCCGGGCTTAATGCAGAGCATGATCTCGTTGCTGGCTAAAACGGCCGATATGGGAAATACGCCTCCGGATAAGGCTTTGCCCAGTATGAGGATGTCGGGATGAACATTTTCGTGGTCACAGGCAAGCATTCTGCCGGTACGAGCCAGTCCGGTCTGCACTTCATCAGCTATGAACAGGACATTTTTATTCCGGCAAAGCTCGTAAGCTTTCTTAATATAGCCGCTATCGGGGACAAATACGCCTGCTTCCCCCTGAATGGGCTCCACCAGAAAACCCGCAACTTTCGGATCCTGCAACTCTTTCTCAAGGGCTTTCAGATCATTATAGGGAACCACGGAAAATCCCGGTGTAAATGGTCCGAAGCCCTTGAATGATGAAGGGTCGGTTGACATGGAAATGACCGTAACAGTTCTACCATGAAAATTCCCGTCACACACGATAATTTTAGCCTCATTTTCGGGAATTCCTTTTTTGTCATAGGCCCATCTTCTGCAAAGCTTGAGTGCACTTTCAACGCCTTCAGCACCTGAATTCATCGGAAGCAGTTTGTCATATCCCAGTAATGAAGTTGTATATTTCTCGAACTTTCCGAGACAGTCATTGTAAAACGCCCTGGAAGTTAACGTCAGCTTTTTGGATTGTTTGCGCAAAGCCTTGATGATCTTTGGATGACAATGACCCTGATTAACGGCTGAATAGGCTGACAAAAAATCATAGTACTTTTTACCCTCTACATCCCAAAGAAAAACTCCCTTTCCTTTTTTAAGCACTACCGGCAAAGGATGATAGTTATGAGCACCGAATTCGTCTTCCAGGTTGATGTAATCCTGGCTTGTAAGTGTTGTCATTTTTTTTGAAGTCTTTTAAGTTATCTTTATTTGAATTTATTTACGCAAGATTTGAATTAATATTCAAAAAGGCAATGATAAAACACATGTTTAACAAAGCAAAGTTAGAATTTTTTAAGTCTGTTGATGCACCCTCCACTATTTCCTGAAATCAATCATCGCCTTCATTACCCCATCGCGATAATCTGCCACCAGTTCAAAAGCCTCCGGGGTATCCCTGAAACTAAAATGGTGCGTGGCCATCTGTGCGGCCCTTATCCTGCCTCTTTCCATGCTTTCAAGCGCTGCTTCAACACAGTCCACCTGCCGGCGAATATTCTGAATTGCAATTTCCTTTCTTCGGCCGATATCCACTGACATCGACCAGCGATTGAATTCAGGAATCCCAACCAACACAAGCTTTCCTCCCGGTTTAAGAAGTTCAAATGCCTGATCTACCGTTTCCTGTTTGCCGCAACATTCAAAAACAGCATCGAGGGCCAAAGGTTCCTGCTCAAGAATCAGTCGCGTTACATCCACCTTGTCCGGGTTCCCGGTCCACTCAGCCCCGGCATTTTTAACCAGCCTGAGCCGTTCATCAATCTTATCGGTCATATATATTCTTTCACACCCTGCAGCTTTTGAGGCAAGCATAACACTCATCCCGATCGGGCCGGAGCCCAGGATAGCGATTCGGGAACCAGGCATGGGTACCGACTGCTTAACTGCATATACCCCAATGGCCAGTGGCTCTGATATAGCGGCCTCATCCAGGGATAAGCCCGGAGAAATTCGGAAGCAACTGGTTTCCGGCATGATGATATATTCTGAAAGACAACCCTGGGCCTGTCCGGGACAACCCAGAAACCTTAACTTTCTGCAGGTATGGTGCCTGCCGGCAAGGCATTGATCACATTGCCAGCAGGGCATGGCCGGTTCAATGGCAATACGATCACCAGGTTTGACGCGTGTGACGGCCGGACCTGTTTCCAGCACTGTTCCGGCTCCCTCATGTCCTACTGTGAAGGGATATTGTACCACCTGGCTGCCGATTTTACCCTGCAGGTAATAGTGAATATCAGATCCACAGACTCCCACAACCTCCATCCTGATTTTAACATCATGATCATTGGAAATAGCAGGATCTGGAATCTCCAGGAATTCCATTTTCCGGATGCCGGTTAACATCATTGCTTTCATAAGGATAACTTTGTATGACTATACAAAATTAATCCTTTCAACCGAATATAGCTTGCAGGAATTGCAGATTGGTCAACCAGAAATCAGTATTTCGCCCGGACACTGCAAAGCATGCAATACAGCTGCTGAAAATCCCTGTTGATTGAGCGGTTTAGTGAAAACATCCCGGATTCCCAGTTTCTTGGCCACATATAAATACAGCGGTTCACCGCCACTGATGGCAATGATCTTCATGAGGGGGTATTTTCGTTTTATCTCCATGATCAATTCAATTCCTTCCATTTTAGGCATTACAATATCGGTGATGATCAGGTCATATGGATTACCTGATAATTTTTCAAGTCCTTCCAGCCCGTCACACGCTTCATCAAATGCAATACTTTCCTTGTGAAAAAGATTGATGATTAATTTTCTCATCAGGATATTGTCGTCAACAACAAGAATTCTCTTCATGGAATTTTCTTTAGTTTGCTCTGGTTTTCAACCGTTATAAAGATTCAAACAATAGATCTTCACTGAAGTTAACGTACGATCGCGCATTTAAGTTTATTATTGTTAAGGAGTTGAAGTTTTTCATTGACAAACTGACAAAAAATCCTGGTGAATGGAATAGAAAAGCCGGCCAATGAGCCGGCTGATTGATGACACGCCTGTCAGGTCAATTTCAATCCTGTTTCAGGGTTTTTTCCACCAGATTAACCAGGTACTTAATATCGATGGGCTTTCGGAGAAAATCCACCGCATCAAGATTTTTAATTTTCTGAAGATTTTCGTCGTCTGTGTTAAGCGCTGAGATAACAATTACAGGTGTTTTTTTTGTCATCTCATTCCGCCTGAGTTGTTCAAGAAAATCAAATCCGCTTACCTTGGGCATTAACAGATCAAGCAAAATAAGATCGGGAAGTTGCTTGTCCATTCGTGCAAAAGCCTCTTTAACAGTCAAAGCCGTTTCAATCACATAGCCCTTATCTGTCAGGACGGCTTCAAGTAGAACAATATTGGTAGTGGAATCATCTATTACCAATATTCTGGAAGGTTTCATAATGAGTTGATCAGTATTTAAAATAATATTCTAAGATAACGATTTTATTGAAATGCTAAGTCCGGGTAAATTTAATGATTTTACATCGCCAAAAAATATTAGGCTGTTAGAATTTTACGCTGATAAAGTGGTATATTCGGATTCATTTAATTTTAATCGAGATGAGAACAAATAGAACGGGCATGCTGGTGGGAATTCTGTCATTTTTGGCATTCGGAACAGCATGCACCCCTGGCATAAAAAAAGGTGAGAAAGTCCTGATCACAGGGGAAAGTGCATCCAGGTACTGGGAAATGCAAGATGTTGAATTGGCAAAGGATACACTTGTACTTAAAAAGCCCGGTGCAAAACTGACTTCCCGGTTTACCGCGAAAAATTTTATACTGACCGCTGATCTTTTGACCACTCCGGGAGCGGAAGCCAAACTGGGCTTTCATACCTCAGCCGACAATAAAAACCAGGGTTACTCAGTTGTGATCAATAACTCGGATTACCGTTCCGGCAATCCACAGAAAACCGGGAGTTTGTCGCTGATCAGGAATAATTTTGTGCGAACTGCCCGTGATGAACAGTGGTTTAATCTTAAAATTGAAGTCAGGGCCAATCATATCATTGTGGCAGTGAATGATAAAATTGTCAGTGAGTACTTTCAACCCGACGAACCACAAAGAATTGACGGCTTTGAAAACATGATACTTTCCGAGGGGGGGGTGATTCTGCAGAAGTCAGGTGAAAACGGACAGGTGCTGGTGGGCAATATCTTTTGTGAAGAGCTGGGAAAGGATTTGCAGTCAGAGACGGATACAGTCTTCCTGAATGATACCACGGGTGAAATGCTTACGTTGTTGAACCAACAAGGCTTCCCGGTTATTGATTTCCATGGGCATTTAAAAGGAGGCCTGACTGTGGAACAAATCAGCCGGCACGGGCGGATGAATGGCTACAATTACGGAATTGCACCCAACTGCGGCCTGAATTTTCCTGTAACGAATGATTCTTCATTGCTGGCATATTACGCTGAATTCGAAAGGGAACCTGTCTTTAAGGCTATGCAGTGCGAAGGCCGTGAATGGATAACATTGTTTACACCGGAAACTATTGCAAAATACGATTACATTTTTACGGATGCCATGACCTGGACCGATCATAAAGGACGGAGAATGAGGCTCTGGATACCGGAAGAAACATTTGTTGATGATGAGCAGAAGTTCATGGATATGCTGGTCAGCAAAATTGAAGCAGTGATTTCCCAGGAACCTGTGGATATTCATGTTAATCCTACGTACCTGCCGGAATCCATAGCTGATCAGTATGATCGATTGTGGACACCTGAAAGAATGGACCGTGTAATTAAGGTTCTTGTTGATCATGATGTTGCCCTGGAAATCAATTCCCGCTTTAAAATTCCCAGCGTGGCTTTTGTAAAAAGAGCCAAAGCTGCGGGGGTGAAATTCACCTTTGGCACCAACAATGCAGGTAACAACGATTTGGGGCGACTTGAATACAGCCTCCAGGTGATGAAGGAGGTCGGTTTAACTTCCGAAGACATGTTCCTGCCAAGGCCTTCCGGAGATAAGAAAGTCATGAAGAAGGGACTCCCGGACAAGATTACAGGTTAATTCCATCTTTTGTTTTTTTTGTTCATATTATTTGCATTTTTGCAAAAAATTCAAAGGATTAACTTTTTAGCGAATGAGAAAATGGCGCGTCGAGGACTCGGCTGAATTGTATAATATACAGGGCTGGGGAGTGAATTATTTCTCTATCAATGAGAAAGGTCACATTGATGTTTCACCCCGAAAAGACAACATTAAAATCGATCTTCGTGAACTGGTGGATGAACTGATCCTGAGGGATGTATCAGCGCCTATGCTCATCAGGTTTCCGGATATTCTAGATAACCGCATCGAAAAAATGTCGAGGAGTTTTGTGTCTGCTGCCGAAGAATATGGTTATAAAGCGCAAAATTTCATCATCTATCCAATCAAGGTGAATCAGATGAGACCGGTGGTAGAGGAAATCGTTAACCATGGAAAAAAATTCAATATCGGGCTTGAAGCTGGTTCTAAGCCTGAGTTGCATGCTGTGATTGCCATCAATGCTGACAGTGACTCACTGATTATCTGCAATGGATACAAGGATGAGGATTATGTGGAATTGGCCCTGCTAGCTCAGAAAATGGGGAAACGCATTTTTTTGGTAGTTGAAAAACTGAATGAGCTGAAACTCATCGCCAGTGTTTCTCGACGGCTGAAGATCAAGCCTAACCTGGGAATTCGTGTTAAACTTGCCAGTACGGGAAGCGGTAAATGGGAAGAGTCGGGGGGTGATGTCAGCAAATTTGGCCTGACATCAAGTGAACTTCTGGAGGCCATGGATTTTCTCGAAAAAAACAGGATGAAAGACTGTCTTCGCCTGGTTCATTTTCACATCGGCAGCCAGGTTACCAAGATCCGTCGCATAAAGATCGCCCTGCGGGAAGCATCTGAATTTTATGTTCAGCTTCATAAAAATGGATTTAAAATTGAATTTGTCGATATCGGAGGAGGCCTGGGCGTGGATTATGACGGTACACGGTCGCCCAACAGTGAAAGCAGCGTGAATTACAGCATGCAGGAATATGTTAATGATTCGATATCCACGCTCGTGGATGCCAGTGACCGGAATAACATTCCGCATCCGAATATTATCACCGAATCAGGCCGCTCCCTCACAGCCCATCATTCGGTTCTCATTTTTGAAGTGCTTGAGACCACTACGGTTCCTGAATGGGATGAGGATGATGAACCCGGACCGGATGACCATGAACTTGTACACGAAATGTATTCTTTGTGGGACAGGCTTAATCAGCCCGGCATGCTTGAAACATGGCATGATGCGCAGCAGATCCGTGAAGAAGCGCTCGACCGGTTCAGTCTTGGATTGCTCGATTTGCGAACCCGGGCGCAGGTAGAAAGGTTATTCTGGTCGGTTGCGCGTGAATTGTACCAAATGGCCAATGAAACCAAACACACATCGGAGGAGTTGCGTCATCTCCCCAAATTACTATCCGATAAATACTTCTGCAATTTCTCCCTGTTCCAGTCCATGCCTGATTCTTGGGCTATTGATCAGATCTTTCCGATTGTCCCTTTGCAGCGCCTGGATGAAAAACCTTTGCGCGCTGCCACTATACAGGATATTACCTGTGATTCCGATGGAAAGATTGACAATTTCATCTCAACCCGGAATTTCTCCTATTACTTGCCGGTGCACGCGTTGAAGCCCAAAGAATCTTATTACCTGGGTGTTTTTCTGGTAGGGGCGTACCAGGAAATCCTGGGCGATCTTCATAATCTTTTCGGCGATACCAATGCTGTGCATGTATCCGTTACGGATGACGGCTATCAGATTGACCAGATCATCGACGGTGAAACCGTGGCTGAGGTCCTGGACTATGTGCAATACAATGCTAAAAAGCTGGTACGCACGGTTGAGACCTGGGTAACGTCAGCTGTTAAATCAGGGGTTATTACGGCAGAGGAAGGGAAGGAATTCCTTTCCAATTACAGGTCAGGCCTTTACGGGTATACGTATCTGGAATAAACTTCGATATTTTAAGTTCGGTATTCCTTGTTCGGTGTTTTAGGCAACTTGTTTGATATATCGTCGCTTACTCCCCGATGATCTTTACCAGAACCCGTTTGCTTCGTTTTCCGTCAAACTCCCCGTAAAAGATCTGTTCCCAGGGACCAAAATCAAGGCGGCCATTGGTGATTGCGGCAACTACTTCACGGCCCATGACGGTGCGCTTTAAATGCGCATCCGCATTGTCTTCAAAACCATTGTGACGGTATTGGGAATAGGGTTTCTCCGGTGCAAGTCTTTCAAGCCACACCTCAAAATCATGATGCAGACCTGCTTCATCATCGTTGATGAACACACTGCTCGTAATGTGCATGGCATTGCACAGAAGCAAACCTTCCTTTATTCCGCTTTCTTCAAGGCATTGTTGAACCTGAGGGGTTATATTCAGTAATTGACGACGACTGTTTGTGTTGAACCACAGTTCCTTGCGAAATGATTTCATGCCGGTGGATTTATCTCAATTTTAGATCCGTGATGATTTTTTCAATTTTGCCATCCAATGCGTTGTTCACAGCCTCAAAGTCACTTATTTTCTTTATTTCACCCTTTACCCCGAAATAAAACTTGATTTTGGGCTCTGTGCCGGAGGGTCTGATGGAAATCTTGGTCCCATCGGCTGTGAACAATTGGAGAACATCTGATTTTGGAATCACAATACCGCCATTTTTACGGTTTGCTTTATCAAGGCATTTGCTGTCGAGGTAATCCATTACTTCGGTGGTGAGTGAATGATTCACCGAGGCCGGAGGATTCTGTCTGAAATTGCGCATCATCTGCTCTATTTCTTCAGCACCTGACTTTCCTTTTCGCTCTACGGAGATCAGTTTTTCCTTGTATAATCCGTATTCTTTGTAGATCTCAAGCAGTTGCTCGTACATGGTCATCCCCTGGTCTTTTGCAAAAGCGGCAGCTTCAGCGATCAGGGCACATGCCATGATGGCGTCCTTATCGCGAACGAAATCACCGGCCAGGTAACCGTAACTCTCTTCACCGCCCCCCACGAAGGTCTTCTGGCCTTCAAATGTTTTTATCACATCGGCAATGTATTTAAAACCGGTGAGCACATCGTAACATTCAACTTTGTATTTGCGCGCAATATCGGCCAGCAACTCCGTCGTCACAATCGTTTTTACAATGTATTCCCTTCCTTTTAGTTTTCCCTGGGCTGCCCAACGTGATAAAAGATAATTGATCAGCAGGGAAGCCGACTGATTCCCGTTCAGAACAACGTATTTGCCCTGGCTGTTTTTTACAACAACGCCAACCCTGTCCGCATCCGGGTCAGTGGCCAACACAATATCTGCCGATGTTTCTTCTGCCTTTTTTATGGCCAGGCTCAGAGCGGCGCTCTCTTCCGGATTGGGTGATCGGACTGTTGGAAAATTCCCGTCCGGTATATCCTGTTCATCGACATGGATAACATTGGTAAAACCAAATTTTCGCAAAACCTGGGGTACCAGTTTAACGCCGGCACCATGCAAAGGTGTATAAACTATCTTCAGCGAGTTTTGCCTTCTGATCACGTCATGAGACAGAGACAGGCCGGTTATCTGGTTGGTATAAATATCATCAATCTCCGTGCCTATTAATTCGATATTTTCAGGTTTTGCCTTGAAATTCACGTGCTCAATGGATTGTATGGACTGCACTTCCTGGATTACCAGTTTATCGTGCGGTTCAATTAACTGTGCGCCATCGTCCCAGTATGCCTTATAGCCATTGTATTCCTTGGGATTGTGGGATGCCGTAATCACTACACCGCTCTGACATTTAAAATACCGGATGGCAAAGGACAATTCCGGAGTAGGTCTGAGGTCTTCAAACAGATACACTTTAAAACCATTGGCTGAAAAAATTTCAGCAGTGGTTTTGGCAAACAGCTTGCTGTTATTTCGCGAATCATGCGCAATGGCGACTTTGATCTGTGGTATATGTTTGAATTCCTTTTTCAGGTAATTACTCAAACCCTGTGTGGCCATGGCTACGGTATAAATATTCATACGGTTGGTACCGACTCCCATAATACCTCGTAAACCGCCTGTTCCAAATTCAAGGTCGCGGTAAAAGCACTCAATGAGTTCCGCTTCATTGTTCTCCATCAGATCTTTCACCTTCCTGCGGGTTTCTGCGTCATACTGGTCTTTTAACCATTTACTTGCGCGTTCTCTGACATGGGTTAATAGTGCTTTGTTTTCCATAGGTATGCATATTTTTATCAGAGTCAAATTTCCTTATTTTTTTTGAGAATCTCTATTGCTTTTATTAAACCTTGCTTCCAGTGTGAGATACCTATCCCGAATTCTTTTTTGATTTTTGATTTATCCATTATGCTGTATTCAGGTCTCCTGGCAGGGAGGGGGTATTCAAATGTTCTCAGGGGTTTCACATGACAGTTTGTGCCTGCCATCTGCATAATCTCCACGGCAAAGTCATACCAGCTGCAAACACCTTCATTGGAATAATTGTAAATCCCCGCTTTGAATCCGTGTTTTTCAGAGTGAATAATGATCCCTAAAAGCACTTCGGCCAGGTCACCAGCATAGGTGGGCGTCCCCAGCTGGTCAAATACTACGCCCAGTTCCTTCCGCTCTTTCGATAAGCGGATCATGGTCCTGAGAAAGTTATTGCCGTATTCACTGTACAACCAGGAAGTCCTTATAATTATAGCCCGGGGATTGTTCCAAAGATGCATTTCGCCTTCCAGTTTGCTCTGTGCATATAATGATAAGGCCACTGGGGTCTCGTCTTCGGTATGGGGCTGAAAACTCATTCCGTTATAAACATAGTCGGTTGACAGTTGAATGAGGAATATGGAGCTTTCAAGGCAGATCTGACCCAGCAAACGAGGTATGCCGGCATTGACAGCAAATGCCTGTTCCGGCGACTTTTCCGCCTGATCAACTGCTGTAAAAGCTGCGCAATTAATAATATAATCGAACCGGCCTTCTTTTTCAAAGAACTGCCGGACTTCTGTTTCGTTTGTCAGATCAAAATCCTGAATATCCACATAGGTAAAGGCATACTGGCTGTAATCACGGGCATGTTCTTTAAGTGATGTACCCAACTGTCCGTTGGCTCCCGTAATAAGAATATGCTTCATGTTCCCTAAAAATTAAAATTGGCTTCATGTTTCCCAAATGCCGGAAGACCAAGATCCCGGTCAGAGACAATCATCTTTGAGGAGCTTACTTTCCAGTCGATCTTAAGTTGGGGATCGTTGAAAATTATGCCGCGTTCAGCCGCTTTGCTGTAAAAGTTGTCAGTTTTATAGAGAACTTCTGCTTTGCGCGACAGGACTGAAAAACCATGCGCGAATCCTTGCGGAATCATCAGTTGAAGCTTATTCTTGCTGGACAGTTCAAGGCCATAATATTTTGAATAAGTGGGTGAACCTACCCGAAGGTCCACGGCCACGTCAAAAATTGTACCCTGAAGTACACGCACCAATTTTGCCTGGGCATTCGGATTGAGCTGGTAATGAAGACCCCGTATCACGCCAAAAGCTGATTCGGATTGGTTATCCTGAACGAAATTGAATGTTATACCTGCAGCAAACATAACCTGCCGGTTATAACTCTCATAAAAATAGCCCCGTGAATCCGCAAATACGCTCGGCTTAATAATTAAAAGATCTTTAAATCCGGTTTCGATTATTTCCATCCATCGTCAGTTTCGTAGTTGTAAAATACCTCGTCAGCAATTTTCACCAGGTACCTTCCATACTGGTTTTTTATCAGAGGTTGCGCCAGCGAAAGTAACTGTTCTCTGTCAATAAAGCCTTGCTTAAAGGCGATTTCTTCGATGCAGGAGATTTTTAGCCCCTGTCTCTCTTCAATGGTCTGCACATATACTGAGGCCTGCAGCAATGTTTCATGGGTTCCCGTGTCAAGCCAGGCTATACCTCTGCCCATGATCTTTATTCTCAGCCGGTTCTCTTCGAGATATAACCTGTTAAGGTCCGTGATCTCCAGCTCACCTCGGGATGAAGGCTTTAATTTCCGGGCCTTTTCAATAACCCCATTGTCATAAAAGTACAATCCCGTAACCGCATAGTTCGATTTGGGCCTGGCAGGTTTTTCTTCAATACTGATTACCTTGCCCTTATTATCAAATTCAACAACGCCATATCGTTCAGGATCATTCACATAGTAACCGAAAACTACAGCTCCATCCTTCAACCTGGCTGTTTCACCCAGAATCCGTCCAAAACCATGGCCGTAAAATATATTGTCGCCAAGAATCATGCATACGGAATCTGTACCGATGAATTTCTCACCGATAATGAATGCTTGTGCCAAACCATCAGGCGATGGTTGAACAGCATAGGAAAGGTTGATTCCCAATTGGTTACCATTACCGAGCAAATCTTCATACAGGTGCAGGTCTTTGGGGGTTGATATAATGAGTATATCCCTTAAACCGGCCAGCATCAGAACACCTAAAGGATAATAGATCATAGGTTTATCATAGATAGGTATGATCTGTTTGGAAATGCTTTTGGTAATGGGATACAAACGCGTTCCGGATCCACCGGCCAGGATTATTCCTTTCATAATAAATGGATTTTACAATGGCAAAATTATAATTTCAGGAGACTAATAAAACAGGCTAGGGCTAAAATCGTACGATCATAAGGTATTATCTACTTTTAATTTTTTCCATATTTTTAGTTTTTTCTAAGGGAAAATTATACTTTTGCAGCTCAATTTAAACAACATAATGTCTAATTTACTAAATTTTAATTTATTAATTGAATGGTAGAGAATAACGAGAACAACCTGGAACAGCCCATGGAACAATCCATGGAACAAGCTGAAAATCAGGTCCAGGATCCAGTGAATACAGATGTGAAAAATGAATCTGTTGAGGCGGATGTGATTACATCGCCTGTTCATGAAGAGACTGCTTTAACAAAACCGGACACGAAAGTTGCTGAAACTGTTGCCGTTGATGTAAATGTTGAGTCAGATCCCGAGTTTAACTGGGATAAGTATGAAGAAGGAGACTACCAGTCTGAGTTGAAAAAGACAGACCTGGAAAAAATGTACAATGAAACCTTAAGCGCAATTAAGGTTAACGAAGTTGTGGATGGCACTGTCATCACCATGAATAAGCGCGAGGTGGTTGTTAACATAGGATATAAATCCGAGGGTGTCGTAAGTCTGAACGAATTCAGGTATGACCCTGATCTCAAAATTGGAGATAAGGTTGAGGTATATATCGAAAGCCAGGAGGACAAGAAGGGTCAGCTGGTTCTGTCGCATAAAAAGGCAAGAGCGCTGAAATCATGGGACAGAGTCAATGAATCACTTGAAAAGGACGAAATTATCAAGGGATATATCAAGTGTCGCACCAAGGGTGGTATGATCGTTGATGTGTTTGGCATTGAGGCCTTCCTTCCCGGTTCTCAAATTGATGTTAAACCCATCCGTGATTATGACATTTATGTAGGTAAAACGATGGAATTTAAAGTGGTTAAAATCAACCATGAATTCAAAAACGTCGTTGTATCTCACAAAGCACTTATTGAAGCTGAGCTTGAACAGCAGAAGAAGGAAATTATCGCAAAACTCGAAAAAGGTCAGATCCTCGAAGGTACTGTGAAGAATATTACCTCCTATGGTGTATTCATCGATTTGGGTGGGGTAGACGGTTTGATCCATATTACCGATTTATCATGGGGACGTATCAACCACCCGGAAGAAATTGTTCAGCTCGATCAGAAACTCCAGGTCGTAATTTTGGATTTTGATGATGAAAAGAAACGTATAGCTCTCGGTCTGAAGCAACTTACGCCGCATCCGTGGGATTCACTTAATTCTGATCTCAAGGTGGGTGATAAGGTCAAGGGTCGTGTTGTTGTTATGGCTGATTATGGCGCTTTCATTGAGATCACGACTGGAGTTGAAGGTCTTATCCATGTTTCAGAAATGTCATGGTCACAGCACCTCCGCAGCGCGCAGGAATTCCTGAAAGTCGGAGATGAAGTGGAAGCCGTTATCCTTACACTTGATCGCGAAGAACGGAAGATGTCCCTGGGTATGAAGCAACTTAAGACGGATCCTTGGGAAAAGATTGAAGAAAAATATCCTGTAGGGAGTAAACATACTGCAAAAGTTCGTAACTTTACAAACTTCGGTGTTTTTGTTGAAATAGAAGAAGGCGTTGATGGACTGATTCACATTTCTGACCTTTCATGGACCAGAAAGATCAAGCATCCGGCTGAATTCACCAATATTGGCGAAAACATTGAAGTAGTTGTTCTTGAGATCGACAAGGAAAACAGGCGATTGAGTCTCGGACATAAGCAACTCGAGGAGAATCCCTGGGATGTCTTTGAAACGATATTTACTGTAGATTCGGTTCATGAAGGCACGATTATTGAAGTGACCGACAAAGGAGCTGTTGTAGCTCTTCCTTACGGTGTTGAAGGATTTGTTACTCCGAAACATCTGGTGAAGGAAGATGGAAAAGCAGCCAGGCTGGATGAAAGGTTGCCCTTCAAGGTGATTGAGTTTTCAAAGGGATCCAAGAAGATCATCGTTTCGCACAGCAGAATCCATGAGGATTTAAAACGGGCTTCAACGGAAGCAGAGCGGAAAACTTCGACTGATGCAGCGCACAAGGCTACCAAGAAGATGAAGACCAATATGGAAAAAACCACACTGGGTGACATTACTGATCTGGCCGCCATAAAGAATGAGATGGAGAAGAAAGAACTGAAGAAGAAGAAAACAGAGAAAAAGGCCTTAGCACCAGATGAAAACCAGGCTGAAAACGAGTAATAAAATAAATAAATTTTTTTCATCATGGAATTCAAGATCGAAAAGCTCAAGAATTATACCTTAATCCAGGTGTTGGAGGAAAAGCTTGATACGCATATTGCTCCTACCCTTAAGTCGGAACTGGTTCTCGTATCAGGTAACGGTGAAAAGAACATTGTGCTTGACTTGAGTAAATGCCGGTATTGTGACTCATCGGGACTTAGCGCGATTCTTGTAGCTAACCGTTTGTGTAAGAACGCCAATGGCACTTTTGTATTGACTGGTTTGAATGACGCTGTTGAAAGGTTAATCACCATTTCCCAACTCGATACAGTGTTAAACATTGCTGCATCTCTCGATGAGGCGGTTAAACTTTTTGCTGAACCGGTAAATTAGTTTTAGAACCCGCATGTCATTCACTGTAACGGTGCTGGGCAGCAGTTCTGCATTGCCCACATCCACAAGATTTCCTACCGCTCAGGTACTTAATGTACATGAGCGGTTTTTTTTAATTGACTGCGGAGAAGGAACGCAAATCCAACTCAGGCGTTTTTCCATCAACATGTCAAAGATCGATCACATCTTTATCTCCCACCTGCATGGAGATCATGTTTTTGGCTTGTTCGGACTCTTCTCGTCCTATAACCTGATGGGCAGAAAAAAGGACTTGCATGTATATGCCCACAGGGATCTGGCACCTACCCTGGAGCATTTCAGGCTGCATTTCGGTATAGAGATGTCGTACAATATTATTCATCATCCTTTTACTGCAACCAGATCGCAGTTACTATACGAAGACAAGGCCCTGACAGTTGAGAGCATTCCTTTGAGACACAGCGTTCCGGTGGTAGGTTATATCTTCAGGGAGAAGAAAAAACTCCTGAATCTCCGGAAGGAAGCCATTGATAAATTTGCCCTGGGTATCCGGGATATACGGAAAATAAAAGAAGGTCATGATTATGTCACATCCACGGGGGAAACCATCCCAAATGGTGAACTTACCTTACCTCCTTATCAATCCAGAACTTATGGTTTTTGTACGGATACATCCTGTTTCCTGAAACTGAAAAACGACCTGAAAAACCTGAATTTGCTGTATTTCGAAGCCACATTCTCGGAAAAGGACAAGAAACTTGCAAAAATTACAGGACATTCAACAGCAAGTCAGGCTGCTACACTGGCCAAAGAATCCAATGTAGGTAAACTGCTCATTGGTCATTTTTCAACCCGTTATAAAAGTATTCATGCCCTGCTCCATGAAGCCCGGGCTATATTTCCTGAAACCTACGCTGTTGAAGATGGTGAAAAGTACAGTGTGGAGCAGAAACGAGTTGCCTTGGGGGCATAAATTAATGTATATTTGAAATTTATTACAGAAACTTTATTCCTGGTGGAAGAGAAAATTATTATCCTGGATTTTGGATCGCAATATACCCAGCTGATTGCGCGCAGAGTAAGAGAATTAAATGTATATTGCGAGATCTGGCCTTTCAATACCGGAAACACAACAGATCACGCAGTAAAGGGAGTAATCCTTTCCGGCAGTCCCTCTTCGGTTAGAGATCCGGACGCACCCATTCCCGATCTGGGCAAAATCAAAGGATCTATACCAATACTTGGAATCTGCTATGGCGCACAATACCTGTCACATGCTTACGGAGGTCTGGTTACTTCGTCCAGGACACGTGAATATGGCAGGGCCAACCTGGAAGTGACTGATCCTGAATGCAAACTTTTGAAAGGTGTTCAGAGCGGCACCCAGGTTTGGATGTCACACGGAGATACCATTGCAAAATTACCGGATGGCTACCATATCACCGGTAATACAAGAGATGTAAGAATCGGATCTTATAAGATCAGCAGCGAAGAAACCTATGGCATCCAGTTTCACCCCGAGGTATATCATACCACCGAAGGGCTCAGGATACTCAGGAACTTTGTTGTTGATATCTGCGGTTGCAGACAGGATTGGACGCCTGAATCGTTTATTGCAGAAACCATCCGGAACTTAAAAAGCACACTGCAAAATGACAGGGTTGTGCTGGGCCTGTCCGGAGGTGTAGATTCATCGGTGGCTGCAGTGCTGTTGCACCAGGCTGTCGGGTCAAATCTGACCTGCATTTTTGTCGATAATGGGTTGCTTCGCAAGGATGAGTTTGTTAAAGTGCTTGCTTCCTATCAACATATGGGTTTGAATGTGCATGGTATCGATGCAAAAGATATCTTTCTGGAGGATCTGCGCAATGTATTTGACCCTGAATTAAAACGAAAATCAATAGGGAAAAATTTTATCCGGGTTTTTGAGAGCGAGGCACGCAAAATTGAAAATGTAAAATGGCTTGCACAGGGAACCATTTATCCAGATGTTATTGAATCGGTGTCAGTTAACGGTCCTTCAGCAACGATCAAATCACATCATAATGTGGGCGGACTTCCCGCCAAAATGAATCTAAAAGTCATTGAGCCTTTAAAATTACTCTTTAAAGATGAGGTGAGACGGGTTGGCAAGGCGCTCCATATTGATCCGCTGATTCTCAGCAGGCACCCGTTTCCCGGACCAGGTCTGGCCATCCGGATCATCAGTGATATTACACCTGAGAAGGTCAGAATTCTTCAGGAAGTGGATGATATATACATTCAGGGGCTCAAGGAATATGGCCTGTACGATTCAGTCTGGCAGGCCGCAGCCATCCTTTTGCCTGTTCAGTCGGTTGGTGTGATGGGAGATGAACGTACCTATGAAAATGTAATTGCTCTTCGCGCAGTTTCATCTACAGATGGTATGACGGCTGACTGGTCGCATCTTCCGTATGAATTTCTGGGTGCCATATCAAACCGCATTATCAACAAAGTGAAAGGCGTCAACAGGGTGGTTTATGATATCAGCTCAAAGCCTCCGGCAACGATTGAATGGGAATAATCAGTATTATTTACGTATTTTTGCATGTAAATTAGTCACAGGGAATATGAACGGTATAATAAGAATTTCTGCTTTACTTCTTGTAAGCCTATCAGGAAGCCTGGGTTTGAAGGCGCAGCTTCTCAATGAACAGGCATTTAAATTCGGGACGGTGCTGGAATGGATCGATAAATATTATGTGGATTCAGTTGACCAGGGATTGCTTGTTGAACACGCCATTTCTGAGCTGCTGAAAGAGCTTGATCCGCATTCTTCATATCTTACCAAGGATGAGGTCAAAGATCTCAATGAACCCTTGCAGGGTAATTTTGAGGGTGTTGGCGTGTCCTTTAATATTCTGCATGATACAGTCTATATCATATCACCGGTAGCCGGAGGACCATCCGATAAAGCCGGAATTATGGCAGGTGATCGCATCATCAAAGTCGACGGAAAGAATGTTGCTGGTATTGGCATTACTTCTGAACAGGTATATGCCTTGCTGAGAGGAAAGAAGGGTTCCAAAGTTACAGTCTCAATACTGCGAAAGAACGTACCCGGTTTATCAGATTATGATATTATCAGGGACAAGATTCCAATTTATAGTATTGATGCCTACTACCAAATCAATGAGGATATTGGCTACATTAAAATAAACCGTTTTTCCATGACTACCATGGATGAATTTGATGAGGCCATTAATGAACTGAAGGACAATAATATAAAGGACCTTATCGTGGATTTGACCGGCAATGGCGGTGGTTACCTTGAGGTAGCCATTAATCTGGCTGACCAGTTTCTCGACAATGAGAAGCTAATACTTTATACACAGGGGATTAATAGTCCAAAACGACAGTATTTTGCATCCCGTGAAGGCAAATTTGAGAAAGGAAATCTGGTTATCCTCATAGATGAAGGATCTGCCTCTGCAAGTGAAATCCTTTCAGGTGCAATCCAGGATTGGGACAGGGGAATCATTGTCGGGCGGAGATCCTATGGTAAGGGATTGGTGCAGAAACCTCTTTTACTCCCTGATCAATCCATGATCCGGCTTACCGTTGCCAAGTATTATACACCTACAGGCAGATTAATTCAGAAACCCTACCAGATGGATCGTGATGATTATGATAAGGAATTGTTGACAAGGTATATGAATGGTGAGCTCGCCCATAAAGACAGCATTCATTTGCCCGATTCCCTCAAGTTCTATACATTAAAAAATACCCGGTTGGTATACGGCGGCGGTGGAATCATGCCCGACTATTTTGTTTCGATCGATACCAGTTACTATTCTGATTACTACCGTCAGTTGATGAGGAAAGGAACCATCAGTCAGTTTGTATTGGAATATGTTGATAATAACAGGAAAGAAATTGAGAAAGAATACCCCGACTTCAAAAGTTTCAGGAATGGTTTTGAAGTGAGTGAGAAATTAATGTCGAAATTTATCAGATACGCTGAGAGCGACGGGATACCGGAAAATAAGACAGGTCTTTCCTTTTCAAAAGAGCAGATCGAGCTCCTGTTAAAAGCTTATATTGCCCGCGATATCTGGTCCACAAATGAGTTCTTTGAAATTGCCAATTTGAAAGATCCAAAAATTGAAACCGCCGTAACCATTCTGAAAAACTGGGATAAGTACGAGGTCATGCTATTAAACAAGAAGTGATGCCGGTTGCCTGGTCTGTTCTCAGTTGGCTGCAGCTGAACTATTTGGAGCTTTCTGCAGTGATTACCGGTTTGTTATATGTAATTTTCACGATAAGGGAAAACATTCTTTTGTGGTTATTCGGGATTGTATCTTCCGGTCTCTATGTCTGGATTTTTTTCAAATCGGGTATATTTGCATACAGTTTATTGTACATCTATTATGTGATTGTCGGCTTTTACGGATGGTATAACTGGACCAGGAAACCGGCGAAGCAGGCTGGGGGACTGCGCATTCATAAAGCTTCGGGCAGATATTTAGGATCCTGTTTGGCGATAACACTTGTTCTGGTTGTTCCTTTATACCTTGTACTCAAAAAAGTTTCATCGGATATGGCCATGGCTGATGCCTTGCTGACTTCGGGTGGAATTGTGGCAACCTGGATGCTTACCCAGAAATTGATTGAACAATGGTTGTTTTGGATTGTAATTGACTTGCTCTCCATGGGTGTGATGATATACAAAGAACTTTATCCCAGTGCAATATTATTTTTGGTTTATACCTTGCTCGCCATTAAAGGATTTGTGGAATGGAAAAAAGAAATGAAGTTGCAAACAACAAATTAATTCACATAGTTATAACGGGTCCGGAATGCACAGGTAAATCCACGTTAACCGAACAGCTGGCCCTACATTATCATACGGAATTTATTCCGGAATATGCCCGGGAGTACATCGGAAACCTTTGCCGTCCCTATAATTACGAGGATGTCGAACATATTGCAGAAGTACAGCGAAAGCAGGCACATGAATGGAATGACCCGAAAGGTAAAATTCTTTTTCTGGATACTTATCTTATTATTACCAAAGTATGGTTTAGGGTTGTTTTTGGCCGCTATCCCAGTTGGATCGACAGGGAGCTGACAGGTAAGGTCATTGGTTTTTATCTTCTTTGCAGCACCGATATTCCCTGGAAAGCTGATGCGGTGCGGGAAAACGGCGGAGAAATGAGGGAAAAGCTTTACGGAATGTATAAAAGTGAGTTGGACAATTTGGAATGCAACTATTTTGAAGTAACCGGAACGGGGACGAAACGTTTAGAACTTGCGATTCATGCGGTTGACCGTTTTTTGGCGAATCGTGTTTAATCATGTAAAAGCAAACATCAACTATGCCTGAATTTATTGCTAAGACTTTGTTTGGACTGGAAGAAGTGCTGGCTGAAGAATTGAGAAATCTCGGAGCTGCCCAGGTGAAAGTTCTTAACCGCGCGGTGGGATTTACGGGTGATAAAAAGTTTTTATACCGCGCCAATTACCATTTGCGAACTGCGCTAAAGATCCTCATTCCAATAGGTGAAGCTGATAATATTGGCGATGAATCCGATCTGTACAACTATGTCAGAAGCATTCACTGGGATAAATATCTGGGAGTCAATGATACTTTGGCTGTTGAAGTCGCCATGCACACTGATGTTTTTAAGCATACCCAGTACATAGCGCAAAAGATCAAAGATGCAGTTGTTGATCAGTTCCGGGATAAATACGGATCACGTCCTTCCGTTGATCTCGAGAGCCCTACGCTAAGGATTAACGCTTATATAAGCGACCGGTCGATTAAATTGTCCCGTGACAGCAGTGGTGATTCTTTGCATCGAAGGGGTTACAGGGATAAACAGGGACCTGCACCTATGAATGAAGTTCTTGCAGCAGGTCTCATCAAGCTTTCCGGTTGGAACGGCATCGATCCTTTCGTTGATTTTATGTGCGGCTCAGGAACACTCGCCATTGAGGCAGCACTTCAGGCGTACCGGATTCCACCTGGAGAACTGCGGGGTGAATACGGCTTCCAGAAATGGAAAGATTTTGATACGAAACTCTTTAATGAAATCGTGAATGAGAGCAAGCAATCCCGTGCAGATACTGAAGTTCCCATCTTTGCTTCTGATCTTGCCCCGGATGCAGTTCGTCTTGCCATGCGGCATGCCCAGAATGCAGGCGTTATGAAAATGATCAATTTCCAGACCTGCCATTTCATTGATGTGATCCCACCGCCACCGCCTGGAATCATTATTATCAATCCACCCTACGGGGAAAGAATCGTGCAGCTGAATTTGAATGCGTTGTATTCTCAGATTGGCGATAAATTCAAGAAGGATTTTGCCGGCTTTGAGGCCTGGATAATCAGTAGTAATGCAGAAGCAGTTAAGCATATTGGCTTACGGCCATCCAGGAAAATTCCTGTATACAATGGCCAGCTCGAATGCAGGTTTAGCAGGTATTCACTTTACCAGGGTTCCAGAAAAACAGATAAAATCGCAGTTTCATAACTAATTATATGTATTACATCAATTTTTCCGTTACTATTAAGTAAATCATGCTAATTACCTGTAACACTTGCCCGCAAAAATTCGTTGACTAGTATATTAATAAATTAAAAATAGCTATATTTAAAATGCGTTAACCCCAAAGTATTAAGACCTTCAATCCATTAATTATCGGCCTTAATTCTTGCATGTGTTTTTTTTTATATATTTGTTGTACGATCTTTATTACGGTTTATAAGAGATAATGCCTTTTATGAGTTTCAATTTAAAGGAATATTACGCCAATTTAAGCAATGGAGATGTGGTTCTTGCCTATAAAGGCAGCATCACATCAGAACTCATCAATGACATTCTTGAAGCCGTTGAATCGAAGTTTGAAGAAGCCAATGAAGATGGCAAACTGAGAAAAAAGATCTATAATATACTGGTTGAAAGCCTTCAAAATCTTTATCATCATATTGAACCACATCATGAAGGCATTGAAGAAGGGCTCGATCCGAAATTCGGTGTAATGGTAATAGTTCGCCAGGGTGAGTCCTATAAGGTCACCACGGGTAATTTCATCAGCACTAAAAGAATCAAGTTTCTCAAGGAAAAAATCGACAAGATCAATTCACTAACGAAGGATGAACTGAAGGACATGTACAAGTTCATTCTGAATCATCAAAGACTGTCCGCCAAGGGCGGCGGAGGTCTGGGACTTGTTGACATCGCCAGGAAATCCGGAAATAAGCTTGAATACCAGTTTTACAGTTATAACGATAATTATTCATTCTATAGTCTGACAATTAGTGTATAAATAATAGTTTTCTGAAATCTACTAATTTTTATGGAACCAATTAACATTGAGGGCACACCAAAAACTCCTTCCATCAAATTTCTTTCGGAAGAAGGAGTTATTGAAATTAAGGGCAGATCGATCCCTGAGAACTCCATCGAATTTTATAAACCTTTGGTAGATTGGCTGGAGGCTTATGCAAAGGATCCTTTGAAGAAAACACTGGTGAATATCCAGTTGGAATATTTTAATACCAGTTCCTCCAAATGCATTCTCGATGTTTTTAAAAAGCTCGAGTCCATCCACAAGTCCAAGCATGATGTGGTAATTAACTGGTATTATGAGGAAGATGATGAGGATATGCTGGAGGCCGGAGAGGACTATGAATCCATTATCAGAGTACCCTTTAAAATGATTGAGATAGTGGAATAAAATCCGCGGGTTGATCGAAAAATAATACGTAGAGACGGGTTTAAAACCCGTCTCTATTATTTTATACCCTCTTGAACCATTTTGAACTGGCCTGATCCATGAAGTCCATTATACGTTTTAATACCCTGTAATACAGTATGGTATAAAGTAATAACGAAAAAATCCAGATGACACAGGTATTGACCCAGAAAGTGCTGAAATAACTACCGAAGACCATTTTTCTGGGAGCATAGAAATGTGCCTTGATCAAGGGATGAACGGGATCAAGGTAGATGGGATCAATTTTCTGGAATAATCTGCCCTTGTATTCAATGATCCTGACCAGCTCGTTGTTGTTCTCCACAAATTCAGTTAGCTTTTCATTATGGTACCTTCGTTTCAACTCCAGAAACTTGAACTTGTCGGTTTGTGTCTTTTCGTGATCCCTGATCAGGTTATCTTTTGTATCGTTGGCATGATTGTATATCCTGATATAAACCTTGTTTAAAGTCTTGATGAAACGACGTGTATCATCAATAACTTCCTGGTTGATATGTTCCAGAGTCAACTTGCTGAGATCGGGAAAGACGATCTGCTGAACGCTCTGAATGGGTATCTTTTTAACAACAGGCAATTCATTGCCGATCTCGTTCCGGAGAAGAACCAGATATGCCTCAGTCTTTTTATGATCACCGGGACCTTTTATATCACGTTCAATGAAATCAAGTTTGTTCTCCAGGTTTTTGATCCAATAATTCTTTTTGTATTCAGCAATGCTGAGTGCCTTGTTAACAGTGTAAAAGGGCTCATCGTACCTGTTGTGCATGAATTGTTCCACAGCCAGTGCTTCATATCCCCACCGGGCAGTCATTAATTCACCATATATGGGTATCATACTGGGTGAGGATATTTGAGGATTCAGTTTCTCGTATTTGACAATGACACCGCTCAGAATAATTTGAGGAATAACAAGAAAAGGAATGAGGATATAGATGGTCACCACAGTCTTGAAACTGTCTGATATGAGTAATCCCATTACATTGGAAGCTGTCCACACACTGAACAATAAAATCCAGTATTTCAAAAACATTCCTCTTACCTCAAGAATACTGTTTCCGATCAAAACAAAAGTCAGGGCCTGAATGGCTGAAATGGCCATCATTACAGTAAGTTTGGACATTAAATAGCCCGACCAGCTAAGATTCAGAAAAGCCTCCCGCTTCAGGATCTTTCGGTCTTTGATGATTTCCTCTGCGCTTACGGTTAGTCCCATGAAAGTGGCAACAATAACCGACATAAAGAGATACACCGGCAAATTACTGTTTTCAAGCAAGGTGTAACCACTTTCGTTGGTCTCGCTCACGTTGAAGTACTTAATAATAAAAGCAAGGATGAATGCGAGAACAGGAGCCTCCAGAAGCGTTATGATGAGGTATTGCGTGTTGGCAATCTTAGATAAAATATCCCTTGTAATAAATACACTCAACTGTTTCAATATACCAGGAACCTGGAAAGCAATGGATGGCAGCAGGTTACTATTAATAACCGGCTTTTTCTTATCGGTTGATTCCGTTGAAAGGTAGTATCTGTGCCATTCATCCGGTGATATTTTCCTCGTGCGCGTCTCTTTACCGTATTCATCAATAACAAGCGATTCAACAATATTGAAGATCTGCTCGGGGTTGACATTGCCGCACACATGGCATTCACTGTCGGCCCAATTGGCCTGGTGGACTTTTGATTTGAAATAGGTAATTGAATCTACGGGATTACCGTTGTAAATCAAATATCCTCCCGAGTCAAGAATCAGAAGATTGTCAAACATTTTAAAAATGTCGGAGGAAGGCTGATGTATAACAACGAATATGAGTTTGCCTTTAAACGTAAGGTCCTTCAAAAGGTCCATAATATTTTCGGAATCCTTTGAAGAAAGTCCGGACGTCGGTTCGTCCAGGAAAAGTATGGCCGGTTCCCTGATCAGTTCAAGCGCGATGTTAAGTCTTTTCCTCTGTCCACCACTGATTTTTTTATTCAGCGGAGTTCCAACCTGGATATCTTTGATTTCATATAATCCCAGATTATGAAGCATACCGGTCACCGCCTGATTGATCTCTTCCTCGGAATAATTGTCGAAACACAGCCTGGCATTGTAATATAAATTCTGGAATACTGTCAGCTCTTCCATGAGGAGGTCATCCTGTGATACATGCCCGATTAATCCGTTGGCCTTGATCTTATCCTTGTAAATGTCGATTCCGTTTATCAATACCCTGCCTTCATTAGGCTGCATCGAACCATTTAAAATGTTCAGAAGGGTTGATTTTCCGGCGCCGCTCGATCCCATAATACCAACCAGTCTTCCGGATTCCTCACAGAAACTGATCTTATGAACGCCGGTGGTCCCGCTTTTGAAAAGATAACTGACTTCCTCAGCCTCAAATACAATCCGCTGCAACTGGAGATCTTCCTTGAAAACACTTATTATATCACTGAAATAGAGAGGTTTAACATGATGATTCCGGATAGAGGTGCCGGTATTCAGCGCAAACACTTTATCCTGTTGCAGTATCTGTCCGTTTATGTATAACTCACTTTCACCCAGGTAACGTAAAAAGTACATCCCGGCTGAAGGAATATGGATTACCCAAATCTGACCGTTCAGATATTCTGAAAAAATATGCTTGTTTTTGTTTTTCGGCTGAATTTTCCGGTTGCTCACCACCAGTAAATTGCGATCGTTGGGTACTTGTTTGAAATTGTTGATTGTAAAGTCCCTGATAAGCTGATATTCTTCCTGCGGAATGTAAAAGGAGTCAGAAACAGCAGTAATAAAAGCAAATTCCTGTTCACTGATTTCATGATAACTGGATTTCACAAATTCGAACAACTGAACAAGCACGATAATCTTCTGTTTTTGTGCAAGTTCTTTGTTGATGTCGTTGCAGATTCTCAGAACTTTTACCGAGTCAGCACCAATTCTCTTCTCACCCCGTTCAACATGCATAGCCTGGTGATTCTCATAATAGGTGTCGAAGATCTTGAGATAATCCTTCACAAGTTCCTGGTTCAGCTGGCGGCTAAGAAAAGATAATACCACAGAGCGCCTGTCCTTACCATTGCTGTCCGGACTGGCTATTATGGCAAATAGTTCCATTAAGGCTTTGAGAATTTTCTCACTCATTACTCATATCGGTTTTCCGCTTTGGCTATCAATTCAGCTTATCTAAGTTTTTTACGTAATTCAGTGCCATGGGTTTCAGAACCGCTACCGTTAATTTTTCGGGTACGAAAAAGGTAACCGACAGACTGTCGCATTCATATGAAGAAGAAGGACAATATGACATACCGTTGGTTAAAGTGATGCTTTGGTTTAAAATTTGACGAAATATATATCAAATAGCAAGGGCAATGAACTTTGATAACTTCACCATCAGATCACAGGAGGCTATTAATCAGGCATCCGGAATAGCCACGCAATATCAGCATCAGGCAGTGGAAACGGGCCATTTGCTGAAGTCACTGTTAAGCACGGAAGACAGTGTTGCAAGGCATCTCCTGGCCAAGGCAGGTATCAATACGGATGATTTGGAGAGGATCCTCGACCGCATTCTCGAATCTTACCCGAAAGTATCCGGTGGCGATCAGTATCTTTCACAAGCTGCCAGCAACATCCTCCTCAAATCGGTTGAGATTGCCAAAACCATGCAGGATCAATTTGTATCTGTTGAGCATATATTGCTGGCGATGGTTCTTTCGGGAGATCAGGTTGGCAAATTGCTGAAGGATTTTGGTATCCGCGAAAAGGATCTGAAATCGGCAATTCATGAACTGAGGAAAGGCTCAAAGGTAACAAGCCAGTCGGCTGAAGACACTTACAATTCATTGAACAAATATGCAATTAACCTGAATGAACAGGCCCGCAATGGCCGTCTTGATCCGGTTATTGGCCGTGAGGATGAAATAAGAAGAGTAATGCAAATCCTCTCGCGCCGCACCAAGAATAATCCTGTTCTGATCGGGGAGCCCGGCGTTGGTAAAACAGCTATAGCCGAGGGTCTTGCATACCGGATTATTTCGGGGGATGTGCCGGAAAATCTGAAAACCCGTCAGGTGTTTTCGCTCGATATGGGAGCTTTGATAGCAGGTGCCAAATATAAAGGTGAATTCGAAGAGCGACTGAAAGCGGTGGTGAAGGAGGTTATTGCAGCAAACGGAGAGATCATCCTGTTTATTGACGAAATTCATACGCTTGTCGGGGCAGGCAAAAGCGAGGGTGCCCTGGATGCAGCCAATATACTTAAACCTGCTCTTGCCAGGGGAGAGCTCAGGGCAATAGGAGCTACAACAAACGATGAGTACCAGAAATACTTTGAAAAGGACAAAGCCCTTGAAAGACGCTTTCAGGTGGTCATGGTCAATGAACCGGATATACCCAGTGCCATCTCAATTCTCAGGGGGCTGCGTGAAAGATATGAGAACCATCACAAGGTGAGAATCAAGGATGAAGCGATAGTAGCAGCTGTGGAATTGTCGAATCGCTATATTACAGGAAGATTTTTGCCGGATAAAGCCATTGATCTGATCGATGAAGCAGCGTCAAGATTACGTCTTGAGATGAATTCAGTTCCCAGGGAAATAGATGACCTGGATCGTAAAATACAGCAACTCGAAATCGAAAAGGAAGCCCTTAAGCGTGAGAATGATGAGTTAAAAGTCACAGAACTGAGCAGAGAAATCAGCGAGGTAAATGAAGAACGCATGAAGCTCAAGGCAAAGTGGCAAAATGAAAAGAAAATAATAGAAGAAATTCAGCAACAGAAAAGAAGCATCGAAGCCTTAAAATCAGAGGCTGATCAGGCTGAACGTCAGGGAAATTACGGCATGGTAGCTGAAATCCGCTATGGGAGGATTAAGGAGGCCGAGAAGAAGATCGCTGACATGAATGCAGATTTGATCAATGCACAGGGCGATTCGGCTATGATCAATGAAGAGGTGTCGGCCGAGGACATTGCCGAGATCATATCCAACTGGACTGGAATACCAGTAAGGCGAATGCTGCAGGGGGAAAGGGAAAAACTCCTGAAACTTGAACAGGAATTGCATAAAAGGGTGGTGGGTCAGGATGAAGCCGTTGCTGCAGTCGCTGATGCAGTGCGAAGAAGCAGGGCAGGATTACAGGACCCCAAACGTCCCATTGGCTCATTTCTTTTTCTGGGCACCACAGGAGTTGGTAAAACAGAGCTGGCCAAAGCTTTGGCTGAAATCCTGTTCAGTGACGAAAACCTGATGACACGTATCGATATGTCCGAATATCAGGAGAGACATACTGTTTCCCGACTTGTTGGTGCACCTCCAGGATATGTGGGATATGAGGAAGGGGGACAACTTACGGAAGCTGTGCGCAGGAAACCGTATTCTGTTTTATTGCTGGATGAAATTGAAAAAGCTCATCCCGATGTCTTCAACGTATTATTGCAGGTACTCGATGACGGACGCCTGACCGATAACAAGGGACGCGTGGTAAATTTCAAAAATACAATCATCGTTATGACCTCAAATATAGGTTCATCGGTGATTCAGAATAACCTGCAACACCTGAATGAGAAAAACAGGCAGGAAGTGTTGGAAAAGACAAAGAATGAGGTTTTTGAACTGTTGAAAAAAACATTGCGACCTGAATTTCTGAACCGGGTGGATGAACTCATCATGTTTACACCGTTGACCCAGAAAGAAATAAGAGAAATAGTAAGGTTACAATTCAATCAGGTTATTGAGAAGCTTGCTGAAAATGATATTCAAATATCCTTTACCGACGAAGCAGTTGACTGGATTGCCGGGCAGGGTTATGATCCTCAGTACGGTGCACGGCCTATCAAAAGGCAGATACAAAAGAATATCCTGAATGAATTGTCAAGAAAAATTCTGGAAGGTACTGTAAAAAGAGACCAGGCAGTACTGGTGGACTGCGAGAACCATGAGATTCGTTTTACAAATCAGGGGAAGGGGAATTGAAGGATCGGCTAAAAGCTGTTCAGACACTCATCCAGCGTAGGATATAGGGTAAACACGTTGTGAAGCTGAAGGAGTTTGAACAAATCCATCACCTCAGGATTTATTCCGCATATTTTAAACGTTCCCTTGCTGTTGGCGGCGGTTTTAAGAATAGATAAAAACACGCCAAATCCTGAACTGTCAATGTATTTTATGCCCTCAAGGTTGAGAATCAGCCGGGTTCCCTCAGCATTGAAAAAGCTTTTCAGGTCCTCCTTCACCGGTTCGGTAATAAGCGCATTAAACCTGTCGATATTATCGAATCGCACAACAGTTATATTGTTGATCTTCTCAATCTTTAGCATATAGAAATTTTTAAAAGTATAATTCCAGATTCTTGGTTACCAAATTAAGCTCCTTCACTGCCTCTGCAGTCTCCTGTTTGAAAGAATCAACCGTCTTTGCATAGGTTCCTACATTCTTCCCTTCACGCGCAGCGTTTTCAAGATCTTTCAAACGCTGGGCAAGATCTTCCATCCCCATAATGGCCACAGATGATTTTGCTTTATGTGCCAGCTTGCCCAACAAATCATATTCTTTGCTCTCGAGCAGATGATCCATGTTTTCGCCGAATTCAACAACCTGGCTTTTGAAAATGGAGATCATTTCAAGTACCAGTTCTTTATTGCTGCCGGCCATTTCACGAAGGTATGACAGATCGATCTTCACGGAATCAGTTTTTGGATTCTGTGATGAAATTAAGAATTTTCAAGAAATATTTGATGAATTTTCAGGATATAAATTTTTTTAACGACGATACTGCTGAATAACTTATCAACAGACATCAAAAATCATATTGGCCCCTATAATAAAATACTATTTTTGAAAACCAGAGCTCCATTCACTATGAAAAAAACTGTTTTCAATGCAAAGCACCATCAGTTTGGTGCCCGTATGATAGAATTTGCCGGTTATGAAATGCCCGTCGAATATGCCGGTATTAATTCAGAACATCTTGCGGTGCGAAATTCAGCGGGTATTTTCGATGTATCCCATATGGGTGAAATCTGGGTGAAAGGTCCCGCCGCAAAATCATTTCTGGATCATGTCTTATCCAACGATCCTGGAATATTGTCACAGGGAAAGGCACAATATACCTGTTTCCCGAATGGCAGGGGTGGGATAGTTGATGATCTGATTGTACACCAGTTTGATGTTGAAAAGTACCTGCTGGTGGTCAATGCTGCCAATATTGAAAAGGACTGGAACTGGCTGAAATCTCAGAACAGATTTGGAGCTGTGCTGGAAAATGCCTCCGATCATATCTCACAACTTGCCATTCAAGGTCCCAATGCTGAAAAAATCCTCCAGAAACTCACCTCCCATAATCTGCGTGAAATCAAGTCCTTTACCTTTATAACCGGTGAAATCGGCGGATTGAGGAATGTCATTATAGCAGCAACAGGGTATACCGGAGCAGGTGGATTTGAGTTGTATCTTGAAAATGACCTTAAAACCGTTCATATATGGGACGAAATATTCAGGGCCGGGGCGGAATTCGAACTCAGGCCTGTAGGTTTAGCTGCCCGCGATACCCTGAGACTGGAAATGGGATATTGTTTGTACGGCAATGATATCAATGATACCACCTCACCGATTGAAGCAGGATTAGGCTGGATAACAAAATTCAATCCCGGAAGGAATTTTATCGACCGACATTTGCTTGAAAACCAAAAAAACACGGGAGTTACGAGAAAACTGGTTGGTTTCGAGATGATTGAAAGAGGTATACCGCGCCAGCATTATCCCTTGTTTGATTCAACCGGTGAGAACATTGGAGAGGTCACTTCAGGTACCATGTCACCTTCCCTCAAACTTGGCATCGGTATGGCTTATATAAAAACTGAATTTGCGGTTCCTGGTAATGAAATCTTTGTGGGAATCCGTGATAAGAAACTGCTGGCAAAAGTGGTTAAAATACCTTTTTATAAAGGGTAAGTGGTACTATTCCACAATCGGCTGATCATTAACCATATCCGACTCAATATGCCCGTCGAGCAGTCGGATAATCCTGTTGGCATGCCGGGCTATATTCTCTTCATGCGTAACAAGAATGATGGTGTTACCGTGGTTATGGATTTCCCTGAAAAGAGCCATGATATCAACGGAGGTTTTGGAATCAAGATTTCCTGTGGGTTCGTCGGCAAGAATAATGGCCGGATTGTTCACCATAGCACGTGCAACTGATACACGTTGTCTTTGTCCTCCTGATAATTCATTGGGTTTGTGTTCCATACGGTCCGCCAGGCCAACACTCTCAAGAGCCATTTTGGCGCGCGCTATACGTTCCTGTTTGGGCACACCGGCGTAGACCAGTGGTAGCATGACATTTTCAAGGGCAGAATACCGGGGAAGCAGGTTAAAAGTCTGGAATACGAAACCAATTTCTTTATTTCTTATCTCGGCAAGTTGGTTGTCAATAAGTTTGCTGGCATCTTTGCCATTTAAAATATACGTACCTGATGTTGGGGTATCCAGACAACCGATGATGTTCATCAATGTTGATTTGCCTGAGCCAGATGGCCCCATGATCGTAACATATTCATTTTTATTGATTTCGAGGGAAATTGAACGAAGTGCTTCAACTATCTCTGCTCCAAGATAATAGTGTTTAACTACAGATTCCAGATGGATGATCTTGTTCATGATAACGGATTTGCAGGCATAAAATTAATACTATTCATGGATTGCTAATACCTGAGCCGGAATTTTTGTCGGGTTTGATCCGGATTGTTGAAAATAATTCCGAATCGGAAAAGATCAACGATCAACCCCTGGCATTTCTCGCCGGTTATTATCTCCCAGGCTTTCGCCATGTCATGCGACCAGTTTATATCGTCAAGCACCAGAATATTGTCAAACCGGGTTGCTTCACAAAATACTTTATAATAGTGGATGGTAGCTTCCAGGGTGTGATTCCCGTCAATGAAAACCAGGGCATTGTTCTTCACTTCCGGAATTATCCGGGGGATAGCATCATCAAATGCACGGTTGATCAGTGTAATATTTTTCAAACCGTGAACCGCGAAACTTGTCGAAGCAATCCCGGCAAGCTGCGGATTGCCTTCAACCGTAATGATCCTGGCATCCGGATTTCCCATGGCCAGATACATTGTACTGATGCCCAAAGCTGTGCCCAGTTCAATAATCTGATCCGGTTTATAATACCTTGTCATTCGAAACAGGAGCTGTCCGTATTTTGCATTTACCGATGCCATCCGGGCTATGTGGCTGATTCTTCGGTTCTTATTACTGCCAAAGGTTCCGGCACCCAGGTTTACCGATGCAGGTATACTTGAATTCCGGAAGAGTTCATTCCTGTACTTCTCGATTAGCTGATATTCAGGGTATTCTTTCGTATCACGGAGGATATTTTGTCCGAATTCACGGATAAATGCATTGCCGATCCGGCTTGACGAGCTGGATATCCGGTGGATAATATAATTGATCATTCTTATCGGCAGGTCCATGGCTCTGAAATATCGGAAGATTTCAGGCTGTGTGCAAATCTTTTTTCCAACATGATCAAACTTTTGCGATATTTACGAAATTCAATGTGGTCATGAATCAGCTTGCAGATCAGGAAATTAAGTATCTGAAAGGCGTTGGCCCTAAAAAGGCTGAGTTACTGGGTAAAGAGCTTGGTATATATACCTTTTACGATCTGCTGTATTTTTTTCCATATAAGTATATCGACCGATCCCGAATTTACGCCATCAAGGATATTAACAGCACACAGACCCATATACAGCTAAAAGGAAAAATTACCCATTTCCGGATCGAAGGACAGCGATACAAACAAAGGTTGGTGGCTGTTTTTACGGATGGAACCGGAACGGTCGAATTGGTATGGTTCCAGGGACTTCAGTGGGTTACCCGTAATTATCAGCTCAATGTGGAATACATTGTATTTGGTCGCCCTGCCATTTACAATAAACGGCTTTCTTTTGCACATCCTGAAATCGATGTACCCTCCTCGAATGACAGGTTGTTTTCACCGCTCCAGCCCCAATACAGCACAACCGAAAAACTGAAGAGCAATTTTATTACCTCCAAGACGATCCACCGTATGATTGGCCAGGTATTTGTCCAGTTGGACCGGTTTGAAGAATCGTTGCCGGATCATCTGATAAAAACCCTGAAGCTTCCATCGCTTGGGGAAGCCCTCCGGAATATGCATTATCCCGAAAACAGCGATAAACTTAAAAAATCGACCTACCGGTTGAAATTCGAAGAACTGTTCTATATTCAACTGAACATTTTGTCCCAAAAAAACAGGCGACAGTCATTTTTCAAAGGTTTTGTCTTTTCGAAGGTTGGAGATAACCTCAATAGCTTTTACAAAAGCCGGTTGTCTTTTGAACTTACTGAGGCGCAGAAACGGGTTGTTCGTGAGATCAGGCGAGACATGGGTTCGGGAAGGCAAATGAACCGACTTCTTCAGGGTGATGTTGGAAGCGGCAAGACGCTTGTAGCTCTCATGGCTATGCTTATCGCTCTGGATAATGGTTTTCAGACATGCCTGATGGCACCCACGGAATTACTGGCCAACCAGCATTACAATACCATTACAAGGTTTCTGGAAGATATGGGAATAAGCGTGTTGCTGCTCACAGGATCAACGAAAAAGAATGAGCGGGAATTATTGCATGAACAACTGAGAAGCGGTGAATTGCACATCCTCATTGGTACCCATGCCCTGCTTGAAGACGCCGTGCAGTTTAACAATCTCGGCTTGGTTATTATTGATGAACAGCATCGCTTCGGGGTTGCGCAACGAGCCCGTCTATGGAAAAAAACCGAACAGCTTCCCCATGTGCTGGTTATGACAGCAACTCCGATTCCGAGAACCCTGGCAATGACGCTGTATGGAGATCTGGATGTATCCGTTATCGATGAACTGCCTCCCGGTAGGAAGCCTGTGCAGACCATTCATTATTATGAATCAAAACGCCTGGTGCTTTTTGGATTCATGAGGAAACAGATTGCCATGGGACGGCAGATCTACATTGTGTATCCTTTGATCAAGGAATCCGAGAAACTGGATTATATAGCTCTTGAAGAAGGTTATGAGGCCATTACCAGGGCATTTCCACCTCCGGAACACGCAGTTGTTTGTGTTCATGGCCAAATGAAACCGGAAGAAAAGGAAAAGGCGATGCAATATTTTATCAAAGGCATGGCCCAGATTATGGTTGCCACAACTGTTATTGAAGTTGGTGTGGATATACCCAATGCAAGTGTAATGGTCATTGAAAATGCCGAGCGTTTTGGCCTTTCGCAGCTTCACCAGCTGAGAGGCCGTGTGGGCCGGGGGGCCGATCAGAGTTATTGCATTCTCATGAGCTCCTATAAACTGAGCCATGAAGCGCGCAAGCGTTTGGAAACCATGGTTCAAACCAACGATGGTTTTGAAATCGCCGAGACTGATCTGAAATTGAGGGGTCCGGGAGACATTGAAGGCACCCAGCAAAGCGGTATTCCCTTTGATCTGAAAATAGCCAACCTGGGTCAGGATGGCCAGATCCTCCAATTCGCCAGAGATATGGCAGCCAATATGCTGGAAAAGGATCCGCAACTCTCTGGTCCGGAGAATATACTATGCCGTCAACAGTTGACCCAATTGTTTAAATCTACTGTTGACTGGAGTGTAATTAGTTAGGGATTAACCGGCAGGATGAAAGAGCAATTCGCCTTCGATCTCAACGAGCAAATCATCCCGGCATACATCCGTCATAACAAAGCTGATGGGTATGTTCCTGAATTTTTGCCGGCATATCGACCTCGTTCTTTTCAGGTCCTTCATTTCTTTAACGTACACCCTGATTAGGCCGTATTCGAAGGAACCTTGCGGAAGCATAGGGTAACTCTTCCAGACATGATTATAATCAGCAAGTTTTTCGACATTGCTAATGGTAGTCAGGGTCTGTTTCTCAATATCTCCTATTCCAATGGTTTCCTGGCCAATGATCGAAGCGGTACCTGAGACGAACAACCGGATCTGGCCGGGCAAGACAACAAGCTTTGCTCTCTCAAATTCAGGCGGATGTTTTACCTGTTGTGCAAGAATGGGACTTCCCTCCAGGACCTGCTGATCATATTGATATGGATTGACCTGATCCGGATTTTCTATGGGATAGGTTTTTATTTCCTGCTCAACATGCTGTATGGCACAGATTTCTATGTATACATCCTCAAATTTGTTGCCGATTCCTGTTGCAGCCGGGAATCCCTTCACAGTGCGAAACTGATTGTAATATCGGTGTCGTATTTCGTTAAAGATCTGATAGTTTATGGTATGAGTCCGGTTAATTACATGATCGTGAATTATTCCCCCGATGTAATTCCACTGACGGACAATGTGGTTGAAATTCATCTGCTCTGCTTCCAGCACTGCATGCACTGCATCAAAAGCGCCCACGGCTGATTGTTCATAGGATTTTGCGCTATTCTTTCCGGTCAGTCCCGAAGCCCAGAGTTCTCTAAATCCCTGTTGTTCGAGAATGACATAAGGATGATCTCCCTGTCTTCGAAAAACAGTTTGACAGCTTCCTCTTTTAACAAAAGCGGCCTCCACAGACACAGCAAAAGGAGGGACAGGTATCTGGCAGGCCAGAATAAATGTCGGGCATTTTCCGGTGAATGCTTTTTCAAGGAGCTTCCCGGTGTAATTATTCCGTTTCAGGTTCTCATCCTCACTGACAGGATCGTGAAAAACAACCAGTTTGAACAGATCTGAATCTGATTCTTGTGCAATAACATGGAGTGATGTAATGCATTCATCCAATTGAGAATAAAAATCCCCTACCATGGTCGGAAGCAAGGTTCTGTAAAAAATTTCGGGATTCTTCGAATTCATAATTATCGGTTCATTTTAAAAGTCGACTGCACTGCATCTGATTTGATAACCGGGGCTAGAATCCTGGGATCCAGCTGAATCCTGGACTTTACCAGTTCCGGTACATTATAGGATTTGAGCAGTGCAGTATTATGCCCGGGATCCCTTTGAGGCAACATAAAAGGTTTATGCAACACGCCCGATTGGTCAAAATGACTGAAATACAAACGGGTATATAGGCCATCATCCCTTCGGCTGCTAAATACTATCCAACGCCCGTTTGACGACCATGTGTGGTAACTTTCTGTTTTGTTGCTGTTAATATCGGGAATGAGTGTCAATCCTGTTTCAAGGTTCAGTAAAACAAGGTCGCTGTCATCGTGCCAGATCGTAAAATTTCCATATTCCGTCTTACAGAACAACAGAAATCTTCCGTCCGGTGATATCCTCGGGAAGGATACACTGTAACCGTCTTTTGCAGCTGATATTACAGTATCTGTTTTTCCAAATTTTTCCGTTGTGGCGTCAAATTCAATCCTCAACAGATCATAGCGTATCTGCTGAAAATCTTTGTAATCATGGTAATCAGCTCTGCAGAAATAAAGATGGCGGCCATCGGGAGACCAACTGGGAAAGGTCTCGTAACTTGCGGAAGACAGCAAAGGGTCTTTTATAACTCGATTCAACTCCGAATCATACAGGATCAGGTCGGAAATGGTATCAATGACTTCAATCTTTCGGGTTGGCAGGGCATGAAAACTCTGTACAATTTGATTCACCGAAAATGCAATGTATCTTCCGCCTGGATGCCAGGCAGGATATACACCGGCAGAAATTGTGCTGTCGCTCTTTGTATTGACTTTTACTATTTTTCCGTTCCGGGCAATGACAGTTCCTCCATGCTTTGCCCTGATATGCAGTAGCATCGTCCCGCTGTTATTGGCCGGAAAGGAATGACAATTCATGCAATTGCCGTCACTCATCTCATTGATCATAACTGCGCTTTCATCAAAACTTTCAAGATTTCGCTGGAATATGCCCATTTTATTCCATGTTTCATATCCGGGTTCTATTTTCCGGTAGGCAACATAACTATCAATGGAATCAGCTGCTACCTGGTTGATGATGGGTTCATTCCTGTACCATTGGCCATTGTCTCGAAAGTAAACATCTATAAGCAGTTCACCACCTTTGCACTGATTTAAAAGGGATTTCCATTTTTTTTCGGGAATGGTTATTTTACCGCTTCCTGATTTCACATAAAACTCATCATTTGCGCCGGAATAAAACCTTACAAGGTATTCATCCGCAGAATCATTAATGCTGAAATTCAAAGGGGCAATGTTCACGGGAATGGTAATACAGCAATAATCAGGGTAAATGTCAGCTTTACCCGCCATTCTGGCATGTGATGGGACTTTGTAATCACATGATAAATTGAGAAGTAACATTGTGAAAAGAAATGCAGTGCTATAAACAATTGACTTTTGCATAGTAGAGGCTTTTAAATATTCGTTTCCGGGGATTCAGGATTTATATTGGCAAACTGCATATAAAACCAGAAAGTACTTCCAAACTTGCTGTAAAGTTTTCTGGCAGCCTGGTCCATGTCATACCGGTTTGCCGCAAAAATCCGTGCATAGTCATGAAAACGCTCCCGGGTAGCGCTGCTGATCATGAATCCTTCAGGGACCACATTTTTTCCTGACAATCCTGAGTACAAAACCAAAGCTTCTTCATAGTGCAAAGGTATCTTTTCATAGCCGAGGTCTCCCAACCGGTAAATATTGGCAGCAAAGGCATTGAGATCTTTTCTCAATAAAAAGGAGGCCATCAGGTATTCAAAAGCCATTCTGTTATCTGGATGGTTTTCAAGTAATTTGTCCAATCCAATGTTGCTGTCATTGTTAACAGCGATAAAATCGGTACTCATCAGCATTTTTTGTTTTTCCAGCAATTCAGGCCACTGGTTTATCCGTGTGGTATCAGCGATCAGTTGTTTGTAATCCTTAGCCCAATTGCGGTAGAGCAGGGTTTGATCCAAATAGTTAAGAAATTTCCCGGCAAGCATGTAATTTCTGTTGATGATGCTTGTGGTTACAAGCCTTTTTAGGGAACGCGGATTCAGCCCCTTGACTTCCATAGCTTCAAACGCCCACCTGAAAGCCTCGTTGGTATATCCCAGGTGATAATACACCTCACCACCGAAAAAAGGCGATGTTTCGTTTCTTTCCCAGGCAAGCCATAGGCCTTTGGTTCCCGACTGGTTGTATCTAAACAGGGCACTGGATAAACTCCCCTTTTTATAGAGTGCCAGGTTGGTCAGATACATCACCAGCTGATTCTGTCCCTTGTATTTTTCAGACAAGGTCAGGACTTTTTCCCAGGATCCATTGTGATATTGCGCATCCATGTTCAGGAAAAGTTCATTATTCCGGTCATAGGCCAGCCGGATAGTTATAAGAACAGCCAGCAAATATATCAAAGCACCCGTAAACACATTTTTCAGATTCCATGAAAAGCCGATTACCTTTTTTTTCGAAAAATACCGCAATGAAAAACAAAGCAGGATGAACAGCGGATAATAAAATGCCAGCAGATAAAAAAATAATTTTACAGGTGTAATCCTGGAAAAGGAAACCGGCAGGAGCCATGCCTGATTTATGGGAATCAAGTATATAAGCTTCCAGCTAATGTAAGGAACCAGTAAAGATAATGCGATGGCGGTTATGAGGAAGATAAACCGCTGAGATCCATTTCCATAAAACAATTCGTAAAAAATGAATAAAACAAGAGTTAAAAATGAAAAAAATCCGGTTCCGTAATACATGATGATCAATAGAAACAGGCCGGTCACGAATCTTTTACGGGAATCGGATAAATTGGAATATACAGCAAGGCAAGCCAGGGAAAAGAGATATCCCAAGGTATGCGCCACGGGGTAATTGTGGTTGCTGTGCAAGGCAGCCAGTAACAGGAGTGGTATCAGGGAAAACAAGATGCCATTCAACCCCATTCTTTTAAAATCCAGCTGCGTCAGCAGGCAAACCAGAAAACCCAATAAAGTCAGAATTATCGCGCCGATCCATGGGAATCTGAAAAACTGGGTCAGGAAAGACCCCAACAGGCAAATCAATCCCCCTGGCTTGAGAAAGAAGTCTGACAGGTAATCCGCGCTGTAACGGAATAATTGAATCTGCTCAAGATAGGCTAAATGGTATTTGTTAAAGATTCCGAAATAAAGCAGAAAACCGACCAGACCAATGGATATAGTAATGTTCCTGAGTAGTATATTATCCGTAGCAACTTTCATAATCCATCAGATACCTCATCTGGTTCATAGTCCCAACACACTTTTGCCCTGTTCAAAAACAATATCCACGGGAATGTCCTTATCTTCAATGCGCTTAAGAGCAGCTTTCAGTCCTTCATCCATAGTTCCATATTGCTGGACCATCTGGACGGCCCTTTCGTAATCTCCGTCACCCTCAATGGTAAGAATGAGATTTGACAGAGAAACGATGGCTTCCTTCATCTTTTCAAAATTCACACCATATCTGCCGGTAGAATCCACTGTAAAGGCACCTGCTTCTTTGAAATAATTGAATCGGATCAGGTTAGCCTTTCCATGGGCACTGGACGCTCCGAACCGGATGGAACGAAAAATGCCTGCCAGGAATGTAGTGTATGATTCCATGAGGTTAAAATCAGACTCACCCATGTCCTTCAGTTGGGTTTCCAGATACAAGCCCAGAATATCTGCCTTCCCTTCTTCAACAGTTGTATAGTGATCCTTTAAAGATTCCCTCACAGTGCCCTTTCCGTTTACAGTATTGTTTAATCCCAGTCCGTGGGCAATTTCATGGAACATGGTATTGGAGAAAAAAGCATCGAATGTTATATTTTTTACCTGCTCCTCAGCGGTTAGTTCACCTGCAATCGGGATTAAAATCTTATCAAATTTAGCCTGCATGGCATTCTTTAATTGAAGTCTGCGGCTTCCTTTGGCTTTATGAACTCGTTCATCATTGGGGAGATTGATGGCAATGGTTTTACTGCCAGCATTGCAATCACCGGCATAATAAATGACATCATAGGCACCAAGGTCCGAATTGTCACCCGGCATTTCACTGCGGTACTTCTCATCAACCGGCAGTCCTTTCTGCAGTTTTGGCAAAAGTGCTGCATACCTGGCAAGTTTATTGCTCCATTCGGTATCTTTGATCAGAATGTAGGCTTCGTGTGATGCTTTATATCCGAATAGCTGATCTTCATAAGTTTCAATAGGTCCAACAACAAAATCCAGCGTATTCGTTTTCATGTCCATCCAGGCCAGATCACTTGCCAGATAATCGTCATTCAGGAATGACCTGGATCGTAAATCCAGATATCTTTTTAATCCAGAATCCTCAGCCAGGCCGGCAGCCTCCTTGAGGAGCTCAGATACGCGTGTCACCTGTTCCCTGAATGCTATGTGATAGGGTATCACGGTAAGTTCACCCTGATCATTTCGCCGTATCAGTGAATACAATCCCGCTTTTTCCGTATCTGAAAACTTTTCAAATTCCTCGATGGTCATATCAGCAGGGTAATAATTGGCTCCCGAAGGTTTGGGAGCTGCACCCGCAATAAACGGTTTGTTATCATTCAGCCTTTCCCATGGCCCGTAATTGATAAGGGCCAATTTCAATAATTTCTCATCTTTGAGCGTGTCCAGAAAAGCACTTTTATTGCCGTAAGCTTCCTGCCAGAAAATTTCGTCAATGATATCTGATGCTTCTAAAAACAACACTACCATCTTTTTCTCATTTTCTGTAAGTTTGCTCATATCACTGGAGAGCCTAAACGTTGCAAAATCATTCAGTTTCATCGTAATGGAGTCATTAGAGGCAACCTTGTCGGGAGTTTGGCGGTTACAGGAAAAAAGAACCGGGAAAAGAACCGAACATATCGCGGTATAAAGGGCTATTTTCATTGGGTTATTTTTTATCAAATATATCATTTAAGCGATAATTTACCTAATCGAAAACTTTTCACATTGTTACCCGGAAATCGATGAAAGTAAAAGTCAGGCAGAAAAAATCCTGAAATGAAACAGGCCTTTTTTCTGAAGAAAATAGGACAGGGATACCTGCAAAACACCTAGACCGTATTGAATGCTTCTTGAAATATTAATGGATGAGGCATCCTCAAAATAGCGGGTAGGACAGGTTATTTCGGCTATGTCAAAGCCTGCGTAAAATATCTGGGCCAGCATCTGGTTGTCAAATACAAAGTCATCGGAGTTTCCTTTGTAGTTCACTTTTCTGAGCACATTGCCCGAGAAAGCCCTGTAACCAGTATGGTATTCAGAAAGTTTCTGGTCCATGAGCAGGTTTTGGGTGAAAGTCAGGAACCTGTTGGCAATATATTTGTACAGCGGCATACCACCTTTTAAAGCCCCTTTACCGAGAATTCTGGATCCCAGCACTACTTCATAGAGGCCGCTGGCTATCAGGTAGCACATGGAATGGATCAGTTTGGGCGTATACTGGTAATCGGGATGAAGCATGACCACAATGTCAGAGTTCAGTTCGAGGGCTTTGTCATAGCATGTTTTCTGATTTCCGCCATAACCCTTGTTCTCGGAATGGAGAATGACATGTTCTATGCCAAGTTCCTTTGCTTTATGAATGGTGTTATCCCGGCTCCGGTCATCAACAAGAATCACGTTGTCAACGATGTCAAACGGAATCTCGCGATAGGTTTGTTCCAGCGTTTTTTCTGCATTGTATGCAGGCAACACAACAGTAATTATCTTTTTATTAATCATTAATCATGTGAATTAAGGATTGAGATGCTTATAAACAAGCCGATATACAATTATTTAATAATGCCACGAAGTGGCTTAATTTCAATAACCGTGGGTGCAACCCACGGGAAACAATACCACATGCTTGTCAACCCTGAAAGGGTTGAATATAAAATCGGATTCTTACCCAATAGATTCAACCCTTTTAGGGTTGTAAAATACATATTTCTCAAGGTCCGTGGGTTGCACCCACGGTTATTGAAATTAGACCCCTTTGGGGTCATTGCATTCGAGCTATTCATGAATAACTCAGTAAAGATTGATTTAAAATGTTAATTCTCAACTCATAACTCGTATTAACCACTAATCATTTTTCACTGTTCACTGTTAACCGTTCTGTGAGTCCTTTTAAAAAAAACAAATCCGTTTCTTTCATACAAAAGTTCAGCATCCGGGTATTCCACCAAAAATCTGTCTTTTCCGGTTATCTTGATCGAAAAATAAGCATCCTTATCAAGAGGTCCTGTCAAAAGCCATTTTTCATCCCTGTTCATGGCAGGTTTTTTAACTTTACCATAAAACAAATGCGCATAGCTTTTATAACCTACGGTTTCCAGATAGGCGTCCTGATCACTCACCGAGATGAAAAAATCAATCGCTGCACGCTGTGAATAGGTTTCAACTCGGGGTAAGATCAGCAGCATGGCTATCATCATAAAAACAGGGATTGTGCTGGTTAAAATCATCACGGCTTTATCATAGCTGTTTCTTTTCCAGCAGAATGCAAAAAAAGTAATGCCAATCAGCAATACCAGACCACCCATAAACTCAAAGCCTTTCCATCCGCCGTCAGCCATAAGGCACCCTTCCGCAAACGGATCATCAATCCAATTTCGGCTAATGATGAACTCCTTAAACCGGTCGACATAAGTCAGCATGATGGATATTATTCCCAGCAACCAACCCAGGATCAGTATGATAGCCTGAGTTACGGACTTCCATAGCCGAGTAAAGCTTCCGGCATGGTAAAAAGACCAGGCAGCCAGGAAAGTCAATGGGAAATAACAGAGTGATGAATAATGCACGATCTTGGTCCTGACGATGGTGAACAGGATCAGTACTACCCAGAACAAGATCAGCATCCAGAGATAGAAATCCTTTCCACGTCCTGATTTTTCCCGGGTTCCAAATAATACCGGCAGGGCAAATACGGAAGCAGGAAAAACGCCTGCAAAAAGTACCACAAAGTGATAAAACAGAAAACCTCCGTGACCGGCATCCTGGGTTCTGAACAGCCTGATCTGGTAGATCATGAAATCAGCAATCAGGCTGAAATTTCCTTTCAGGGTCTGGAGGATAAACCAGAAACCACCGGTAAATGCAAGTATCAGCATAAATACAAGGACATCGGAAAACCGCATCCTTACCCTGAACTTTTTCATCAGAAGAAAAACTGCAAGGGTCAGTATAAATACCAGGAGAGCTACCGGACCCTTGGTGAGTATGGCCAGACCGATGAAAAAACCGGCACCGGCAGCATGATGCCTTGATTTTTCAGGCGTTTTAAAATACCTGTAAATCTGTAAGACGCCCAGGAAGATGAACAAATTGAACCACGGATCGATAATGCCCGATTTGAAATAGAAAAAAGGAAGCAGGGAACCCGCATAAAATAGGACCCATAATAAACCGAACCTGTTATCAACCAGTTTTCGGCCGGAATTATAAAGAATCAGAAGGGATGCAATGCCGCAAATTGCATTGGGGAATCTTGCTGCGAATTCACTGATGCCAAAAATTTTCATGGAAAGCACCTGCATCCAGATAAATAAGGGAGGTTTTTCCCAGAAAGGAATGAAATTGATCCGCACGGTAAGGTAATCTCCGGTTGCGATCATCTCACGCGCTGATTCTGCAAAGTTAATTTCGTCCCAGTCGAAAAGGTGCACACCTCCAAGGAACGGAATAAAAAGAACGGCTGCGGACAAAGTTATCAGCAGGTTATTCCGCCAAAGGCTGGTATCAGGCTTTGTTGCTGTCATTCCGAAAGAGGTTTTGAATCGTCCAGGCGTACCACTTGCGTTCATCACGGTAAAAAACCAGGTAAAAACCAGTAGCTCCCAGGGTGCCAATCATTGAACCTGTATAAATATCGATGAGGAAATGCTGGGAAAGGTAAACTCTTGAGAATGCAACCAGGCATGCCAGAATGAAACAGGCCAGTTTGATATACCTGTTCGACGAGATAAGGGCAAAACAAAGGAACAACGCAAAGGCACTGGTGGCATGACCTGACGGAAAACTTCGTCCGCCAAGCAACTCTACCCCGTCTACAAGATGAAGCGAGGCTTTGTCATGAAAATATCTTGAAGGTCTTGTCACATCCTCAAAAAATACTCTTTTCAGTATTTGGGCGAATAAACCGGTTGAAAAGTAAGAAACCACAAGAAAGATAAAATGCCTTAAAGAGTAAAAAAGCAATACCACGGCTGGTATGATGATAAATAATCCGTCGCCCAGGAATGTAATATGCCTGAACAGCCAGTCGGAGAAATCAGAATTGAACTGGTTTATCCAGAGATGAGTATCCGGTTTGGTGAATAGGATCAGAACCGGAATCAAAGCCAGCAAAATGATCAGGTAGGGTATGTAAAAGAAAGCATTGTCTTTCAGCGTTTTAACTAACATTTTTATAGTTTAATACCGCAAAAATAATGGAATTTTATCAAATTCAGCACTTCTTACTTGTCCCTCGTCCCTCATCCCTTGTCCCTATTTTACAATACCTGAAAATCCCATGAAAGCCAGTGAAAGCAACCCTGCCGTTACCAGTGACAGGGGAAAACCTTTCATGTTTTTAGGTGTTTCAGTGAGCGCAAGCTGTTCACGGATTCCAGCCATGAGAATTAATGCAAGTGTAAAACCAACCGCAATGCTTGCGGCATAAACAACACTCATAACGATTGTATATTCCTTTTGCACCGCAAGGATTGCGATTCCCAGAACGGCACAATTGGTCGTTATTAAAGGAAGATAAATGCCGAGCGCCTGATAAAGTGCAGGTAAGGTTTTTTTCAGAATGATCTCAACCACCTGCACAAGAAATGCAATAACGAAAATGAAGGAAATCGTCTGCATGAATTCAATGTGCAGCGGTAATAACACATAGTTGTATATCAGGTAGGTAACTAAATTGGCAAGCGACATCACAAAGATTACGGCCATACCCATTCCCAGGGAGGTATTTATTTTACCGGAAACACCGAGAAAGGGACAAATACCGAGGAATTGCACCAGGACAACGTTGTTGACCAATACGGCGGAAATGATCAGGAGTATGTATTCCATGTGTATGGTTTTATAGGTTGAATTTTAATTTAATACGATTCATGATGGCAATCAGAAGGCCATAGGTAATAAAGGCGCCGGGAGGAAGGACAAAAACAAGGATGGTAGATGCATTCTCACCCATTAATCTCAGGTCGAACAGTGTTCCGTTACCCAGAATTTCACGGATAGAAGCAAGTAAAGTTATTGCCAATGTAAAACCCAGTCCCATACCAAATCCGTCAAGGATGGCAGGTAAAACCTTGTTTTTCTGAGCAAAAGCTTCTGCACGTCCCAGAATTATGCAATTCACAACGATCAGGGGAATAAAAATGCCGAGGGCACTGTACAGATCAGGCGTAAATGCCTTCATTACCAGGTCAACAATAGTCACAAAGGTGGCTATGACCAGAATAAATGCGGCAATCCTTACCTTATCGGGAATGAAGTTTTTAAGAAGGGCGATTAAAAGGTTAGAAGACACAAGAACGAAAGTGGTCGCCGCGCCCATGCCCAGTCCGTTAACAGCTGCCGTAGTTACAGCCAAAGTCGGACATGTCCCCAGAACCAGGACCAGAGTCGGGTTTTCTTTAATCAGTCCGTTGGTAAAGTATTTTAAATTTCCCATGGTTTCCAAGATAATAGTATTGTATTATTCATTGGATAAAGAATCATTGACGATTATAAAAGTATCAAATGCCCGCTGTAAGGCATCGCAATAAGCCCGCGAACTTACTGTTGCAGCAGTTATTGCATCAACCTGGCCACCGTCTTTCCTGACTTTCAGAACATATTCCTCCGGATTTTTGCCCAGGAACTGATTGCTGAATTTAAGATCCGAAATTTTTGTCCCAAGGCCGGGTGTTTCCTTATGAGTGAGCACTGTAACCTGGTTTATGGAACCATCCGGCAGAAATCCGGCCATTAATTCAATATGACCTCCGTATCCCTTTTCTGTAAATGTTTTTATGGCATACCCGACCGGTTGGTTTTGTTTTTTCAGGCGGTAAACAATTACTCCGTCCTGTTCGGTTTTTGCTGCGTTCGGATCACTGTCGAATTCAGGAAGAACCTGCCGGATGGAGGCAATTTCCTTTTGCTCTGCGGCGGCTTCAATCGGGCCTTTGGTTTTCAGATATACAAAGGCAAGCGCCGCTGACATAACCATGGAAAGCAGCACCAGGGAAAGGAGCATATTACCCAGCGTGGACTCAAGTTTCTTAGCCATGTTTCACCTCCTCTCCGAAGCGTTTTGGCTTGCTATATTTGTTAATAAGCGGAACAAAAGCATTCATGATCAGTATGGCAAAGGAGACGCCTTCGGGATATGCGCCAAAAACCCTGATAACAACAGTAATAATGCCGATGCCGGCGGCATAGATGATCATTCCTGTTTTGGTCATGGGTGAGCTCGCCGGGTCAGTCGCCATATAAATAGCTCCCAGCATGAGACCACCGGTAAGCAAGTGAAACAAGGGCGTAGCATTCTTATCGGGATTTGCCAGCCACAGAATTCCGGTAAATATAAAAACTGTGGTCAGAGTGACAACCGGAATGTGCCAGGTAATGATGCGTTTATACAATAACCAGATAAAACCGAGAATCAGGGCCAGTGCTGATATTTCTCCCAATGACCCGCCCATTTGGCCCAGGAATAACTGCATGTGATCGGGTATCTGGTTCATTACATCGGGTAAGGCCTCACCATTGCGAACGGCTTCTTTTAATATACCAAGGGGAGTTGCCCCTGTGGTGGCATCGAGGTACTGCATCCTTGATTCAATGGGCAGTGGCCAGCTTGTCATCTGAACGGGAAAGGAGATCAGCAGAAAAACCCTTCCCACGAGGGCGGGATTGAACGGATTATTTCCCAGGCCGCCATAGGTCATCTTTCCAATCCCGATGGCAACAACAGCTCCCAGAACCACCATCCACCAGGGGAGATTTGAAGGCAGGTTAAAGGCAAGCAAGAGTCCGGTGACCATAGCGGAACCATCCCGGATTCTGATCTCAGATTTGATCATGTACTTTTGGATAAACCATTCGGCAAGCAGGCAGCTGGCAATTGAAATGGCTGTAATGATCAATGCACCGACACCGAAAACATAAAGCGTTACCGCGAAGACTGGCGCGAGCGAGATGATAACCCCATACATTAGTTTTTCAATCGATTGATCGCTTGCTATATGCGGAGAGGGTGAGACAGTTAGTAGTTTGTTCATTATTTCTTTCTTGTTCTGATGATTTTACCAACACTTGATTTCCCCAGTCTGATGAAGTCGAGCAGTGGACGGCTTGCGGGACAAATGTAACTGCATGAACCACATTCAATGCAATCCATGACATGATCAGCTTCAAGCCGATCAAATAAACTCCGCTCAGAAAGCGTCATGAGGAGATAGGGTTCAAGCCCCATGGGACATACAGTAACACATTTGGCACACCGGATGCAGGGCTGGGTCTTGAACCTGGCTGATTCTTCTTCGGCAAGGATCAGTATGCCTGATGTTCCTTTCACAACAGGAACATCAGAACTGGATAAAGCCTTACCCATCATAGGACCGCCACTGATGACTTTGCCTGCATTCTCAGGCATTCCGCCTGCTGCTTCAATTAAAACAGATATGGAGGTGCCGATCCTGGCTTTGAAATTGGATGGATTTCTGACAGCCTTCCCTGTAACTGTAACTATTCTGTCAATCAGGGGCTTGTTTTTCTGTACAGCCTCATAAACGGCAAACACCGTTCCAACATTGAAAGCAACAACACCCACATCAACCGGCAGGCCTCCTGAGGGAACCTCGCGGCCGGTAATGGCCTTAATGAGCTGTTTCTCACCTCCCTGCGGATATTTTACCTGCAGGGCAAATACCTCTATGCCATCCAATGCAGAAGCCAGGTCTCTCATCTTTTCAATGGCGTCGGGCTTGTTGTTTTCGATGCCAATGTATGCTTTGTTTACTTTAAGCGCTTTTTTCAACAACTGTACGCCGACCATGATTTCTTCGCCTTTTTCCAGCATAAGCGCATGATCTGAGGTAAGGTAGGGTTCACATTCAACGCCGTTGATAACAAGACAATCAGCTTTTTTCCCCCTGGGTACGGTAAGTTTCACGTGTGTGGGGAAGGTGGCGCCTCCCATGCCGACAATGCCGGCTTCTGTAATCCGCTTCAGGATTTCAGCCCCGTCATAACGGATCTCAATGTCCAGCTTCGTGTCCAGATTAATACCATCCTCCCACTCATCACCCGCAACATCTATGAATACAGCCTGGCGCCGGTAACCGCTGACATCCTGCACTTCTTCGATTCTGGAAACTTTACCGGAAACAGAGGAATGAATGTTGCCGGATAAAAAACCTTCTCCCCTGGCAATGATCTGTCCGGTTTTTACTTCATCTCCTTTGTTTACAATCACCTTGGCGGGGGCTCCCATGTGCTGCGACAGCAATATGGCCACAGACCCGGGGACAGGTAATACCTGGATGGGCTTGAGCGCTGATAATTTGCTCTCAGGTGGATGAATACCCCCTTTATGAAATGTTCTTAACACGGTTTTCCTTTTTATATATTTACTGTACTTTCAGCAGTCTGCTCATCAACTTTTGGCTTTCTTACCGGAAATCCAACTTCGATAATCGAGTTGGTCGGGCATTCGGGCGCACATTTGCGGCATAATTTACACTTGTCCGAATCAATAAATGCCAAATTGTTTTTCATAACAATGGCTTCATGGGGGCATACCTTAAAACATTTGGTACAGCCAATGCAGGCAACAGCGCAGTTCTTCTTGGCTACTCCACCCTTATCTTCATTCATGCAGGCTACATAGATCTTTTTATCACCTTTCCATCGCTTCCTTAGTTCAAAGAGATTCCTCGGACAGGCTTTTACACAGGCTCCGCAGGCAGTGCATTTTTCATCATTTACTACAGGCAGTCCGGTAACTGGATCCATATGCAAAGCATCAAAATTACAGACCACAACACAGTCACCGAACCCGTGACATCCGTACTGGCATCCGGTTTCACCGCTGTACAGGGCGGAAGCAATGGTGCAGGACTGCGTTCCGTCATACCTGCTGGTACGCGGCCGGTTTTCACAGGTCCCGTTGCAGCGCAATACAGCTATCCGCGGATCCTGTTTTACGGCCTCACGGCCAAGGATCCCGGCAATCCTCGACATGGTTTCGTTACCGCCAACCGGACAGTAAAGCCCTTCAAATGTCTCTGATTTTACCAGCGTTTCTGCAAAATTGCGGCATCCGGCATAACCGCATCCACCGCAATTGGCAGCAGGCAATTCCGCTTCCACGATATCAATTCTGGGATCTTCAAATACTTTGAAACGTTGTGCTACGAAATACAGTACAATCGAAGCTACAGCTCCAAGAAGGCTTAAGGATAATATGGTATATAAGATTGTGGTAGTCATTTCATACAGTTTTACGGATGGTGAACGTGAATTTCTTTTTTAATTTTTCCCGGAACACATATAACATAAAGTAGTATGGAACAAGCATCCCCAGGGAAATCAATCCGGACAGCCATTCCTGAAGTCCAAGTGCGTTCAGCAGAATCAGCACGGAGATCAATACCAGGAAGGGCAGAAGATAGCCCAGCAATACCGCATTATTGCCCATGCTGCGGGAAATGGTCACCTCAACATGATCTCCGATCCTGAAATCAGTTTTTTCATCTCTGGCTTCAATAATTCTTTCTCCGATTTCTGCCAGGTTGCAAATATTACTGGCATTACAATGGCCGCAGGCAGCCTCCCGGTGAATTCTCACCGTAATCCTGTGATCAATAACTTCTTCCACAGTTCCCTTCTGTGCAACACAGGCAAAGGTGTCCATGCTGGTAGTTCCTGTTAACTAAGAGGCATAAAAATAATAAGGTTCATAGAACAAATAACCAAAATTTATCATTCTTGGATAATTTAGGATGATTATAAATAAGAACTGTGAATAACATTTTTAAAGTACTTTCAGTTTGTATCATGTACTGTTGTATTTTAGCAGACCATAGAATGTTACGATCACAATGGCCAAAAAGAATAATTCCGGTGACAATAAAAATGGAAAACCCAGATCAGGTTCCTTTTTTACCGATGATAAATTTAAGGTGACCCTGGGTGTCATCCTGTCGGGATTTGCTATCCTGCTCTTTATATCATTCGTATCCTACCTGTTTACCTGGAAGACCGACCAGAGCTTCGAATGGTCCAGGGTATTCTCGGATCCGGAATACAAAGTTGACAACTGGTCGGGAAAAATGGGCGCCTACTTTTCCAATTTGTTCATAAACCGATGGTTTGGCATGGCCTCTTTCGCAGTCCCTTTTATGATTCTTCTCTTAGGTTTCCGGCTCATGCGGGTCAAAATAAATAACCTTTCCCTGATCATCAGGACTGCGGTTGTTGGAATGATCCTATTATCCATCTGGTTTGGTTATATTCTGGGTGACTTCATGGGGATTCTCGGCAGTGGATTGGGCGGTAAACATGGATTGTACATTAGCCAATGGCTTACATCTTTTGCCGGAACAATAGGCGCTGCACTTATTTTACTGGCTGCCACGGTGATCTGGTCTGTTTTTTCAATACCCGGCTCTCTCACCTGGTTCGGGAAATTGTTCTCTTTGAAAATACGCATGCCGGGGAAAGCCTTAATAGTCCAACAAGATGCCGGATCACAGCCAATTGCCGGTGAAGAAAAAGCTGAACATTACAATGATCTCATCTTTGAAACAGAGTTTAACCGTCATGAACGGGAAGGAAAATCAGTGACAGCGAATGATCAGGGTCTTGAAGAAGACGACATTGAACTGCTGGTTGAAAAACCGGGTGAGGGGAGCGCCGCTGAACCAGTGCCGGAGCGTTATGAAATGTTGGAGGATTATGATCCTACTCTTGATCTCCCTCATTATCAGATGCCTTCAATCGAACTTCTGGAGAAACATGATGCGGAGAATTCTACAGTGACAAACGAAGAGCTGATCAGCAATAAAAACAAGATTGTAGAAACCCTTTCACATTATAAGATTCAGATTGACAAGATCAAAGCCACCATTGGTCCAACAGTCACCTTGTACGAGATTGTCCCTGCACCGGGTGTTCGCATATCAAAAATCAAAAGTCTTGAGGACGACATTGCGCTCAGTCTGGCTGCCCTGGGTATACGTATTATAGCACCAATGCCGGGTAAGGGTACAATCGGAATTGAGGTTCCTAACCAGAATCCGGAAATTGTATCCATGAGGTCGGTTCTCAGTTCAAGGAAATTCCAGGAAAATTCATTTGAATTGCCCGTCGCTATGGGTAAAACCATAAGCAATGAAACGTATGTGTTCGATCTGGCAAAAATGCCCCATTTGCTGCTGGCCGGGGCAACCGGACAGGGAAAATCGGTGGGACTGAATTGCATCATTACCTCTTTATTGTACAAAAAGCATCCTTCGCAGCTCAAGTTTGTTCTTATCGATCCTAAACGTGTTGAACTAACTGCCTATACAAGTCTCGAAAAGCATTACCTGGCCAAGATCCCCGATGCCGAAGAGGTTATTATTACCGATACCAAAAAGGTCATCTATACCCTGAATTCCCTTACCATTGAGATGGATCAGCGATATCAGCTGCTTGAAAAGGCTGCGGTCAGAAATATCAGGGAATACAACCATAAATTCATCAAGCGTAAACTCAATCCTGAAAAGGGACATCGATACCTGCCCTATATTGTGGTGATCGTGGATGAATTTGCCGATCTGATCATGACGGCAGGGAAAGAGGTGGAAACCCCGCTGGCCAGGCTTGCGCAATTGGCCCGTGCCATCGGCATACACCTTGTGATTGCAACCCAGCGCCCGACCACCAATATCATAACAGGTGTTATCAAGGCAAATTTCCCGGCCCGGATTGCCTTCAGGGTTTCTTCGATGATTGATTCCCGCACCATACTGGATTCACCCGGGGCCAACCAGCTGGTTGGCAGGGGTGATATGCTGTTTGCCCCCGGAAGCGATATGATCAGGATACAGTGCGCTTTTATTGATGTACCGGAAACGGATACCATAACTAAATTTATTTCAACCCAGAAAGGATTTGCCACTGCGCTCTATCTGCCGGAATTTGTTGAAGAGAATGGCGGATCAGAAATCGGTGAAGTGGATCTGTCTAAACGTGATAATTTATTTAATGATGCAGCTCGACTGGTGGTAATACACCAGCAGGGATCCACCTCTCTGGTTCAGCGAAAATTTTCCATCGGTTACAACCGGGCAGGCCGTATCATGGATCAACTCGAAGCAGCAGGCATTGTGGGTCCTCCTGACGGAAGCAAACCCAGGCAGGTATTTTTCCCTGATGAATACAGTCTGGAACAGTTTTTGAGGACTATGAATTAATTCAGAGGTTCAGAACTTTACAAGTTAAGGTTGCCTGGCTGTGTATTTTGATCTGTCCTAAAACACATACTCATGTTCAAACGAGCTTTTATTATTGTTGCGCTATTTATTCCTGTTCACTCATTTTCCCAGGAAAATCAGATCACGCAGGACCCGGTGGCCGGAAAAATTCTGGATCGCATGGCGCTGAAAACCCAGGCGATGCAATCCATGCAGGCAGATTTTGAGCTGGTAATTGAGGATAGAAAAGAAAAGACAAAAAACATTTCATCCGGCAACGTGCTGATCAAAAACAATAAATACAAAATCAACAGTCAGGGCAGCACTGTTTATTTCAACGGTAAGACGATGTGGACATACATTCAGGATAACAATGAAGTTACCATCACCGAACCCGATACTGAGCCCGATGACTTCTTGGGCAATCCTGCCGCTTTTTTTACCTTATACAAACGCGATTTTAAGTACAGGTACGTTCAGGAAACCACCATCAATGGTGCAGGTGCCCATGAGATTGATCTGTTCCCCAAAAACCTGAACCAGCCGTATTCCCGGATCAAGGTTTTCATCGGATCAAAATCCGATCTGCCCATGGTAATTAAATCTGTTGGTAAAGACGGGGTGGACTATAGTGTTACTCTGAAGAATCTTTTACTGGACAAGGAAACAAGCGATGCTGTTTTCACTTTTGATGCTGCTAAGTTTAAAAAGGTGGAGATAGTGGACATGCGGGGGATTGAATAGTAATGAGTAATGAGTGATGAGTGATGAGTAATGAGCGAGCATGGGCATGGTGCATGCTCACTGCCCAAATCCCAAATCCCGCTCATCACTCATAACTCATCACTCTTTACTGGATTTCCACAACCCTGCTCCCTCTCCCTTTACCATTAAACGCCTTTAGCTTCACAACACCACTGATTTCAACAGGTTCACTATAGGGTTCTGCTTTTTCATCAGGTTCTGAACCATTGGTAGTATAACGGATGACAAAGCCTGGGAAATCCATGTTGGCATAAAGTTTCCCGTCTTTTACAACTGCACCGGGAGGAGCGATGCGGTAGTTAAATCCACCGAAGATATGATCAAGCCGGGGGAATTCGTAGTACCCAACCTGGTTCACAAATCTATTCCAGGCGGCATCCACTGCTTTAACCCTGGTTGCTGTATTTTCAATGGTTTCATAAGCCGGAGCCTGACTCCAGGCTCTTTCAGCAAATCCCAGAATTTTAGGTACCGCAGAGTATTCCAGCATATCCTGATTTTTCAGGGTCTCACTCCACAATTCGGCCTGAAGGCCCAGTATATTTTTACGGGCATCGGGTTTCAGCCTGTCCATGTCACGGTATGCCAATTCCGGAATAACAGGCCGTCCCCGGTGATCCCAGAGGCTTGATTTGAAGGCATCATACGGTATGAAATCGAAAGCCTTGCGGGTATCAACAAATCCGCCCCAGTAAAGTCCCGGTTCTTTCGGATCGGCGTTGTAAGAAAGATCAAAATAGAAATTATTCACGTTGCATAATACCACAGGGTATCCGGCGTTGGCCAGTTTGTAACCCAGGTCGAGATTTGAACCCAAACTATTCCAAACAAAGGGAATAACTTTTTGTCCTACAAAAGCCGGATTGGGTTTCCAACCCTCTTCACCGATCAGCATGGCCACTTCTTCCCATCCTCCAACGGTCAGATCATATTTCCTGAGAACCTCCATCAGCCTTTCGAGGAAGTACCCCTGAAGGTTCTGCGGGTCACCGATCTCCGGGTGCTGACTGAGCAGTCTCATACACTCGGGTGATTTGGCCCATACTCCGCGGGGAACTTCATCTCCCCCGGTATGAATGAATGTCAGGGGTATGCCGGCCTCATCGTACGTTGCTTTCAGATCTTTAACCACAGTTTCGTAAAACCGGTACACCGATTCCAAGGCAACACAAACAACATTATCATTGTATGCCTGGGCGGAGGAATACACGGAACTGTCATTCGGATCGGCAAGCCTGTACTCGGCAGCCGCCTCGGAATTCCCTTCGGCCATCAGTCTGCTGTACCTGTTTTCCATAGCCCTGATGGCAGCCCTTGAGTGCCCCGGGACATTGATCTCGGGTATCACCTGGATATGCCTTTCATCGGCATACTGAAGAATCTCAATAAAATCATGGCTTGTATAATAGCCCGTTCCGGAAGAATTTTCAGGATCGGCAAAAGGGCCTGATCCATAGGAGGGTTGAAGATGGCTGTCATTTTTAAGGGTATGACCCCGTTTGCTGCCCACTTCAGTCAGTTCGGGAAGACTTGGAATTTCAATCCGCCAGCCTTCGTCGTCGGTGAGGTGAAGATGGAGGGTGTTGATCTTGTATAGAGCCAGCAGATCAATTAATTTCAACACAGTTTCCTTTTTGGAGAAGTTTCTGGCCACATCCAGGTGAAATCCTCTGTAAGTGAACCTTGGAGCGTCTTTTACCACAATTTCCCCGATACGGAAGGTTGTATTTCGCGTTCTGTAAACCTCTGCAGGGATCAGTGCAAGCAAACTTTGAACTCCGTAAAACACACCTGCAGGGTCGGATCCGGTCAGGGATACTCCTGAGGACGCAGATATAGTTAATATATACGCTTCCTTTTCAATTCCCTTTACCTTGATCTGACCGGTTTTCAGGACGATGGAATTAATACCTGCCTTCTCTCCTTCGCTGATGTCCATTCTGACACCTGTCAGTTTTTCGAGAGCCGAAGCCAGATACTCTGCTTCTTTCCTGCAATCTGCCTGGTAATAAATATGATCGGTGGCGGTAAACTCAACCTCGCCGGTTCCATTCACAATGGATACCGGGGTGGGAATAATTTTCCCCAGTTTGTCGGGAGATAAAACAGAGATTCCGGAATTGGCGGTATAAACGGATTCCGGGGTAGGGAAAGAGAAACCGGTTTCCACATCTGTGGGACCCGGCTTTACCAGATCAGTGAATGGTAAAACAGTATAATTCCTTACAACAACAGGAATCTCTGAAGGTTTGCCATCGTTGAACACAAAATACAAACCTTCAGGAGCATGGGATTCTTTGATTATCCTTCCGTTGCATGCATAGGCAATGGTAACTTTCCCACCTGGCTTGAGGACGAAGGCCTTACCCGGCCGAAGCCGGAAGAAATCACCGTTCACGTGTTCGAATGTTGCCAGGGCGGAATCAACGGGTTTACCGGGACTGGCTCCGATCTGATTGAAGTATAAATTCCAGTCGCCGGGGACAAGTTCAGATTTCCCTTTGTTTTCAAAAACAAATGAAGCATTACTGAGTCCTTCACTTATACCTGTTAATTCCCAGGTTACGAAAACTTCGCCACCGAGCATGGCTTGCTTCTCCTGATCAGGTTTACAGGATATGGGGATTGTCATACAGCCTGCAAGAAATAAAATCCAATGCTTTTTCATTTTTTTATCGGTATGTTTTGAAGTGTGTCAACAAGAAAATCCCAAAATTTCTGAACACTGGCTACATGCACCTTTTCATCGGGTGAATGGGGATGTCTGATGGTCGGTCCGAACGAAACCATGTCGAGATTTGGATATACACCTCCGATGATACCACATTCCAGACCGGCATGGATAGCTTTGATCTCCAGTTTCTTTCCATATTTCTTCTGGTAAACCGTGTCCATGGTTTTCATGATGGCAGAATCCATATTGGGTTTCCATCCCGGGTAGGATCCGGTAAATGTGACTTTTGCACCTGCCATTTCGAACAAAGCCCGCATGGTATTGGCCAGGTTCTCCTTGGCAGAATCCACTGAACTCCGCAGAAGACAACTGATATTGACCGCAGAAGGATTAGTTTTGACAATGGCCAGGTTGGTGGAGGTTTCAACCAGTCCCGGTATACCATCTGTCATGCGGATGGTCCCGTTCGGACAACTGTATACAGCAGCTATCAGTCTTCTCTGGAAATCGGCTTGCATAACTTTTGCCGGCATTTCGGCTTTTGATAATTCGATCTTCAGATCGGGTTCTGTAAGAGCCAGTTCCTTCGACACAACAGAAGTATATTCTTTGACCAGTTCCAGGAAGGCTTTTTCGTTCTGTTCGGGAACAATAACAACAGCATGTGCTTCGCGGGGGATGGCATTCCTCATATTGCCGCCTTCAACCTCACACAAACGCAATCCGCTTGTGTTTTCAGCTCTCCAGAGCATCCTGAAAAGGATCAGATTTGAATTGCCCCTTCCAAGGTTGATGTCGATGCCTGAATGTCCGCCTTTCAATCCTGAAATTCTGATCAGGTAAGGATTATAGCCGGATGGAATTTTATCGGCAAGGTAATCGAGTTCAAAATTGCCATCCATGCCACCGGCACAGCCTATATAAAGTTCTCCTTCATCTTCCGAATCAAGGTTCAGGAGAATATCTCCTTTCAGTATTCCCGATTCCAGAGCAAAGGCACCGGTCATGCCGGTTTCTTCATCTATTGTAAAGAGGGCTTCAACCGGGCCATGAGATAAATCCTTCGATTCAAGAACAGACATCATGGCGGCAACGCCTATTCCGTTATCAGCCCCGAGGGTAGTTCCGTTCGCCTTGACCCATTCTCCGTCAATATAGGCTTCAATGGGATCTTTTTCAAAATCATGTTTCTTATCACTGTTCTTTTGCGGGACCATATCGAGGTGAGACTGAAATATCACACCTTTGCGATTTTCCATGCCCGGTGTTGCCGGTTTGCGGATCACAATATTGCCTACCTGGTCAACGTGGGTTTGGAGTCTGAGGTTCTCGCCAAACTTCTTAACGTATTCGATAATGCGGGCTTCTTTCTTGGAAGGCCTGGGTATCTGGGTCAGGCTTTTGAAATTCTTCCAAATGCCTGATGGGGTGAGTGTTTCAAGTTTTGTATTCATAATATGAGGTTTTAGAAAAATATCCAAAACCCTAAAATTACCGATAATCTGCTATTTACGCCAAGATATTTGTCATGAATTTTTTTAGGATGAGCGACTTTGAATCTGAAAAGCTGTAGTTGAATCATCCATTGGAACATTTTCGTAACTTTGGCGTTATATTAAATAAAAGAAATGTAATGAGAAAAACGATTATATCACTGGTTGTTTTGTTTTTTGCTTTTTCTGTCACTGCGCAGACCCCGGTTAAATGGTACACCATTGAGGAAGCATTTACACTTACCAGGAAACAGCCTAAAAAAATTCTGATCGATGTATATACCGACTGGTGCAGCTGGTGTAAAGTAATGGACAATAAGACATTCAGCAATAAAGTGATCGCCGATTACTTGAACAGTAATTTTTATCCCGTAAAATTCAACGCTGAACAAAAGGGCGATATCATTCTGGACGGTAAGACCTATAAATTTGTAGCAAGCGGCCAAAGGGGTTATCATGAACTAGCTGCTCAGCTGCTCAACGGAAAGCTGGGCTATCCCTCCGTAGTATTTCTTGATGAACAAACCAGGATGATACAGCCTGTTCAGGGTTATATACAGGCCAGGGAATTCGACGAAATCATCCGGTTTATCGGCGGGGAACATTATAAAAGCCAGAAATGGGAAGATTTCCAGGCAAATTACGTATCACCCATTCCGGCTGAAGCACAGTGAATGGTAAAAGGTAAACAGTAAACAGTAAACAGTAAACAGTAAAAGGTAAAAAGTAATCGGTATTCAGTAACCAATGTTGGCATATTGGCACATTGGCAAATTATTTCATTCTCCCCCCAGATCCATTGGTACATAAGCTCCGCTCTGAAACACCGGATAAACAGCTTCAGCCCATATCTGTTCACCAACAGTTAACTTGACCGCGACCTGGTCCGCTACCCTGTAATTAATCTGATTGACCGGCATTTTTAATGGTACCCGGTACTGTTCCAATGCCCTGGTCTTGTTTTCATCCATAAGTTCCAACATAACCGGTATGCCTCCGGCTTCCCTGGCATCAACAAATCCTTCATTTTCAGCAAACCTGAAAAGGACTACAGGATTGCTCTCCTTATCCGCCACGGGTGCATATCTGTAATTCCTGTTAAACAGCGTTGTTATTCTTTTCCCGATAAACAGAGACAGATATTCCTCTTCGAGCCTGGATAATTCTTTCAGGGCATCGGCCATGGCTTCTCCTTCGGGCATATAATCGTACTGACCAGCCACAAGCTTAAAACGACGTTTTTTCAGCTTGATCAGAAAATTAGCCGCTTCTTCAGCTTTTTGCTCCAGGGTTTTTTCCTTCAGCGCATTCCTGCGTAAGGGCTCTCCATCGGCACCCGGCATTACCAGACTGATATCAACATCTTTTTCAGCCTCGAAATTCCGTTTTACGGATAAATCGGTAAAAGGAATTTTATCGCTGACCGCAGGATTATTGAAGGGGAATGTACGATCGAAAGAAAAATCCCTGGCCTCAAGTATCAACCCGCTGCTGATCAGCCTAGTCAATGCCGGATTGACATCCGTTCTCCCAACTCCTCGCAATATATAGATGTAATCGGGATCGGCTTCGAAATGCCTGGATAATTGCATTTCAACAATTCGCCAGGCTACTTCACTTTTCTCAAGCACATCCTGAATTCCCAGATATTTATCGGCAAACTGATAATAAGGTCCTGGAATTAGGGTCACCTGTTCGGCTTTAACCTGTATATCAATCACCGTAAGGGGCAGTGCGCATAAATAAGAACCAGTCTGCGCCGAACCCGTTTCATTGACATGGTTTACCGAGATCTTGGCGCTTTGCGAACATGAGAAAGCGATTGCAGCCATGAAGATTGCTGCTGAGGTTTTTCTACTGCGGTGATTTTTCATGATCCATAATCTTTTTGAAGGCCTTACCAATGTATTGTATGATATCCGAGGCTATCAATCCTTGCTGGCTGAAATCCTCAGCTGCCATATCGCCGGCCAGTCCATGAAGGAATGTACCGGTTACTGCGGCATCACCCGGGGAATATCCCTGTGCCAATAACGATAAAATGATACCGGTTAGTACGTCACCACTTCCTGCGGTCGCCATACCCGGATTTCCCGTGCTGTTAAAATAACACCGGCCATCTGGCATCGTGACTGAAGTGAATGCACCCTTCAGTAATACGATCAGCTTATGTTTTTTTGAGAATCCGATCTGTTCCTCGTTTCGCTTAAATCCTTTTCCGGTGCTGCCGGTAAGCCTATCAAATTCACCGGGATGAGGTGTAATAACAGTATTATGCGGCAAACCGGAAAGCAATTCGGGATGGGCAGCCAGTATATTTAACGCATCCGCATCCAGTAGCAGCGGACAACTCGTTGCTTTTATCAGGGTTTCCAGTGCCTCTTTTGTTTGCGGCCGGACACCGATACCCGGACCTGCTGCAACAGCAGAGTATTTATCGGGAACCGGACATTGTAAAAAAAACTCCTCTGAATGGTCGATGCTGAAAACTGATTCAGGAACGGCACCCTGAACTATCGGATAAACTGACCTTGGCACATGTGTTGTCAGCAATCCTGTTCCCGATCTGATGCATGCCCTGGCTGCAAGAATGGCTGCTCCTGCCATGCCATATGAGCCGGCTATCAGAAGCGCATGTCCATTTGTTCCTTTATGCGAAAATATCTTCCTTTTTACGATTTTTCCGGAAAGGTCATCCATGGTTGTGTAATGGAAATTGGATTGTTTTTCCGAAAGAATTCCGGGATGAAGCCCGATAGGAATGATATGCCAGCTGCCAACAAATTTTTCATTTTCTGCATAAAAGAAAGATCTTTTGGGAAACTGAAATGTCAGTGTATTTGAAGCCCTGATTATGCCAGGTTCAGGATTTCCGGAATTATCCTCACCCATTAAACCGCTGGGAATATCAATAGAAATTATCCGGCATCCGGAGTTGTTCAAGTGATCAATCAGCGCAGCAGGCATTCCTTCCAAAGGCCTCGACAATCCAGATCCGAAAAGTGCATCGATCATCACAGAATTATCAATACATACAGGGAAATCAGCGGATGATTTAATTTCATGTATGGGTACCTTTCCCTGACGGATCAAGCGGGTCCGGTTAATTTCAGAATCCGGTGATATGATCCGGTTGATTTGTAACTGATAAAGGGAGATATTCACATACATGAGATCGGACAGAAGTCGTGCGATTGCCCATCCGTCCCCGCCATTGTTGCCGGGTCCTGCGAATATCTTTAAGGGTGTTTTCCTGTCAATGTTTCTTTCAATCCACCGTACACAGCCGAGGGCAGCCCTCTCCATCAGGTCAACTGAACTTATGGGTTCCTGCCTGATGGTATAATCATCCATTTCTCGGATCTGACCGGTTTCAAAAACCTTCATGTCAACATTTCTGTATTGCGGATTTGAAGATAGCCGAATTTTTACCCTGATAATATTATGAAAAAAAAATGAATCTGTCTTTCCTTTTTGGTGTTTGACGGCTTTCTTTTTTTGCTAACTTTATAATCTGAAAGATTTTGTGCAACAATTGCCAATTGTTGTCAGGCAGGTTTAAGTTTAGTTCATCTGAAACCAGTTTAGGGGTGGTCATATATTATGAACCAAATCAAAAAATATAAAAAATCTTCAGGATTACTCATCTTGATTCTTATTGCATTAAATTTTGGCATTGCACTGATATCTGCCGGATACTTTTTAATGGAAAGGAATAGGTTCAGGCATGAAATTGTCAGTCAGCTTCAAAGCATGTCAGATGTAAAGGCCAACCAGATAGTAGATTGGCGAAGGGAACGTTTGTCTGATGCGCGGTATTTGTCAAAAAGCCACGAGATATCTCTGAGTTTCAAAATCCTTTCAGAAGATACCGGCAACATAGCGAACAGATTGAAGCTGTTTGATAATCTGAATGCCATGTTTTTGAATGGAAAATACGAAGCCATGCTGGCTGTGAACAAAAAAAAGGAATGCTTTTTTTCCATACCTGAGACCCCTTCACTGGCACTTCATACGATAGAGGACATCACCAAAGCCGGAAAATCCGGAGAATTTTTCATGGGTGATATGTACCTGGACAAAGACAGTTCCGCCAGGATTGATATCCTGATTCCTGTAACTGGTTCGCGATCATCAGATACCGTCACCGCAGGCTGGATCATATTGAGGATCAACCCTGAGAAGCAGTTTTATAACCTCATGGAATCCCTTCCGGTAATTTCAAAGACACTGGTAGTGGATTTGGTGAGAAAAGAGGGAGAAGAAATTGTTCTGCTCAGCAGAAAGAAGTTTCCGAAAGTAAAGTTGGATCCTTCCCTGATCAACAATATGGCTTCCATCAATTATAAGGCCGTAAAAGGTTTCAAAGGAACGATGGAGGGAATCGACAGCGATGGGAAAACGGTTATTGCTGTCACCCGTCCTGTTCCGGAAAGTGACTGGTACCTGGTTGTAAAAGTTGAAAAATCAGAGGCATACGCAGATCTGAGAAAAATTATGCTCACCACCTCGGCATTGGCACTTTTACTGATGGCAGCGCTTACCTCTTCCGTTTTATTGTTCTGGCAGCGGCACCGTGGAGAAGTTGAAAATCTTGAACAGGAACAAAAGCAACTTTCTGAACGTTATGATTGGTTATCTCAATATGCCAATGATGTAATTCTGTTGTATGATCATGACCTGAGAATTCTGCAGGTTAACGATAAGGCCGTGGCAAAGTATGGCTATAGTCACGAAGAACTCATGGAAATGACCATGGATATGCTCAGGAGTTCCCGGACACGAGATGAACTAAAGGACAAACTTTCTGAGATTATGAACAGCGGGGGACAAAGATATGAGACTATTCATCAAAAGAAGGACGGCACAGAATTTCCGGTTGAGGAAAGCACCAAATTTATCAGTACCCAGGGAGAGAATTGTTTTCAGAGCATCATTCGCGATATAACCGAAAGAAAGAGAATTGAGAAGGCTTTGCATGACAGCGAGGAGCGGATGAGGCTCATTACCAATTCGGTCCCTCAGATAGTCTGGACTGCAAAAACTGACGGCAGTTTCGACTATTTCAATTCGAGGTTTGAGGCCATAACAGGACTATTGCCGCTCAAAGGATCGGCAGTGACTGATTCAGTGCATCCCGATGATATAGAAGGCGTTAAAGAAAACTGGAAAAAGGCCATTCAAGAAGGAAACGAATTTCAGATTGAATTTCGCCTTCGTTTGAGAGATGGCTCCTACCGGTGGTTTATAAACACGGGTATCCCATTTTACGATGATCAGGGAAAAATTCTTAAATGGTTTGGCAGTGCTACAGATGTTGAAGAGCTAAAAAGAACAGCTCAGGAACTTCACCGAAGGGAATTGTTGCTTCGCAATGCTGTTAATAATCTGCCTTCATCCTTTACTATATATGATGATCAGGGCAGGATTGAGTATATCAATGATTTCAGCCTGGTGCGTTCTGACATGACTTCCGAAGAAGCCATTGGTAAACGCGAGGAGGACATCTTTCCCGAAGAGGTCACCAGGAATTACCTGCCAGTTCTGGCCGATACCTATAAAACAAAAGAACCGCAGGTTGTAGAGTGCCTAATTAATTATGCCGATGCACCCCGGTTCGTGATATATCACTTTGTGCCAACGCTGGATGAAAACAATAATATTTATAAGGTGCTGGGAATGGCCTACGATATCACAGAAAGAAAAAACTCGGAAGAAAAACTGAAAGAAGCAATAGAAAAAGCTGAAGAGTCCGACCGATTAAAGTCAGCTTTCCTGGCAAACATTTCGCATGAAATCCGCACACCCCTGAATGCAATCATGGGTTTTTCACAAATGATTCAGAAAACATTCAGGGATGATGAGCAACTGAATGGATATGTCGATATTATCATGGCAAGTGCTGAGCAATTGCTGGATATCATCAAACAGATGCTTGAAATCTCACAGTTGGAATCCGGTGCTTCACGTGTCAACCCGATGAGGTTTTCGGTGGCCGGTTTGTTGAATGAACTCTATCAGAATTACTGCCTGCAGGAAAGGAATAGTATCAGTAACGGACTCAGGTTTATTTTGGAATTGGATGAACAGTTGATGGTTGCGCCTGATGTTGTGACCGACAGGGATAAACTGTATCATATTTTAAGAAATCTGTTGGGCAATGCATTTAAGTTTACCAGGACCGACGGAACCATTTCCTTCGGGTGCAAAATCATGAATAATGATATCCTGCAGTTTTTTGTGCGTGACACGGGAATCGGTATAGAAGAAAGCAAACTGCAATTAATCTTCAACACATTTCGCCAGGCCGATGAAACCTATACCCGTAACTATGGCGGCATAGGATTGGGCCTATCCATTTGTCGCAACCTGGTTGGAATCCTGGGGGGGGAGATTTGGGCCGAAAGTAACCCAGGCAAAGGATCCGTATTTTACTTTACCATACCCTGGAGCAAAATATAAAAAACATTTCTTTTTACAATTCACTATGATTAACTTTGGGAACTTGTGCAGCAATCTACAGTAATAGCCGTATATACAATAAACCAATAAACCATGAAAGCAAAACTTATCCTTGTATTGAACTCACTTTTGATATTCCTGGCCTCCGGTTGTGTGGTAAACTTACAGGATTCTGTCACAGGTAATGGTAAGGTGATCAGTCAAACCCGTGATTTGCAGGAGTTTTCCGGTATAAAAGTGGGAAGTGGTATTGATGTGTTTCTAACCCAGGGCACACCTCAGCGGGTGGAAGTTGAAGCAGATGAAAATCTTCAGGACTGGATCAGGACCGAGGTTGAAGGTAACGTACTCCATATTTTTACTGAGAGAAACATCCGGCTGGCCAAAATGAAAAAGGTTCACATTACCTGTCAGACCATCGATAAAATAGAAGTTTCAAGTGCCGGCGATGTAACCTCCCTTACACCCTTTAAAACCGATAAGCTGGATATTGATATGAGCAGCGCGGGTGATCTCAAGTTTGAAGTCGAAGCCCAGGAGATTTCTATTTCGATTTCAAGTGCCGGAAATGTAACCATAAAAGGGAAAACCGATACATTAAAGGCCGACCTGAGCAGCGCCGGAGATCTTAACGCTTACGACCTGGAAGCCAGAGTGGGAGAGGTTTCTGTTTCCAGCGCAGGAAGTGCCAACGTATATGTCACGGAGGAAGCAACATTCCGGTCAAGCAGCGCAGGAGATATTGATTATAAAGGTGAACCCAGGATCAAGGAGATTCACACTTCAAGCGCGGGATCGGTGAATAAGAAATAGTGTTGTGGAGGTTGTGGTTGTTGTGGTTGTTGTGGTTGTTATCTACCCACAACCGCCACAACCATCACAACCATCACAACCACTTTATCCCTTTTATAAACAAATCGTATAATATTTCTGCCTTCCTCGCCACCGCTCCCGGTTTATCCGCAAATAATCGTTGTGCCAGGGGGATGATCGATTTCTGCATTAGTTTT
>JBGSSF010000034.1:0-417617 GCA_041737175.1 Bacteroidales bacterium
GTTGGATGCGAAAAATCAACTGCCAGAGATTGTCTGGTTACAGTCGGGCTACGCCCTCCTTTCACCAGACAATCTCTTTCAATATCAAAGATATCATCAATCCAACAAATGTCAAATGGCGCAAATATAGGGGTTAAATTTCAATAACCGTGGGTGAAACCCACGGAGAGAATGACTGGATCTTGTCACAACCCTGAAAGGGTTGAATTTGTTATGAAAATGCATGTGCAATATTCAACCCCTTCAGGGTTATGTATCCAGCGTATATTGCTTTCCGTGGGTTGCACCCACGGTTATTGAGATTATGCCACTTCGTGGCTTGGCAAAATAATTGATGACTTGAAAATATTATGTTCTTTCAACTCATAATAAGGCATATATCAATTATTAAGCATCAACAATAATTCAACTGCAAGAATTTTCATAAAAAATATGTCGTAGATATACGTCATTTTAAAATAAGACGTATATTTACGACATAATTTAATATAGGACAAAACATGGTTTACGCAAAGACACAATTGTTTGATGCAGAGCTTCAAATCAATGCGGAATTATTTAAGGCTCTGGCGCATCCGGCAAGACTGAGTATACTTAAATACCTGGCTGAAACCAGAACCTGCATTACCGGTGATTTCTCGGACGAATTGCCTCTTAGCAGGACCACGGTAAGCCAGCATCTCAAGGAGCTGAAAGATGCCGGTTTGATTGTGGGTACAATCGAGGGTGTGAAAACATGCTACTGCTTAAACTTATTGAAAATAAAGGAACTGAAAAGCCTGTCAGTGGATTTCTTTGACAAAATCATTTCTTCTGATCCTGTCTGTAGTAAATAAATCAAATACCATCCTATGGAAAATACTGTTAAAAAACTTTCCTTTTTCGACCGCTATCTCACACTGTGGATATTCCTTGTGATGTTTGCCGGAGTAATCATCGGATACTTTGCCCCCGGCATTTCAGGATTCTGGGATTCATTAAGCTCAGGTACTACGAATATACCAATTGCCATTGGCCTTATCCTGATGATGTATCCCCCTTTGGCCAAGGTAAAATACGAAAAGCTTCCCCTGGTCTTCAAAAACCTCAAATTATTGGGTTTATCGCTGACACAAAACTGGATCGTCGGCCCATTGGTCATGTTCTTTCTGGCGATCATATTCCTTCATAATCATCCCGGTCTCATGGTGGGTGTTATTTTGGTTGGCTTGGCCCGCTGCATCGCCATGGTTCTGGTTTGGAACGACCTGGCCAAAGGTGATACCGAACTTGCAGCCGGACTGGTAGCTTTTAATGCACTTTTCCAGGTATTTTTGTATTCGGTATATGCTTATGTATTCATAACCTTCTTACCACCACTTTTTGGTCTGAAAGGATCTGCCGTTGATGTGTCTATTTCTGAGATTGCGGTCACTGTATTGATCTATCTGGGGATTCCCTTTGCGGCAGGTTTAATTACCAATTTTCTTTTACGTAAGTGGAAAGGAAGTGAATGGTACTTTTCCAGTTTTATACCCAAGGTCTCCTGGCTTACTCCAATAGCGCTGCTATTTACAATCTTTGTAATGTTCTCTCTTAAAGGCGAAAAGATAATTGAATTGCCCATGGATGTTATCCGGGTTGCCATTCCTTATACCATCTACTTTGCCATGATGTTTTTTACCACCTTTTTCATCGCCAAATGGATGGGTGAAGGCTATGAAAAATCAACCACGCTCGCATTTACTGCCGGAAGCAACGATTTCGAATTGGCAATAGCAGTTGGAATTGCCGTTTTCGGTATTAATTCACAGGTTGCCTTTGCCACTGTTATCGGACCGTTGGTCGAGGTGCCCGTGCTAATTTTATTGGTAAATGTCGCACTGCGGTTTAAGAAAAAATATTTTATTTCCGGTATTCTTTCTCAATCATAATGCTCAGGAGGGTTAAAAATGAAAATGAAAATTTTGATTCTATGCACGGGCAACAGCTGCCGTTCCCAAATGGCCCATGGTTTCATGCAGTCATTTGACAGTAATATCGATGTACATTCGGCCGGCACAATGCCTGCCAAACAGGTCAATCAAAAGGCCGTGAAAGTCATGCAGGAGATTGGTATTGATATCAGCCATCATATACCTAAAATGGTGGATCAATATCTGAATGATGAATGGGATTATGTCATAACGGTATGTGACAGCGCCAATGAAACGTGTCCTGCTTTTTTCGGCAAGGTAAAGCACAGGCTTCATATTGGATTTGAAGATCCTTCGCATGCAATCGGAACTGATGAATTCATCTGGAGTGAGTTTCACCGTGTACGTGATGAAATAAAAACTGCATTCTATAAATTATATATTGAACAAATAAAACCACAGTTATGAATCCAAAAGAGCTAAAGCTTATAGTAAAAGAGAAATACAGTGAGATCGCCCTTCAAAATCCGGAATCGGGTCATGTATCCTGCGGATGTGGTTCAGGTTGCTGTGGTGATGTGAATTACACCGTTTTCAGTGATGACTATTCCTAACTCACAGGATACAATCCTGAGGCCGATTTAGGTTTGGGTTGTGGTATCCCTACGGAATTTGCGCATATCAAATCCGGCGATACGGTTATTGACCTCGGCTCAGGAGCGGGAAACGATTGTTTTGTCGCCCGGGCTTTAGCCGGTGAAGCAGGAAAGGTGATCGGTATTGATATGACGGAAGCTATGATAGAAAAAGCCCGGTCCAATGTTGCCAAACTGGGGTTTACCAATGTGGAATTCCGGCTGGGCGATATCGAAAACATGCCTGTAGAAGACAACACGGCGGATGTAATTATCAGCAATTGTGTCCTGAATCTGGTACCCGACAAAACAAAAGCCTTTCAGGAAATATTCAGGGTACTGAAACCCGGTGGTCACATTTCTGTTTCAGATGTGGTGTTACGCGGAAATCTCCCGACCGGGATCCAACAGGCTGCAGAAATGTATGCCGGTTGTGTTTCAGGAGCCATACAAAGGGAACAATACCTGCAGATCATGCGGGGGGCAGGTTTGAAAAGTATTACAATACTGAAGGAAAAGGAAACGCCTGTCCCTGATGAAATTTTATTGAATTACCTTGATCCGGCTCAATTGTCTGAATTTAAAAAGTCAGGTACAGGCATTTTTAGCATCACGGTATATGCAGAAAAGAAATAGATAATGATCTGATCTGTCCTTCAAATGAACAGGTCGATTAATATTTCTGAAAATACTGCTTGAACTCAATCAGTGTGAAACTTCTGAATCGGCTCAGATCATCGTGATACACCCTGTAGGATGGCGGATATTCAGCCATGGTGGGAATATACTCGAAGTCATAAAAGTAGTTTTCATGAAATTTGACCTGTGGATCGTCGAACTTCTTAATACACTTGCACTTATACATAATGTCGGTTTTGTGGTAGCAGACGCAAAAGTAATATATTTTTAGCGGTTCTGACAAAAAAGTTTTAAACTTAGATTTGGGATTTGGTCTACAGCCTACAGCCTACAGCCTGCAGCCTACAGCCTTTAGTCTACAGCCTAAAATATTCTTCAAAATTTCCTCTCATAAACTTTGAATTACTAGTGAAGTTTATATATTTGTTCGGTTGGAAAATCCAATTTACTTGTGTAATAATCAATTCGTATTCTACCTAAAATGACAGCAAAAAGGGAACTATTAAAGGAAACCATCGAACATATTGATATCAAATCCTTCGATGCCACCCCGATTATTGAATCGATGAAAAAAATGTCGTTTTCATCGCGTGATACAGCCAATGCCGCGGATATGCTTTTAAAGATGGTAAGGGACAGAGAATGCACCAACATCCTGACACTGGCGGGAAGTACAAGCGCAGGAGGATGCATGCAGGTTTATGTGGATATGGTAAAGCACAATATGATTGATGTTATTGTTGCCACCGGCGCCAGCATCATTGATATGGATTTTTTTGAGGCCATTGGTTTCAAGCATTATGTAGGCCGTACGGACGTTCCCGACAAGAAATTGAGAGAGTATTACATCGACAGGATTTATGATACCTTCATTGATGAAGATGATCTTCAGGTTTGCGATAGCACCATCAAGGCGGTGGCTGATTCACTAAAGCCCAGGCCTTATTCATCACGCGAATTTATCCGCGAGCTGGGAAAATACCTCGTTGCCAATTCGGTGAAAAAAGACTCGCTGGTACAGACCTGTTATGAAAACAATGTTCCCATTTTTTGCCCGGCTTTTTCTGACAGCAGCGCCGGATTCGGACTGGTCAAGCACCAGTGGGAAAATCCGGATAAACATGTAACCATCGATTCGGTGCGCGATTTCAGGGAGCTTACCATGATCAAGATGCAGGCTGAGACTACAGGTTTGTTTATGATCGGCGGTGGAGTACCCAAGAACTTCGCGCAGGATACCGTCGTATGCGCTGAAATCCTGGGCAAATCTGTTCCCATGCATAAATACGCCATACAGATTACTGTAGCCGATCCGCGCGACGGAGCCTGTTCCTCTTCAACCTTGCAGGAAGCTTCATCCTGGGGGAAGGTGGATACCAAATATGAACAAATGGTATACGCTGAGGCCACTACCGTCTTACCCCTGATCGCCAGCTTTGTTTATCACAGCGGGGCCTGGGAAAAGAGGAAGGCCAAGGAGTGGAGTAAGATCTTTTAGGTTGTAGGTTGTAATTGTTGTGATTGTTGTGATTGTTGTGATTGTTGTGATTGTTGTGATTGTTGTGATTGTTGTGATTGTTGTATGACTACAAGACTGCAAGACTGCAAAACTGCAAAACTGCCCTAAATCCCTTAACCTAACCCCCTAAACCGCTAAACTGCTAAAAAGCTAATTCATCATCTGATCCAGTTCAATCGATTCGAATCGCTGCATATCTTCTTTAAGCAGACCGTTTCCGTTCCCATTTCCGTTGCCGTTCCCATTACCATTAACATTACCATTACCGTTTCCATTGTTACTGAACCTTTGTTCAGCAGTCTGTAAAATGAAACGCAGCATTTCGGCATATTCCATACCTTTGATAGTAGCCATCTTAGCCAGATGACCATCCCAACACCAGCCCGGATTAGGATTGACTTCAAGAAGCTTCGGAACACCCTGTTGATCGAATCTCCAGTCGAATCTGGCGTAATCCCTGCAGTTTAACCGCTCAAATAACTTCAGGCACTGTTCTGTAAGTATTTTCTCGGTTTCCTCGGGAAGATTGGCAGGTATTGATTTCAACAGTTTAAAATAAGGAGTATTTTCAAGCCATTTGGCCTCATAACCGCAAATTTTCGGCAATTCAGCCGGAAGAGCTGAATAGTCCTCTTCCGCAAAAGGCAAAATAGTATAGGATTCAGGCGGATTGCCGATTATCCCGATGGTTATTTCCTTTCCAGGTAAGAATTCTTCCACAACAATCGGCTTGTCAAAGCCAACTTTTTCACGGATCTTGATGATCGCATCATTCAGTTCCTCAAAATTATTGGCCACACTTTCAGCAGTAATGGCAATGCTGCTGTCACCATAATTCGGCTTGGCAATTACCGGAAAATCAATGTTCATATCAAAGACGTTATCCTCCGGTTTAATAAATACGGCGTCAGCGACAGGAATACCCATTTCCCTGGCAATTCCCCGAACTAGTGATTTGTCATAGCAATAAGCCAAACCCTGCGGACTTGCCCCGGTATAGGGGATGTTCAGCATCTCAAGCAGAGCCGGAATGTGAAGCTCTTTATTGGGATCATTGACAAACCCTTCATCGCACAGATTCAATATGAAATCTGTACGAGGTCTTAGCTTAATCAGATCATTCAACAATGAATTGTGATTGGAGAGATAGGTGAATTTATATTCATTGAGCCTGCTCAAAGCAATTTTTAAATGCCGGATGGTCGCCATATCATTTTCATCAAAGGCCCCTGACGGTTTAACAGTATCCGGCCGGTCAGGATCACCCATAAGCACAACGACATTTTTTAACTCAGATTTTTTGATCCTGACAGGAGTCCATTCCTTCGATGCCTGGGCAGTTACAATAATACGCCGTTCCATCATGCCGAGATCTTGGTTCCTTTTGGAATCGGTTTCAAGATTTCCCTGGAACATGACGTTTTTATAACCTGTCCGCTCAAACATGGTATCCAGAATCTCCTTGCTGTATAACCGTTCAGCATAAAACTGATCCAGGATGACTCCCTTGTTGATGTTCGAGATCACTTCACGGGATATCAACCGCTGGTTATCGGAGGCCAGTGACCGTTCACGGCATACAAAATGCTTGGTATCTATCCATTCCCAGCTCCGCTGGCTGAAATTCTCGCGGAGGTAATTTCCATCGGCAACATCAATCAGGAACTTGCCGAATGGTTTAAGCACGCGGAAAACCTCTTTCAGAATTTTTATATCGTCTTCAGTGCTTTCAAAATAGCCAAAACTATTACCCAGTATCATGACCACATCAAATGTATCGGCAGGATAGGGAAGCTTTCTGGCATCTCCTTCCCTGAAATTGGCATTCAACTGCTCTGCAGTGCTTATATTCTTAGCCTTTCTGATAAGGTAATGTGAACGATCAAGCCCGTTTACATTTTTGAATCCCCTGCGGGCGAGTTCAAGGGAGTGCCTTCCCTGTCCACAGGCTAAATCGAGTATCACCATGTTCTTTTCAAGTCCCAATATCTCGGTAAACAGGTTTACCTCTTTGTGAGTGATCTGCATATCTTCAACCACATCGGCATCGGTTTTGAGATACATCGAATTAAAGATCCTCCTCCACCAGTCGGGTTGCAGATAGTGCTCAAGGTTTTCAACTGGTCCCAAGGATCCGTTTGGCGCCTGGCCGTTTTTTCTTGATCGTGAACCATTATTCCCGTTATGTTTCATCGGATGGTTAAATATTTTTTAGCGATTACTAATACAATAACTATGCAAGATTAATGATGTATGAGAAAAAATGAAAGAATTATTTTTCAATTGTTAATAAATATTTAAAAACGTTTGTTGTATTATTTTCTAACACATAAGAAATCAGTATGATAATACAAAAATACCTTTATGCATCAGCTGAATGTAAAAAAGATATGAACAGTTTAAGTACAGGCGGGACAACTAGTGCGGAAGGATTTCCATATACACGGAAAATGAATATTTATAATTGTTTCTCATAACAAACAAAAGGTGTCTTCTGATAGGCGGAAAGAAAAGAAGCTACTTCCTTAAAGTTCTGTTTTTCATATAATTGTCTTGCGCCTGCGCTTGGCTGAAACACGTCCAGGCGGATTGAATCAAATCCCTTTTCTTTGGCGATTTTCTGCGCAAAATCAACCATCATTTTTGCGATTCCCTGACCCTGCCAATTCGGATGCACTGCCATGTTCTGCAGGTACAAGGGTTTATGCTTGTCTGACGGGAAAGCAACATCTTTATAATCGTCGGGTTCAGTTTTATTCAGGGTCACCATACCCTTGCATACACCTTTGTCTTTTACAAGGTAAATAGAACCACAATCCAGATCTTCCTGCATTCTCTCGGGCCCGGGGACGGCACTGTTCCAATGCCTGAGGCCTTTTTTGTTCATATCAAGGATACAAACTTTCAATAAATAAAGTATTTCTATGAGGTCGGTCGGTTTTGCCTGTAAAATTTCCATCGGGCTAGGGATTTCTCAGTTCAATGTAAAAACCACCATGTTAACTATATGCATTCATGAAATGATGAAAAATAACGTATTGCAAATGTGTACGAATATTCCATTATTTTTGTCATAAAAATAGTTAGTTTTTTTAAATATAAAATAACTTTTTGTTATTCATTTATATCGACATTCCCCGTTTATGAGTTGCGCAAATAGCTTATCAGTTCTGATTTCAAGTATCTTCCTTGTGCTGCTTGTTACCTCCCAATCCTGTGACCGGGATCAGCTTGATCCGGATCCGGATGCCCGGCCTTCTTTTTCACAGGATACGATTACCTTTGATACGGTATTCACTGCTATCGGCTCTGCCACCCTTAGTTTTAAAGTATATAACCGGAGCAACCGGCCCATGCTGATCAATTCCATTACTCTGGCAGGCGGCAGTGACTCTTTTTTCAGAATTAACCTGGATGGTGTGTCTTCATCGGAACAAAAAAATATTGAAATACCTCCTGACGACAGCCTTTTCATTTTTATTGCGGTTACAGTTGATCCGACGAATTCTGACAATCCGGTTGTTATAAAGGACTCCCTGGTATTCAATACCCGGGGAAGTCTGCAGGATGTAAAGTTGATTGCATATGGGCAGGATGTTCATCTCATTAACGGTGATGTTATTGACACCCAGACATGGACCCGTGAAAAACCCTATCTGATATACAATTCCATGGCGGTTGATACGGGACAGGTTCTTACCATTGAAGCAGGAACCCGGATTTTCTTTCACCGGAATTCCAGCATGATCATATGGGGCAGGCTTCTGGTGAACGGAACCTGGGAAAACCCTGTGGTATTTCAGAATGACAGGCTGGAGGAATTCTATGAAATTATCGCCGGACAGTGGGGCACGATTTATATTGATCCAATAAGCCAGGGAAATAAGATCAATCATGCGATCATTAAAAACGGCGTTGCCGGGATACAGATTGGTTATCCATCTGATTTCCACGTTCCTGACCTGGAATTGACCAACAGTATGATCCTGAATCACTCATTCGCCGGTATTTATGCCTTTGGTGCTTACCTGACCTGCTACAATACCGTCATTGCTAACTGTGCCGGAGCAGCCCTGGCCTTGTTACGCGGAGGCAGTTATCGATTCTGGCATTGCACGGTTTCCAATAACGGAGTCATTGGAAGTTCCCGTTCAGGCCCTTCGGTTGTGTTGTCGAATATTTTTTACAATCCGGAATACGATGAGGCATCCGGTAAATTTATTTATGTACCCCGGTCCGGAGACCTGGAAGAGGCTGACTTTGTCAACAGTATTCTGTACGGCAACCTGGACCATGAACTTCAGTTCATCAATAATCAGTCGGATTTGTTCAATTATACCTTTGATCATTGCCTGGTGAAGGCCTCCGAGGATTCGATCAACACCAGCAACCAGGAGCATTTTGCAGACATTATTTTAAACAAGGACGCTTTTTTTATCAATGATTCTGACAGGTACCACCTGGATTACAGGCTCGACACACTATCGCCTGCCAAAGATGCAGGTAACCCGGCGTTGTTGGGGGCATATCCTTATCTTGAGTCTGATCCGGAGGGCATCTCCCGGAACATCGATGGTATGCCTGACCTGGGAGCATTTGAAAGAAAAGAAGATTAAGCGGAATATGATACCGGTGCCATGCGTGAGCAAATTGCGTTACCATTCATAGTCCTGATCGCAGTCTTCGTGAACTGTAAATCGACTATTTCCGGACAGACAAATTCAGCTGACAGAGAAATCCGGTCTTTCCGGATCATGTTTTACAATGCGGAGAATTTTTTTGATACGGTTGATGATACACTCACAGATGATGAGGCTTTTACTCCCGCCGGCAATTTGCATTGGACCTATAAGCGCTATATCACCAAACTGAGGAATACGTATAAGGTGGTTGTGGCTGTTGGTGCATGGCAACCGCCCGATGTTGTCGGGCTGTGTGAAATTGAGAACCGGAAGGTGCTTGAAGACCTCATTCATCAAACCCCTCTGGCCAAATACCCTTATCAGTTTGTCCATGAAAACTCGCCAGACCGGCGTGGCATAGATGCAGCCCTGCTTTACAATTCAGAAACCGTAAGGTTTATTAAGAGCAAAAGCTATCGGATCAGGAAATCAGGATTACTAACCCGGGATATTCTTTATTTTAAGGCATTGTTAGGAACTGACACCTGTCATTTCCTGGTGAATCACTGGCCGTCACGTTCTGAAGGTCAGCTCGATACTGAACCTAACAGATTTATCGCGGCCAGGTTATTAAAGCACATTACCGATTCATTGTTCGTGCATTCGGCATCGGCAAAAATTGTCATTATGGGAGATTTTAATGATGAACCCTCGGATGAAAGCCTGGTAGAATACTTAAAGGCGGAAGCTGATCTGAACAATCTTTCTGGGACCGGTCTCTATAATCTTACTGTAATTCCGGCATCCGGAGCAGTAAAAGGTACTCTGAAATACCAGGGTAAATGGTCTGTATTTGACCAGATGATCGTTTCAGGCAACCTGATAAAGGCAGAAGATGGACTGGCATTGGGAGAGGGCGGTTACCGCATATTCATGAAACCTTATTTGCTGACTGAGGACAAAGCATACGAGGGTTATAAACCCTTTCGGACTTACAGTGGATTCAATTACCAGGGTGGATTTTCGGATCATCTACCGGTGTATATGGATTTGATTTATAGGTGAGGTTGCTGCTGCTGCTACTGCCACTGCCTACAATACATTCACCTCCATCTCCATCCTGATCCCAAAATGATTCATAACAGTTTTTTGGATCTTCAGGGCAAAGCGGTAAATTTCATCACCGGAGGCGCCACCCTTGTTGATGATGATGAGCGGCTGCTTCTTATGCGTTCCGGCCTTCCCTTGTTTCGCACCTTTGTAACCGCATTGCTCAATCAGCCAGGCAGCTGACAATTTTACTGAGCCATCCGGGGATTCAAAGCCGCGCATATTGGGAAAGAATCTGCGGAGAGAAACCACCTTTTCCCTGTCAATAACAGGATTCTTAAAAAAACTCCCGGCATTGCCTGTCACCGATGGATCGGGTAATTTATTCCTTCTTATCGTAATAACGGCATTGCGTATCGTAAGAAGTGAAGTCTCCGGATAATTGTTCAACTCCCTTTGTACATCAGGATAGGAGGTAACGAAGTGATGCTTCTTATTGAGCCGGAAATTGACATGAGTTATAATCACCTTGTCTTTCAAATCTTTTTTAAAAATGCTGTCCCGGTAGGAAAACTGACAGTCTTGTGCCGTTAATGTGATTTTTTTTCCATCGTCGATCCGAATAGCTTCAACCCGGTGAATAAAATCCTTAGCTTCCACACCGTAGGCCCCGATATTCTGTACTGGGCTTGCACCAACGGTTCCAGGTATCAAGGACAGGTTTTCAATTCCGCCCCATCTGTTTGTCACGCAAGAGGCGACAAAGCTGTCCCATTCTTCTCCGGCACCGGCCCTGATAAAGACCGATTCTCCATCTTCGTCTGTTTTCTCAATCCCTTTTATCAACGGATGTAGAATGATTCCTTCGAAATCTTTGGTAAACAATACATTACTGCCACCTCCCAAAACAAAGCAGGGTCGGATTTCAGAATGCTCAGAGGAAAGGAAAGACTGGATTGCTGGTATATCATTGAATTCAATAAAATATCGCGTTTGCGCTTCCACCTGAAAAGTATTATACGCCAGCAACGGGAAATTCTCTTTTATTTCGTTCATTTTCAATACCTCTGTCTGACAAATATACGATCTCTGCCTGTATTGCAATTCCGGATACGGAAAGAATTTATAATTTAGTAAAACAATTCAACGAAAATGCGGATAATTCTATGTGTGACCAATGATATTGCAACCGACCGCAGGGTTAACCGCATTGCGCTGTCGCTCATGAAACTGTTTTCAGATGTTTGGGTTATTGGCAGAATTCAGTCCGGCAGCATCGATTTGCCCATTTATCCTTATCACGCCCGGCGATTCAACATGCTGTTCAGCAAGGGACCTTTTTTCTACGCTGAATATAACATCCGTCTTTTTTTTCTTCTGCTTTTTATAAAAGCGGATATCCTGGTTGCCAATGATCTGGATACTCTTCCCGCAGTCTTTCTCGTATCACGCCTCAGAAAGATGCCTGTCGTTTATGACAGTCACGAATATTTTACAGAAGTACCTGAACTGATAGGTCGCAAGTGCGTGAAAAGAATATGGGAAAGAGTTGAAGCCTTGATTCTTCCACACCTGAAATACAGCTATACCGTGAGTGCCTCTGTGGCCGTTGAATACAATCGTAAGTACGGGATCAGCATGCAGGTGATACGCAATCTGCCTTTCAGGATAGAGAACTTTCAACTTCCGTTTTCCCTGAAAAAGAACAATGAAAGCCTGATCATTTACCAGGGTTCCCTCAATATGGGACGTGGTCTGGAGACTATGATCAGGGCCATGCAACACATTGAAAATGCCGTATTATATATTGTGGGGAAGGGTGATATTGAAAACAGGTTAAAGGAACTGATGAGATCATTGGCACTGGATAAAAAGATCTGTTTTACAGGATTAATTCCAGCCTCAGAATTGTCCTTTTATACGTTACAGGCTGACCTGGGAATTTCGCTTGAAGAAAAACTGGGTTTGAATTATTATTATGCTTTGCCCAACAAATTATTTGATTATATCCAGGCCCGTATACCTGTTTTGGTAGCTGATCTCCCCGAAATGAAAGCGGTTGTCCAGCATTACCGGATCGGAAAAGTAATTTCTACCGATGATCCCTATGAGTTATCGCTGATCATCACAGAAATGCTTGCGGATCATGTCCAGCAACAGATATGGAAATCCAATCTTGAAGCTGCTTCGAGAGAACTTTGCTGGGAGAACGAAGAAGGCGTTTTACTTGGCCTTTTCAACGATGTGATTACCGGGGTTCAGGCAATCGGAAAACAGTAATTTCAGGAGTATTTATTGTAGGAAGTTATCTCGTACAGGCTTTTTCTTTTCTTTTCCCTGATCTGTTCCGTTGCAGGATAACCCAGGGTAATAATCAGCTCGGCACGCTTGGCAGATGGAATACCCAGTAATTTTTTTACTTTCTTCTCATTGAACCATCCGATGATGCACGTACCGAGGCCTTCTTCAACAGCCTGCAGGCACAAGTGTTCCACTGCAATTCCTATATCCATGAGCGGATATTCCTTATCCTTCATTACCTGCCCGATACTGGAAGTCAGGTTGGCTTTTTCCCGCACCACAACGATATGAACCGGCGCCTGCTTGGTGAAATGATTCATGGGGATCAGCCTGTCCTGGGTGGCATCGGCCAATGCATTCTTCACATCGGGATCATTCACAACAATGAATTTCCAGGGCTGCGCGTTGCATGCTGAAGGAGCCAGGCGGGCCGCCTCAAGACACCTTTCAATGCTTTCTTCCGGAATCATTGTGTCATTATAAGCTCTTACGCTTTGGCGGTGCTTCACCATATCCATAAAAGTGCTGAAATTTTTCATGAAAATTTAAGTTTTACAGGTCACGCTTTTTCAATAACAGGTAAATACAGTAAATAAAAAGGGCCATATATACCAATACGATGATGACATCCTTAAAGGCGACATAATCCTGCACTTCACGCAGGGCATATTTGCCAAAAGGCATATGAATGAGATTATTGATCGCCTTGTTGGGAAACAATCCTTTAATCCAGTCGGTTTTTACCCGAAATACGATGATAGGTTCCACAATCAACGTATAAAGAAACAACAATCCCATAGCCAGACCGGTCTTTTTAATCAGGAGGCCGATCAGCAGGGCGAAGATCAGATATGCTGTTAGCTGAAGGAAGTAAGCAGGGATAAAACCCGAATACTTGATCATATCATGGAACTGAAGATCGGGCGTACTGATGATACCGATGATCAGTCCGGTAAAAAAAAGGAATATTGCCGAGCCCAATGCGATCCATACAATAAGGAATAATTTTGAAATGATAAAATCAGTGCGGCTCATCCCGTTCATGATATTCTGCCGCAGGGTATCATAACTGATCTCACTGGTAATTGAGATGATCATATAAATGGCGAGTATGAATTTTAAAAAGCTGGCTACATAGGTGATATTATGCCAGATATCGGGGAACTGGTAGAGGGGGATATTATCCGGATCAACCATGTTGCTGATATTTTCACCGTTGATGGAAAGGGAGTGTAGGAAGACTTTGCCGCTCAGCACCACCAGTAAAATGATTCCGATGTGTAAACTGACCAAAATCCAGAACGATGCATTTGATTTTATCTTGAGGAGTTCAATATTGATTAGCCGCTTCATGCTTTTTCATTTAAGATTTCGAGAAATTGGCTTTCGAGGGATTTCTTCATGGCCAACAGGTGGGTAATTGCAAAGCCATGTTCAAATACAAAGCGGCTCAGATCACTTATTGCATAATTGCCAGGCAGGGTTATCACAAACATTTCACCAGATATTTCAACCTTTTTTATATCGGGGAAAGTTTTTAACAGGGCAAATAATTCGGAATTCTTATCAGAAGAAATTTCCATCTGCAGTTCATCATGATGTGTCTCGTTCACCAGTCCTGAATACATCAACCTGCCTTTATTCAGCACCGCAAAATGTGTACACACTTTCTGCACCTCATCCAGCAAGTGACTGGCAAGAATTATGGTTTTGCCCTGACCGGCGATTTTGCGGATCAGCTCCCTGATCTCTGCAATTCCACGCGGATCCAATCCATTGGTAGGTTCATCAAGGATCATGACAAGCGGGTCACACAAAAGTGCCGAGGCCAAGGCCAGACGCTGTTTCATTCCCAGTGAATAGGTACGGAATGATGAAAAGCGACGGTCATAAAGTCCCGTGATATTTAATACCTCTCCTATGTTTTCATAACCGATGCCTTTGATCTCAGCGATTATTTTCAGGTTATCCAGCGCTGAGAGATAAGGATAGAAGGAAGGTGTTTCTAGGATCGATCCGATCTTTTGGCGGTTCTCTTTCTTGGAAAAGTTTCCAAACCAGGAATAGGTGCCGGATGTGGGATTGATGACATCCAGCAGCATGCCAAGCGTTGTGGTCTTTCCGCTGCCATTGGGTCCCAGTATTCCGAATACGCTTTTTTCGGGAATGCCTAAAGTAAGGTCGTTGACGGCCCTGATACGTCCATAATGCTTGGTCAGTCCGTTGGTGGTTACAACATTATTCAAAATCTCAGATTTATGGATTGTTTAAATTCAGGTTTTGTTGACAGTCTGTCTATCCAGTTTTTGTTTCAATTCCATGAACTTCTTCACATCAATGCTGCCAATCAGATCAATAAGGATCAGGCTCTCGTTGTTTTCAACAATGGCAACAAATCCAACGGTTTTACCGTGTTTCTCGCGACTGTAAAGGTTAATGGAATTGCCATTTTCGTTGACCAACATAATATCATTGTATTTCTCTTCACGCAATGCGCTTTTAAGTTCGCTTACATCACCTGCATTGAATTTCCGGGCAGCCTTGTCGTAGTTGAGTACCCTGATCTCCTCAATGTCTTTAAGCATGGAAGCAAGCTCGGGATTGTCATCCGTGTTCAGCATCTTCAGAGTGCTGCTGTAAAAAAACATGTTGGTGTTCTCTTTGAAATCGGACCTGAATCGCGTGATGCTTTTGCTCTGGCCGAATACAGAAGTTATAGCAAACAGAAGAAATAAAAAGAATAGTTGGCGCATATGAGTGTTTTAACTGATAGACGATAAAATCAGCGGAAAATTACAAATAATTCAACAACCTGCTTCTTTTTTAACGTTTACTCGAAACACGATTGTGCATCAATTACTGTTATCGCAGCCATGTTAACGATTTCCCGGACTGAACTGGCCATCTGCAAAACCTGGATAGGTTTCTGCAATCCGGTTACAATGGGTCCGATTACCTCGGCACCGCCCAATTCCTGCATCATTTTATAGGCAATGTTTCCGGAATTCAGATCGGGAAATATGACGGTATTGACGTCCATATCAGCCAATTTACTGAAGGGGAATTTCTCCTGCCGTATTTTCTTATTAAATGCATAATTGGCTTGCATTTCACCATCTACGATCAATTCGGGATTTTCACGATGCAGGATCTCAACTGCTTCACGAACGGTATTGGGACTTGTATCACGGTTTGAACCGAAATTGGAATAGGAAAGCAGCGCAATACGGGGCACGATATTGAACTTTCTCACTTCATTGGCGGTAAGCAGGGTAGTGTCGGCCAGTATCCGGGCGCTGGGATTTATATTTACGGTGGTATCGGCAAAGAAAAAGGGGCCATTTTTCGTAATTACAATGTACATACCCGAAATAATTTTCTGTGTACCTTTGGTTCCCACAACCTGAAGCGCAGGCCGGATGGTGTTGGCATACCGGCTTGAGAAACCAGCCAGAAATCCGTCAGCTTCGGCAGTATCCACCATCATGACCCCAAAGTAATTGGGGTCGTGGATCTTCTGGAGCGCCTCCTCATATGTCATACCTTTCCGTCTTCTCTTTTCATAAAGGAGGGCAGCATAGCGTTTTCTCCTTTCTTCTTCTTGTGGACTGTGAATGTCGATAATGGGGATTCCGTTTAATTCAATGGTATGCCGGGCAGCCAGATTGCGGATCTCTTCTGCATTACCCAGCAGGACCGGTTTAGCAATACCTTCATTGATAACTATCTGAATTGCTTTCAGTACTTTAGCGTTATTGGCGTCTGCAAAAGTCACCGTTTTGGGATTCTGGCGGGCACAATTTCGGATATCGTCGATAAGTTTGTCATACAGTCCCATGCGTTTCATCAGTTCAATTTCATAGGCTTTCCAGTCGGTTATGGGTTTCCTGGCCACACCAGTGTCCATGGCAGCTTTGGCAACAGCCGGGGCTACATAGGTTATCAGCCGGGGATCCAGTGGTTTTGGAATGATGTACTCCCTTCCAAAAACGAGGTTACTGACTTTATAAGCCATGTTTACCTGCTCTGGAACCGCTTCCTTGGCAAGACGGGCCAGGGCGTTAACGGCAGCCAGCTTCATTTCTTCATTGATTGTTTTCGCCTGGACATCCAGTGCACCGCGGAAAATGAATGGAAATCCGAGTACGTTGTTCACCTGGTTCGGATAGTCACTTCTTCCGGTTGCTATGATAACGTCCTTCCTCGCGTCTACGGCATCTTCGTAAGAAATTTCCGGGGTTGGATTGGCCATGGCAAATACGACAGGATCCGGGGCCATGGTCCGGATCATATCTTTGGAGAGCACGTTTCCGGTGGAAAGGCCGAGAAACATATCGGCCCCCTGAACGGCTTCAGCGAGCGTGGAGATTGAAAGATCACGAGCAAATTCAAGTTTGTACTTGTTCAGGTCAGTACGGCGGGTGGTTAAAACCCCCTTGCTGTCGAGCATGGTTATATTTCCCGGATCAACCCCGAGTTTCTTGTACAACCGGGCACAGGAAATGGCGGATGCACCGGCACCGTTGATGACAATCCTGATATTGTTGATTTTTTTGCCTGTTATTTCAAGTGAGTTCAGCAGTCCGGCCCCCGAAATGATGGCGGTGCCGTGCTGATCATCATGGAATACGGGAATATCGAGTTCTTTTTTCAGGCGTTCTTCAATATCGAAACATTCAGGTGCCTTTATATCTTCGAGGTTGATCCCTCCGAAAGTGGGCGCAATGGCCCTGACTACGGTTATGAACTTATCAATATCCTTCTCATCCACCTCAATATCAAATACGTCCACATCTGCAAACACTTTGAAAAGCAGCCCTTTCCCTTCCATTACGGGTTTGCCTGCGAGGGTGCCGATGTCACCCAGTCCAAGCACCGCTGTTCCATTAGAGATCACTGCCACCAGGTTGCATTTGGCAGTGTAAATATAGGCATCGCCTGGATTCTTCTGGATCTCAAGGCAGGGTTCCGCAACACCGGGGGTATAGGCTAATGAGAGATCGTATTGTGAACTGTAGGGTTTGGTAGGAACCACTTCAATTTTGCCGGGCCTGCCACAGGAATGGTAGTTCAGGGCTTCTTCGCGGGTGATTTTGGCCATTTTTTTAAGTAATGAAGTTATTAGGTAACTAAGTAATTAAGTTAAAAGTTTTTCATTGGCACATTTGCACATTAGCACATTAGCACATTAGCACATTAGCACATTAGCACATTGTTCAACTAAAATTACTCAATTTTATGAGATCAGTAAAGGATTATTGTCATATTCCCTAATCTGAAAATTATATTGAAACATACACAGAGTTTGAGTTTCTCGGTTAAAAAACAGGATTATTTCTCACAATGAAGTAAATTAGTAAAATGAAATATAAACGGACTAAAGCTGGATGTTTGGCGGTTTGTCTGGTTTGTGGATGGTTGGGCTGTAAGGAGGAGATTTTGCTTCCGGATCTGGAAGGCAATCTGGTGGGGTATGTGTATACTTTTGATGAATTCGCCAATCCTAAGGAGGACCATCATGGTGTGCTGGTAACAGCCTATGGCGTAGCTCAAATTAATCAAGCGCATACTGATGCCAATGGCAGGTTTGAATTCAGACAATTGCCTGCCGGCACTTATGAACTGCATATGGAAAAAGACGGTTATGGTACAATGAAGGAATTTGGAGTTCAACATTTAGGAGGTGAGCCCACCATCCTGGGTTTCAACTTTAACGGACCCAACAGCAGTTCGGCTTTCTTTATTTACGAGCTGCCCACAGCGAAAATCACAAATTTATCCATGACGAATGACGCTTTATCATGTGGATTTGATTTTACCGGAGAAGAACCTGAAATAATCTATTTGCTGATTTTACTTTCTGATGAGGAGAATTTTCCGGGTGATAAAATAAAAGAAATCGTAAAACTGGGCCTGGTGAATGTTAATGGGGATTACCAGGGTTTTCTGAATCGTGATTACCTTCATTTCGAAACCGGCGAAACAGTATATTACAAGGCTGCAGTCATCGCATGGGGAGGAAGTCCCAGCACCAGTTATAATGGTATTCTTGGAATTGACAACTATTTTGACTATGAAAGTAACCGGACTGTTTATCCGAATACAGGAGAAATGTCAGCGCAATATTCCTTTGTATTCTAGGAATGGTCTGATCGTCTTCCTCTTATGCTTAGACTTGCTGATGGTCACCTGTGAACAGGAACCGGAACCATTGACTGTTGATAGTGTCATCTATGGTAATGTTCAATTGTACTGGCCGTCCCAAGGTGAGCGCACCAATATTAAGGTGACGGTTTTCGGGCCTTACGGACAACAATTCACCACCGTGGATGAAATAGGCAACTTTACTTTTACTGGAATGGGGAATGGAACGTATTCTCTTGAATACGCCCAGGAGGGTTATGGTACAATCCGGCAATATGGAATCCAGCTGTTCGGAAATGATACTGTTCAGACCGGATCAGTTTATCTTTTTAAAAAGGTCGGAACTTTTAAAATGCCTGATTTCATAAATGCTTATTTTGCCGAACATAATCAGAGCACGTATTTATGGATTGAGACCGACCTTTCTATGGATGATCATGCCATGGGCATTCCTGCCATGCTCTTTTTTAGTAAAGAAAGCGATGTTTCCTTTGAAAAGTATGAGTTTTCTTTTCCTGCCTGGGACAATTGGTTTAATGATGTAGAAGTGCCCACAATCTTTGTTAATCCCTATATTCTTCCGTTTGAGAGTGGTGAAAAGGTATACATTACCGGTTACGTCTGCAATTATTATGAATACAGTTTCAATTACCTGGATACCTATTTAGGCAGAAGGATTTATTCAACACTTGATCCATCAAGACATTCCAATGTAATAAGTATCACTATACCCTAATACAACCCAGTGAAATTAGCCTGCCACATACTGTTAATTTTCGCTTGTCTTTCCGGCTGTCAGAAGGAGGAAGAAATACTTTCCGGTGAAATTCAGGGAATCGTTTATATTCATAATCAGGACCTTTCAACTTGTGATGACCAGTCGGATGTTGAGGTATGCCTTTACAGGGATTCAGAAGTCATTAAAAGCACTTTTACCGATATACAGGGAAAATATATATTCGAAAATATTCCATATGGTAAATACAGGATCTCCTTAAGCAAAAGAAAGTACATTCAAACCAGAAGTTCTCATACCTTGCACCATGTTGGTGGCTATAGTCCGACCCGAGCCGATTTTCACCTACATGAAATTCCTACTTTTGAATTTTATATTGACAGCGTGAGATACGATAATATAAACTGGGATCTCATCCTATTTATGACAATTACCGGGGACACGCTCCCATCCTCGACTTTCATATACAATTATTCTTTCCGGGGGTTTTTAAGTAACTCTTCCGAAGTGATCAGGGACAATTATGTTTGCCAGGGCAAAGGCTATCTTTATGATGTGATCTCTGAAGATCCTTTCAATATGACAGTAGTGAGCAAGATCAATACCTATGAGATAAACAACAATTTTGATCAGTTGAAATCAGGTACCATCTATTTGCGCATCTACCCCCTGGCACGGGGTCAGGGTTACTGGACCAAAGATTATTATCCGGAAGCATTGGGCAAACCTTCCAATCTGGTTTCATTTGAGTGGGAAGATCTTATTAATAAGTAGGCATTTGGGATTTTGTTTTCACATGTTTGAACATGCTTAAAATAGAAGTTCCACCTTATGTTTAAATCGTGGAAATCATTAAATTTGTAATAAACCAGTTCAACCATGCTGGGCAAAACCGAGAAAAACCCGCAGCTGAATCTCACAGAAACGCCTTTGATACATTTTATCAATCCCGGTCATGAACTTTGCCAGCTGGTCAGGCATGTTAACTGGGATCAGGTTGAGAAGGATTTTGCAGCTTATTACAGCGACAAAGGAGCTCCTTCGGTTCCTGTACGCATTATGATCGGACTGATCATGCTCAAACAAATGTACCATTACAGCGACAAAGGTGCACTGGTACATTGGGTTGAGAATCCTTACTGGCAACACTTTTGCGGCGAGGTACATTTTCAGCACAAGGCGCCTTTTTATTACAGCGATTTCAGCCATTTTAAGAAGCGAATCGGGAAGGATGGAGAAAAGAAAATCAATCAACTCGGCAGTGAGGTTTTCGGTGCGGCTTATTTGAAAAACTTGAGCAGTGCGGGTAAAAAGGGGCACCACGGGAAACAAAGGAATTTCTTATCCAGGGCGGCGAACAATCTGGGATATTACCTGATCAGAATTTCCTGATATGAAAATGAGACAGAAATACATTTTTACAATTAAATAATCACAAATGAAAAATAACCTTGGATTAATAAAGACATGCCTGATGATGATCCTGGCCTTATCCTTACAGCATTTGGCTGCCCAATCAGCCGTTCATCCTGAATCTGCTGACTGGAATGACTTATTCACAAAGGATTTGTCGAATGCCGAATTTCCGGCCGGCATATGGACCTGCACTGATGGTATCCTCACGGCCAGTGAGGACCAATGCATCTGGACAAAAAAGGATTACGCTAATTTCACGCTCGATCTGGAGTTTAAAACTGCAGAAGGAACCAACAGTGGAGTAATTGTATATTGTACCGATTTACAGAACTGGATACCCAATTCCGTGGAAATCCAGATTGCCGATGATTTTGCCAAACAATGGGCTGAAAGCCCGAAAACCTGGCAATGTGGTGCCATCTTTGGTCACCTTGCCCCGTTGAAGAGCACGGTGAAAAATCCGGGTGAATGGAATCGCATGACAATAACCTGCAAGGGTCAGAAAATTGAAGTATTGCTCAACGGAATGAAGGTAAACGACATGAACATGGCTTTATGGACAAATGCCAAAACCAATCCCGACGGGAGTGAAATCCCCTCGTGGTTGAGCACACCTTTTGCCGAGCTGAAAACCTTTGGCCGTATTGGTTTGCAGGGCAAACATGCCGGAGCACCGGTTTATTTCAGGAATCTGAAGGTTAAGGAGTAGTAAAAAGTAAACAGTAAAAAGTAAACAGTAAAAAGTAAAAAGTAAAAGCATAACAATCTTTACTGAATACCGATTACTGTTTACCTTTTACCTTTTACCGTTTACTGCCTACCGTTTACTCCCTCAAATCTCCCATCCCGCTCTGTACGATGGTTTTAGCAATTTATTGGCTTCCTCGTTATTCGTCTTGAAGCCAACCGGATCCCATGTCAGTCTCTTTCGGGTTCTCATTGCAATGATTCCCAGGTTGAGTGCTTCGGTGATAGGAGCAGCCGATTCAAAAGTACTGCGGGCTTTTATGCCACCGCGGCAGGCTTCGATCCAATCGGGAATATGACCTTTGGACCGCTCGATCATTTGCGGTGGTTTGATGAGGTCCTTGTTCAGAGAAGAAGGGAAAACCTTGGGGTAGCCTCCCTGGAAACTGCAAAGGATCCTGCCATAATCTCCAACAAACAGCAATCCTTCAGGGGCAAATTCAATGCCGTCTTCTTCGAGTTCTTTGGTACGGGAGAATTTCATACCACCGTCGATCCAGTAAAGATCAACTGCCGGCATGCCTGCCCTGGCAGGAAAGGTGAAATGGGCATTCATGGCATGGGGATGGGAAACATAAGCTATTTGTTGCGGATTCCCGTTCACCACTCCCACAAAGGTGTTGGCGGAGGCTTCCACAGTACTTACATGTCCCAGTTTTAATGCCCGGTAAATGGCTGCAAAGGAATAACACCCCATATCACCCAGGGCACCGGTACCAAAGTCAAACCAAGAGCGAAAAACAGTATGTGTGTAATCATAACTGAAGGGTCTCATTTCGGCCCTTCCCAGCCAAAGATCCCAGTTGAAACCCTTGGGAATTTTCTGCTCTTCGGGAAGTTGGGTAAAGCCTGTCTGCCATACCGGACGGTTTGACCAGTTGTACACCTCCCTGACCGGTCCGATGGCACCGCTCCAGATGAGTTCACAAAGCGAATCAACATCAGCTGAAGAGGCATTGGCAGTTGACACCTGCGTTGCAACACCCGTTTTGGTGGCCGTTTCCGCCATTAATCTTGCCTCATAAACAGCATTGGTCATGGGTTTCTGACAAAGAACATGTTTGCCTTTGACCATGGCTTTTACAGCCACCTGGGCATGCTGGTGATCTGGTGTACCCACCACAACCGCATCAATGCCGGTTTCTTTCTCCAGTAATTCACGAAAGTCTTCATAGGCCGTACATGCCTTATAAGTTGCACCCTGTTTCTTGGTATACCAGGTATCAATAATTCTTTTTGCCGGTTCCCTGCCGGCACGGCAGCCTTTAACACCCTCATCCCACAGGGGTTCTTCAATGGATCTGCGGATGTTGTTGCGCAGTTCAAATTCACCCCAGTTCTGGTAGCGGTTATCGTCCTTCACAGGATCAGCCAATGCTGTGATTTGTATGTCAGGAATCTTCAGCAGGTCCAGCATTACGCGTGTCCCCTGTGTGCCTGTTCCAATACAGGCAATGTTCAGCTTGTCGCTCGGGGCAACATAACCTATACCTCCCAAAACATGGCGGGGAATCACGGTTATGCCGGCCGCAGTTACAGCCGTTGTAAGAAAGTTTCGACGTTTCATATGGTTTAATATTAGAGGTAAATAAATGTACAAAACATCGCCTGAATTATTGAGGTCAGGAGGTGAAATATTTTCCATGAGTTTGCGGCGAAGCAGGAAATACTTTAAATTTGATAAAGGATAAAACATACCGTATCTTACAATTCATAATTCATAATTCATAATTTCATACATGATAAACAGAAAACTCAGAATGGGCATGGTTGGCGGGGGCAGTGATGCATTCATCGGAGCCATCCATCGTCTTGCAGCCTTTATGGATGGACAGATTGAGCTAGCCTGCGGCTGTTTCAGCAGTAATCCTGAAGTGTCAGTATCTTCAGGCAAGGCATATTTTCTGCCGGATAACCGCGTGTATAAGACTTACCGCGAAATGTTTGAACAGGAGGTGAAACTTCCTGTCAATGAACGAATGGATTTCGTGACCATTGTAACACCCAATTATGCGCATTTTGAACCGGCCATGATGGCACTTGATCGGGGTTTTCATGTGGTAATTGACAAACCGGTGACATTTACCCTGGAAGAGGCTAAAAAGCTGAAGGATAAGGTACGTGAAACAGGTCTGATCCTTGCGCTTACGCATACCTATTCAGGCTACCCGGCGGTCAAGGAAGCCCGTGAGCGTTTGAAGCGCGGAGAGCTGGGCGAAATCAGAAAAATCTATGTTGAGTATCCTCAGGGATGGCTTTCTGCTAAAGTGGAAGATAAGGGAAATGCACAGGCAGCATGGCGGACAGATCCCAAAAGATCCGGGAAAGCAGGATGCATGGGTGACATTGGCACACATGCTTTTCATCTTGCGGAGTATATTTCCGGTTTGAAAGCCACTGAGCTTTGCGCTGAGTTGAACATTTTTGTGCCCGGTCGCCTTCTCGACGACGACGGTGCAGCTTTACTGCGTTTCAGCAACGGTGCCAGGGGAGTTCTGATGGCCACCCAGGTAGCTGCCGGAGAGGAAAATGCAATAAAAATCAGAATTTATGGAGACAAGGGCGGTCTGGAATGGGCACAACAGGAGCCCAACACCTTATGGCTGAAATGGACCGATCGTCCTGTTGAAATGATCAGAACCGGTCAGGGTTATATGAGCGTGGCTGCCAAACACAATACCCGCACACCGGCGGGTCATCCTGAAGGTTATCTGGAGGCATTTGCCAACATTTACCGGAACTTTTCACTGACTGTGAGGGCTAAACTCGAAGGCAGAACTCCTCAGTCTGAATGGCTTGATTTTCCTACTATTGAAGATGGAGTGAGGGGGATGCAGTTTATCGAAACGATGGTTCAGGCCGGTTATGATGATTCCAAAAAATGGATCCCTTTCACAGATTAGTTTTAAGTACAAACATAAAAACCATACAAAATGCGACCCGTAACACTTTTCACCGGTCAATGGGCGGATCTTGACATTGAAACGGTATGCCGCAAAGCCAGTAAGTTCGATTACGATGGTCTTGAATTGGCCTGCTGGGGTAATCATATGGAAATTGAAAAAGCAGATGAGGCCTATTGCGCAAAACGCAGAAAAACACTTGAGGACTACGGTCTTAAGCTTTATGCCATTTCCACCCACCTGGTCGGACAGGCAGTTTGTGACAACATCGATATGCGACATAAAAGCATTCTTCCTGATTATATTTGGGGTGATGGCGATCCCGAAGGGATTCGCCAGCGTGCGGCCAGGGAGATCATTGCCACCGGGCATGTGGCCAGGCGACTCGGTATTCATGTGGTAAACGGTTTTACCGGCAGTTCAATCTGGCAGTATGTGTATTCCTTTCCTGCAGTACCTGAGGAAATGATCAATGCAGGATATGCTGATTTTGCACGAAGGTGGAAACCTATACTGGATGAATACCAGAAAATCGGCGTTAAATATGCTCTCGAGGTGCATCCCACCGAGATCGCATTTGATATTGCCTCGGCTGAAAGAGCCCTGCAGGCTTTGGATTATCACCCGGCTTTCGGTTTCAATTACGATCCCAGCCATTTGGGTTACCAAGGTGTTGATTATATTGAGTTCATTTACCGCTTCAGAGAACGTATCTTTCACGTGCACATGAAGGATGTTTTCTGGAGAGAGAATCCCGGAACCGTGGGTGTGTTCGGCGGTCATGTTCCTTTTGGCGATCCCCGCAGGTATTGGGACTTCCGAAGCGTGGGCAGAGGTCATATCCAGTTTGAAGAGATTATCAGGGCACTGAATTACATTAAATATGACGGTCCTCTGTCAGTTGAATGGGAAGATTCAGCTATGGACCGCGAGGCCGGAGCTGCTGAATCATGTGATTATGTTAAGGACATTGACTTCAAATCCTCTGGACTCGCATTTGATGCTGCATTTGAAAAGAAATGACCAGTAAACTAACCTAATCTATTACAATGAACCGCAGAAAATTTATTGAGACCTCCGGTGTTGCTGCCGGAGCGACAGTGCTTGGCGGCGTGACCACTGCTGCCAGTGCCAGTTCCAAACCATCATCCGGGATTTCCGGGAGAGCAGGCAATATTAAACTCGGATTGTACTCCATTTCATACGGGGGAATATGGTATAAAGGCGCTGCCCTCACTTTTGAAGAATTGGCCAGAACAGCCAAAGAATTTGCATATGATGGCGTAGAACTTGATAACAAGCGTCCCATGGGAAATCCTTTGGATCTGGATCAACGCAGGAGAGAGGAAATGCGGAATACTTTGTCCAAATATGGATTGGAAATACCCTGTGTCGCCGCCAACAACGATTTTTCAAGTCCGATTCCCGAACACAGGGAATGTCAGTTGCTGATGGTGCGTGAAACAGCTAAACTTGCCAAAGACCTCGGCGCCAAGTATGTTCGCCTTTTCGCGGCCTGGGTGGGGGTACCCATTCACGAGGGCGTCGGAACCTATGACTTGGTGCAGGATCATTATGGTTATTATTCTTTTATGACACAATATCCATATGCAACTCATATTGACAGGTGGAATTTTGTAAAAGACTGTCTGAAAGAAGCAGCAAGGATGGGAGAGGAGCAGGGTGTGGTGATGGTCCTGCAAAATCATAAACCACTCATCCGGAACTGGAAGGATACATTCGACCTGGTTAAGGAAGTGAATTCCCCCTGGCTGAAAGTATGTCTTGACCTACCCATTTTTGAGAATTTTGATAAAGATTATGTGGCCAATGCAGTTCGAACTGTTGGTAATTTACAAATGCATTCGCATTATGGCGGAGAATATTACCGGGATGCTTCCGGCGTCGTGAAACAAAAGGTTCTCGACTATAACTACGGTAAGCCATTGCCTGATTATGCGCACTATATAGGCTTAATGAATGAAATTGGTTACAATGGTTACTTTACCTTTGAACTGTGTCATCCCGTTCTGAACGATGATCATACCCGTGCAGGTATAGAATATGTGCATGATCAGGTGAAACTGGCGCATGAATATATGGCTAAAATACTGGGACGCTAATCGTTAGAAAAGGCCGGTAAATTAAGGTGTAACAAGACCTATTTTTCGTCAAAAAAAGTTGGAGAAATCCTGTCTTTTTTGTAGATTTAATTAAGATTTAGATGGTCGCAGACCCATTCGAGGTCTGAATAAAAAACTTGGCCAAAGAGGCCTGTACAGCGCAGTAAGTTTTGCGTCTGTTTAACGCCCGGCACTTTTGCCGGGCTTTTTTTGTTGTGCTTCGACTCCGCTCAGCATGACAAGAAGCCGGTTACCATATCCACTCCGGGTAAGAATGTGGATGTTATATGGAATTTCTACAATACCATATGCCCTCCGGGCAAAAATATTGATAAATTCGTACCTTACTATTCAGTAACCATGAAACACCTCTTCCAGATTATCAACCAGTTTTCCACCACAGGAAATATTATTGATATCAAACCCTTTGGCTCAGGTCACATCCACGAAACCTACCGGATCGTTACGGAAACGGATTCAGCAGATGATTATATCCTGCAGCAGATCAACACGAATGTTTTCCGTGACCCTGAAGCTGTAATGCATAACATTGACCTGGTCACAGGACACATTGGGAAGAAACTCAAAGCATCCGGTATATCGGATGCCGGCCGTAGAGTGCTTACACCAGTGAAGCTCCGCAATGGTCAGATCATGTATCGTGATCAGGAGAATAAAGTCTGGAGGTGTTTTGTTTTCATAACCAATCATAAGACCTACGACAGGGCCGTCAGTGATGAACAGGTGTATGAAGGCGGCAAGGCCTATGGAAATTTCCTGCAATTGTTATCTGACTTGCCTGCCAGTAATATCAGGGAAACCATACCCGGATTCCATGATCTGGACCTTCGGCTGAACCAGTTTGATGATGCCTGCAGGACCGGTCTGAAAGAGAGAATCGCTGAAACCCAGCATGAGATAGAACTACTGTCAGCCCGGAAAAACGAAATGCGCACCATACTGCAACTTGGGAAAAGCGGTAAAATCCCTGTCCGTATTGTCCATCATGACACCAAGATTAATAATGTACTTTTCGACATGAACGGCAGGGGATTGTGTGTGATTGACCTTGATACGGTTATGCCCGGGTTTGTGCATGATGATTTTGGCGATTCCATCCGTACCTTTACCAATACGGGAGAGGAAGATGATGCCGACCTGAATAAGATTTCTATGAATATCAGGTATTACGAGGCATTTGCCAGGGGATTTCTTGAACAAGCCGGGTACATGCTTTACCAGGTTGAAAAGGACTATCTGGCTTTATCAGCCAGGGTAATGACTTATATGCAATCGCTCCGGTTTCTGTCTGACTATCTGAATGGCGATATTTATTACCGCATTCATCACCCGAATCATAACCTGCAGCGAACCAGAGCACAGATCAAACTTATGGAGAGCATGGAGGATAGTTTTGGTGAAATGCAAAGGATAATCTCAAGTCTGGGTTAAGCCTAAAACAAGCTTTTTTATTGAGACGAAGGATAAACCTGAAGTTCTAGCAATTTCATGGAATCATTATTGATAGCAAAAAGAAAACCATCCTTTCCTGAGGCCAGTTTTATCTTTCCGATCACCTTTACCTCTCCTTTAACTACAAGTCCGCTTTCAGAAGGAGGAACAACCATTATTTCACCCAGATCATTAGAATGCATCAACAACCCGATGCTTGCATCATTCCGGGGTGTCTCTGCTTCCGAACCATATAAATTACCTGCAACAATAAACATGGTACCGTTGACTTTTTTATTGATCCCAGCTATGGCGTTAATCGAAGATAATTGGGCCCTGCCTGGGAGGGGATGCATTTTATACACGCCATTGCCTTTATTCTCGATCCAATGATGCGCAAGGGTATTTGCCTTATAGTGCAAAGAAGCATTAAGCATTTGTTCCCCGTATATTTCTGTCAAGGTTGCACGTGCAAAATTCTCATATTTTTTATACCTGAGCTTGATAGCAGGAATCTGCCTTGAAGTAGCATCAAAACTGTTCACCGGATATCTTTTCCCATTCTCACCATAGCTTAATACAATATCAGTTTTGCCATTTACATCATAATCATGGGCAAATATCTCAAATGGTTCTGCTTCACTTGATTTGTACTTATAATTGATTCCAAGATTGCCTGCAATGTAATCATTGTCGCCGTCCTTATCCATATCGATACTTTCCACACTAAACCACAAGCCCACGGTTTCTTTAAATCCCAATCTTTCCGAAATATCAGCAAATCCATCCGGAGTATTTTCGAAAAAGCGGATTCCCATCCATTCTCCAACTACGATCAGGTCAATGTCTCCATCGCCGTTAAAATCATCCCAAATGGCATCTGTAACAAGTCCCAGGTTCATCAGCTCCGGAGCCAGTTTGTTTGTAACATTTTCAAACCTCAGATCAGCGCCATGCCTGCCATTATTTGCCAGGATAAAACTGCTGGCTGGGAAAGGGTAATTCGCTGGAACTAACCGACCTCCCAGAAACAAATCGAGATCGCCATCCTTATCATAATCAGCAGCCTTAACGCATTTTCCACTTTGTTTCAGATGGTCGGGAAGAATGTTCCTGCTTTTTACAAAACCCTTTTCAGTATTTAGATACAACCTGTCCTGGTAAAACTCTTCTGATCTGTTGTTATCATTTCCTCCACTTACAACATACAGATCGAGTTTTCCGTCTCCATCAGCATCAAAAAGCAGTGCTCCGGTATCTTCCTGATCCGAATCATCTGTCCAGGGTCCGGGGATTTCCTTAAAGGTGCCTTTACCTGTCTGCCAATACATAGCTCCTTTAAAACCCGCACCATTGCCGATAAAAAAATCATCCAATCCGTCTTTGTTGATATCCCCAACCGCCAGGCCTGGGCCCATCTTCGAATTTTTATAGGGAAGCAAAGGTTCAAATTCATAATCATCATACACATCTTCATGATGAATGAAGTTAATTCCAGCTTCGGCAGTGATGTCCTTAAAAATTGACTTTTGTAAGGTTTCATGATCATGAACCACGGCATCACGATACTTCAATTCAATGGTTTGATCGGCTTTCACATTCTTAATCACTTGTTCTTTCCCATCGGGCCATAATACGGTTAATTCATCGATGATATCTTTAGGACCCAGTCCAAAATGAATGGTAGGTGGCATACTGGACTGGTAACCCCTTGTAAGAGTTAATTCCTGATATTGAATGGTATCGCCGGTTTTTACCCTGATCGTGCTTCCCAGGCCGAATAAATTGGCATTTGGGCCGGTGAGCTTGATTTTAATATAATGATGATCTTTATGGACGGCTTTATTCTCATAAATGGCTGAAGCTTCATTGACAAGGCTGATCACAATGTCAAGATCACCATCGTTATCCAAATCACTATAGGACATTCCGTTGGCCAGGTTGAATTCCTTAAATCCCCAATCATCTGATTTATTCGTAAAAGTGAAGTTTCCGTTGTTTTTAAAGGCATAATTCCTTACCGGTGTGCTGGGGAATAGTTCCGGACGATATTCCTTCATTTGTCTGAAATATACATTGCCGTTGGGATCATCGAGGATATCACGATTATTGATATCTTTCAGTACACCATTCGTGACAAACAAATCCTTGTTGCCATCGTTGTCCATATCCAGGAAAACGCCACCCCAGCTCCAGTCGGTATAAGCAACTCCCGAGAACAAGGAAATATTGCTATACAGCGGAATGCTGTCGAAAATCCCATTGTTCAGTTGCAGGGAATTTTGCATGTATTGGTAATGAAAGCCTAAATCAAGACTTAGATCGAATGTTTTCTGGCTCATGGGAATAACATTCACCATTCTTCGCAAATGATCCTCCGGAGTCATGTCAATCTGAAAAAGGTCGATCAAACCATCGTTATTGAAATCTGCTGCATCGAAACCCATGCCAAAAATAGAGGTTTGAAAGGTCGCTTCCTTTACAATTTCTCTAAAAGTGCCATCCCCTTTATTTAAATAAAAATAATCAGGCGGATTGAAATCATTGGATATATATAAATCTTTCCACCCGTCATTGTTTAAATCCATCGCCACTATGCCAATGGACATGCCGAAATTCCGAACACCGGCTTCATCCGTCACATCAGTAAAAGTATCATTTCCATTATTCCTGTATAAGTGTCCTGATTCCTCGTACTTGTTTTCCTTTATTTTATTGCTGTAGAACTCTGCACCCATGCTCACCAGAACAATCGGGTAATTGGCCACAAACAGGTCCAGGAAACCGTCATTGTTATAATCAAAAAAAGTTGCCTGTACGGATGAACTTTTATCATTTACTCCGTAGCTTGTTCCACTTTCTGTAAATGTGTTGTCCTGATTGTTTATAAACAGCAGGTTATCCGAAGGTTGGTATTTTGCTGACACACACACATAAATATCCAGCCAGCCGTCATGGTTCACATCGGCCATTGTTGAACCGGTAAACCATTGATGATTACCCATTATACCGGCCTGTTCAGAGATATCTGCAAATCGCATATTGCCTTTGTTCAGGTAGAGCCTGTTTGGGACCAGGTTGCCGCAGAAGAATATATCATCCAGCCCGTCATTATTGATGTCACCCACCGAAACCCCTCCTCCCATGTACATATATGGGAAAACGGTGTAATTCAGAGTATCATTTTCAACTAATTCATTGGTGAAATCAATACCTGACCTGGAAGGGGAAACTTTTACAAAGGTTTCTTGGGAGAGTTTGCTGCATGAAAACAGAAACAAACAAGCCAGTATTGGATAAAAAGGGTATCTCATAATTTAAAGTAATGGAAAAAAGGGCCGAATTTTTTATATTTATTTGGAAAAATTAATACCCATGGTTTTGATCCTCCTCTGTTATGGAAGGATTTGAATTAATTTCAGACTGCGGAATAGGCCACAAATAGTTTTTGGACGGATCAAAATTGACCGCATCCCTTCTGAATTTAACAACTTTAGGCAGGACTTCCTGGATAAATGCCTCAAGATGGCGCCATCTGACCAGGTCGTTGAACCTCACCTGCTCGCTGCAAAGCTCGATTTTACGTTCATGCTCAATGACTATTCTTAGCTGCTCTTTGTTAGTAGCGGGATATATAGTATCCATAGTAAGTGTGCCATAATTTGGCATCATCACATCAGCCCTGTTTCTTACCTGGTTAAGATAATCAATGGCTTCAGGGATATTGCCAAGTTCATTTTCAACCTCAGCTATCATTAGCAATACATCGGCCAATCGGATTACCCTGGTATTGATTCCTGAATAATAACGTTCAGACTCCTGTTTATAATAGTTCTGGTATTTTCTCCAACCATACCTATACCAAACTTCAGTTTTAATAACACCGTCTTCCCAAAATCTAATGGTATCATTATATATCATAACGGTATCAGCTCCGTTATTGTATAAATCACCAGTCTGATAAATACAATATCCCAATCTGGGATCAGTTTTTATACCATTATCCGCCAATGTTTCGAATTCCTCTACAAGATCCTGGAGAGGAGTAACGTTATACCAGTCGGCAAAGCCATATTCCATTCCCCTCAATGTACATTCGTTCAATCCACTTCCATTATCAGATGTCCATAAATTATCAACGCCCAATGCCTCGTTAAATTCTACTTCAAAAATGGATTCCGGGCCATGTTCTGTCTCTTCTTCAAAATTATTGAGGTATCTGCTTTCAAGGGAATAGTTTTCGGGCTCATTAATCACATGAAGGAAAGCATTTTTAGCCGCAGTATAATCGGCCTGATCATTGGATTCATTGGCCTGAAACAAATGAGCCTTGCCCAAAAGAGCCCAGGCTGCACCGGAGTTGGCTCTTCCTTTTTCTTCGAGGTTTTTTGGAAGGCATTTTTCGGCTGCAGAATTCAAGTCAGTTTCAATTTGAGCCCAAATTTCTGCTTTTGGAGTTCTGGCTAATCCTTTTTCGTCTTCAGGAATTTCAAGATATAGTGGAACATCTCCAAACCGGGTGACGAGAAGAAAGTAATATAACGCTCTTAAGAATTGAGCCTCACCGATGTATTTGTTCTTCATCACCTGAGACATGAATGCTTCAGGTATTTTGTTTATGGCCTCCTCATTATTGATGACAAAATTGGCTCTGTTAATACCTGCATAGCAATTCTTCCAATAATCCCTGATAGCTCCATGGTTGGCATCAAATGTAAAATTGGAATATTGAATTTTGTCTGCTTCAGCAGAAGGATTCATTACCTGTTCGTATGCCATATTATCCATGGCAAAAAAAATCGTGCGTTGATAAAGCCCGGGGGTTTGCAATATGGCATAAACAGCATTTACCGCTTGTTGAACCTGGTTTTCGCTTTCAAAATAAGTATCTGATGTGAGCACATTAGGATTTACCAACTCCAGTTTGTCTGCATCACAGCAATTTAAAATTAAAGTCATTATTATTGCAGCGACGACAAAAATGGTTTTTAGTGGGTTCATGGTTTGAGAATAGACTTAATCAACTGCAACTCATCGTTGTTATTTCCAACCAAAACAGCTTTATCTTTATGGTCATTGTTCAGTTGAATGATTGACAGGGACTTTACCTCTACGGGAACGAAGAATCCTGTTGTTACAGCAGGGATGACTTTAAAGTTGCCCTTGCCATTACCTTTCAGTAATTCACCAACTCCACCGTCGTTTCTGGGTGTTACAACTTCCACAGCAAAAAGATTACCGGCTGCCAGTATATCAAGGTGTCCATCCTGATCAAAATCTTCGATGATGATATCATTTATGGATGATAATTGAGCTTCATTGGGCAATTTTTGCATTTTGAACTTTCCATTTCCGGTGTTTTCAAAATAGCAACTGGCAAAGGTCTCAGCCTGCAGGTGCAGGGATTCTTTCAATACTTTCCTGGTATATACATCCGAAATTGTGGCTTTGGCAAAGCTTTTATAGGTAGGGAATCTCAGGGCCAGACCCGGATTCTGGGCCAGAAAACACGATCTGCTTCTCACCGGATATTGTTCATTCTTCTGGTAATAGCACAGGGCAATGTCTGATTTCCCATCATGGTCAAAATCTGCAGCATAAACATCAAAAGTTTTATCGGAACTTGCTTTATACCTGAAGTTTAAGCCAAGGTTACCTGCAACAAGGTCCATGTCGCCGTCTTTATCGAAATCGGCACCTTCTATGCTGAACCACCAACCTTTGGTCCCGGCTATTTCAGATTTGCTGAATTTTCCTTGATCGTTATGGTAATAGCAAACAGGCATCCATTCTCCGACAACGATTAAGTCGGGCCATGAGTCCTTGTCAATATCAGTGCAGAAGGCATCCGTGATCATTCCTGCCATGGAAAGTTCCGGTGCAACTTTATCTGTAACATCCTCAAATTTCACAGTCCCATTTTTCGATTTATTTTCGAGCAGGTAGCTTTGAGCCGGGAAGGGATATTGGTGTGGCACCTGTCTTCCGCCTACGAACAGATCCAGATCACCGTCTTTGTCATAGTCAAATGCCTTAACGCACGATCCACTGGAAGTAGTTGCCGGCAAAGCCTTTTCATCTTTCATGTAGTTTCCCTTGCCATCATTGATGTAAAGCTGATCCTGATATTCTTTTGAGTCCTTTGGAAATTCATAGCCACCGCTTACTACGTAGAGGTCGAGATCCCCATCGTTGTCGGCATCAAAAAGCAAAGAGCCCGTTTCCTCAAACCGGTTATCGGTTTCCCAGGGGCCTGGTAGAATTTCAAAACTTCCATCACTGCTTTGAACATACATCTGGCCTGAGCTGAGGGATGCGTTGCCGATAAAAAAGTCTTCAAGCTTGTCGCTGTTCACATCTCCCACGCTAATGCCCGGACCCGTCATGGATAATTTGTAGGGGAGAAGGGGTTGAATACTATAGTCGTTGAAGCTGTTTTCTTTATGCATGAAGCCGGGTTGAATCCGGTCAGTGATCTCTTTGAATAGTTTTTCCTGGACAGGTTGAACTGATGCAGGCATCTTAGCCTCCGCATAATGCAAAGTCAGCTTTTGATTGGCATTTACATGCCTAAGATGTTGAACCTTTCCATCGGGCCATTTCACACGCAGAGAATCAACCGTTTCATACCCGGCAAGGCCAAAATAGAGGATGGGTTCCACCGAAGACTGATAACCCCTTGATAGTGTCAGCTGTCCCATTTGCATCTTACCATCATTCCATAGGGTGATAACAGAACCGATTCCCATCCTGTTTTGCGGTGAACCTTCAAATTCGATTTTCAAATAGTTTCCAAGCTTTTTTTCAGTGGCATAGTTTTTATATACCAAAGCTTCGGCATCGATATTATTTACAATGAGTTCCAGGTCGCCGTCATTGTCCAGATCGGCATATGCAACACCGTTTGAATAACTGGTTTCTGTTACACCCCATTCGATATTATATTTTGAGAAAGTCAAATCGCCATTATTTCTGAAAATGTAATTTGTAAGGGGTTTAAAGGGCATATTCCTGACCTGCTCCAACAATTCGGTTTTATCCAGACCTTTGTTGAAATAGGAGGATTTTTCCATATTGTTGAAATAATCAATATTGTTTATATCCCTGCGCGAGCCGTTTGTTACATAGAGATCTTTCCAGCCGTCAAGGTCAAAATCAGCAAACAAAGCTGCCCAACTCCAATCGGTTGAGGTTACTCCCGCAATCCATGCGGAATTGCTGAAATACGGCAGCCCGTTTTCCCGGATCCCCCTGTTTAATTGCAGGGTACTGTACCGGTATTGATGGTGAAGGCCCTGGTTCAGCATTTCATCAAAATCCTCCTGGTTCATGCTGGTCATATTCTCTTTGGCTCTTTGATTATCTTCAGGAGCCATATCAATTTGCATGATATCGGGCAGGCCGTCATTATTATAGTCTGCAATATCAGCCCCCATTCCGTAAAATGAGGTTTGACCAATTACTTCCTTTGTCCTGTCGGTAAAAGTTCCGTTGCCGTTGTTGAAGAAAAAGAAGTCCGGGCTTGTGAAATCATTTGAAATGTATAGGTCTTCATATCCATCCTGGTTCAGGTCGCAGACTGTAGCGCTCAACGACAAACCAAAAGTCAACAGGCCAGCTTCAACTGTGACATTTGCAAAAGTGCCATCTCCATTATTTCTGTATAAATGGCCCGATTCATCCATTTTTACATTGTTCATCATTTGCCGGTAGAAATAGGGAGAGGCCTTGAACTGTGTAATCGGATAATTTGCCACATAGAGATCAAGATCGCCATCTTTATCATAATCGAAGAATGTGGTCTGTGTGCTTTTGCCTTTGTCATCAAGGCCATATTTGGCGGCTTCTTCTTTAAACACAGGTATTCCTTCCGGATTGTTTCCCTGGTTTACCAAAAGCAGGTTTTTGCAATTGCCCTTTAATCCGGAAACACTAACATAAATGTCAAGCCATCCATCCCCGTTAATATCACATAGGGTTGACCCCAGCATCCAGCGACGGTCGCCACCTGTTCCTGAAATTTCAGTAACGTCTTTAAATGTCAGGTTACCCATATTCAGATACAAGCGGTTGCTGACCATATTGCCGGTAAAATAAATATCTGTAAGCCCATCGTTATTCAAGTCCCCGACGGATACCCCACCGCCCATATACATGTAGGAATACAGAAAATAGTTAAAAGTATCGGTCTCTGTCAGTGTGTTCTGAAAGGTAATGTTTGTTTTTCCTGAAGGCAGTTTCTTAAAAACAGGACCTTCCCCGGCTTTTTCAGGTTTGCAGGAGAAACAGGTTCCAAGTATTGCAATCCATAAAACTACCGGGTAAATCCATTTACGGTATTCAGGGTTTAAATGGGGAGTCATAAGGGCAATATTGAAAAGCATGAAGGATGAATGTACCTCAATTAAATCACAGAAAAAAATGGTCCTGTTTTACAGGACCATTCTTTTGAATCTTATCAGTTTCTATCCATTAATAACCCGGATTCTGATGTTCCTGGCCAATGTTGGGGTTAACATCAATTTCCTTCTGAGGAATAGGCCAAAGAAGATTTTTGGGTGAGGAGAAAACCAAAGCAGCCTTATCGGCTTTAGGAATCGAATTCTGTAACTTAGCAGAAGATAAAAAATCAGCAAGTCTGCCCCATCTTACAAGGTCGGAAAAGCGAACCTGTTCACCGCATAATTCAACCTTACGTTCATGTTCCAGTGCTACCATGAATTCAGCCAAAGTAGAAACTGGATATGCAGCATTCATTTCAGCGGAGCCATATAACGGCAGATCAACATCAGCTCTTGCTCTAACCTGGTTCATAAAACCGATTGCTGTGGCAAGACTACCACCGGGTCTGTTGGCTTCAGCTTCGGCCATCATTAACAATACGTCGGCATACCTGATCACCTTCATGTTGATTCCTGATGTATTATCAGCTTCAGCAGCAAGTTTATAGTAGTTCTGGTATTTCCTCCAGCCCCTTCTTTCGTAATTAGTAGTAACACCATTAAAATCTTCAATCAAAGGAGTAAATGAAATGGTCAGGGTATTGTTGAAATACAAATCACCAGTCTGGTATATACAGTAACCGCGCCTTGGATCGGTTTTTACACCATTGACAACATCAGTTTCGAATTCGTCCCAAAGATCCTGTGAAGGGAATACGTTGAACCATCCTAAGCAACTATATTCCTGGGCCCTGAACGTACCTTCATTCACACCCTGGTCAGTTCTGTCGGAACTCCATTGGCTGGAATAACCAGCCTGCTTGCTAAACTGGACTTCGAAGAGGGATTCCGGACCATTTTCGGTTTCTTCCATGAAGTTGTTAAAATAAACTGGTTCCAGGCTGTAACCGGTAATATTATTAAAAGCTTCGAGCGCTCCGGGATAGTTTTCCTGGTATAAACGTGCTTTGCCTAACAGTGCCCAGGCAGAACCTTTAGTAGCCCTTCCCGGGACTTCATCCGCTTTGGCACGACATTTTGCTGCAGCATCGAGACAGTCGGCTTCAATTTGTGCCCAGACCTCTGCTTTAGGAGCTCTGGCAAGACCTAAATTCTCTATAGGATCAACGCCGAGATACAGGGGAACATCACCAAATTTGTCAACCAGCCAGAAGTAATACAAAGCCCGCATGAATTTTGCCTCACCAATATACTTGTCTTTCATGACCTGGGGCAGAAAAGCCTCGGAGATAGCGTTAATTTTTTCGACATTGTTGATCACAAAATTGGCCTTATTAATGCCTCTGTAGCAGGAATTCCAGAAAGCTTCCGTCAAACTATGTGTTGCATCGTGTGTGAAATTCAGCCACTGACGTTTATCAGCTTCCTGCTGTGGGTTACATGTATTCTCATGAGACATGTTATCATTACCATACCACATGCCACGGTTGTACATACCAGTTGTCTGCATACTTCCATAAATAGCATCTACAGATGACTGCACCTGAGCCGCAGATTGAAAAAAAGTGTCAGGTGAAAGATTGTTAGGATTCGTAAGTTCCAACTTATCCGCATCACAGGAAAAGTGGAGAACCAATGCACTGAAAAACAGTGCCTGTAAGAAATGTATTTTAAGTCTTTTCATAATAATTCTGTTTTTAAAGTTTAGAAGGTAATTTGAAAACCAGCAATAACTGATTTTGGTATGGGATAATTACCTACATCAATTCCATTGGCATAGTTTTGAGCTGTTGTCTGAGGAGCACCAATTTGTCCTAATACGGTACCATTAGATGTGTATCTACCAACTTCAGGATCTAAACCGGAGTATTTAGTCAGGCAGATCATATTTTGTGCACTAACATAAATTCTGAGTTTAGTGAGTTTGTTCTTCAAAAGACTTGAAGGCAATGTGTACCCCAGCGTTATGTTCTTCAATTTGGTATAGGCACCGTCTTCGACGAAACGACTGGATGCCTGGGCATTGGCGGCAACTGCACCGGCTCTTGGGATGGTGTTTGAAGGATTGGTGGGAGTCCATCTGTCAAGAACTTCAACGCCGGCATTAAATAACCTGGGCATTGCCTGTAGGTCGTAAAGGTTGGTGTTATAGAGCTTGTTCCCATAAACTCCGCTTATAAACACGTTCAGATCAAGGCCCTTGTAGGAAGCATTGAGGTCCAAACCAAGCGTCATTTTTGGGAAGGGGTTACCAATATTGGTTCTGTCGGTTGCACTAATTACGCCATCACCATTGGTATCTTTAATACGGAAATCTCCTGCAGTTGAAGCATTGAGCGTGTGTTGCGATCCGCCCATATAATTTTCAGCTTCTGAAGCCGACTGGAAGATACCGTCGAAATCCCATCCGTAGAAGAAGAAGGCGGGTTCTCCAATCTCACATCTGTTAAGGTCTTCACCTTCAAAACCAAATCCGGAAATATAAGTAGCACCACCCAGAGATAAAACTTCATTTTTGAAAGTACCAAGATTTAAATTAGCTGACCATTGAAAATCACCTTCAAAATCGTTGAAACCCAACTGCAATTCAAAACCTTTTGTTTCCATTGAGCCTGCATTCTGGGGGATTGTACCTGTCCAGTCACCTGAAGACAGGGGAAGTGGTACTTGCATCAGAAGGTCATCACTCTTGTTTATATAATATTCAACAGACAACGTAAACTGGTTATTCAGCAAGCCCAAATCCAATCCAACGTTGGTCATGGTTATTTCCTCCCATTTTAAATCGGCATTTGGTCTGCCTGCAGCGGTTGTTCCAACTAAAAGTGCATTACCAAAAGTATAGTTCATGTTTGAGGTTAGGGAGGATGAATAGGCATAATCTGCAATCTTGTCATTACCAGCTCTACCCCAGCTACCTCTTAGTTTTAAGTTGCTCAGATAAGGAACATTACTTAAGAAAGCTTCCTTAGCAAGATTCCAGCCCACAGATACTGAAGGGAAAGTACCCCACCTCTTGTTAGCACCAAACCTTGATGAAGCATCTGTTCTCCATGAAGCCGAGAACAAGTACTTCTGATCAAAGTTATAGTTTAATCTTCCCAGGTAACTAATTCTGTAATAATTAATTGTTCCTGAGGACAATGAAGGGTTAGTGTTACTCACTTCGTTAACAGCGTTAGAAAGTTCATTGCGTGAATTGGTATTCAGAACAGTTGAATTAACAGCGCTGTATTCAGTTAATGCCAACAACTCAAAATTATGTTTATCAGCCAGTGTTAGATTATAAGTAAAGTTGTTGGTGAATAGGAATGCACTATAGGTGGCCCGGTTTTTAAAAATGTTTGCAAAAGTTGCCCGGTGCGTATTGCCACCCAGGTTATCATCATTGTATGTAGGGAATAATTGGTTGGACACTATTCTCTCATCCTGGAGCCCAAGATTAGTTCTGAATTTCAGGCCTTTAATAAGTTCCAGTTCACCATATATATTACCAAGAATATCCTGTATGTTGGTTTTGAGACTGTTGTGTTCCATGATTCTGACGGGATTTTCAGCATCCTGTCCGTCAACGGAGCTGGTTGGACCCTGGAATCCGCCTGGATTATCTGGATTGTACACCGGCAGGTAAGGGGCCATTTTAATGGCATGCTCCAACAGAGAACGGCCGCCATTATCAGCCAACGGATTCTGTGTTGAGTATGATAAGCTGAGGTTCTCACCGATTTTCAGCCTGCCCTTTTTAAAATCACTATTGACTCTAAAGTTGTATCTTTCAAGACCGGTTTTGATAACGATACCTTGTTGATTCAAATAACCGGCTGACAATCTGAAAGTGCTGTTTTCAGTACCACCGGAAAGAGAAAGGTTATAGTCTTGCATAGGACCATTCTGGTATATCTCATCCTGCCAATCGGTTTCAGCGGCAGTAGTGCGGTCAGCATATGCAGGATCTGTATAAACTGTAGGTGTTGTAAATGCTCCACCTGTAGCATATTCTTCATATTGAGCGCTGTTCATCAAATCATATCTTGCCTTGGTATATTGAACGCCGTAATAGCCATCCAAAGCAACTACCACATTACCGGCTTTACCTTTTTTGGTTGTAACCATAATAACACCGTTTGATCCCAGTGAACCATAAATAGCAGCTGTGGAAGCATCTTTTAATACTTCAATGGATTCGATGTCTGAAGGACTGATGTTGCTGATGGTGGTTGTAACAACACCGTCAACAACATACAAAGGATTGGCATCGTTAACGGTACTGATACCTCTAACCCTCATGGTAGATGAATAACCAGGAGCACCATTGCTGATAACCGTCAAACCTGCTGCACGTCCCTGCAAAGCCTGGTCAAGACCTGATGTAGGCAGTGCAGTAAGTTTTTCAGAAGAAACTGATGATATAGCACCTGTTACTTCGGTCCTTTTCTGAGTGCCATACCCAACAACCACAACCTCATCAAGGCTTTGAATATTGGGTGCCAAAGCTATATCAATAATTGCCTGATCAGCAACAGTAACCTCTTCACTCATATATCCAATGAAGCTGAATACTAAAATGTCACCGGCTTTTGCATCAATAGAGTATTTTCCGCTGAGATCACAAACAACACCGCGTTGCGTACCTTTAATCAGCACGTTGGCTCCTGTTAATGGTTCACCTGTTGATGCATCTGTAATAGTACCTTTTATGGCAAGCTGTTGCAGATTTTGTTTCGGAGTCAGCACAACAAGGTTATCATTGAATACCTTGTAAGTGATGTCGGAAGTCGCAAAAAGTTTGTCAAGAATCTGTTCAACATTCTCATTTTTGACATCCAGGCTAACAACGTTGTCAATATAACTGAATTCATCGTTGTAAAAGAACCTGAATTGACTTTGTTGTTCCAGAATCTGAAAAACCTCACGTACTGTTTTCCCGTTAAGATCCAGGTTAAACCGGGTATTCTGCGAATACACCGATGCTCCCAGATTTAGTGTCAAGGCAATTGAGAATAGTGTAGTTAGTTTCATAATTAGGATTAATTTTTTAAGTTTTCTTTTGTACAAGAAAACTTCACCAGAATCATAGTTTTTCATAATTTTGTTTTGTTTTTTAGGTTTGACACTTTTATGCCGGCATGGTTGATTTGATGTCTGCATAATTGATGTTTGACTTAATACCATGGGGAATAGATCGCGACATCTATTCCCTTTTTTCTGCTTTTATTAGTACATAGGTTTTAAAGGTTAATGGTTTAATAATAGGAATTTATGGTGGTTTTGAATCATTATTTTTTCTTCATGTGATTGTTAAATCTTTCCAACATCTTCAAATTCTCAGATATTCTCACTTCTTTGCCATTGATGGTATAATCAATGGGTGCAGAAAGCTTAATTACATCCAGCACCTGCGTGAGCGTTTCATCTTCAAGTGTACCGGTGAAACGGAAATGTTTAATATTTTCTGATTCATAGTAGAAAGTAACATTGTATTTTCTTTCCAGTTTAATGATTAGATTGCTTAGTTCTTCACCTTTAAAGATTAGCCTGTTATCTTTCCATGAAACGACAGGCAAAGGATCAAACTCAGGCGTTACATACATGATCCCTTTTTTTAGCTTCAGCGGTTCAGATTTGATTTGCCGGATGGCTTGCAAATCCTCAACGGTTAATTGCCGATTTTCTTTTATATAAACAGCCTTCTGGTGAGGTTCAAGAGAAACCACGGGCGAATTTTTGAGCAATCGCTGATCACCGCGTATGAAGACCTTTCCCTCAACCAATGTAGTTTCAATAAAATCTTCATCACTGTAAGCTTTAACATTAAATTCCGTGCCTGTGGCAACTATATCTATATCACCTGTTTTTACTATAAAGGGCAACCTGCTTTTTTTGGCAACCTTAAAATAAGCCTCACCTTCAAGCAAAATATTTCTGTTTGTCTCATTGAATACATTGTGGTACCTGATTCTACTCCCCGCATTCAACCACACTTTTGATCCATCAGGAAGCATAACTTCTGATCTTGCCCCCAAAGGTGCTTTAATTTCATTAAATGCAATAACGGTATGTTCTTCCGGGTGATTGAACAGAAAATAAGACAAAACTCCACCCGCAAAAAATATGGCAATAAATGCTGCCGCAATTCTTAAAAATGGCTTAATACCTCCGATATGCCATCTGAAGAATCCGGGTTTTACTTCCTGATCCTGACTATTTTGGTTTATCGTAGATATAATATTTTTGTAAACCCCTTCAAAATCAATGGTTCCGGCTTGCGATTGGTTGACACTGAAAATATTCAAATCTTCAAAAAGCAGCTCTTTTACATGCTCTTCATTATGCTCATCGGAGATCCAATCGTTCAATTGTTCAAGTTCATCCCCGGTGCATCTTTTTTCCCGGTACTTTTTTAGTAAGTCTTTAAGTTTTGAAACTTCCATTTCTTATTAATTCATATATTTTGTCACTACATAATAATACAATCCTCAAACCTGTAATACTCATTCAAAAAAAACGAAATATCCAAATGATTTTATAATATGCGGGAACAGCCATCCTGAACCGAGCGGCAGGAGGATCAGTGGTTTATTATTCGGAGAGGTAATATTCTTTGTTTAGATTCTCTTTGATGTATTTCATTGCCCTGTATATCTGATTCTCTACAGAACGAACTGACAGTCCCAGGCGAGTGGCAATTTCATAGTGAGAAAGTCCTTCCTGCTGGTTTAATCTGAATATCTGCTGCTGTCTGACTGGCAGTTCTTCAATCAGGTTATCGAGAGTTCCCTTCAAATCGTTAAAATAAATGGATTGCTGCGAATGATCATCTTCGAGTGATTCCTGCGTTACCATATGATTCTGGTATCTCTGACGAACTGCCTGATGTTTGAAATAATTGTAAATCTTGTTGATTACTGCTTTGTACAAATAGTCTTTCAATGTAAATACCTCGATGAGCGTACTGCGATTCTCCCAAAGCGAAACAAATACCTGTTGTATTACCTCCTCGGCTTCTGAAGATGAGTGAAGATAACCCAGTGCAAAAAAATAAAGCTTTTCATTATACCTATTGAAGATAATTTCAAAGGCTTTCTTATCCCCTTTTCTGAGTTCGAGGATAAGGCTCCGGTCATCAATTACAGAATTCGAATACAAGATTTGCAATAGTTTCGAAATTCATTTTTGTATAGAACAAATATATTATTTTTTGGAATAAAAAATGCAATCGGTAAATATTCATTTATATCTGAATTTATAGTTTATTGATTTCATTAAGTTCGCTGTTAATTGCAATCGGTTGCATATTGTGGCTAAATAATATATATCAGATTGTATTGCAAAAGGATGGCAAATGATCCTGCCAAAAAAAAGCCATTGTTATTATAATAACAAAATTATCATTAACTTCGTGCCAGTTCATTCATGCAGTCTGCGTTGCGGATTAATCTTCAACAAAGACCCTCATAAAACAATCTGACCCAAAGGAGGATCCGATGGATAAGAGAATAGGAGCCATCATCATACTTGTTAAAGATAAGGAAAACGTTCAGAAGCTGAACGATATTCTTTCACGCCATGCATCCATAATCATTGGCAGGCAGGGTATTCCCATCCGTGAAAAGGGAATAAATGTGATCTCGCTGGTAATTGAAGGAGACCAGGATGAGATCAGCACACTTTCAGGTCAGTTGGGGCGACTGGAGGGGATTACGAGTAAGGCAGTGTATGCGAAGGAATAATGTGCAAATGTGCCAATGTGCCAATGTGCAAATGTGCAAATATGCAAATGTGCAAATGAGCCAATGTGTGAAATAAAAAGAAAATATGAAGTTTAATCCTGAAAAGTACCGGATACCTGATGAGCGGATGAAACCCTTTATGGATGCGGCTGAGATTGATGAGTTGTTACTGCATGCACGTCCGGATAAAAGCGTCATCAGGGATATCATTGCCAAATCACTCGATAAAAACAGGTTAAGCCTGGCAGAAACGGCTATGCTTTTAAATGCCAATGACCCGTTGCTGGTTGAAGAGATCAAGGAAGGCGCGCACAGGCTCAAGAAGGCAGTTTATGGCAACCGAATTGTGCTTTTTGCTCCTTTGTATATCGGCAACAAATGCACCAACAATTGTCAGTATTGTGGCTTCAGGACATCCAATAAGGAGGCGGTCCGCACAACCCTGAACACAGGGGAGATCATCGCTGAAGTTGAGGCATTGGAGGACCAGGGACAAAAAAGACTCATCCTGGTATTTGGTGAACACCCCGATTATAGTCCACGTTTCATAGCCGATGCCGCCCGCACGGTTTATTCAGTCAAAAAGGGAAATGGGGAGATAAGAAGGGTGAATATCAACGCCGCACCCCTGGAAACAGAAGGATTCAGAATTGTGAAGGAAGCCGGGATAGGCACGTACCAGGTCTTTCAGGAGACCTATCACCCCGAAGCCTATAAAATCTATCATCTTTCCGGTAAAAAGCGGGATTATAATTACAGGCTTACATCACTCGACCGGGCGCAGGAAGCCGGCCTCGATGATGTTGGAATCGGGGCATTGTTCGGATTGTATGACTGGCGTTTTGAAGTGATGGGACTCATCAGGCATACCAACCACCTGGAAGCCTGTTATAATTTGGGTCCGCACACCATTTCCTTTCCCCGTGTCAAGGATGCTTCTGCGATTGTCATGAATGAAAAATTCCGGGTAAGTGATTATGATTTCGCGCGTATGGTGGCGATTCTAAGACTGGCGGTTCCTTATACGGGGATGATACTGACAGCGCGTGAACCGGCAGCTGTCCGGACTGAACTGATGCGCTTCGGAGTATCGCAGATCGACGGCGGTACCCGGATCGAACTGGGCGCATATGCCAGGGGTATCCATGCTGATCAGAATTTGGATAAGGAACAATTCAAAATTAGCGATGACCGCACCCTGGGTGAGATCATTGATGAATTAATTGATACGGATCATATTCCGTCGTTCTGCACAGCCTGTTACCGCTTGGGAAGAACCGGAGAACACTTCATGGAGTTCTCTGTGCCAGGCTTCATAAAGAATTTCTGTTCACCCAATGCCATGCTGACCCTGGCCGAGTATATCGAAGATTATGCATCCCCCGAGACGGCCCGAAAAGGATATGAAATTATCGAGAAAAACTTACAACAGCTGAATGGAAATGTTAATGCAGGTGAGGTCAGAAAAAGAATTGAAAAGATCAGGATGGGAGAGAGGGATCTTTATTTTTAAGAAGCAGCGGCAGTAGCAGTAGGGGCAGCCCCTAGTGGCTGCCCGGCTAATTTTAGAATAGAAATATTCATCATAAATGCGCAAAGAAACAGATTATATCGGCACAATGGAGATCCCCGGGGATGCATTATTCGGTATCCATTCATTGCGCGCTGCTGGTAACTTCCCCGATTCAACACGTTTTCACCTGGAATGGTACCAGGCAGTGGGTTCTGTTAAAAAAGCCTGCCTGATGACTTACCAGAAGTACGCTTCAGCGGTCAGCAGCAAATATGCAGCTGACATGCTGCCACAACCACTTATTCAGGAACCGGTGGTGGATGCGCTCATCCGTTCGGCATCTGAAGCGGAATCGGGTTTGCATTTTGAGCATTTTATAGTTCCTGCCATCCAGGGCGGAGCTGGTACCAGCATCAATATGAATGTGAATGAGATCATTGCAAACCGCGCACTGAACCTGATGGGTCAAAAAGCCGGAGCTTATGAGCATATTGATCCTGTGGAGCATGCCAACGTTTTCCAGTCCACCAATGATGTCATTCCCACCTCCCTGAAAGTGGCCATGCTGCGCTTATTGCAAAACCACGAAACGTCGGTTAACAACCTTCGTTCCGGAATGGAAATGCTGGAAAGAAAATCTGCCAATGACCTTCGTATCGCCTATACACAGATGCAGGAAGCGGTGCCCTCATCCTATGGACGGCTTTTTGGCGCATATAATGACGCCTTGTCGCGCGACTGGTGGAGGATTTCGAAGTGTTCTGAACGGATCAAGACCGTTAATCTTGGCGGAAGTGCCGTAGGTACCGGTATTACGATACCACGCTTCTTCATCCGGGAAGTCGTGCAAACCCTGAAGCAAATCACGGGACTACCGGTAACCCGGGCTGAGAACCTGCATGATGCCACCTCCAATCTCGACGCCCTTGTGGAAGTTCATGCCATTTTAAAAGCCCATGCGGTGAATCTGGAAAAGATGTCATCTGACCTGAGACTGTTGGCTTCAGACCTGGTAAGGAACCACGAACTGGAGATCCCGAAGCGCCAGGTTGGCAGTTCCATTATGCCTGGCAAGGTGAATCCTGTAATTCCTGAATTTGTGATCAGCTCATCCCATAAGGTTTACAGTAATGATGTGCTTATCAGCGGACTCTGCGGTCAGGGATGTCTTGATCTGAATGCCTACCTGCCGGTAATAGGTCATGCCATGATTGAAAGCCTGAAACTGCTGATCGCAAGTGACAATACACTATTAGTTAACCTTGTTAAGGGCCTGCAACTTAATCCTTCCGTTTCCAGGGAAAACCTGCTCAACAGTCCGGCCATCGCTACAGCCCTTCTTCCGTATATCGGCTATCATAAAGCAACTCTGCTGGCTAAAGAAATGAAAAGCAGCAGCATCAACTTGCTGGAGGCAAACCGAGTACTCGGTTTATTGGATGAAGAGAAGATCCTGCAAATCATTGAACCTGCCAACCTTCTCAGGGAAGGCTTTACTCTGAACGAAATCATCGGTGATCATGGAAAAGGGAAGGGAACATAAACCGCATATCGGAATTTTCGGTCGGCGTAATTTTGGGAAAAGCTCTTTGATCAATGCGCTGACAGGGCAGGATGTTGCCATTGTTTCGGAGCAACCCGGCACCACAACCGATCCGGTTAAGAAGTCCATTGAGATACCGGGTATTGGCCCGGTCATCCTGTTCGATACAGCCGGAATTGATGATATAGGCGCCCTGGGCCAGCTTCGTAAGGAAAAGACAAAAGAAGTCATGAAAATTATCGACCTGGCCATTCTGGTGCTTAACAACAATGAGTCCGGCAATTTCGAGGATCAACTGATGGAGGGCTTTTATGAGAGCGGTATACCCTGTGTTTTTGTACACAGCAAATCAGATCTTGAATCGCTGAACGAAAACTTCAGACTTTCAATGACTGCCAGGTACCAGTCTCCTTTAGTTGAATTCAGTTCTGTCAACCCATCCAATCTGGAGGAAATCATAACAGCAATCCGGAATACAATGCCTGAAACGGCATACAGGAAACAGTCTCTGCTGGGAGACCTGGTCAGCTATGGCGATATCGTACTGCTTATAACCCCGGTTGATACCGAAGCCCCCGAAGGCCGGCTCATTCTGCCCCAGGTTCAGGCGATCCGAGACATACTTGACAATGAATGCATTGCTGTTGTTTTAAAGGAGCGTGAACTGGATGTTTTTCTGAGGACTGCCAAAATCAAGCCAAAGCTGGCTATTTGCGACACTTCCGTAATACTCAAAGCCAATGCTTCGGTTCCGGAGGATATTCCGCTTACCGGATTCAGCATCCTTCTGGCCAGGTACAAAGGAGAATTTGAAAGCTACCTGAAAGGGACTCCGGAGATCAGCAGGTTGCGTAACGGTGACCGGGTATTGTTGCTGGAATCATGCACGCATCATGTGTCATGTGATGACATCGGCAGAACCAAAATTCCTCGCTGGATGAATAATTTCACCGGAAAGAAATTGCAGTACGATGTTGTCGCGGGATTAAATCACCTGGAGCGTCCGGTCACCGACTATTCACTGGTCGTTCAATGCGGAGGATGCATGATTACGAGGAAACAACTTGTCAACAGGTTAAAACCTGCTATTGACGCAGGAATACCGGTGACCAATTACGGAATGGCAATAGCCTGGATGCAGGGTGTGTATAAGAGGGCGATCAGACCCTTTGTGAAAGAGGGGATGGGGGAAGAGGAATTATGAGGGACAAGGGACAAGGGACAAGGCACAAGTTGCAGGAGCAGCAGCAGTGGCAGTATCTGGACGATACTTTACGTAAATCAGATCTGAACCACGATGACATCGTATTCCTGCTTGGTTTGCAAGGGCCTGAAAAAACCCAACTGTTCGAACATTCCGCCGGGATTAAAGAAAAACATGTCGGTAATAAGGTTTATTTCCGCGGATTGATTGAGTTTTCCAACATCTGCCTGAAGAATTGTCTTTATTGCGGTATCCGGCATGACAATGTTCATGTTAACCGATACATCCTGAGCGAGGATGAGATTCTCGCAGCAGCCCGCTTTGCCTTTGAAAACAATTACGGTTCCCTGGTACTTCAGTCAGGTGAAGTGGAAACCGGCAACTTTGTGAGACAGGTTGAAAAAATCCTCCGTGAAATCCACAGGATTTCCGGTGGTAAACTGAGAATTACCTTGTCATGCGGTGAACAGGAAAAGGACACTTACCGGCGCTGGCATGACAGCGGTGCGCATCGTTATCTGCTGCGGATAGAATCATCCAATCCGGAGCTTTACCGTAAATTGCACCCGCAGGATGGCCTGCACAATTACCAGCGCAGGTTGGATTGTCTTTACAGTCTGCAGGACACCGGCTATCAGGTAGGCACCGGTGTGATGATCGGTCTTCCTTTTCAAACCCTGCATGATCTTGCCGGAGATCTCCTGTTCATGAAGCAATTTGACATTGACATGGTGGGAATGGGCCCTTACCTTGAACATGAGCATACACCATTGTATGCCTTCCGTGACAAGCTTCCCCCGATTGAGGAGCGGTTTCAGCTGACTTTGAAAATGATCGCCGTGCTCAGGATTCTCCTGAAGGATATCAATATCGCTGCAACAACAGCATTGCAAGCCATCGATAAACTGGGTCGTGAAAAGGCGATTCAGGTCGGTGCCAATGTAATTATGCCCAATATCACTCCCGGCAGGTACCGCGATGATTATCTCCTTTACCAGAACAAGCCCTGTACCGATGAAAATCCGGAAGATTGCATAGGTTGCCTGAATGCAAGGATAGCACTGACCAATAATGAGATTGCCTATGGGGAGTGGGGGGATTCGGAGCACTTCAGAAAAAAAGGAACAAGGGACAAGTGAATGGCTAACTCGTCCCTTGTCCCTCGTCCCTTGTCACAGTTTCACAGAAATCCCCGGACCGATCAACATCATCCACTTCTCAGCCTTGAACTGGTAACCCGCACCAATGTATAAAGGGAAGGCCAGTTTCTTATCGCGTGTTGTGGGGTAAAGGCTTGCCAGAGCCACCAGCGCCAGGTCCTGCCTTTCACTCTGGAAATTGAAAGCATCCAGCGCCAGGAAACCTGCCCCTATGCGATAAGGTCTTAATTTGGCGATCTTCTCGGGGTGATAAAAAGCAAACTGAGCTACCATGGCCATACTGATCCCGTATAGGTTACTGAATGTGGTCTGGTCGGGATTCTCATCGTCTTTGGATACGGTAACCAGACCGGCCGGGAACGATACATCGATGTCGAATTTATGCTTCTTTTTCAGAATGATTTCCAAATCTTTCTGCTGGCTTTCTCCGCCGTACTTTTCCGGATTTGTTTTAACAGACAGGTAGATCCTTGACCAGTCATCGAGGTCATTGGTGCTTCTCCGGAGGTATTTGTTCAGGCTGATCTCATTCGGGGTGCAGTTCCTTTTATCATAATAATTGTAACGGGGGGACTGATCGGAGGGACAAATTACCACATTGGAAATGGTCCGCATATCAATGAGTTCATTGTTTGGTCCAGTGATGCGTACATCAAACGTCAGGTATTGTTTGCCAAACAAACGATGATCAGAATCAATTTTATCATTGTTAAAGGTTAACACAATATCACGAATGGCCTTTTCAAACAGCACCGGACCATGCACACCGGCGAGAACGCGGTTAATGTCTCCATAATTCAGGTAGATATAATCAAAAGGCCGCGGTATTTCATATTCCCTCACCGAAAGAGCATGACCTGTTGATGTACTGTAATTGTAAAGATTGACCCTTTTTTTACCGATATTAACAGGAACCTGCAATTTTAGAATAACCTCATTCTCGTTCTGGATGAGGGTATCAGATGTGATATCGGTCAATTCCTCAAAATGAAACCGGGCTTTGTACAAAGCAAGTCCTTCAATTCTGACTCCAATGGTTTCACCGGGGTAAACCGACAGGTCATTGCTCCAGTCGCTCCCTTCGCGCATGACCGATATTCGTGTGATGGAGGTGGCCGGAGTAATACTGAAATTTGAAATGAACTTCGCCTCGTCCCCGTCTTTCATGTAAAGATATCCGTCGGAGTTGCGGTGATAATTATATGTTTTGAGATAGCAGAGGATCCGGTTATTGGATAGAAAGCTGCGGGTGAAGATCTCAGCAATCAAAATGCCTCCCGGATTTTCTTGATCCTCAATCCTGTACGTCCGGTTGATCTCCAGCGATCTGTCGTAATCGAGCTGGACTTCCACACCCTGCTTCCTTGAGTTTTCATCCAGAGTGATTTCACGTTTGTCGATATTCAGAAATCTCAACCGGCTGGTTTTAACACTGAAGGTATATTCAAGCGGTTTGATCTGCGCGATAACACGATTTTCCGCCTGATCCACGTCAGGTTTCTCAGCTTGCAGGGTCACCATGAGTTTCTGAATGCCAAGTTTATTGGGAACCACATGCAGCCGCAACTGTTCATTCAGCTTTTCAATGCGGTAATCGATTCCCAGCCCTTCGGTCCATTCACCTGAGAACCTTATATTTTCAGCGTTATTGGTTATCAGATCAAATACTTTTTCTTCTCCGATATACAATTCATCGTTGGAAGGTTTCAGGTCAACATAGGTATTTGTACAAGGTAATAGTCTGACAATCTCCAGGTTATCAATACCGTTTTGTTTGTACCTGAACTGAAGTTTAAGAAATTGGGAACGCGTCAGATTTCTGAACCGAATCTTGCATCGCCAGGTTTCATCATAAAACATAAGTGAATCCACCAGTTCAAAATCGCCGGAAGGCACCAGGATCAGATTCTGGAAGGAACTGTTTTTTTTGGGGAACAGAACAACCTCTGCAACCTCGTTCTCATCATCATAGGTAAAATACAGGTTCTTTTCATTATTAAAATTCACGGTATTCCGGTTGTTGTTAAATACCAGGGTATCGATGTGTATTTCAACGTTCCTGAAGATGCTTTCCCCGGTTACCTGAGCTGTTAAACAGGTTGTCAGAAACAGCAAAAATATGGATATGAAATTGATATTCTTCATATTACAATCAAAACATTTTTCTTATACATCACGAATATAGGGATTGTACAGACAAGTGCAAAGAAATGTTTCATGATGATAATTATCCTGAAAAGTATTCCTTCAATTCCATAATTTTGATTCCACCTGATAAAAACGGATATGATTAACCAGCAATTGCTTAACCCTGCCAGCATTGTTGTGGTAGGCGGTTCCAATAACCTGCACAAGCCCGGCGGCAGAATAATCCAGAATATTCTCAGCGGAGGTTATTCGGGTAATTTGTATGTTGTTAACCCAAAAGACGAATTGGTTCAGGGAATTCATTCGTATAAAGGTATTCAGGAACTTCCTCCGGTTGACCTGGCTGTGCTTGCTATTTCGGCGAAACAATGCCTGGAAGCGGTTCGCCTGCTTGCTGAGCAGAAAAACACCAGGGCATTTATTATTTTATCGGCCGGCTTCAGCGAAGACAGTGAGGAAGGACGTCAGATTGAAAATGAAATGGTTGATATTGTCAACAAGGCAGGCGCCTGTCTGATTGGTCCGAATTGCATCGGTGTTATTACGCAGGCGTATAATGGAGTCTTTACCTCACCGGTACCGCGGCTCAGTCCCCGGGGTTGCGATTTTGCCTCAGGATCCGGAGCTACAGCAGTTTTTATTATTGAATCAGCCCTTCCCAAAGGTCTGGCCTTTGCCAGTGTTTTCTCCGTGGGAAACTGCGCGCAGACAGGTATTGAAGACATACTTGAATATTGGGACCGTTCCTATGAGCCCGGCATCAGCTCGCCGATCAAACTTTTGTATGTTGAAAACATAAAAAACCCTGATAAACTCCTGCATCATGCTTCTTCACTCATCCGCAAGGGTTGCCGGATAGCTGCCATTAAGGCAGGAACCACCGAAGCCGGCAGCAGGGCCGCTACTTCGCACACCGGTGCAATGGCATCATCTGACCTGGCTGTGGAAGCTTTGTTCAGGAAAGCAGGAATTGTAAGGTGTTTTGGACGGGAGGAACTTACCACGGTGGCGTCGGTCTTTACCCATAAACCCTTCAAAGGGAAAAACATTGCTATTATTACCCATGCCGGCGGGCCGGCCGTTATGCTCACCGATGCCCTTGTGGCCGGGGGGCTAAATACGCCAAGGATAACAGGTGTAGATCATGAAAATTTGTTGGCCATGATGAATCCCGGAGCATCAGCTGATAATCCGGTGGATCTCATTGCCACAGCTACTTCTGATCAGCTGGACAAAGTGATTGAATATGCCGACAAGCAACTGCCCGTCATGGACAGCATCATTGTGATTTTCGGCAGCAATGGCATGATTGATATCACAGAAATCTATGATCTGTTACATAAGAAAATTCAGGAATGCAATAAACCGGTTCTGCCGATCCTTCCATCCATAACCAGTTCCAGGGAAGAGCTCGAGGTTTTCATGAAACACGGAAATGTTATCTTTCCGGATGAGGTCGTTCTGGGTCGCGCGCTCACAAGGATTTCCAATACCCCTTATCCCGCAGAGGAAAAAATCACACTGGATCATGTCGATGTTCCGCTGATCCGGAAAATTATAAATGATTCATCCGATGGTTACCTTGAACCGGAAAGCATACAGCAATTGTTAACCGCTGCAGGCATTCCCCTTGTGATAGAACGCGTGGTATCCTCAGGAAGGGAACTGAAGATGGCTGCCGCTGAAATTGGTTTTCCCCTGGCATTGAAGGTGGTTGGTCCGGTTCATAAATCGGATGTGGGTGGAGTAACACTGAATATCAAATCGGATGCACATCTGAAGGCCGAGTTCAGCCGCATGATGAAAATCAAGGAGGTAAAGGCTGTGGTGATGCAGAAAATGATGACGGGCACTGAGCTTTTTATCGGAGCCAGTTATGAGCCGCGGTTTGGACATGTTATCCTGTGTGGGTTGGGCGGCATTTTTGTTGAAGTTCTGGGCGATATCCAATCGGGACTCGCTCCGTTAACCTTCGATGAAGCACGTTCCATGATCAGAAGTCTGAGGGTCTACCGGATCATCCAGGGAACACGCGGTAAGCCGGGCATCCATGAGAAGAAATTTACAGAGATCATTGTCAGGCTCTCCAGTTTATTGAGGTTTGCCACAGAGATAAAAGAACTGGACCTGAATCCCCTCATCGGTAATCCCGAAGACATCACGGTTGTCGATGCCCGCATCAGGGTTCAAAAGTAAACCGGGTGAATATTTTTACAGTGGTAATGTCAATTTTATTTATATTAGAGCTTTTATTCAGCTAAAATCTCGGGTTATGATTATTCATCAATTATCAGTATTTCTCGAAAATAAGTCGGGACGGCTTACTGAGGTCCTGGAGACCCTGGGAAGTGAAAACATCAGGATTACTGCCCTGAGTGTTGCAGATACTTCGGAATTCGGAATCCTCCGGATGATTGTTTCTGACCCTGTCAGGGCAAAGGAAGTGCTGAAAAGCCGGTCGTTCACGGTAAACCTGACGGAAGTAATTTCCATAATGGCGCCAAGTGAAGCCAAATATTACGCCAAGGTCCTGAAGATACTGTCAGACCTCGACAACAGCATTGAATATACTTATGCTTTTTCCCTGGGCGAGAAATCGGTTATTATTCTTCGGTGCAGCAATACCGAAGAGGCGATACGTGCACTCAAGGAGCATGAGCTGGAATTGATAAAGGCAAGTGACCTCTATAAATTGTAAATGATTATGGATATCTGGAACAGGCATTTTGAATGCATGGATCGTGAGGAACTCAAAGGGGTCCAAAGTGAAAGACTCAGGGAAACGGTTGAAAGAGTGTATTTTAATGTTCCTTATTATCGCAACAAAATGCAGGAAGCAGGATTGGGACCTGAGAGTATCCGGACCACCGATGATCTGCATAAACTGCCATTTACCACCAAGCAGGATCTGCGCGATAATTATCCCTTCGGGCTGTTTGCCGTTCCCATGAGTGAAATTGTAAGGGTTCATGCTTCATCAGGCACAACCGGCAAATCCACCGTAGTTGGATATACCCGGAATGACATTGCCACCTGGTCGGAAGTGATGGCCAGAACCCTTACCTGTGCCGGAGCCAACCGGCACGATTTTATTCATGTAGCCTATGGATACGGACTTTTCACGGGGGGTCTGGGACTTCATTACGGTGGTGAAAAAATCGGAGCCTCGGTAATTCCTGTATCCGGCGGTAACACCCTCAGGCAGATACAGCTGTTGGTGGATTTTGGAAGTACTGTGCTGGCCTGTACTCCTTCCTATGCTTTGTTCATAGCGGAAGCCCTTGAGGAAGCCCATATCCGGCGCGATGACCTGAAACTCAGAGTAGGCGTTTTCGGAGCAGAGCCCTGGACAGAAAACATGCGCAGGGAAATCGAGGAAAAGTTAAGGATCAAAGCTATTGATATTTATGGGCTTAGTGAAGTAATCGGACCGGGAGTGGCCAGTGAATGCCTTATTCAGGAAGGTTTACACATCAGTGAGGATCATTTTTATCCTGAAATAATCGATCCGGTTACCCTTGAGGTATTGCCGGAAGGTAAAACAGGTGAGCTTGTATTTACTACCATTACCAAAGAAGGACTGCCCCTGATCCGTTACCGTACACGCGACCTCACCCGGTTGAGGTACGATAAATGCCGGTGTGGCCGCACCATGGTGCGCATGGAAAAATGCCTGGGTCGCAGCGACGACATGCTGATCATCCGCGGGGTGAACCTCTTCCCCTCACAGGTTGAAAGTGTGCTGCTGGAAATGAGTGAGATTAAGCCGCATTACCTGCTTATCGTAGACCGGCTCAATAATCTCGATACACTGGAGTTAAAAGTGGAGGTTGACGAGGAGTTCTTCCAGGATAAGATCAGCCAGCTGGAAGGTCTGCGACAGAAAATACAAACCAACCTTGAAAGCACTCTGGGACTGGGAATCAAGGTAAACCTTGTTGAACCCAGAACCCTTGAGAGAAGTGAGGGCAAGGCAAAACGAGTGATTGACAAACGAAAGTTCTAAGCTGATTTCAAGATATGAATGACCAAATTCCAATCTCCCGCGGTCTGGTTAGATCTATCGCGGAAAAGGCGGGCATTCCTGCTCCCGGTAAAGCTTCCATCCGTGAAATTGTCGCATTGGTGAACCGGGTTGAAAAAGAAACCGGTATTCCCTTTGTACGGATGGAAATGGGCGTACCGGGTGTTAAACCACCTGAGATAGCTATTGAAGCAGAAATTGCTGCATTAAAACAGGGTGTTGCATCAATTTATCCGCCTATTGAAGGTGTGGCAGCGCTCAAGCAGGAAACATCCCGGTTTTTAAAACTATTTCTGGACGTTGACATTGATCCTGCAGGTTGCATTCCAACCTGCGGTTCCATGCAGGGTTCCTGTGCGGCTTTCCTGACTGTAAACCGAACCAACAGGACCAAGGAGGGCACTTTGTTCATTGATCCCGGATTTCCGGTTCATAAGCAACAGTGTCATGTGCTCGGGCATGACTTCTTTTCATTCGATATTTATGATTACCGTGGCGAGAAACTCCGCAACAAACTCGAAAGTTATTTTAAAACCGGAAAGATCTCCAGCCTGCTGTATTCCAACCCCAACAATCCTTCCTGGATCTGTCTGAATGAGGAGGAACTTTCCATTGTAGCAGAACTGGCCGACCAGTATGATGTGGTTGTGATCGAAGACCTGGCTTATTTCGGAATGGACTTTCGCAACGATATCTCAAAACCTGGTGTTCCGCCTTTCCAGCCAACCATTGCCAAATACACCGACAACTATATCCTGCTGTTTTCATCGTCCAAGGTCTTCAGTTATGCCGGGCAAAGAATTGCCATGATGGCTGTGTCGGATAAGCTATTCACTAAGAAGTACCCTGATTTGCTGCGGTACTACACTTCTGATGTGCTGGGTCATACTATAATTTATGGTGCCCTGTATGCTTTATCGGCCGGCGCTTCGCATTCTGCGCAGATCGCTTTGGCTGCTGTTCTGAAAGCATCGAGTGACGGAATATTTAATCCGTTCATTGAAATCCGGCAATATGGTGAACGTGCCATGGTTATGAAAAGGCTTTTTACCAGTAACGGATTCCGGATTGTATACGACATGGACCTGGATGTGCCCATTGCTGACGGCTTTTATTTCACAATTTCCTATCCTGGTTTTACCGGTTCTCAATTACTGGATGAATTGCTGTATTATGGCATTAGCGCCATTACGCTGGATATAACAGGCAGCACACGTACAGAGGGGCTTAGAGCCTGTGTCTCACAAGTCGGGCCTGCTTACTTTCCCCTGTTGGAAGAAAGACTGCAAAAGTTTTCCAGGGATCACGCATGATTTTTCTCAGATTTGGATTTTTAATTCCGAATGCTGACTTTTACCTTATAATTTATAATATATGTTTCTGAAATTTGGAATTACTTCTTGATGATTTGATTGTTCTCTTACTAACTTGCTTAACCCATGGCAAAGATAAAAGGTGCTATTGTTATAGATATCGAAAAGTGCAAGGGATGTGAATTATGCCTCGTGTCCTGCCCCACCGATGTAATCAGGATGGAAAAGAAAGTGAATGGCAAGGGGTATCATTTTGCTTATATGGAATATCCTGATAATTGCACAGGTTGTGCCAACTGTGCAGTGGTATGTCCCGACGGGGTTATCACGGTGTACAGGAAAAAATTTGAAGAATAATTACCTCTATATGGGCAAGATGAAATTAATGAAAGGAAATGAAGCATTTGCTGAAGCGGCCATCAGGGCCGGATGTGATGCTTATTTCGGGTATCCTATCACGCCACAGTCGGAAGTTATGGAATACCTTGCAGCGCAACAGCCGCAATTGAGGACTGGCATGGTTCTTTTACAGGCTGAAAGTGAAGTGGCAGCTATCAACATGGTATATGGTGCCGCAGGTACCGGAAAAAGAGTGATGACATCTTCATCTAGTCCGGGTATCAGCCTGAAACAAGAGGGCATTTCCTACCTTGCAGGAAGCGAACTTCCCTGTCTGATACTTAATGTGATGCGTGGGGGGCCCGGACTAGGTACCATTCAGCCATCGCAGTCCGATTATTTTCAGGCTACCAAAGGAGGAGGTCATGGGGATTATCGAATGATCGTGCTCGCTCCGGCGTCGGTTCAGGAAATGTCGGATTTCGTTAAGCTTGGTTTTGAGCTGGCTTTCAAATACCGGAATCCGGTGATCATGCTCTCAGATGGTATCATCGGTCAAATGATGGAGAAAGTGGAGCTTTTTGAACAGGTGCCGAGACTTACGGAATTTGATCAGCAATGGGCTACTACCGGTAAGACGCCTGACCGTGAAAGGAATGTGATAACCTCCCTCGATCTTGACCCGGCGCGACATGAAAGACATAACCTGAAGCTTCAGGCAAAATACCAGAAAATGCGTGAAAACGAGGTTCGTTTTGAGAATATCGACTGTGATGACGCAGAATACCTTTTTGTTGCCTACGGATCGTGCGCCCGTATTTGCCAGAAATCTGTCAAACTGGCCCGTGCCAAAGGAATTAAAGTAGGACTGATCCGTCCCGTTACTTTGTTTCCTTTTCCTTCTGAAGAAATCGGCCGGAGGGCTGCCAGGCTGAAAGGGATCCTGACCGTTGAGCTGAGCGCAGGTCAGATGATCGAAGATGTCAGGCTGGCAGTCGACGGCAAAGTCAAAGTTGCCCTGCACAACAGGATGGGAGGAATGGTTCCTTCACCCGAAGAAGTAGTTGAGGCATTGTTAAAGAGCTTTTCAATCCGATAAAATATGGAAGTCAGAAATCCCAGAATTCAAGAGATTATCAGCGAGGAAAATCTTGTTTATCAGAAAACCTCACTGATGACTGAGAAGGCATTATCTTTCTGTCCGGGTTGCGGACACGGTGTGGTGCATCGTGTAATCATGGAAATCATTGATGAAATGGGCATACAGGCCGATACCATTGGAGTGGCTCCGGTGGGGTGTTCAGTGCTTGCTTATGAATTCATGAATATCGATATGCAGCAGGCATCTCATGGCAGGGCTCCGGCCGTTGCAACAGGTATTAAGCGTTGCTGGCCCGAAAAATATGTGTTTACCTACCAGGGAGATGGAGATCTTGCGGCAATCGGCACTGCCGAGACCATTCATGCATGCAACCGCGGTGAAAACATAGCCATCTTTTTTATAAACAACGGCATTTATGGAATGACCGGCGGGCAAATGGCGCCAACAACCCTTGTGGGTATGCGGTCATCAACAACTCCTTACGGCCGTGATACGGCGCTTATGGGAAATCCACTTAAGATAACCGAATTGGTAGCCATGCTGCCCGGAACCTATTTCGTGGCCCGCCATACGGTGCATACTCCCCTGGCAGTCCGGAAATTTAAAAAGGCGGCAAAAATGGCTTTTGAAAATCAGAAATTAAATAAAGGTCTGTCTTTTATTGAGATAGTCTCGAATTGCAATTCAGGCTGGAAAATGACTCCGGTACAGGCGAACAAATGGATGGAAGAAAACATGCTGCCCTTCTACCCTCCGGGAGATATTAAGATGAATGGAGAAATAGTCAAAAAAGCTGAAAAAGCGGAATAATTTCAAAACGGTTCACTATGAATGAAGAGATCATAATAGCCGGTTTCGGCGGACAGGGTGTCTTATCAATGGGTAAGATCCTGGCATATGCAGGAATGACACAGGAAATGGAAGTTAGCTGGATGCCTTCCTACGGACCTGAAATGCGGGGGGGCACTGCCAATGTTACGGTAATCCTCAGCGATGAAAGGATCAGCAGCCCGATACTTAATTTGTTTGATACAGCCATTCTGCTCAACCAGCAATCCATGGATAAATTTGAATCAACCGTAAAACCGGGAGGTGTGCTGCTTTATGATCCCAACGGAATCACCCGTCATCCGCAAAGAAAAGATATCAGGATTTTCAGGGTTGAAGCAGCAACTGAATCTGCCAGGATGCTCTCAGCCAAAACCTTCAACATGATCGTTCTCGGGGCTTATTTAAATATCAAACCACTGGTAAGTATGGAAAGTGTTTTGAAGGGTTTGAAGGACTCCCTGCCGGAACGACATCACCACCTTATTCCGGTGAATGAAGAAGCTGTAAAAAGAGGAATGGAGATTGTGAAAGAATTATGATATGATCTCTGTTCGAATCTGTTTAATTTGTTTGCCTATTTCATTGATCTTAACCAGGTATCCCTGTAGTATTTTCTTTCCTTCTGCGGAATTAGGATTAAAGCTGGCATTTACATCCACCACGAAGGAATCAAACAGAGGCTGAAGCTGTTTCAGCTTAAACAGGTTTTGTTTGATATCCACATCCGCAGCATAATCATTGAGCATGGCAATAACATTACCCAGCGATACGCGCTGCTCAGCCAGACGTTCGATCACTTCAATATCTTTGGTGCCGGAAGCGACCTGGGTTGCAATATAGATGGCTTCAACCCAGCCTCCAAGTATGATCTGCGCCGAAGCGGCATACCGTTCATTTTCTCTCAGGTAGTTATCAGATGCCATGTATACTTCATTGGCTATCTTGATCAGTGAATCCTTGTTGTCGATATTCATTTCAAACCGCTCAGCAGTATTCTTAAAATAATTGGAAGGAATACCCAGCTCCTCGGCCAGTCTCTGCATGGCATTGAAATATTTGCCTGCTGTTTCCAGCTGTTCGCTAACTTTGGCATAGCTCAGGTCAACGGCATATACTCCCAGGTTGAGGGCTTTCTTTGCGCTGGTGACATAGTTGGAAATTTTCTCGGGCGAATTCACCAATTCCGACCTGTAAATGGCGCCTGAAGATTGAAATAAGGATGACATCTCAACCGAGAGATACATGTTATAGAAAATGGGTAATCCTTCGCCCATGGTATCTATATTGTGTACGAGGGGTTTTATATCACTCAGGCTGATACTGTCAGTTCCTTCGGTGACGCCTGATTTTCCGCTTTGCTTACAGGAATTTAAGGATGAAATCAGACATACAGCTAAAATAAAACCAAACAAGCGTATTTTCATGGTATATGGGTTAAAATGATATTCTTATAAAGACCGGGCTAAAGCTATTAATAATTTCATTTACTTGATAACCGCGTTTTACATATTTGTTATATTTTTTCAACAGCAATAAGCGGTTTATAGAATATCGTCTATTCGGCGTAGTTATTTAAACTACGCCTAGCTTAAAGGACGCTAAGCGTAGTTTGTAACTACGCTTAAAGGCCCGCCCTTACTGCTGCTGCTAAAACAGCTTCCCGGTGGTCTTCTTCATGAACTGCAAACGTTCAAAGGCTGCGGTATTCTCTTCATTCTTGGCAACCAGGCCCCGGAATGCTGCCAGATTGGTATATCCTTTCCGGCTCATCCATTTTTCCAAATCATCCAGCATGGTTCGCAGGTAGGGAACGCCATTTTTATAAAGCGTCGAACAGATCTGAACAGACGTTGCACCGGCAAGGATTTGTTTTATTACGCCCTGGTAATCATGAACTCCTGTGGCTGCTACCAGTTCCTTGCTGATCCTGCCATAAAGCAGGGCAATCCACCTCAGGGAAAGCGTTATCTCATGGGGTGAGCTGTACACATTTTGTGCAACAACACGCATGGTCTCAATATCGATATCCGGGCGGTAGTAGCGGTTAAACAGAACAAGGCTGTTAATATCGAGATTGCTGATTTTGTAAAGCGTACGGTACAGGTTGGTAAAATAGAACCCGACTTTCACGGCAATGGGAATGTTAGTGTGCTTGCGAACTTCGTGGATGATGTCCATATAGGTTTCTTCAATCTTGTAGCCTGTGATATTGATGTTGGTGGGAGGGATAAAAATGTTCAGTTCAATCCCGTCAGCCCCGGATTTTTCAATTTGGGTTGCAAACCTTGGCCATTCCCAGGGAGTAACGCAGTTGATGCTGGCCATGACCGGAATCGAAACGGATTTCTTGGCTTTTTCGATCATGCTGAGATAAGCTGACAGTCCCTCCTCTTTCGAAATCGTATTCACGAAATCCAGAGCCTGGGGATACCAGAAATACATGTCATCCTGGTTGATCAGTTTGGCTTTTCCGGTGATCAGCTGTTCTTCAAACAGTGATTTCAGAACAACCGCGCCTGCACCGTTGTCGGCACATTCTTTAATCTTGTCGACCGAACTGGTCAATCCCGAACTTGCCACAATCAAAGGATTGGCAATTTTGATACCCATGAAAGTTGTTGAGAGATCCATATCTGTTTTTTTAGAATTTAGGTGATGACAAAGTTAGACAATTGGTTTGGAATATTCCTGAATAAACTGTTTAACACGATTGACGGCCTCAAACAGATTTCTTCCGGCACCTTCAGTCATCTCTTCCATGAACTCCCATTCGTAACCCCGGATATGCAGGAGGTAGGCTTCCGGCTTATGATTGAATATCTCATGGCATAAATGCAGGATAAAGGCCGGAGAAACAGCATGCATGGTGAATTCGGTTTTTGCCGAGGGAAGCAGCCTGTCGAAGCTGATACTTTGAATGTTTTCATGGGAAGCATCCGCAAAAATGACCAGGTCATAGTTAGCCAGTCCTGCAGCATCCTCAACATTCAACTGGTAATTGGTATCGGTACTGACATGAACCATGTGATTGTCGGTGCACCATTGATCCAATTCCTCTGCCAGCCTTATCCCCAGACCGTCATCCTGGCGACCGGGATTTCCGTATCCGTATATCAGTATTTTCGGAAGCTTACCGGTCAATGTTTGAATTTTCTTTCGATCAGCTGGTTGTCAGCATCATATACTTCGAACTCGAGTGGCATTTGGCCCAGGGCATGGGTTGCACAACTCAGGCAAGGATCATACGCACGGATGGCAACCTCTACAGCATTCATCATGCCTTCCGTGATTTCTTTTTTACCGGTCATTACCCTAACTGCCACCTGATTTACAGCCTCATTCATGGGCTGATTATTGTTGGTGGTGGATACGATCAGGTTGGCCATGGTGATCATATCGTTCTCGCCGATTTTGTAATGGTGGAAAAGCGTCCCTCGCGGTGCTTCGACAAGGCCCACTCCTTCAAGGCGCTTGGTGCCTTTTATGACCAATTCTCCTTCCATCAGATCGGGATCGTTCAGCAACTGTTTCATTTTTTCAGCAGAGTGTAAAATCTCGATGAGTCTGGCCCAATGCATATGCATGGGTTTATTGCTGGGCTTACCTCCGTTGTATTGTTTGAACAGCTCGAATTCCTTTTGCGCCAGGGGGGTGTCGATAAACTCGGCGGTATTCATCCTGGCCAGCGGTCCAACGGTATACCAGCCATTCTTTTTACCTATTTCTTTCAGGTAGGGGAATTTCATATAGCTCCACGACTTTACTTCTTCGTTAATGTAACGATCGTAATCCTGGTAGTCAATATCGTGCAGTATTTTTTTACCGTCTGTATCCACAGCCCTCAACACGCCATGATAGAGATCGAGTGCACCGTCTTTGCGCACCAGGCTGAGATGGCTGGAAGGGAACTCGGCAAATCCATCAATGATTCCCTTGTTTTTCTTGTGGTATTCCTTGAAGAAATCCAAAGCGTCCTGCGACCAGGAGATCATTTTATCGATATTCATATAATCATCGCCATGCAGGAGGTAATCGCGTTCCTCTTCGCTGAGATGCTTATTGATGCCCCCCGGAATGGCACCGGTTCCATGTATTTTTTTCCCGGCTGTAGCCTTGATCACTTCCTGCCCGTACTTCCGCATCATCACACCCTGCACTGCAAGATCACGATGCTGAAGAGCCACGCCGATGATATTGCGTTTCAACGGATCAGAATCGATTCCGAAGAGGAGATCCGGAGAAGCCAGATGAAAGAAGTGCAGCGAATGCGATTGAAACATCTGACCATAATGCATCAGTCGGCGCATCTTTTCGCCGGTAGGCGTCAGTCCTTCGCCCGTTCCGGCGCCAACAATAACGTCCATGGCTTTGGCGGCAGCGAGATGATGACTCACCGGGCAGATACCGCAAAGACGTTGCACAAGCACCGGCATTTCCCAGTAGGGCCGCCCCCACACAAAACGTTCAAATCCCCTGAATTCAACAATATGCAGGCGGGTCTGTTCTATTTTTCCCTCGTTGTCGAGGTGAATGGTTACTTTTCCATGACCTTCAACGCGGGTTACCGGTTCAATGGTTATCTTTTGTCCCATAATTTTCTGATTTAATCGAATTTCACAACTTCATAAGGCAATTTCAGTTCATCACCGGTCACCAGTGCAACCAGTGCTTCCCATATCAGGTCGGCACGGGGTGGACAACCTGGCAGAAAATAGTCAATTTTAACGATTTCATGGCAGGGATATACTCTGTCGAGTATCATAGGTAGTTCCGGATCATTCGGAAAGATCCCTTCTTCATTGCCAACCACTGTGGGACCATTCATATAAGCTTCTTCAAAACATTCCTGTATGGGAATGCCGTTCCTCATGGCAGGCAGTCCTCCCATGATGGCGCATTCGCCCACGGATACCAGTATACGGCAATTCTCCCTGAAATCTTTCAAAACATGAATGTTTTCACTGTTGCAACAGCCCCCTTCAATCAGCCCGATGTCACATTTCTTGCTGAATTTTTTGATGTCATCGATGGGGGATTTATTAAACTCTACCAGTTCAATAAGTTCCAGTATTCTGTCATCGATATCCAAAAGCGACATATGGCATCCGAAACATCCGGCCAGCGACGTGGTGGCTACTATTGGTTTACTCATGGAATAAGGTCTTTAGATTTTTTTTACTTGCATGTTTTCAATATCACTGCCAATGGGCATTGTATCATATTTTCTTTCACCGATAGGTATCTGGAATCCTTTCTCCTTGACAATAATCGAACCCACGGGACATACATCCATTGCCTTTTGCGCAAGCTCTTCGGTGAGCTGTTTTCCGAGTTTCGGATCAACAACAACCTCAACCCGGGCACTGCGGCGACGGTATGCAAAGATGCTTCTACCAGTTTCATCAGTAATTGCCCGGATACAACGCTTACACAAAATACAGCGATTCTGTTCCTTTATGATTCTCGGATGTGTGGCATCTACTTTTCGAACGGGGAACTGATAAGGAAATCTTGGAACCATCATTCTGAAACGGTAGGCCAGTGCCTGTAGTTCGCAGTTCCCGCTTTTTTCACAGGCCGGACAAAAGTGATTGCCTTCAATGAACAGTAGTTCGATGATGGATTTTCTCAATTCATTGATGTCTTTGACCTCGTTTTCAACGCTCATATTCTCGGCAACAGGCGTAGTGCAGGCCGTCATTAATTTGCCGTTCACCCGCACGGTACAGATCCGGCAACCACCTTTGGGCTTAACCCCCGGAAAATTGCAGAGGGTAGGAATATACACTCCGTTTTCCCTGGCGGCGTCAACAAGATACTGGCCCCTGATGCCCATGCACTCGGTGCCGTCGACTGAAAATCTTACGTATTGGCTCATGATGAAAATTCTTTAAATATTAGGTACTCTGCCGGTTACTTCACACGATTCCTTAACAGCCGCGTTCATATCAAAGCCGCTGTCGAAGACCTTGTTTTTCTGTATTTTTTCTTCATACAAAGGTCTGAAATTTTTTATGCTCGAAAGGATAGGATTGGCAGCAGTCTGCCCCAGTCCACAGCGACTGGCTTTTAAAATCTTGCCCCATTCAACCATATCCTCAATGTCCTGTTTCACACCGCGAGCATTCAGTATCTTCACCAGTTTGTGCTTGAGCAGTGTTGGTATAATTCTGCAGGTGGAACAGCTTCCACAGGACTCTTCGACAAAAAACTCGGTGAAATTCAAAACGATGTCGGTAAGGATATCCCGGTTCTTACCGATGATAATCAGCGATCCCCCGGTGGCCAGATCTTCATAGCCCAAAATGCGGTTAAATTCATTCGAAGCAATGATGGCCCCTGAAGGGCCGCCCACCTGAACTGCCTGCACCTCATCATTATGAGCGCCAACCATATCGAGGATGTCGTCAATGGAGAAGCCCCATTCCACTTCATAAACTCCCGGGAATTTACAATCACCCGAAATACTCAACAGTTTTGTACCGGTAGATTCAGTTGTTCCAAACGATTTGTACCATTCTCCACCATTCAGGATCACCTTTACAACCGCGCAAAGCGTTTCAACATTGTTCACTACCGTGGGCATGTCAAGGTACCCCTTTTCCACGGGGAAAGGAGGCCGGTCGCGTGGTTCACCGCGTTTTCCTTCAGCCGATTCTATCAGCGCTGATTCTTCACCACAAACATAGGCGCCTGCGCCAAACTGAATGCGGATGTCGAAATCAAAACCTTTTTTACCTAAAATGTTCTTGCCCAGGTAGTTGACTTCTCTTGCCGCCTTTAGAATGGACTCGAGGTAAGTCTGGAGGTATTTATACTCATGACGGATGTATAAAATCCCTTCGGTTGCGCCCACTGCATACCCTGCAATTACCATTCCCTCGAAAAGCAAACGGGCCCGCTCGGTAAGAACAACCCTGTCCTTGAAAGTACCGGGTTCACCCTCATCTGCATTACAAAATATGTATTTCTTCTCACCGGGAGCATTTCGGCAAAATTCCCATTTCATGCCCGTAGGGAAACCTGCACCGCCCCGGCCTCTTATGTTGGATCTCTTGATTTCATCAATGACCTGCTCGGGTGTCATTTTGGAGATCTTCTCAATGGCCTGCCCTGGTTTGTAATTGCGTTCGAGAATAGGCCCTATTTTACGGATATTATTGGTTACAACGGATTTGATGAGATCGGAACGGTTCTCCCCATCACCGTAATCCGCCACAATCATATCATCTATGCTTTTACCTTCCTTGATATCCCTGACAATCTCCTTGGCTCTGAAGGGAGTGAGTTTGGTGAAAATGCGGTTGTTGATAATTGCTGCCGGTTCCTGGTCGTTCATCCCGATACAGGATGTCTCAAATAAACCTACCAGTCCGTCGGGCGTGACCTCATTGAAATTGATCCCGAGTTCCCTGGTGAAGGTGTCTGCAACCTCCTTTCGGCCCATCATATATGCGACGGCGCTGTTGTTGAGAAAGATATGGTACTTTCCGGTAGGCCTTTGTGAGAAGAAATGATAGAATGAGATGGTCTGATCCACATCAACCTCCGACATGCCCAGATCATCAGCGATCTGAACCGTAATCTCACGTGGAATAAAACCAAACTCCGACTGAACATCAATCAGGATATCCATGAGCCGGGTTTTATCCTTTCCGTATTTTTCTACGATTTTTTGAACTCCTGTTTTCATGAGAGTTTATTTATTATAAAAATACTCATAATACAGGCCCTACTGGAAACTTTGCTTTTCAAGAGGGCCTTCAATGAAGGTTTGGAATAATTGTTAATTATTTCACAACTAAAAATAGGTATGAAAAATCAGATAAACAAATGAATGCTGAAATTTAGAATGAGTATAAGCAGGTAAAGCAATTCACTCAATCTGAATAAATTCAACACAGGCGTTCTTTCAAAGAATGAGGAAAATCATGCCTGATGAAAACCCGCTTTTGCAGCCTGTACCTATTATTATAGAAATACCAAGAAGTAATTTCCAAATTTCTGTAGTGTTATTCTGATAACGGAAACTTATATAAAAACAATAACCCTTCCTGAGAAAAAACCTGAAGATTCTTTACTCAGAAATCGGTATCCCTGGCACCATAATCATACTCATGGTAAAAGCTTGTGAGAGTGCTGTATATGTCCTCAAATGACACATAATGCTTCTCACAGCCAATACGTGAGCAAACATGCACGGTTCCTCCCTTATCCAGATCAAAATCAACGATAGGGGCTCCGCATGAATTGCAAACCTGCAAACCTTTCAAGTCCTTTTTGCAATGCATGCAGGATAAACCGGCAATTTCACCCTTGGTTAACTCAATACTGCTCTGTTTATCGAGACAGTTAAATGTTGAACAAAGGTTAAGCATGCCCTGTTTGCCTTGATGATCAATCCTGACTTTAATGCTCGGTTTGGCATTTAAAAATAAGGTGTGATCCATGAGCGATTTTCCGCAATGCGGGCACTTGACTTTCAGGGAAATGAGTTTTGACATAGTCCTCCCGGTTTTAGAATGACAGGCAAAAGTTACAACAATTGCACCTGAATAACAAGAGGCGGACAATCAAAGTCATATCCCGTTTTAATACTTCCTGCCCCTGTAATAAATATTGTGGTTGTTCATTCCCTTATTCACCACAACAATATCCCGATACAAATGTATCTCTTCGGCCAGGTCATAGGTTAAAACCCTGGTTTCACCCCCGCTGAAGATCTTGACATTCCTGTTCAGATCGCGGTATATGACTGTATTCCAATCTGCTTCCCACTTGTCAGGGATTCGTGTCTCCAATGTATACGACCTGTTATTGTCCCATACCTTGAAATAGCCCTGTTCACCGTATATCACCATCCGGTTCCTGACTTCATAGAAATCAGGCGGAAAGGAACTTATTTCCGTTGTCCTGCCGTTCTCAAAAACCTTGAATGATCCTGTGTTATCTACATAGGCAACAATACCGTCACCTGGCAGCCAGGATTCCGGCGGAAATTCTTCAGCCTGATATACATCTCCCCCGTAAAACACCCTGAACTTCATATCCGATTGGTTAACCCACGCCAGTATATCTTTTCCGGCCAAAAATTTGCCGCCTGATAAAAACGGCTCGAGTATCAAGGTCTTACCATTGTAAAATACCTTCAAATCACGGGTGGCGGATGATACCCAGGCCACCATATTATCACCCGAAGTAAACAGAACAACATTCCTGCCAGCAAGAACATCTTCCAGCATGTGGATCTTGCCTTTGTAATAAACAGCAAGCAATTTCTGGCTTGAATCATAAAAGGTAATCAGGCTGTCTTCAGCCTGCAGCTGCACAGCATGCGTACTTACGGTGGTAAGGGTGCCATTTTCAATGATTCTGACAACCCCTCCTATATTATAAACAGATAGATAATCAAGTGCTTCAAAATGATCCACAGAATTCACCTCAAGTTCTTCTATTTCACCCTTGTAATACATTTTAAGACGATTCCGGTTATCGGCATACAGCAAACAGGAACCTCCAATACTGAAACTTTTCACAGGCAGGTATTCAGCCTGTATGGACCGGCCGTTATCAAAAATATAAAACCTGCCCTGATTATCATGATAGGCAGCCAGTTGTTGGGCCATGAGATTGACCGGAAAAGCAAATAGTAAAAGAAACAGGCTGCTATTTGATAAAAAACCCGATTTCTTCAAGTGAAGTAATGATATCATAATCCTTTAAATAAATATCTGGTGAGACATCCAGGTGCACCGATGTAAAGTTGAGTATTCCCCGGATGCCGGACTGAAGCAATAGGGTGGTTGTTGACACGGCAACCTCAGGCGGAACCGTCAGAATGGCAATGCGGATATTCTTTTCCCTGATCACCTGTTTTGCCTCATGTATATCGAAACAGGGCACATGGGCAATGTGGGTATTGATTTTGTTCCTGTCAATATCAAATGCGGCTACAATGTTCATCCTCGTCTCTGCTTTCCGGATGAAACCCAGCACGGCTTTACCCAGATTACCAATGCCAACCAGGGCAACCTGCTGTCCTTCCTGCCGGTCAATGGTGTTGCCAATTATCCCGATGAGCGCTTTGATATTATAGCCTTTCCGGTGGTTGCCGGTAAGGCCGATCAGCATTAGATCACGCCGGACCTGTTCGGGAGTCAGGTTCAGCAAACCTGCCAGTTTATGGGAATAAATATGGGCTTCGTCCAGGTCCTTGTATTTATCGAGCAGGCGCCTGTACTTACTCAATCTCTCGACTGTACGCGGTGGTAACTTCGTGTTCATGATTTGTCCGCCCATTACGAAACGTTAAAATTAAGTTTTATAAATCATTATTTTCATACTTTTAACACGATTATCAGTAACAACTGTTATTTTTTTCACATTGCTCAACCCTGAACAGGATCATATCATTGCCTTGCTCATACATGTTGAAGGACTGGTGCAGGGTGTGGGTTTCAGGCCTTTCATTTACCGCCTGGCGAAACAATACCATTTGAATGGATGGGTGGTTAACCGCACCGACGGAGTTACCCTGAAAATCGAAGGACAGGCAAAACATATGCCGTTCTTCGTGGAAGATTTGCGATATAAAGCACCTGTGGTTGCTCAGATAGAAGAAATATCCATTGATCAGGACATTCCGGAAGGCATTACCGGATTTCAGATCCTGGCAAGCCAGGACCTTACCAGCGAAACTTCGGAAATCAGTCCGGATATCGCCGTATGCCCCGATTGCCTCTACGATATGAGTCATCAGCCCCATCGGATGGCCTATCCGTTTATTAATTGCACCAACTGCGGACCGCGCTTTTCAATCATCCGTGATTTTCCTTACGACCGGAAGAACACAACCATGGCTCCCTTTGCTATGTGTCCGGTTTGTAACGCGGAATACACAGATATCAACGACAGACGCTTTCATGCACAACCGGTGGCCTGTAATCATTGTGGCCCTGCTTATTCAATGACTGCCGGAAGTGAGGTTATTAATGGCCTGCCAGAAATATTGGACCGGATCATTTCTCTGGTCCGTTCCGGCGGAATTTTGGGTTTAAAAGGGACCGGTGGTTTCCACCTCGCGTGTGATGCTTTGAATGAAGAGGCCGTCAACCGGCTTCGTCATTTGAAAAGGCGGGAGGGTAAGCCTTTCGCCGTTATGTTTAAAGACCTGGACAGCATAAAGCAATACGCTGAAGTCTCCGAGACTGAAGAGGCAGCTCTCCTGTCATGGCATCGGCCGATTGTTATTCTGAAAACAATTCAGCCCCTGGCCCCGGGAATAACACTTGGATTGGATACCCTTGGAGCCTTTCTGCCCTATATGCCATTGCATCAACTTATTTTTGACCGGCTCGGGCTTCCCGCCATTGTCCTTACCAGCGGTAATCTGGCGGATGAACCTATTATTATTGACAACCTTGCTGCCCTGCGTATTCTGGCACCATTGACCGGCGCAGTCATTACTTACGACCGTGATATTTTTAACCGGGTGGATGACTCGGTGGTTCGTGTAATTGCCGGTAAAGAAAGGATAAACAGGCGTTCGCGCGGGTACGTACCGGCGCCGGTGAAACTCGGTTTTGATGTTGACGGAATCCTGGCTGCAGGTGCCGAGTTATCCAGTTGCTTCTGCCTGGGGAAAGGCAACAGGGCTTATATGAGTCAGCATATCGGGGATCTGAAAAACCTGGAAACTTTCACATTCTTTGAGGAAACACTCGGGCGGTTTAAGCAGCTGTTCAGGACTGAACCGCATACAGTGGCAGCTGACCTGCACCCGTATTACCTCTCCACCCGCTTCGCCCAAAAACTCGGAATTAAATGGATTGAAGTGCAACACCACCATGCACATATTGCCTCATGTATGGCTGAGAACGGAATTGATGAACAGGTAATCGGACTGGCTTTCGATGGTACCGGCTATGGAAGCGATGGAAATATCTGGGGAAGCGAGTTCCTGGTTTGTGATTTGAAAGATTTTATCCGGATGGGTCATTTTGAATATTTGCCCATGCCCGGAGGGGACAAAGCCGCCGAGGAACCCTGGAGAATAGGCATATCATTGCTGTATAAGGCATTCGGACAGGATATCCTGGGTCTCGACCTGCCTGTCATTAAACAAACAGATCCCAGAGTTATCCGGATGATCATTTCGGCCATCGAAAAGAACATTCATTGTCCGCTCAGTTCAGGAATGGGCAGGCTGTTCGACGCAGCAGCAGCCATCAGCGGTATATGCCTGCATGCCCGTTTTCATGCTGAGGCTCCCATGAGACTTGAATCTAATGTGCTTTCGGGTATGCATGAGCATTATGATTTTACAATCTCCGATACCATATCTGTTTTACCGGCTGTCAGACAGATTTGCGCCGACATTTCTTCAGGCGTGGCGCCAGGCATTGTGGCAACGAAATTTCACAATACGATCGCGGAAGCTTCTTTCCGCATGGCCCAAAAGATCAGGGATGAAAAAGGCATACAAAAAATAGTGCTTTCAGGCGGCACTTTTCAGAACAAATACCTGTCTGAACTGTTGGAAAACAAACTGGTAAAGGATAATTTCGCAGTTTACACCCATGCACGGGTTCCCTGCAACGACGGGGGAATTGCATTGGGTCAACTGGCGATTGCGGCGAGAAGAGAATAATGTGCAAATGAAAAGCTTAAAACTGCAAAACTGCAAAACTGCAAAACTTAATAACTTTATAACTTCATAATTCCAAACATGTGTCTAAGTATTCCTGCCAAAGTACTCTCTGTTGAAGGAAATATGGCCAGAGCCTCGGTGGGAGGGGCGATAGTGAACGCCAGCCTTCACCTGGTGGATGATGTGATCCCCGGAGATTATATTTTAATCCACACGGGGTTTGCATTGCAGAAAATCAGCGAGGAAGAAGCGCTGGAAACCATGAGATTGTTTGAAGAACTGAACAGGGCAAGCGGGGAAAATGATGAAGTATCTTGATGAATACCGTGACAGGAATCTAATTGAAAAACTGGTCCGTGCCATAACTCACGAAACCAAACAGACGATCCGGATTATGGAAGTCTGCGGAGGACATACTATGGCCATCCGCAAATATGGAATTCAGCGGCTTCTGCCTGAAAAAATTGAGCTTCTGTCCGGTCCCGGTTGTCCGGTTTGTGTTACGGACAGGACTTCCATTGATCGCGCCATTAAACTGGCCAGGATTCCAGGAATCATAATAACAACCTATGGCGACCTGATCCGTGTGCCGGGATCCGAATCGAGCCTGAACCAGGAAAAAGCGCTGGGAGCAGATATCCGTATTGTTTATTCTACACTGGATGCCCTTGCCATTGCCAGGGACAATCCAAAAAAACAGATAGTCTTTCTGGGAATCGGATTTGAAACCACGACACCATCAAGCGCCGTTGCCTTATGGGAAGCACATAGCCAGGAGATCCGAAACTTTTATCTGCTGAGCATGCACAAGGTGATGCCACCTGCCATGGCAGCACTCATCGAACAGGGCGTGCAAATTGACGGTTACATTGGACCGGGCCATGTGACCACTGTTGCGGGAGCCGCTATGTACGGACCATTGGTGGAAAAGTTCAGGATCTCAGTGGTGGTTTCCGGATTTGAACCGGTTGACATTCTTCAGACCATATACATGTTGGTTAAAATGAAAGAAGAAGGGAGATATGGTACCCTGATCCAATATAAAAGGGCTGTTACCACAGAAGGCAATATAAAAGCCAGGAGGATGGTCAACATGTTTTTCGAACCGGCAACCGATTCGTGGCGGGGATTGGGTCCCATACCGGAAAGCGGCATGAAGATCAGGGATGAATACCGTTCACTGGATGCTGAAAAACAATTCGACCTGCAGGTTGATTCCGTTCCTGAACCCAAAGGATGCATATGTGGTGAGGTATTAAGGGGACTGAAACGCCCCGATCAATGCCGGTTATTTGCCGGAGTGTGCACACCTGCCAATCCTATTGGTGCCTGCATGGTATCGGGAGAAGGGGCCTGCCAGGCGTATTACAATTATAGGTAGAGACGCAAAATCTTGCGTCTCTACGGCTATTTTTAATATATTTGCCGCTTGAAAAATATTGTCTTACCGTCTCTCATGAACACAAAAAAACGTATCCTTCTTTCCCTGTTAAGCGGACTCCTGCTCACGCCGGCCTGGTATGAATGGGGCCACGGACTTATCCTCATCGTTGCGCTTGTTCCCTTGCTGCTGGTGGAAGATGATTTGGATCAGCATAAAAAGGAATTCGGATCCGTGACATTTTTCCGTTATGCATCACTCACGTTCTTAATCTGGAATACTGCTACTTGCTGGTGGATCTTTAATGCCACGGCAATCGGCGTTGTTGCAGCCGTAATGATAAATACACTGATGTGGTCGCTAGTCATGTGGCTTTTCCATATCGCTAAACGCAAGCTGGGACCGCAGATAGGATATTTCAGCCTGATCCTGTTCTGGATAACCTGGGAGTATTTTTACCATAATTCAGAAATATCATGGCCCTGGTTGTCACTGGGGAACGGGTTTCTATACAACACCAGGCTCATACAGTGGTATGAGTATACGGGAATCCTGGGGGGATCCCTCTGGATTTTACTGCTGAACATATTAATCCTTAATCTGATCAAAGGATATGCTGATATTTCACGCAGGCAAATGCTGGCACAGACGATCCTGGTGCTGGTGATCATTGCCGGCCCGATTGCCTTTTCATTGGTTAGGTTCCATACCTATAAAGAGAAACCTGATCCTAAGACGGTGGTTGCCATTCAACCTAATATTGATCCTTATGAGAAATTTGTGTCAATCCCCAGTCTGGACCAAACGCATATACAGCTTTCAGAAGCTGCCAAAGCGGCCGATTCCACGGTAGACTATTTTTTTGCACCCGAGACATCCATTAACAATAACATTTGGATGGATGAGATGGAGCAGGTACCCGATATCCGGATGATCCGTGAGTTCCTGCGGGCATACCCTAAAGCTGCCTATATTCCCGGCATCCAGTGTTACAAAAGGTTTTTGCCGGGGGACATATTATCAGACAATGTGCGGGAAATCCCGGGAACCGATTTAAAGTTTGAAAGCTTCAATGCGGTAATCCAGATAGATTCCTCGAATCGGATACCTGTTTATATCAAATCAAAGCTGGTTGTGGGTGTTGAAAAAATGCCCTATGCCAAATACATGAAATTTCTGGAAGATTTTACCGTCCGTTTAGGGGGCACTTTTCGTGGATGGGGAACGCAGGATTACCGGGGTGTCTTTTTCTCGGCCACAGACTCGACGGGTATTGGCCCCATCATTTGTTATGAATCGGTTTATGGGGAATTTGTGACCGGCTATGTCAGGAATGGGGCCAACCTGCTTTGTGTTGTCACCAACGATGGCTGGTGGGGTGATACTCCGGGTTATCATCAACACAATGCCTTTTCAAGTCTGAGGGCCATTGAAACACGGCGTAGCATTGCCCGTTCAGCCAATACCGGTATTTCGTGCCTGATTGATCAGCGGGGAGAAGTCATTGAAGAACTGGGGTGGTGGAAAAGAGGTACTGTAAAGGGCACGCTTAATGCAAATGATGTTCTTACCTATTATGTTAAAAATGGAGATTATATAGGTCGTGTTGCAAGTTACTTTGCCCTGTTGATCATATTGCTCTATGCAGTAAGATCACTAATCCGGCAAAAGTAAATTCTTTTATTTTCCTTTTAGTTTCTTAAGTTCTTCCTGGAGTTCTTTCAGCTGCCCGGCCTTTTTAGCAAGTTCAGCAGCCATTTCTTTTTCTTTCCGCAGTGATTCTTCCTGTGTTGCCATCATCTCTTCCATATTCTGCCTCATCTCCTCTTCCTGGGCCCTGAGCTCTTCCGCCTGCGTATTGTTTTGTTCCAGCATTTCATTGGTTTTCTCATTGACCTTGATAATGGTTATTACAGAGGCAAGTGACTCAGCTGTTTTCTCGATGAGGTTGACCTTGTTGTCCGACTGTTTTTCAACGGAGGCTATTTCAATTACCCCAACGCAAAGATTATCCTGTATTATCGGTACGTAGAGAGCATGTTGCAGGGATATGCTGCCCAATCCCGAGCGAAGAATGATATAACCATCCGGCAGATTATCCACACTGAGGGTCTGCTTTTCTACATAGCAGGTACCGATATTACCTTCACCTGCTTCGAAAACGAGATTTTTTTCATGATCCGAACTCAGGCAGAATTCACCTGTAGCACGCAATACGATATGCTGGGGATCGGTATCATCGACGGTAAATATTGCGCCTGCTGAAGCATCCGTATACCGCACAAGTTCTGAAATAATTCCAGTTGCCAGGTCTTCCAGGTTGCGTCTTTTCTTCGCTATTATATCACTAAAAAGGGCAATTCCTTCCGTATAGTACTTGATATCTTTTTCTTCTTCATCACGTTTTCTAAGCTCTTCCTGCCGCCTTTCAAGTTCACGCGCCTTGCTCTTTAATTCAGATTGGGCTTCCTCGATTTTTTGTTCAAGGATCAACTTATCCTGTTTGGATTGTCTTTCTCTCTGTTTAATATAAAACCATATCAATCCGGCCGCCAAAAGCACATACATAAGTATGGCGAATTTGGTGGCATACCAGGGTGGAAAGATCCGGAACTTTAGCGCTCTCGGATTTTCATTAAACAATCCGTCACTGTTGGATCCTTTCAGCAGGAATGTGTACTTGCCGGCATCCAGGTTGGTATAGGTCACAAAAGTTCTGTTCCCGGCATCAATCCAATCCTCATCAAATCCTTCCAGTTTGTACATGAACCGGTTCTTGGTCGGAGAACTGAAATCGAGCGAGGCAAATTCAATAGTAAAAGCTGATTGCCTGGGATTCAGCTTGATATAATCAGTAAAGTTAATGTGTTTCTTAATGGGTGAATGCTTTGCCCCCGGCATGACCGATTTATCGTATATTTTAAAATCGGTGAAAACCACATTGGGTATAATACTGCTGTACCTGATACTGTCGGGATGAAAAACAGTAAGTCCGTTTACGCCCCCGAACATCATCCGGCCATCATCCAGGATAAACTGTGAGTTGTATTTGAATTCACTACCCTGTATTCCCTGCGACTTATCATATACTTCAATGGCTTCGGTAACCGGATTGAACTTCATCAGGCCTCTTGTTGAACTGATCCAGAGGTTATTCTCTTGATCCTTGAGTATGCCCATAAGTGCATCGGAGGTCAGACCCTCCTGCATGGTATAGATCTTGAAGGAATCAGTTTTAAGATCCAGCCGGTTAAGTCCTCCTCCGTTGGTCGCAATCCATGCGTAACCATTTAAGAAAACGACCGATTTAACATCATTGTAGGAAAGGGAATTCTTATTGTTTTCATCTTGCCTGTAATTCTTAATTTCCTTTTTTTCGTAATCCAGAATGCATATGCCGGCATTTTCTGTTCCGAGCCATATTTTCCCCTGATCATCTTCGGTAATGGTCATCACGGAATTGGAGCAGGAGGCAATTTCTTCGCTGCTTTGTGAAAAGTTTGTAAAGATTTCTGCCACAGGATCAAAAAGCGTGAAACCTGCTCCAAGTGTTGCAAGCCAGTATCTACCCTTGCTGTCCTTGAAAATATACCATATGTGGTTGGAACCTATTCCATCCCCGGCATCATATGCCTTGATCACCCGTTTTGTATCCGGGTCAAATACCATCATTCCTCCCGAGTAAGTTCCCAGCAGCAAATTCCCATCTGGATCTTCATTAAAGCTTAAGATCACATCCGATGTAAGTGCACCGGGATCACCGGCTTTGTAACGGAAGTGTTCAAATGTCTGATTTTCTTCATTGAATAAATTCAATCCCCCGCCATCCTGACCGATCCAGATTCTGCCTTTGGAATCCTCATAGATTCCCGTAACTACTTCCTTGTTCAGGGAAGCAGGATTAAATGGATTATGAGAATAGGAGGTGAATATCTCCTTGTTTCTTTTCCAAACACTGATACCGGATCCAAAATGCCCTATCCAGATATTCTTATCCTTGTCCTGGTACATTTTGAATATGGCATTACCGCTCAGAGAAAAATCGTTCCGGGTATCAACCATTAAATACTGCATGACACCGGTCTTGGGATTGTAAACATTAATTCCGCCGCCATCAGTGCCTATCCATATTTCTTCGGAGCTTACTGGCAGAACTTTGGTTTTTATGCTGGCTGCGTTCAGGCCTCCCTCTGTTTTGTCCAAAAGCAAGGATTCACCGGTAACCGGATTATAAATGTGAACGGCAGAGAATTCGGATGTAATATAAATCAATCCGTTCTCGTCCTCCTGCATGTATTTCAGGTTATTATTGCCCAGATGAGCGGTTTTATAGAGGATTTCTTTAAAAACCTGATTATTCCGGTCAAATTCATAAATCGGATCGGCATTTACTCCAACCAGCAACCGTTTGTCACGGGTAACATAGGTACTGTATACCTCACTGCTTCCTAATGATCCAGGATTATTCGGATCGTGTGTATAAGTCCTGAATAGGTTTCGTTTTGGTAAATAATGAACAAGGCCACTGTTGGTGGAGAACCAGAGCGTACTGTCAATATCAACTGTTATGCTGAAAATTCTGCCACCATGATATGCATTCGGATCTTCCCGGTTTACAGGGATTCTGGTGACATGGTTCATGACAGGATCATATACATTCAGTCCGTCAGATCCTATCCAGATATTCCCTTCTTTGTCTTCGGCCAGGCTTAAAATCCAGTTAGAGGCAAGACTTTGCGGATCGTTACGGTCATTCCTGAATGTAACAAACTTCCGACCGTCAAATCTATTAAGTCCATCACGCGTGGCAATCCAGATATAACCCTGCCGGTCCTGCATAATGTCCTCAATTATCCCCTGTGACAGTCCGTCATCCACTGTAAGGTATTCAAATTTAACCTTGGACAGGTCAGTTGAATATGCTGAAGACAGAAAAACCAGCGCTTGCAGGAATACAATCAATCTCTTCATCACCGCTTGTTTTTGGAACAATATCCTGTATACTGTATAATTGTGGTAAAGGTTTTCCAATATTCGTTTAATTATTGGGCAGCCACGAGGGGCTGCCCCTACGAATCTCCTCCATCCATTTCCTTTAATATCTTCTCCACTTCTTTTTCTGTGCTGAAAAGCTTGCCCTTGCATAGCTTAAGCAATTCCGAGGCTTGCTTTACCTTTTCTGCCAGTTCGTCCACATCCAGGTCTCCCGTCTCAATCTGCTGCAAGATTTCATCAACGGTGGCAATGGCTTCGGAATACGACAGATTTTTCTTGGTCATAGGCTTATTTTAAAATGTTTTACTTTTAATCATTCCCTCAGCCAGCCTGGTTTCAATGATTTCATCCCCGGCGACCTGTGACGGATTTTTCAGGGCTGCGCCTTGATGATAGGTGATCGAGTACCCTCTTTTCAGTATCAGGAAGGGATTGAGATATTCATTCTTTTTTTCAAGCACCTCTATTTGGTGTCTGTGAGCGACCAGAAGTTCTTTGATTCCTGCTCTCAGGTGACTGATCCTTTCATTGATTATGCCTGATTCCCGGGTAAGCAATTGCTTCACCAATCCCGTAAGGCTTATGCCCAGGTATCTTAAATTTCCGGCAGAGGCTGCCAACCGTTCTTTTACAGCAGGTTTCAGCAACAACAGGAACCTGTTCAACCGTTCTTTTTCTTCCTTTACTGTTTGAGTTACGCTATCGAACATAGCCATAGAAAGTTCATTAATCCTGTCATCGGCCTGCCGGTATTGGTTTATCAGAAATTCTGCCACGGCTGTAGGTGTTTTTAAGCGTGTATGTGCCACCAGGTCGGTGATGGTTTCATCCTGTTCGTGGCCAATTCCCGTAATGACCGGTAAGGGAATCTGACACACATGGGAAGCCAATAGGTAACTGTTGAAGCAATTCAGATCCGATTGAGAACCACCTCCCCGGATGAGGGCCACGACATCAAAAAAGTTCTCATGGATATAAATTTGATCCAGGGCATGAATGATCGATTGTTCCGCCTCGTCACCCTGCATGACTGCTGGAAAAAGCTTTACATAGAACTTATATCCATAGAGATTGCCGGTGAGCTGATCCAGGAAGTCGCCCAGGCCCGCTGCAGTTTTGGAAGATATCACAGCCACTTTGCCAGGCAATTCGGGCAAAGACAATGACCTATTCATGTCAAAGACACCTTCAGCGACCAGGCGGTTGATGATGGCCTGCTTCTGCAATGCCAGCTCACCAACTGTAAAAGAGGGTTCAATATCGGTAATATTCAGACTGAAACCATATAGCTCATGAAATTCGGCAGTAACCTTCACCATGATCCTGATACCGGCTGCAAGCCTTATTTTTGCAGTAGTTTCGAAATAGGGCTGCAACATGCGGAACACGGACGACCAAATGGTAGCCCTGGCTTTGGCTTTGATGGATTCACCCGTAGATTCTTTCTCGATAAGTTCCAGGTAACAGTGTCCGCTGTAATTTATTTTTAATTCACTGATCTCAGCTGTGATCCAGTATGAACCTGACAAAGAGCTTTTCAGAACGGTTTTAATCTGCCCCAGAAGCTGATGAAGAGATAAGGCCTGGTTTTCCATTCGTCAGAACTTAATGATTTTAACAATGGAATTGGCCTGGGATGCATTGCATTTCAATAAATAGAATCCTCTTGGCAAACCGGAGAGCTGTTCTCCATCAATTTTCAGGTATTTTCTTCCGGGTAAGGCAGGAAAAAAGTACTGTGCAATTTCTTTGCCTGTCAGATCATACATCCTGATATCAACGGGACCATCCATCGCAGGATTGTAAATCAGGTAAAGCAGATCATGGAAGGGATTGGGAAAGGCAGACACTTTTTCAACAAAACCGGAATTATCCCCATTGGCCTTCAGCAATACACCGGCCAGGTTAAAATCCGGGATCCCGTAACCGTAGTCTTCATCAGGAAGGGCATACCTGTCAGAGCTTTCCCGTATGGCAGCTAGCAGTTCAACAGCTGAGGCTTGCGGATTGGCTTGCCAAAGGCAAGCCGAAAGTCCTGCAATTACAGGGGCCGACAGGGAAGTACCATTGCCCTGCCGGATGCCACCATCAGATCCGGCCATGTAGGTTCCCAGTCCGATGGCCATTACATCGGGTTTGATATTGCCGTCTGATGAGGGACCGCGACTGCTAAAATAAGCGATATAACGGTTCTCATCAACAGCGCCTATGGCCAGCACGCTGTCGCCGTCTGCCGGGGCACCAATGTATTTCCATTCGGAATTTCCCTGGTTACCGGCACTAACGATCACCAGCATCCCTTTGGAAGCAGCGATATCAGCAGCCCGGGAAATACGTGTGGTATTGCCGTCCATATCATCCCAGCTATGATCCTGTAACGGATCATCAAAAACCGTATACCCCAGGGAGGAGTTGATGATATCCGCGCCTGCGCTGTCGGCGAACTCCGCGGCCGCAATCCAGTTATCCTCCTCAATCAGGTATTCCGAACCGGTATCTTCAGACCGCAACAGCCAAAAATCAGCTTCCGGAGCCGTACCGATAAGCTCTCCGGCAAGGGTGCCCCCAATAATGGAAAGCACATGCATCCCATGGGTATGACCTCCGAATACACCGGCACCCGGGTTTACAAAGTCGCGTGTACCCAGTATCCGGTTGTTATCCCATAGGTTGCTAAAAGCCGGGAGCTGGTCAACGTCAAAAAATCCGGCATCAAGCACAGCGATGGTAATACCCTCACCCTTGTGACCCCGGTTATGCAGCAAATGCCCATTGTGGATTGCTGATTGCCACCATGAAAGGCCATAATCCGTAACGGGTGATTCGCTCAATTTTTGTACACCCGAAGAAGCAGAGGTCCTTAATGAGCTGACAGGCAGTGATGTATTCTGATGAAATCCTTTTACAAAGGTCAGTTTTGAAATCCGGTTCAAGGTGCTGTCATGTTCAATCAGAACAGTTGCTGCGTTGAACCATCTGGAAACAGTCAGTATTTCTGCACCGGCGGAACGCAGGCTATCCAGGTATGCAGGCGTAACAGGAATATCATTCTGTGCAACCGGAATATTCTGTTTATTGCGCCTTTCCAATGCTTTTTGCGAGAGAAATTCCGCAGGATTATCAGTAGAAAATGGATTATCGTTTTTGTTGCTGAATTCGATCCGGTACTTTGATGGTGCAGTTTGTTCAAAGAGCTGCTGAGCCGACAGTGTGGAAAGGCTGATGCCAAGGATGAATGGCAGTATCAATCCGAACCGGGGCGGAATGGGCAGGGTGATGGTTAATCTACCTGCCAGGTGGTATAAGAAAATTACTCTCATCGGGTTCCTCAAATTTACCCTCATTAGCATCGATGGTGCGGAAAAGCTCCTGCTGTTTTTCGGTAAGCTGGTCTTCATTCAGGGGAGTTCCGTTGACATATTCCATTTCAGCTTCAACGGTTCCGTTTTCCGTAAAAAATGTCCATTTCCCCTGTCGCCTGTCATTCACGTAATAACCTTTCAGGTAGGGAGTGCCATTATCATAATTAACCAAAAAATCGCCTTCAAGTTTCTGGTCAACATAAGATCCCTTCATCTTCAATTTCCCGTTAGGGAAGTATTGTTTCCATTCACCGTGTTTTTTATCATTTTTCCAGTCGAGTATCTCTGAAACGATACCATTGCTGTAATAGTTGGTCATCCTGCCATGCCGTAGGCCTTTCTGATAATTCTCTGTTGCAGTCAGTGATTTGTCATAATAACTGTAATACGACCAGGTACTGTCCTTCAAAGAATTAAAGAAAACACCCTCGGCAGCAAGGTTTCCGTCTTCGTATAGCAGACTGGCGCGGGCATATTCGCTTTTTGCATCATAATTAAGGATTGCTTTTAATGCACCGGTTTCAAAGTACCTGTATATGGTCCCGACTGGCTTGTCGTCCTTGAAGAATCCTTTATACATGAGCTTCCCGTTGGGATAAGCCTTTTTCCACCAGCCCTGTTTCAGTTTATTGGCATCAGTCTGGTTGAAAAGGGTGTCCGGTTGGGAGTTTGCAACAGAGCATATGAACAACAGGAAGCCCAGCAAATAAGTACGCATTTTATGGATATTAGAATTATGTGATAAAGATAGCAAAAAAGGAATTTTTGCCGGCTAACCTTGTGAATATATCAGGAACCGGCACAGTGTATTTTGACAAACGGTTTCTATTAACAGGCCGGCCCTACGGGCCTATATTTCTCAATCGTCCAGGGCGGCATACACCAATACCCTGAACTTGTCGGCTATTTCACCGTGGGAGAGGGGAAATTGCTGGCAGAACAACAGACAAACCAGCTGCTCTTCGGGATCAGCCCAATAGGTGGTTCCCCAGAAGCCTCCCCAGGCGAACGATCCTTCCGAAACACCCAGCCGGGCTTGTCCTGCCTCCGTGGTGATCTCGAAACCCAGACCGAATTTGTCCACTCCCAGATCCAGGTTTCCGATCTGGTTGGAGATCATCAGGTCAACAGTTCTTGCTGCCAACAGGCGTTTCCCATTGTACTCGCCGCCATCCAGCAACATCTGCAGAAAAGCTGCATAATCGGTTATGGTGGAGCTCAATCCCGCCCCACCTGAATAATAAGTTCCCTTTGCGAGGGGATAATCGGCATCCAGACCTGCCAGCACCTGCTTGTCCCATTTCACGGCTAAATGACTGGCATCCTCTGTTGATACGGATACAAGTCGGGTTTGTTTTTCTTTGGGGAGGTAGAAATAAGTGTCTTTCATTCCCAGAGGATCAAATATCCGTTGCTTTAAAAACAGATCAAAAGACATCCCCGAAACGACTTCAACCAGATATCCCAGCACATCGCAATTCAAACCATAGGTAAAACGTTCACCCGGCTGATGCGCCAGGGGCAGTTTAGCCAGTCGTTTAATGGCGTCACCCAGCATCAGCGGTTTGCTTTCAAAACCTACAGGAATTTCCGATTTGGCATAAATTGCGTTCATCATGGTAGACCCGATACCGGCATAATCAATCCCTGATGTATGGGTCAGCAGATCACGAATGGTAATTTCCCGCAAAGCAGGAATAGTAGTATAGGTAGTATCCGTTGCATTGTACTGATCAACCACCGTGGGATTGGCAAACTCAGGTATGAATTTTGAAACAGGATCATCCAGCAAAAACTTACCTTCTTCAAATAGCATCATTACTGCCACACTGGTAATTGCCTTGGTTTGTGAAGCGATACGGAAAATAGCATCCTTTGTCATGGGCGTCTTCTTTTCGGCATCACTGACACCAAAAGATTTGTAATAGACAATTTTGCCATTGCGCGCAATGTAAGCAACAGCGCCATTGATCCACCTGTTATTCATACTTTCCAGCAATACGGTGTCAATACGTCTGAGTCTTTCAACCGACATCTTTTCAGAGGCAGGGGAAACCGTTTCGGGATTATTCGGAGAAGTGCAGGAAATTATACCTATTCCTGAAATGATCATAAGGAGAACAGGGAGGATGTTTTTCATGGCGATGATTTTTAAGGGAAGTTACATGAATAGTCCGGTTATCATCGCTGAAAGTAATAAATTGCAGGAGATTTTCAAAAAAAAATTGCGGTTTGCGGGTTGTAAGTTTATGGGTTGTGTGTTGCCTTTAGTTCTACTATTAATTGTGCAATGCCATTTTCCGGGGATAAGGGAACATAGTTGAACTTTTTCTCGAATTTACTGCTGTTAAAAATATAATCCCGGTCATACTGGTACAGCATTTCTTTAAATTCCCGGAAGACGGGAATAAAGATTCCCATTAACGCCAGAAGCCAGTTCGGGATTACAAACAGCCGGGGCTTTTTATTCATTAATTTGGCAAATAATTCAACCCATTGCTTCCCTGTAAGCGGCGTTCGATCGGTCGGCAGGTGCCAGATCTGATTAAAGGTATCGGTTGTATTGCCGAGCAATGCAACAGCTCTTGCAGCATCAACAGCCGCTGTGAATGTATGTGCCTTTGCAGCATCTGCAAACCACATGCATTTTTTGTTTTTCAGCAGGTTTTTATACACCATTTCCACCAGGACACTGTTTTTAATACCATAGAAATCAGCACAACGGGCAATGATAACCTGCACTCTGCCGCTCTTCATTTCATCCATGATCATCTGATTGATTTCTGACCTCACACGTCCCTTCTTACTGGTAGGTTTTATGGGCGTGTCTTCCGTGAGATTGTGCATGGAATTTCTGTCGAGGGCATATACGTTATCAAAGAAAACAAGTCGTGCTTTATGTTTTCCGCAGCTGTCAAGCACATTCCGCATCAGTTTAGGCCATTCCCTGCGCCATACTTTGATGTTATAGGCAAATCCTACTGTCAGATAAACCACTTCGGAACCCGATATGGCTTTGTCTACCTGGGCAGCCTCAGTGATGTCCGCGCTGAACAATTCGTCGGTATCATTGACTTTTTTTGGATTGCGGCTTACAAGCCGTATTTTATCGGTGAAATTTCTGAGTTCTTTTGCTAGAGGAGTGCCGATTGCACCTCCGGAGCCGAGGATGGTTTGCATGGATTGTTGTGATTGTTGTGATTGTTGTGATTGTTGTGATTGTTGTGATTGTTGTGATTGTTGTGATTGTTGTGATTGTTGTGATTGTTTTTGGGTATTATACCCAAATAATTAACAAACCAGCGGGAAATTGGTTTAAAGTGATTAATTTGGTTATTTCAATGTTACTGGAACAATTAATATTTTACTATGAAAAGATATGTTCTGCAGTCCTTAAGGATGATTGTGCTGTTGTTATCGATATCTATTATAACCAATACATTGAATGCACAACAAAAAGAGGTTCGCTCACCCAATGGAAAGGTAGTTGTTGCTTTTACGGGCGGAGAAAACCGGAAAATTTCAGTCATGTTCGGTAACCGACCTGTCCTTGACATCAACGATCCGGCCATGTTCATACAGGGTAAAAAAGCCGGATCAGGTGCATTTACGGCAAAAACAAGAGCTGTGAACCAGTTACAGCATCCTCTGATCCGGGAGAAAAGGGCCCTTGTAAGCGATCATTACAATGAACTCGCGTTATCCTTTAAAGACCGGACTGGTCTTGTTATCCGCGTCTATGACGATGGGTTCGCTTACCGGTTTATTACCCGTTTTACCGATGATACGGTTGTTGTGAATACTGAAACAGCTGTCCTGAATTTTTCTCCGGGGGATTCACTTTTTTTGCCGATAATAGCCTGCCGGAATGAGAAGGATGTAGATTGTTTTCACACCAGTTTTGAAGAAGATTTTAAACATATTCCCGTTAACGGTCTGAATCCGGAAAATCTGGCTTATCTGCCGCTATATGCAAGAACCACCAATGGCATTAGCCTTGCCTTAGCTGAAAGCGATCTGCGGGATTATCCCGGCATGTTTGTCGCCGGCGGTGACGCGGGAAAGTCATCCTTGAAACTGAGATTTTCTGCATACCCTATAGAAACCTCCATAAGAGGGGACTATTTTAAACAGGAGCTTGTAACAAAGCGCGCGGAATACATTGCCAGAACTGCGGGTAAACGGGATTATCCCTGGCGGGTATTTATCATGGGTGAAAATGACAAAGATCTGGTGAATTCAGATATGGTATACCGCCTGGCTCCTGAATGCAGGCTCACGGAAACCGGCTGGATTAAACCCGGCCAGATCACCGACGAGTGGATCACCAACAGCATACTGTATGATGTGGATTTTAAATCGGGCATCAACACAGAGACCTATAAGTACTACATTGATTTTGCCAGCCGGTTTGAGCTCGACTATGTTTTCCTGGACGCGGGCTGGTGCGATATCGGAGATTTTTCGAGGATCAGTGCTGGTATGAATATCCAGGAGATTGTCAGATATGGCACTGAAAAGGGGGTGGGCATCTGGCTTTGGACATCCGCACTGACATTGAAGCACAACATGACCTTCCTGCATCAATTTCACAACTGGGGCATCAAGGGGATCATGGTAGATTTTATGGACAGGGAGGATCAGTTGATGGTCCGATTCCTGGAGAAAGTGGCGCAGGAGACAGCCAGTAACAAACTCATGGTATTATTTCATGGGGCCTGCAAACCCATGGGCCTTCGCAAGGCATATCCCAATCTGATCAACCGCGAGGGTGTTGCCGGCCATGAGTTCAACAAATGGACTGAAAGAATAACTCCCGAGCATGACCTGATCATCCCCTTCACCCGCATGATTGCCGGTCCGCTCGATTATGAGGGAGGCGGAATGATCAATGCGCAGAAAAATGCCTTTCGCATCGTGGATCCGGTGCCGATGACCCAGGGAACCCGCATTCATCAGCTCGCCATGTATGTGGTGTATGAGAGCCCGCTCCAGTTTTTGGGAGGTAATATTAGCGATTACATCCGGGAACCTGAATATGCTGCTTTTTACGGCAGTATACCTTTTCAATGGGACGAAACCATAGTGCTTGACGGCAAGATCTCCGATTATATCCTGGTGGCGCGCAAAAGCGGAAATGACTGGTGGGTGGCGGCGATGACCGACTGGACACCCCGGACAATGGAACTGGATTTGTTTTTCCTGGGATCTGGAAAATATCAGGCAGAGATTTACCAGGACGGTGTGAATGCAGATGCCTATGCTTCAGATTACAGAAGGTTTATGCAGGTAGTTACCCCGGCTGATAAGCTTCAGGTAAAAATGGCACCCGGTGGCGGTTTTATTGCACATTTCAGGGTAAAATAAAAAACCCCGCCAATGGCGGGGCTCATTATTAATACACAAAATCACAAACTTACTTCACTTCTTCAAAATCCACATCGGTAACTTCATCGTCCTTTTTACCACCGGTACTTTGTCCGGAGCCTTCCCCGGAACCGGCATCGGCAGTATTATCCTGCTGGGGACCAGCCTGGCCGCCGGCCTGCTGATTCTTATATAATTCTTCAGAAGCAGCCTGCCATACCGAGGTGAGCTCTGCTGTTGCCTTATCCACAGCAGCAATATCCTGGCTTTTGTGTGCATCTTTAAGTTTTGTAAGTGCCTGTTCGATGGGGCCTTTCTTATCGGCAGGAAGCTTGTCACCAAACTCTTTCAATTGCTTTTCGGTCTGGAATATCAGACTATCCGCTGCATTCATCTTGTCAACACGTTCACGTTGTTCCTTATCCCTGGCTTCATTTTCCTTGGCTTCCCTTTTCATCTTTTCGATCTCATCGCTGGTAAGTCCGGATGAAGCTTCAATACGGATGCTCTGCTGTTTGCCAGTACCCTTATCTTTGGCCGAAACATGCAAAATACCGTTGGCATCGATATCACAGGTCACTTCAATCTGGGGGATGCCTCTGGGTGCCGGCGGGATACCGTCAAGGTGAAACCTGCCGATGGTCTTGTTGTCATTGGCCATGGGACGTTCACCCTGCAGAATATGAATCTCAACCGAAGGCTGATTATCTGATGCTGTTGTGAAGGTTTCCGTTTTCTTGGTAGGAATGGTCGTATTGGCTTCGATCAGCCGGGTTGACACACCTCCCATGGTTTCGATGCCCAGTGAAAGCGGAGTAACATCGAGAAGCAGGATATCTTTTACTTCGCCGGTCAATACACCACCCTGTATGGCTGCTCCAACAGCTACCACTTCATCGGGATTAACTCCTTTGGAAGGTTTACGCCCGAAAAACTTCTCCACGATATCCTGGATAACCGGGATACGGGTAGATCCGCCTACCAGAATTACTTCACTGATATCGGAGTTTGACAATCCTGCGTCGTGCATGGCCTTGCGGCAGGGCTCAATGGTCGACTGCACCAGTGAATCAATCAGGCTTTCGAATTTCGCACGTGTAAGCGTCTTTACCAGGTGCTTGGGAATTCCGTCAACCGGCATGATGTAAGGCAGGTTAATTTCCGTCTGGGTTGAACTCGACAGTTCAATCTTGGCTTTTTCAGAAGCTTCTTTCAGTCTCTGAAGGGCCATCGGATCTTTCCTCAGATCAACTCCCTCGTCTTTTTTAAACTCATCAGCAAGCCAGTCCATTACGCACTGGTCAAAATCATCTCCACCCAAATGGGTATCACCATTGGTTGATTTTACTTCAAACACACCATCACCCAGTTCTAGGATGGATATGTCGAAAGTTCCGCCGCCGAGGTCGTACACGGCGATCTTCATATCGTGATGCTTCTTGTCGAGACCATAGGCCAATGAGGCAGCTGTAGGTTCATTGATGATTCGCCTGACCTTCAGACCTGCAATTTCACCTGCTTCCTTGGTAGCCTGACGCTGTGAATCGCTAAAATAGGCAGGAACGGTGATCACGGCTTCAGTAACCTCATGACCCAGGTAGTCTTCGGCAGTTTTTTTCATCTTCTGCAAAATAAGGGCGGAAATCTCCTGCGGCGTGAATTTGCGGTCATCAATCATCACCCTGGGCGTATTGTTATCGCCCTTGGTAACCTTATAGGGCACCCTTTGCATTTCTTTCTGTACCTTATCATAGGTTTCCCCCATGAAACGCTTAATGGAATAAACGGTTCTTGTTGGGTTGGTAATTGCCTGTCTTTTAGCAGGGTCACCCACTTTCCGCTCACCGTTATCCATAAAAGCTACCATCGAAGGTGTAGTACGCTTACCTTCGCTGTTGGGAATTACAACCGGTTCATTACCCTCCATCACTGCAACGCATGAATTGGTCGTCCCCAGATCAATTCCGATTATTTTGCTCATGCTAAAATTATTTTATTGGTTAATATACAATTTCTTTGTTTGCAATAGAATGACAAGGATTGTGCCATTCAGATATGCTGACAATACGACAGTTTTCGCAAACGGAAAATGGCAGTTTTTGCAGAATGACCGCATGGAAATATGACAGTTTGTAATAGTTTTATTGGTTTATCCGGGTTTATTTTTAAACTTTGCACACCGAACCATTATTTAATTTTTGCTTATGTCAGTTGCTTTAGCCGATAAACCCAAAAGGATCACAACCCATGTATTGCAGGAAATGAAAATACGGGGTGAAAAAATAGCCATGCTTACGGCATATGATTATTCCATGGCCAAAATCATTGACCGGGCAGGCATTGATCTGATACTCGTTGGCGATTCAGCCTCCAATGTGATGGCAGGCTATGAGACTACAATTCCCATTACCCTGGATGAAATGATTTACCATGCTTCATCGGTGGTTCGTGCTGTGGAGAGATCCCTGGTTGTTGTGGATATGCCCTTCGGGTCATACCAGGGAAATTCAAAGGAGGCATTGAATTCTGCCATCCGCATTATGAAGGAGACTGGTGCAGGAGCCGTCAAGCTGGAGGGTGGCAAGGAAATCCAGGAATCCATCATCCGCATTCTGTCTGCCGGGATACCGGTGATGGGTCATCTGGGGCTCACGCCGCAATCCATTCATAAATTCGGCACCTTTGTAGTAAGGGCACGCGATGACGAGGAGGCCAAAAAGCTGGTGGAAGATGCCCATTTGCTCGAACAGACGGGCTGTTTTTCCATTGTGCTTGAAAAGATCCCGGCGCGCCTGGGAGCCCAGGTGGCAGAGGAATTGAAGATTCCCATCATCGGTATAGGCGCCGGCAGGTATGTTGACGGACAGGTACTGGTATTGCATGATATGCTGGGTATCACACAGGATTTCTCTCCGCGGTTTCTGCGGCGCTATCATAATCTGAGCCAGGAAATAACCAGCGCTGTCAATAACTATATTACCGACATCAAGAACCTGGAATTTCCGAATGACAAGGAACAGTATTAGTAGAGAGTAATGAGTAATGAGTGATCAGTGGGCATGTAGTTTTGGGTTTGGGGTGTGATCTGAACCTTACCCATGTCTCTGCACTCAAAACCCGCTCTTCACTCATCACTCATTACTCATCACTAAAAATATATGGCCACAACACTACAAATCATATTCGAAGATAATCATATCATTGCCGTCAACAAAACCCATCATGATCTGGTGCAGAAGGATGATACCGGAGATCTGGCACTTGACGATAAGGTAAAGCAATATATGAAAGAGAAATACAAAAAGCCTGGTGAGGTTTTTCTGGGAGTGGTCCACCGGCTCGACAGACCCGTTACAGGAGTCGTACTATTTGCCCGCACCAGCAAAGCGCTTACCCGTCTCACCAAAATGTTCCGTGAAAGTGAAATGAAAAAAACCTACTGGGCGATTGTCAAGAATGCGCCGCCAAAGGAATCGGACAGACTGATACACCACCTGGTGCGAAATGCAAAGCAAAACAAAACCTACTGCAACGAAAGCCCAAGAGCCGGCTCAAAGGAAGCCATCCTGAGTTACCGGATCATTGGCAGATCGGATAATTACTTCCTGCTTGAGATAGATCTGGAGACCGGCCGGCACCATCAGATACGCGCACAACTGTCCCATATCGGCTGCCCGATCAAAGGTGACCTGAAATACGGTTTTCCGCGTTCAAATCCTGACGGAGGCATAAGCCTGCATGCCAGGGAGATCCGTTTTATTCATCCGGTGACCAGGAAAGAGGAGGTGATAACCGCAGCGTTACCGGAAGAGGATAAGTTGTGGAAAGCTTTTATATAGTTCTCATTTTCCGCTGATATCATAGATGAAGATCTTATCAGCATGCCGAATATAAAGACGTTCGTTGCATATTACAGGGTGAGCCCAGTAATTGCCTTTTCCGCCTGAGGGGACTTTAAACTCTCCTGCGATTTCATACTTTTCAGGAGAGGCCTTAACGAGCTTCATGATTCCATTTGGTTCAAGGATATATAGCATACCGTCAGCAAAGGTAAGACTTCCCTCGCTATTCGTTTCTTTCCACCTTTGCTCCCCGGTCATGAATTCGAGGCAATACCAACCTCTCGCCCTATTGCCTGAGCCATATATGAAACCGTCATGCAGGACAGCTCCTCCATGGTGATTGTCCATCAGGGAAGATTCCCAGATTTTCTCAGGAACGATTTCTTCCCCCTTTACATTTAGTTTATAGAGCATGCTTCCTTTACCGTAACCGCTTGTTATAAAAACATAATCATTGTAAAGAATGGCATCCGCAATATTGCATTCCCGATCATTGATCACATCGATCTTCCAAAGCAGCTTGCCTGAACCTGCGTCAGCTCCGTAATAGCAGACCGAGCTGGCGCCTACAACCTGGCGGTGTCCTCCAATTTTACCGATAACCGGGGAAGTGTATCCTTCTACTCCCGGTATTGTTGCATTCGCCCAGATTAGTTTCCCGGTGGTTTTATCAAGACAGACCTGGTGTCCCTCTTTACCGGCCGGCCGAACATACAGGTTATTCCCGTCAATCATTACGGATTCAGCATAACCATACTCAGGAACCGGGGCAATGAATTCCTCCATGAGATCCCTGTGCCATATTTCCTGGCCGGTCTTTGATTCAAATGCCGTGAGCCTTCCCATCTCACCCAGAAAATACAGAATTCCGTTATCATAGGTTGGTGTACTTCTGGGACCGGTATAGGAACTGGCCCACGATGCTGTGGTGGACCATGCTCTGCCCGCTTGTTTCTTCCAGACCAGCTTTCCCTGCAAGTCAAACGCAAAAACCCAGGATTCGTTATTGATTAAGCCGGCTGTATAGATCATGTCGTTTGCGATGGATACCGAGCTGAATCCTTCTCCAAAACCTTCAATGGTAAGATGCAGTGCAGGTCCGTTTACAGGCCATTCTTTGGCAAGTCCGGTTTCGGGAGATTTGTTGGTACGGTCGGGGCCATGAAAACAAGGCCATTCATAATTAATATTTTGGGATGTAGTGTTGTTGCATCCAATGGATACAAGGAAAAGCAACATAACGGATATGGGTTTCATAAGATACATTTTCGTGGTTTATGGGATATGCTGACGAAAATAGTTAAAAAAACGACAACACCAATACCACCGCAAACCCCGTTAATCCCATCACCACGGTCGCCGTGGAATATACTTTCAACGTGTCATCCGCTTCTATCCTTGAGAAGTTGGTAACCACCCAGAAATAGGAATCATTGGCATGGGATACCATCATGGAACCGGATCCCATGGCAAGCATCACCAGTAACTTACCCGTTTCCCCGGGAAATCCAATGTTGTCGAGCATGGGTGCCATGATGGATGCGGCGGTTATTATGGCAACTGTCGACGAGCCCTGGGCCGTCTTCAGGATGAAGGTCAGCAGAAAGGGTATCAGCAATCCCAGTCGGGTTTGCGACAGGAAAGCCCCTGCCTGCTCTCCGGTTCCGGTAGCTTTTATAATGGCTCCGAATATTCCTCCTGCAGCGGTGATGATAAGAATCGGTCCTGCCTTTTCAATGGAGACCGACAGGATGTGATTGATTGTTTTCAGGTTGAAGGCCGGCAACAACAAAAAAGAGAGGAGCATGCCCAGTAAAAGCGCAATAACAGGGTCGCCGATAAGGCCGATGAGGTCGATACAGGTGGAAGTATTTCCGGGGAAAAGGAATCCGGTCAGGGATTTGCCGGTGATCAGCAACAAGGGGACCAGGATGGGCAGGAATGATTTCACGGGTGAGGGCAGAAGTGATGTGGTTGATTCTTTGGATTCCGGAACAGTATCCGGGTCAGTTTTTACTGAAAATCGTTTTGTCATGAACCGGGCCCAGAAATATCCGGCTGCGGCAACAGGCACTGCCACAGCAATGCCGATAAGAACAAGATGCCCGATATTGGCGCCAACAATGCCTGCGGCCGCGGTGGCTCCCGGGTGAGGAGGAATGAGGCAGTGCACCGAATAGAGTGAACAGGCCAGCACGGTTGCCATAAATACCGGATTGGATTTGCTCCTGGCTGTCAATGACCGGTTCAGGCCGCTCAATACAATGAATCCCGAATCGCAAAAAATGGGCAGACCGGTAATGAAACCTGTAATGGACATGGCCGAGGATGCATTTTTGTCTCCTGTTTTTGAAAGTATGTAGTTGGCCATGCTCCGGGTTGCACCTGTATAATCGAGCGTCACACCGATAACTGCGCCGAAAATGATGATCAGGCCAATGGCAGCCATGGTATCGCCAAAACCCTTTTTCAGGGCCGGTACAATGTCAGGGAAAGGAAGAACGATGATGGCCAGCAACAGCGAAACCAGGAAAAGGGAAAGAAAGGAATTGATCTTCAGCCACGATGTCAGGACAATGATGAGAATGATACCAGCCAGGATCAGGGAGAGGCCAAAGAGGAGGGACATGTTGAGGTTATTTGTGGAATAAATATAATGAATAATATGATTTGGAGGTTTTTCCAAATTGTCATAACCGTTCTACAATAATTCATCCTCTACGAGGATGGCGTAAATACTGGCTAATCCCTAACCTCGTCGAGGTTGAATTATTGTAGAAATCTTCATATGAAGTATTCATAGGAACCTTGTAGAGGTTCAATTATTGTAGGAATGTCCAAAACGTTAACAAATCCTACACCACAAAACAAAAAAACCCCGCCATGAGGCGGGGCAAAACTACTAAAACCTAACCCCCTATAAAACAATGGGTTTATCCATATAGAGATCGAGGATTTTCAGTTTGAAGATATACTCATATTTGGCCTGAAGCATACTGGATTCTGCTGAGATCAAATTGTTCTGGGCAATATTGTAATCCACTGAATTCACCAATCCAACCTCCATTTTCTGGCTCATATATTTGAATGCTTCTTCGTTGTATTTCACTGCTTCCACGCTGGAATAATACTTTTCGCGGGCTGCAGTGGCATCGGCATGGGCCTGCTGAACTTCTTTGTAGAGGGCCATCTTGGCCAGGTCGAGCTGAAGTTTTGAATCATTCAGGCCAAGCTTGGCATTGCTGATCGAATTCTTAACCTGTAGCCGGTTGAAAATGGGTATGTTCAGCCCAATACTGATCTGCTTTGTATAGAAATCATTCAACTGGTCCTTGTTCATGTACTCTGCTGCCGGATCAGCCGGGTTCACGGCCACTTCGGAATAAAAACTGTAAACGCTCCCGGTTAGGTCCACGGACGGACTTAACTGACCCCAGGCCATGGCCAACTGCTTCTTCGTGCTCATCAGGTCATACTCTGCACTTTTAATCTGCGGCATGGTCTCCAGTGCTTTGGCATAAATATTCTCAACAGATTCCAGCGCTGACAGCAACTCCACTTCAATATTTTGGGGTACAACTATATCAAAGCCGCCGGTTGAGTCCAGATCCAGTAACTGCGTAAGATCCAGGTATGCAATTTCCTGGTTGTTCTGCGCATTGACCAGACTGGTTTTGTCATTGGATTCCTGGGCCTTGATCTGCAGATACTCTCCCTGGGCGATGTTTCCCACATCCAGCATTTTCTTCGAACGTTCTGCCTGCATGGAGGTCACTTCGAGTTTGTTCTGGGCCACATCCACCAGTTCTTTCGAGAAAAGTACCTGGAGATATGCAAGGGCAAGCTGAAGTGAAATGTCGTTTTTGGACTTTTCCAGATCAGACTGGCTTTTCAGAAAATCATACTTTGCCATCATGATATTATTAATGGCCTGGAATCCTCCGAAAAGGGTCACATTACTGCTTAGTCCAAGATTTGTTGACCAATAATTCTGGTCGACGTACTCGCTTTTAAAGTAGTCAAAGTCCTTTCCTGAACTGTATCCCTTGTTCACCTGTCCGTTTAAATTGGGCAAGGTGTTAAAATAACTTTGTGTATAGTTATTCTTGTTATATTGAACATTTAACTCCTGGCGTTTCACCTGCAGGTTATTTTCGAGCGCATAGGTGATACATTCCTGTAGCGACCATACTTTTTGTGCTTTAGCGGGTATGAAGCCTAACAACATTAGAGAGCACAAAAACAAAATTGCTTTTTTCATAGGGGAATAATATTTAAGTTTATCGTAATTGTTATGTTTTCAGTTTTTTACGGTATAAAACATGTATATGATCAGCATGTTCATCGGGATTGAAGATCTGGATAAGTTCCCATTCTTTATCATAATTCTCTATAGCGCTTTTTAATTTGTAAATCCTGGCCAGCGATCTTTCTAAAGGATCGGTGAGTGAAGCGAATTCATCCTTCAGTTCCCAGGGGAATGATTCCACTCTGAAACTGTAGTTGATCTTTTTACCGGCAAGGGTTACCTCAACATTGGCAATTTCCTGTTCTTTGAGGTAAGGTATGGGTATGCAGATCTCTTTCATGGCTGAAGTTTTATAATATCTGTCGGATGTTTTCAGTGACAATATGCCCGTCGAATAATTGCACAATGCGATGAGCTTTATCAGCATCTGAAGGCGAGTGAGTAACCATTACTATGGTTGTGCCTTCCACATTCAGTTCAGTGAGTAAAGCCATTACCTCTTCACCGTTGGCCGAATCAAGATTTCCGGTGGGCTCATCGGCAAGGATGAGCTGTGGCCTGGTCACAACCGCCCTGGCAATGGCAACACGCTGTTGTTGTCCGCCTGATAACTGTTGTGGGAAGTGTTTTTTGCGGTGTGTGATTTTCATGCGTTCAAGAACCTCACCTACCTTTTTCTTTCGTTCCGATGGAGTGACTTTCAGGTAAAGCAACGGTAATTCAACGTTTTCATATACCGTGAGTTCATCGATGAGGTTGAAACTCTGAAACACGAAGCCGATATTCCCTTTGCGAAGATTGGTCCGTTGTTTTTCTTTGTACTTCGCCACTTCCTCACCATTAAAAAAGTACTGTCCGCCCGACGGTGTATCAAGCAATCCCAGGATATTCAGCAGGGTTGATTTGCCACAGCCTGACGGCCCCATGATGGCAACAAATTCACCTTTTTCTACGGTAATATTAACCTTGTTGAGCGCAGTGGTTTCCACTTCATCAGTGCGAAAAACCTTTACCAGATCAGTTGTTTTAATCATAATGAGCGTTTTTTAGGATTGAAGATTATTCTTAATTATTATTTTTTTAATATGAGTTTGTCAACATTTCCAAAGTTTTCATAGTCCGAGACGATTACCTTCTCGCCGGGTTCCAATCCCTCAAGTATTTCATAATACCTCGGATTCTGACGGCCCAACCTGACTTTTCGTTTTTCAGCATAGTCTCCCGAAGGATCCACAACATAAACCCACTGGCCGCCTGTACTCTGGTAGAATCCCCCTTTGGGCAGGAGCAAGGCATCTTCTGATTCACCCAATTCAAGATGTATGCGGGCGGTCTGACCAATCCTGATCTGCTCAGGGATCGCGCTTGTGAATTCCATATCCACGGCAAATGTCCCATTCTGCACCTCCGGATATACCTTGATGATCCTGAGTGAATTTTTCTTGCCCGCAAAATCAAAATCACCGGGCAGACTTCTTGATATTCTGGTGATATAGTGCTCATCAATCATTACACGCATTTTGTAGGAATCAAGAATATTGATGGTGCCGACACGTGTCCCGTAATTAATCACCTCGCCAACTTCGGGATTCAGAGTAGCCAGCTCGCCATCAACCGATGCCTTGATATCAAGATCTTCCATTCGCCTCCGTGTAAGATTGAGGTTCATTTGCATGCGTCCGATCGATTCTTCGTCAGATTGGATGCGGGTTTTTGTATAAATGGAATCACGGCCAAATTTTTGCTTCTGAAGATCAAGTTGCATACTGGTCTCTTCATATTGTTCCCTGGAGTATTCAAATTCTTCTTTGGAGATCAGGTTCTGTGTAATGAGCTTCTGGTTGTTATTGTATTGCCGTTCGAGTTTCTTTAAAAGGTATTGCAGTTGCAGGATGTTTGACCGGGTCTGAATGTTCTGGTTTTCCAGATTGATGCGTGCGGTCTTCAGGTCATTCACAGCCCTGGATACATCGGCCTCATTGCCGGAGATCTGGAGCAGAAGATTATAATTGCTAAGTTTAAGGATCACATCGCCCTTTTTAACCATGGTTCCTTCCTCAATGAGTATCTCTTCGACCCTGCCGGATTCCACGGCATCCAGATAAACCGTTTTGATAGGTTCAACCGTGCCGTTCACTGATATATAATCCTGGTATTTTCCTGCGAGAATTTCTCCTATAGTTATCTTGTCTTTTTCCACATTCAGCTTGGAGCTTTTGTCTCCAAAGATCATTTGCAGTATGACCAACAGGAGAATTAACCCCCCGAGACCCATCCATACATGTTTTTTCTGTATTCCCTTTTTCTCAATTTTCCGGTCCATTCCATCCATAGGTACTGCTATATTGCTGTGATTGATATTTTTATTTTTAACAAAATTTAGCATTAATTATGCCATTTCTAATAATAGGTTAATATACAACTATTTGTTATAATGTACATCCATAAATTACTGACTTTTTTGTACAATATTGAAACACATAGCGTACGAAAACGGACAAATTAATTACATTTGCTTATAGGTTCAAATAAACTAAAATTATGAGCGAAAAAGTCGGTAATATTCTTGCTGTCGACGATAATGAGGATATCCTGTTTGCCCTAAAGCTCTTGCTTAAACCCCATGTCGAAAAGCTGACGGTTTTAAACAATCCACAGAACATCCCGGATCTTATGGTCAAGGAATACTTTGACATGATCCTTCTCGATATGAATTTTAACAAGGATGCTATAAGCGGACAGGAAGGCTTTGACTGGCTTGGACGTATACTGGAAATCGATCCGCAGGCAGTTGTGGTTTTCATTACGGCCTATGGAGATGCCGAGAGGGCTGTAAAGGCCATCAAATCAGGGGCAACGGATTTTGTTCTGAAACCCTGGCAGAATGAGAAATTGCTGGCTACGATTTCCTCTTCCATAAAGCTCAGGAGATCCCGTCTCGAAGCTGACGATCTTCGTGCCAAACAGAAAGAAATGAGTGCCGTCATGGATCAGCCCTTTGTTGATTTCATCGGCAATTCGGTCAAGATGCAGGAGGTGTTTACCACGATCAAGAAAGTTGCGCAGACTGATGCCAATGTCTTGATCCTGGGCGAAAATGGTACAGGCAAGGAACTGGTTGCCCGGGCCCTGCACCGCAATTCACCCAGGCGCGACGAGGTTTTTATCAGTGTTGACCTGGGATCACTGAGCGACACTTTGTTTGAAAGCGAATTATTCGGCCACGAAAGAGGGGCCTTCACCGATGCCAAGAAAGAGAAGCCTGGCCGTTTCGAAATAGCCACCCACGGTACTTTATTTTTAGACGAAATCGGCAACCTTCCCTTACCTCTTCAGTCTAAAATACTCACCGTGATTGAGCGCCATGAAGTGACACGGGTTGGCGCAAACCGGCCCATAGCGGTTGATGTGCGTTTGATTTGCGCCACAAACAGCGATATTTATGAAACGGTGAGCAACAATCTTTTCCGGCAGGACCTGCTCTATCGTATCAATACGGTAGAGATTCACCTTCCTCCTTTACGCGAAAGAGGAGATGACATTGAGTTGCTGTCCGATCATTTTCTGAAGATCTATTCAAAAAAATACCGTAAGTCCCTGAGGGGTATCACCTCAGCTGCCATGAAGAAACTGATGCACTACGCATGGCCCGGCAATGTTCGCGAATTGCAGCACGCCATTGAAAGGGCGGTTATCATGACCGAAACTCCCTCGTTGGAGCCTGAGGATTTTATTCTTTCACCTCCCCGGAAGAAATCCGGCGACGTTGAGTTTGATACCTATAATCTCGATGAGATCGAAAGACAGATTATTGAAAAAGTCATGAAACAGAATCAGGGTAATATTTCCCAGGCAGCCCAGGAACTTGGACTCACACGAACTTCATTGTACCGCAGGATCGAAAAATATGGTTTTTAAAAATTACAGGCTCAATATAATTGTTCGCGTCATCCTGCTGGCCGCGACCATCTTCCTGCTTTTCTATACCCTGAAATCCAATCTGCTGATTGCGCCTGCCATTGTGGCAGTAGTGGTCATTTTTCAGATTGGCTCTCTGATCCGTTACCTGGATAAAACAAACCGTGAATTGACCAGTTTTCTGCAATCGATACGGTTTTCGGAATTTACCCGTTCCTACCAGATCGAAGGTATGGGTGGTACATTCAATGAATTGAACAAGGCTTTCAACGAGGTCATGCAGGACTTCCAAAAGGTTCGGGCCGAGAAGGAGGAGAGTTTTCATTACCTGCAAACCATTGTGCAGAATATTGATGTCAGTGTCATTGCATACACCGTGGATGGCAATATCGAACTGATCAACAAAACAGCTAAAAAATTATTCCAAATGGCCAGCATCAGGAATATTAAGATGCTGGAAACACTCAGTCCGGAACTTGTTAATACATTGCTTACCATCAAACCGGGCGAGAACAAACTGGTGAAGGTCCAGTATGAGGATGACTTTCTGCAGCTCGCCATTTACGCTTCTACCATTAAAGTGAAGGATAAACTGATCTATCTGGTAACCATTAAAGATATTCAGAATGTTCTGGAAGAACAGGAAACTGAAGCATGGCAGAAGCTAATCCGGGTGCTTACCCATGAGATCATGAATTCCATTACGCCCATTGCTTCGTTATCCTCAACACTCGACCTGATGTTGAAAGGCATGGTTGCCCAAGGCAACGGGGAATCACTGGAAATCGACAGGGAATCCGTTGGCGAGATTCAGGAAGCCTTGCAAACCATCAACAAAAGAAGCACCGGCCTTCTTCATTTTGTGAACACCTACCGTAACCTGACCCGCATACCGAAACCGAATTTCAAGCTTTGCAGCATACGGGAAGTTTTCAGCAACATTGAAAACCTCATGGAGGAAGAGATTAGCAACTGCGGTTTCGAGTTTGTCGTCAGGGTCGATCCCGAAAGCCTCGAATTCACGGCCGATGATCAGCTGATTGAACAGGTGCTGATCAACCTGCTCAAGAATGCCATGCATGCCCTGAATGGAAGACCCTCCGGAAAAATTCAGCTGCTGGGCTTCATGAATAAGCGGGGGAGGATAACCCTGCAGGTCATTGACAATGGTCCCGGTATACTCAAGGATGTACTCGATAAAATATTCATTCCCTTCTTTACTACCAAACCTTCGGGATCAGGTATCGGACTAAGCCTTTCCAAGCAAATACTCCGACTTCATAATGCCACCATCACAGCGCATTCGGAACCAGAGGTGGAAACGGTCTTCACCATGACGTTTTAAAAGTATAATTGGCTTAAATTATTTTACATAACGTATAAACATATTTAGATTTATGTATATTTGCCAAAATTTTCAATATGGATACGTCTTCAATAAACATCCGTTACTCTGAGTTGGCTGAGCAAACCTGCTGCCTTTCCTGCGGCGGTGCTGTGAATTACGCCGAACCCCAGCCGGGGGAATGTTGCGTTGATCTGGGCAGCGGCAGGGGGACTGATGTACTTCGCATGGCAGAAGCTGTTGGCGCAAACGGATTCGTTTTCGGAGTGGATGCATCAGACGGCATGCTTGAGACAGCTCGGAAAAACGCCGGTAAGCTCGGCATTTCCAATGTAAGTTTTATTCAATCCGATCTGGAACATATTGCCATACCGGGTGGTGTCGCTGATCTTATCATTTCCAATTGTACAATCAATCATGCAGCTGATAAACAAAGGGTTTGGAATGAAGTGTATCGGATTTTGAAAGGCGGAGGCAGGTTCGTGGTGAGTGATATTTATTCAACCTCTCCTGTGCCTGAGGAATACAGGAATGATCCGGTGGCTGTATCTGAATGCTGGGCAGGCGCCGTAACCCGGGAGGAATATCTGCATACTTTAGCTGAAGCAGGATTTTCGGATATCAGCATTCTTGAAGAAAGCAAACCCTATTCAAAAGGGATGATTGAAGTTGCCAGTTTTACTATCTTTGGAAAGAAGGAAAAGAAATGTTGCTGCTGTTCTTGATTAGTAAGGAGTGACGAGTGACGAGTTAAACCCATTCATAATTTACAATTCATAATTCATAATTCATAATTCATAATTTACAATGAAGTCTCTAACAACCAAGAAAAAAGCCGGTAAGAGCCAGAAGGTGGCCCAGTGTTGTGCAAAAACCTCAAAGATCGTTGCCGGTTGCCACGACTGATCAGCATGATTCATGGAGCTTTCCAGGCATAATATTCTTTCCAGGATTCACCGGTCAGATGATTATTTCCTGGTGAATGTGCTTTCGGGGAATGCCGACATTCTTACTTCCGGGGAAGCTGAACGTGTCATGAGCGGCAGGATCATGGATGATCCTGATTACATCAGCAAGGGATACGTAGTTGATCCTGCGCAGGAAGAAAAGCTGTTCCGCAGCAAATACCTTGATTTTATTGATGCGCGTGAAACCGATGAGGTGCAGCTTTTTTATGCTCCAACCTATTCGTGCAATTTTAATTGTCCCTATTGTTACCAGGAAGGCTATGCCAACCAGACCAACGGGAACACCTCTGAGGTTGCGGATGCATTCTTCCGCTATATTCTTGACCATTTCAAAGGACGAAGAAAATACGTTACTTTATTTGGCGGAGAACCCCTGCTGAATAGTCAGCAAAACAAGAATTTCCTTGAGTTTTTCATAGGACATTGCCGGAAAGCCGGACTCGATCTCGCAGTGGTGACCAACGGTTACGACCTGCAAGAGTTTATCCCTTTGCTTTCACAGGCATGCATCAGGGAAATTCAGGTCACGCTGGACGGTCCCGAGAAAGTGCACAATGAAAGACGTCCGCTGAAGGGAGGACAGGGGACCTTTGTTCAGATAGTCAGGGGTATTGATGCAGCCCTTGAAGCAAAACTACCCGTGAATTTAAGGGTGGTTCTGGACCGCGATAACATGGCCTCATTGCCCGATCTGGCCAGGTATGCGATTGACAAAGGCTGGACTGATTCACCGCTATTTAAGACTCAGCTGGGACGTAATTATGAGCTTCATTACTGCCAGTCTCAACAGTCCAGGCTCTATTCCAGGATCGATCTTTACAGGGACCTGTATGACCTTATCCGTCAACACCCTCATCTGCTTGAATTCCATAAACCAGCCTTTTCTGTTTCAAAATTTCTTTTTGAAAACGGGGAATTACCCTTACCTTTATTTGATTCATGCCCGGGTTGTAAAACAGAATGGGCATTTGATTATACCGGCAGAATCTATTCATGCACAGCAACAGTTGGTAAACCCGGGGAAGAATTGGGAGTGTTTTATCCCCGTGTGGAATTATATCAGGACCAGGTGGAGAGGTGGCAGGAAAGGGATATATTAAGCATAAAAGCCTGCTCAACGTGCAATGTAAGGCTGGCCTGCGGAGGAGGTTGCGCCAGCGTGGCATACAACCGCGAAAAGAATCTGCATGCTCCGGATTGCCGGCCGGTAAGGGAGTTGATGGAGCTGGGGATAGCATTGTATAATTCGGGAAATGGTAAGCAGTAAAAAGTTAAAAGTAAAAAGTAAACAGTAATCGGTAACCCGTGTTCGGAGTTCGTTATTAACGATCTGAGTAAAAAATAACCAATCCTATGAAAGAAATTATCACCGCTGATTTTGAAAAGGAAGTTCTGCAGGCCGGCAAAGTAGTGCTCGACTTCTATTCAAACGAATGCCCCCCCTGCGAGGCATTGGCTCCCAAGTTTGAATCGCTGGCAGCCCTCTATGGAGAAGACATAAAATTCCTGAAGGTTTTCCGCCAACAAAACCGTGATCTTGCTGAAAGACTTGGCGTTTACAGTTCGCCAACCTTGATTTTCTTTGACAGGGGTCATGAGGTGGGAATCCGCCTAACCGGTGGGATCAAACGTTCCGAAATCATGTACAACCTCAACTCCATGCTCCCGGCTGAAAAGGCCGGCGCACTCAAAAGCCGGATCAAACCGTTTACCACACATTATGATGTTGCCATCATCGGCAGCGGTCCCGGAGGCCTTACCGCAGGATTATATCTTTGCCAGGCCCGTGTCAATGCGGTACTGATTGATACCGGGCTGCCGGGCGGATATGTCAGTCTCACCCACCAGATATCCAACTACCCGGGTTTCATTGACCCCCAGCCTGGTTATATGCTGTCACACAACATGTCAGAGCAGACCAAAAAATGCGGAAGCGTTTTTAAAGTAGCCGTGGATGTCACACGGGTTGATCTGCAGAAAAAAGAGATTATCATTGATGAATATGAAACCCTGCAGGCCAGGAAAATCATTATTGCCACTGGAACTTCACCAAACTATCTGAATATTCCGGGAGAAAAAGAATTCAAAGGAAAGGGATTATCCTATTGTGCTACCTGTGATGCAAAATACTACGCCGACAAAGAGGTCATTGTTATCGGGGGAGGCAACTCAGCGGTGGAAGAAGCTGAATTCATCACCAAGTTTGCCACCAGGGTAACGATGGTGCATCAGTTTGAGAAATTTCAAGCCAACAAGCAGGCGCAGGAGAAACTGCTGGCCAATCCGCGTGTTGAAGTGCTGTTCCGTCATGAACCCAGATCATTTGAACGCCGCGGTGACAAAATGGTAGTTGCTGTTGAAAATCTCCTGGATCACACAACGCGTGAACTGGTGACGGATGGTATTTTCATCTTCGTGGGCATGAAACCCAATATTGACTTGTTCGGTGGCAAGCTTGAACTCGACCAGTGGGGCTATTTGAAGACCGATGAGGATATGCGGACCAACTTGCCCGATGTTTATGCGGTTGGCGATGTTAGGAGTAAGAAATACAGGCAGATCACCACTGCCATCGCTGACGGAACCATCGCTGCCATTAATATCACCAGGGAACTCGACAATTGAGGGTCTCTGTTAAACTTTTGTTAAAAGGAGCAAATCAAATCATTTGATCTGAACCATTATTTGGCTTTTGTGTTTGATGTTTGTAACCAGAGTTTAAACATTTAAAAGAGTACAACATGAACAGAAAATCCATCATATTGATAATTGCTTCGGTAATCATATATTCCAGTCTGTCACTCCAAGCCCAGACAACTTCACCTAAAAAGCTTGCCATAAATACAACCGACAGCAAGATAAGCTGGCTCGGCAAAAAGCCCACCGGTGAGCACAACGGATATGTAAAGCTTACGGGAGGAGAAGTAATAGTTGATAAAAATGAACTGACCGGCGGGTCATTCACCGTTGACTTCAATTCAATCGTTAACCTTGACCTGAAGGACGAAGGCATGAATAACCGGCTGGTGGGACACCTGAAATCAGCGGATTTCTTTGATGTTGCCAAATATCCAACCGCCAGGTTTGCAATTACCAAAGTGACAAAAGTGAGCGGACCGGCCGCTGGGGCTGCCAAGGCAACGCACCGTATCGAAGGCGATCTGACCATGAAAGGAATCACAAGGAAAATAAGTTTTGATGCCAGTATCAACCTGTTGAATGGCAAGCTTGTTGCCAGTACACCGTCTTTTACCATCGACCGCACACAGTGGGGTGTCAACTATCAGTCAAAATCCATTTTCGCAGAATTGAAAGACCAGTTTATTTATGATGATATGACGCTTTCAATAGAACTGGTATCAAATTAAGGAATTTGCATATTACGGTCATCTGCCCCGTTTCGAACTGAACGGGGCTTTTTGTTGTGCATAGACCCGTAATAACTGAATTATAGCATTTCATTCAAAAAAACAGGGCATAGGTTCATTTAATTTTATTTGTTGACAGAATCCGGCAATATTTGAAACTGAATTATTATAAACTGCCCATGATGAAGCAAATTCTGCAGGGACTCTTTACTGTCCTTTTGTTTGTAGGTGCCCAGATAAAGGTTAATGCACAGGAATTGACAAGAATTGAAAGATTGCCTGCGCCGGTTGAGTTCGATGGCCGTCCCTTTGAGGTGGCCTGGGATGGATTGGATAATTTTCCACTGAAAATGAATCGTCCGAATTTCGGAAATGATCCTTCTGAGGCCAGTGAGGTGATGCTGGCGTATGACAATGAGTTTCTTTGGGTGGGAGCGCGTTTGTACATGCGTGATGTAAAGAAAATATTTGTCAACAGCAAAAAAAGGGATGCAGAACTGTTTGGATTTGATTCCTTTGGAATATTGCTGGATACCTATAACGACAATGAAAACAGCCTCGCATTTTTTACCACCCCAACAGGCCTCAGAACAGACTACACTGTTTCAAACGATGCATCGGGAGGTGGTGGTGGACCGGGATTCGATGCCCTGAACTTCAGCTGGAATACTTTCTGGGACGTCAAAACAACGCAGGATGAAAAAGGATGGTATGTGGAAATGCGGATACCCTTTGCGAGCCTTAAGTTCAAACCCTCCAATGATATCGCTACCATGGGTTTGATTATCAGTCGGACTGTTAGTTCCAATAATGAAACAGATACCTGGCCTGCCATTGACCCAAAGTATGGTTTCATGGCCACCAATAAACCCTCCCTGGCCAATACGGTTGAATTTCTGGGCGTCCGGCCTTTGAAACCCATATACCTATCACCCTATGTAATTGGAGGATTTTCACGGGATTGGGAAATGAGTGAAACAGAAACACAATACCTGAAAAATGACAATCCTGATTTCAATGCCGGTCTGGATGTGAAATACAATATAAATAGCAACCTGACCCTGGACCTGACAGCCAATACTGATTTTGCCCAGGTAGAGGCTGATGATCAGCAGGTGAATCTAACGCGGTACTCCATGTTCTTTCCGGAGAAAAGAATGTTTTTTCAGGAAAGGTCAAGTATATTCAGTTTTAGTTTGGGCGGGCAATCCGATGATCTGTTTTACAGCCGCAACATTGGAATAGCAAACAGAATCCCGGTCCGAATTTATGGAGGTGCCAGATTGGTTGGCCGTATTGGTAAATGGGACATGGGATTTCTGGATATGCAGACTGAGGAGCATGAAGATACTCCGGGTGAGAATTTTGGCGTTTTACGTATGCGCCGGCAGGTCATCAATCCTAATTCCTATGTTGGAGGTATTTTCACTTCCAGGTTGGGAATGAATGGTGCCCAGAACTATGCTTATGGTTTGGACGGGATATTCAGACTCTTTGGTGATGATTATCTCAATTTGAAGGCTGCTCAGTCTTATGATAATGAGATCAGCAATAACATTGCTTCCATTGATCCTGCCTTTTTCATGGTGAACTGGGAACGAAGGTCCGAAAAGGGATTCGCGTACAATTTTAACTACTCGTTTTCCGGACAGAAATTCAAGCCCGGAATAGGGTTTGTACAGCGTCCCGGAGTACAGGGATTTAATGGAGCCCTGATATACGGCTGGATGCCTGGTGAGGAGTCCTGGCTGTTTAATTATAATGTCAAGGTGATAGGAGAGCGTTATACCAGGTTGGAGGACGGAAAACTGGAATCGATACGGATAATGCCGCAACTGGAGTTTGAAACGAAGAAGGAATATGGAGCTGAGCTGGCTGTGGAATTCCAGCAGGAGGGAGTACTTGGGGATTACGAATTGACAGACAGCATCTGGATAAAATCAGGCAATTATTCTTTTACAACTCTAAGTGCTGAGATCCGCACGCCCCAGTCAAAAAAAGTGTCTGCCTTTATCATGGCAAACGGGGGAGAGTTTTTTGATGGACGGAGATACGGGTTCATGGCCATGTCCATGATGAATGTTTCAGCCTCATTTCAGCTGTCAGTTGGTTATGAATTCAACGCTATCCGTTTTCCGGACAGGGAAAAATACAACAGGCTTAATATCCATTCCACCAATGTGAAAGCCTTGTATATGTTGAATACAAAAATTTCCGCCAGCGTTATGGTTCAATATCTTAATACGGAGGATGAGTTCTTAACCAATTTCAGGTTGCGTTTCAATCCCCGTGAAGGGAATGATTTTTACCTTGTTTACAATGAATTTCGTGGCATCAATAACCGGAATGAAATTCCCGAGCCTCCGAATTTCTTTAACCGCACCATTATGCTGAAATATACGCATACCTTTAGGCTGTAAATCAATTCGAAATGAGTAACTTTTGATACGAATTCATCCATGAACATGCAAAAGAAGATATTGTTGCAGTCGGTTTTTTGGATCGTTGTTTTTCTGATCACCCAGGCCTTATCACCAGGTGGGGGTCATTCACCCCGCGCTTTTGTGTTTGAATTAATTTGCGTTGTATTCTATGCCATCGTGTTTTATGTGAATGTACTTCTACTATTCCCCAGGTATTATGAAAAAAATACTACCCATTATATATTGCTCAGTGTTGCGATAATATTGATAACGTTTGTGATTATATATCAAATCAGTCATCATATTTTCTGGAACCGGGAGCAGCGTTCTGACCGACATCACAAAGACTGGTTTGAGGTTTTTATTTCCTTCAGGCATTTGTTCTGGCTTGCTTTCATTTATATAATAGGTACCATTTATTCAATCCAACATTTATTAAACCAACAAATCATTCACAATAAAAAAGTCATGGAAGAGAAGCTCCAGACTGAACTTCAGTTGCTGAAAGCACAGATCAATCCTCACTTTTTGTTCAATGCACTGAATAATGTGTATTCCCTGACCTATATGAAATCGGAGAAAGCCCCCGATAGTATTCTTAAGCTTTCGGATATGTTGCGTTACGTTATTGAGGATTGCAGTCATGAAAAGGTCGCCTTGCGAAATGAAATCACCTATATGGAGAACCTGATCGATTTCTATAAAATGAAAAGTCCGGGTAAACGCAAAGTAGATTTCACCCAAAAAGTGGAAAATATGGATGTTCATATTGCCCCCATGCTGTTCATTCCCTTTATCGAGAACAGTTTTAAATACAGCCGCATTGAGGAAGATAAAACCGGATTCATTTCCATCTTTCTGCAGGAGAAAGCCGGAAGACTGCATTTTACCATCCGGAATTCAATTTTCAGGGAACGAACCATTCTGAATGGCTCCGGTAGGGGTATTGTCAATGTGAAACAGCGGCTTGATATTATTTATCCAAAGAAATATGAACTCATGACTCGTGATAAGGATAATGTGTACCATGTAGAACTTGAAATCGATCTGACATGAGACTTACCTGTGTCATAGTGGACGATGAATTTCTGGCCAGACAGTACCTGAAGGATTACGTGGAAAGGATATCTTTCCTTGACCTGGTTGGGGATTATGATTCTCCCCTGATGATCCTTGAGCAATTAAAACAAAATGCCATCGACATACTTTTCCTGGACATACAAATGCCTGATATATCTGGGATTGATTTCATAAAAACCCTGCATACACAACCGTATATCATATTGACCACAGCTTACAAAGAATATGCCATCGAAGGATATGAGCTTAATGTAATTGATTACCTGCTAAAACCGATTTCTTTTGACAGGTTTCTGAAAGCCGTAAATAAAGTGACTGACAGGCTCCGGAAGGAAGGAAAATTCAATACAGGAATGGATGAGGAACCGGTTTTGAAAGATACTTACATGACCATTCGTGCCGACAGAAAATGGTATAAGATCCATTATGATGATCTTTTTTATATAGAAGGACAGAAAGCATACGTCACCTTTCACACAAGGAATAAAAAAATTACAGCACTATTTTCATTGAAGGATCTGGAGGATAAGCTTCCAGCAGGCATGTTCATACGAATCCATAAATCTTTCATTGTTTCTGTCAGGCACATAGAAACACTCGAGGGTAACCTGATCGGAATCTGTGGTCAGAAATTACCGGTCGGCAGCAGCTATCGCACCCAGGTCGATAATTTATTTTCCTGATTTGATTGATTCTCTGCAGAAAAATAAGTAAATTAGGTAAAGCAATCTGACTGGTTAATCACCTAATCCCTTATTATGATGAATACATATATTTATCTGAGTGTTTTGCCTGAGGCCCTGATTGCCTCCATGCTACCTCCCAAGGATTTTGCAGAGTACCTCGCGACCGGCACACGTAAAAAAACACGGGGACAGGCTATCTTTTTTGAAGTGGATCAGGACATCGCACGGAACCTGTTGCCTGCAGAATACATTAATAAAAGATGCGTGCGCAAACCCGATGGCTCACCCAAAAGTTCCGTATATCTCTCAGTCTACCGAGCCCTGGAGCATATTCCCCTGCGGGCTTTAAGGAACCTGTTCCTGGTGACTGAAGATGGGAGAATGCTGGAGCTGAATAAAGGACCCTATGATTTGAAAACCGAAAAACAAAAACAGCTTCATCTCTACCAGGAACTTTGTCCCGTTACTCCTATCATAGCCAGCAATCTTTCTCCTTCGGCCTTTGCGAAGGAGTTAACATCTGAAAGCGAACAGGTATATATGCCCAAGCTTATGTTTGTTGAATTGATGCTCGATCAGCTGGCACTTGATCCTGTGCGCGGATCGGCTCAAAATCTGCCTTATACGGATATCGGACATCTGCGGGATTGCCTGATTATTCTGAAAAATGAAGCAGGAAAAACACGCAAAACCGTGCAGCGGACCTTTAATGGTACACTGTTGTACAGGACCTGCACCAATGGATTCTTTGTGGCTTCCAAGGACGAATTCATCTACTATCCTTATCCGACGATGCAACAACTGGAGGAGGTGAATTACGATTTTTGGAGGTCGTTTTAGGGATGAGGAACCCTTGAAGCGGTCCAAAGACCCTTCAAGGGTCCGAAGACCGCTTGAAGGGATCTTTGGACCGGTCACTGCCAGTCTTGTGTTTTGCTGTAAATTCAAGGTGCTTCACCACAAACCTTAATTCGCTCCACGAAACCTGCTCACCCAATGCTGATTTTACTGGTCCCAGCTGGTAATCACCGTTTCCTTCGAAATGGGAGGCAATGAATTCCGTCTTTCCGGGAGAAACAAATTCGGTAACCGGGATGTCACCCGTGCCAACATAATGTGCCAGGTGACCTTCAATGGTGGATGGCGCCATATTCCTTTCCTCGGCGATTTGTGACACCGTTTTCCCGGCCTTGTAGAGGTTGAGACTTGTTAATTTGGTGTCAACCCTGACTTTGGCAGGCGGTTTTTTTGCGATAAATACATTGGCAGGTGTTTCCAGGTTATTATCCTCGCAAAAAGCCTGTATGATCGATAAAAGCTCATCCCCGTATTTCTCCGTCTTTACCTTCCCCATACCTTTGACCTTTTTCAGTTCCCTGACCGACATCGGCAGGAAATTGGTCAGCGTTGCAAGTGTGGCCTGGGGAAGAACCATGTAATGCGGCTGATCCTGTTCCAAAGCTTTATGGTTACGCCAGATTTTCAACTTGTTGTAAAGAGCAGGATGCTGAATGGTGCCGGAAGTATCCTCAACGGACCTGATTACCGGAGTTTTAGCAGGAGGCACTTCAATCGCCGCCTTGGCTTTTGCCTCAAGATAAGCCTGTACTTTAAAACCGGACCTGATCGTGTGCAGACAGACTTGTTTGATTTGCGTTTCCTGTCTTAATCTGGTCAATGCATCGGTAATGACCTTCCTGACATCCTTGTTGTCGGTCTCAACAACTATCCCCGCCATAACTTCCTGCATGGCATTTTCGAGTTTATCGGAAAAGAACTCCCCGGCTTTTTGTATTCTTTCCTGCAGCTTATCATTGGTCTCAGCATCCGGATTCAGCAAGATCAGATTTCTCAACTGGGGATAAAACTTAGCGGACACTCCGACAAGGTCCGAATTGACAGAAACCAGGGCCATATCCAGAATATTTTCCGGATTGCCCAGGATGCTTTCCCGGTTGTCCTGTAAAAGCTTATGGCAGTAATGCAAACCACGAACAAGCGGCGTGAAGTCGAACAATTCCGTCAGCAACATCTGCTGATAGATCTTTTTCGACTCAGCCAGCTGTTCCTGATCGGGTTGATTCTGCTCTGCTTCATGAACAAAGCCCGTTACCGTCGGATCACTGATGATGCCCCGCTGGGTGACCTGTGTGCTCAACACGAGACCCTCGAGTGTTCTGCACCTGCTTAATGCAACATATACCTGTCCGTGCGCAAAAGCTGCACTGGCATCTATAATGGCCTTGTCAAAAGTGAGTCCCTGGCTTTTGTGAATGGTAATGGCCCAGGCGAGTTTCAACGGATACTGGGTAAAGGTTCCGATTACGGTTTCATCAATTTCTTTCGATTCCGGATTGAGGGAATACTTCATATTTTGCCACTCCGTCATTTCCACCGGTATGATACCGTCGTCCCCAGGACACTGAACAACAATTGTATCCTCCTCAAAATCAACAATTCTGCCTATTTTCCCGTTGTAGTAAAGTTTGTCCCTTGACAGATCATTTTTAACAAACATTACCTGGGCCCCGATTTTAAATACAAGTTCAAAAGCCGTCGGGTAAGCGAATTCCGGAAAGTCATCCTTAATAACCGCCTTAAAGGTGCGTGTCTTACCCGGAAGTTTATTGAGCTTGAGTTCATTGATGGTTTGAGCCTGGGCATTGTGTGTGGTCAGCGTGATATAGCCTTCCTGATCGCCGGGATTGAAATGCGGATCATACCTTTTATTCAGTTCCGCAAGAGCGTCAGTATCCATCCGGTTATCCCGGATCTTGTTTAACAGATGGATAAAATCAATATCACGCTGCCGGTAAATATGTTTCAGTTCAATGGTTACATAGTTGGTCCTGCGGAGAGCCAGACTGCCAAAGAAGAAAGCGGTTTCATAGTATTTACCGATGATTTCCCAATCCTCTTCCTTAACGACCGGCGCAAGTTGCTGGATATCGCCAATCATCATCAGTTGAACGCCTCCGAAAGGCTGATTCCTGTCCTTGTATCTCCTCAGCACGGAATCCACGGCATCCAGCAAATCAGCCCGCACCATGCTGATTTCATCGATTACCAGCAGATCAAGACTTTTCAGAATATTGATCTTTTCCCGGCTCAGCTTGAAAGAGGAAGTTTCCATGGGCCCCGGAGGTTCCGACCCTATTCCTGTGGCAACATACTGTACAGGAATGTGGGGATGAAAGGGCAACTGGAAGAACGAGTGTATGGTAACACCCCCGGCATTGATTGCTGCCACACCCGTGGGTGCCACAACAATCATACGCTTGGGTGATATTTTTTTCAGGTTGTGAAGAAAGGTTGTTTTACCGGTTCCGGCTTTTCCTGTTAAAAACAGGTTTCGGTTGGTGTATTGAACGAAGTCGAAAGCAAGCAGAAGCTCACGGTTTTCAATTTTTTCCATATTGGGCCTAAGGGTTAATAGCTAAGGATAAAGATATTATTAAAGGAACAAATAAAAAAATTTCTCGCAGATTTCGCAAATTTCGCAGAAGGAAAAATCTGCGTTATCAGCGTTATTTGCGAGAGCAATCACACTCATGCTCAATACTCATTTCCCACTTGTCCCTGGTCCCTTGTCCCTAATTTCTATTGCTCCTCCTGAACTCACTCGGAGTCTTCCCTGTTTTTTCCTTAAACAGCTTGCTGAAATAAAACACCGAACAAAAGCCCAGGTTGAATGAGATCTCTTTCACACTGAGTTCCGTGTTGGTAAGCAGGTAAATGGCCTGTTTCATCCGCAAAGAGGTATGGTACTGCATGGGCGACAGTCCGGTATATTTCTTAAAGGCCTTCCGGAACATGGAATAGTTGACATTCAGATCATGGGCCAGTTCTTCAATATTCAGGTTTTTGGCCGGGTTATCGCGGATGATGAGACATGCTTTTTGAATGGCTTTCTCAATGATGCTGTGTCTGAAATTCTCGCTCTTTTTGAGCGATATGATCTGCCCCAGTATCTGGACCACCAGTCCTGAGCAAACCTGATGGTAGCCGGGTCTTTCAATAACAGCATAATTAAAAATTTCCTGAAAGCAGTTAATGAGATTTTCCTGAAAGCCAATTTGTATCACCGGGGAATCAGCCAGTAATTCGGAAGACCTGATCATTTTATCCGCCATATCTCCAATAAAACCGATATAATGTTCCGTCCATCCGGTTTGTCTTAAAGGCCTGTACCGGTGCCATACATTGGGACGCAGAAGGATCACCGATCCCTCGCGGATGGGATAAGAACCATCACGGGTCTCCATGACGCCTTCTCCTTTGGTAATGTAGTTGATCTGGTACTCCTGCAGGATCCGGCCGTTATACCAGTTGAAATGATACCCAGTGGGATGTCCCGATGGCGGATAATCGGTTTCCGGTTCCACCCGGGCAGATCCTGCCACGGTAAGGTACAGTCCCCAGCTTTTATCCTCGGGGTTATGCGTCAGGTATTTGAAACTGCTCTGTGTCATTAGTATCATTTTATACAAACAATTGCGCAGTTTGTATATTGAAATACCATGAAATGAATAATATATTTGATTAATGAATGAGCCAAATTACTAAATAATTTATAAAACGATGGACTCTGTTCTCAGTATTATTCTGATGGCGATTGGCAGTATCTGTGCTGCCAGTTTTTATGTCCCGATTAAAAAAATCAAGGGCTGGTCCTGGGAATCCTACTGGATCGTGCAGGGCGTATTTTCATGGATCATCGTGCCGCTTCTCGTTGCATGGCTGACAGTGCCTTCCGGAACACTGGGTGCCATTATCAGTGAGGCTCCCGCTTCCTCGAAATGGATGGCTGTTTTTTACGGAGTGCTATGGGGGGTAGGCGGACTCACATTCGGACTCACCATGCGGTATTTGGGTGTTGCCCTTGGACAATCCATCGCGCTGGGCCTTTGTGCCGCTATCGGCACACTTGTACCGCCGGTGGTAGCCGGACAGAACCTGTTTGCCGACCGGGCAGGGATCCTGATGGTAATAGGTGTCGCAGTTGCCATTGCCGGCATCGCCATCATCGGTTATGCAGGTAGCCTGAAAACCAAAAACATGTCGGAAGCGGACAAAAAGAAGGCGGTTGCAGAATTTGCTTTGAAAAAGGGCATATTGATCGCGATACTGTCAGGCGTCATGAGTGCATGTTTCAATTTTGGGCTTACTGCCGGGAAACCCATTCAGGAATCGGCTTTAAACCTGGGCACAAACCCACTTTTCGCCAAAAATCCGGTGATCCTTTTTGTTACCCTGGGCGGATTTGTAACCAACCTGATCTACTGCGTTTACCTGAACATCAAGAACGGAACGGGAAAGGATTACCTTTCGGTCTCATCTTCAGTGCTGATGAATAATATCCTTTTCTCAGCCATCGGCGGAACACTCTGGTACATGCAATTCTTTTTCATGGGCATGGGTGAAAGCAAACTGCCGGTAGCTATGGTGGCATTTGCCTGGAGCATACTGATGGCCATGAACATTACCTTCAGCAACATCTGGGGAATCATTCTGAAGGAATGGAAGGGAGCGGGGAGAAAGACCATTGCGGTGCTGGTGGTTGGCATTGTGATATTGGTATTGTCAACATTTGTAATAAAGTTGTAATAAAGTTATGATGGTTGTGATGGTTGTGAGAGTTGTGATGGTTGTGATTGTTGGGGATTAGTTCCAAACAACCACAACCCACAACGACCACAACAACCACAACATTTTAAACCATAAAAACCAAACATATGAAAAAAGATAACGTTCTCCAGTCCTACAACGACGCTAAAGAGCAGTACGCCGCTCTCGGTATCGACACCGAAGCCGCGCTGAAGAAACTCGACCAGGTTAAGATCAGTTTGCACTGTTGGCAGGCCGATGATGTTGGTGGGTTTGAAACCCCTGATGCTGAACTGGGAAGCGGAGGCGGAATTCAGGCCACCGGTAACTACCCCGGCAAAGCAAAAACCATTGATCAACTAATGCAGGATATCGATAAAGTAATGAGTCTGTTACCGGGTTCACAGCGTTTAAACCTTCATGCCATTTACGGTGATTTTAAAGGTGAAAAAGTGGACCGTAACCAAATTGAGGTAAAGCACTTTCAACGGTGGATCGATTGGGCAAAAAAGAACAAAACAGGGATTGATTTCAATCCGACCTGTTTTTCCCATCCCTACGCGGCTGACGGTTTTACTCTTTCCAGTAAAAATGAGGATTACAGAAAATTCTGGGTGGAACATGTAAGACGTACCCGTAAAATTGCCGCTGAAATGGGGAAACAACTTGGTACACCCTCGGTGAACAATATATGGATACACGACGGATCCAAAGATCTTCCGGTAGACCGAAATGCCCACAGGGCAATCTTAAAAAAATCGCTCGATGAAATCTTTCTTGAAGATTATCCGAAAGAATACCTTAAAGACTCGATGGAGCCAAAACTTTTCGGTATTGGGCTGGAAGCCATGACCGTGGGTTCAGCTGAATTTTACCTGGCATATGCCACCAGGAATAAAAAACTGATGTGCCTCGATAACGGACACTTTCATCCTACAGAACAGGTGGGGGACAAGATTTCCGCCGTTCTTCAGTTTCTGGATGAAATCTTACTGCATATTACCCGGCCGATTCGCTGGGATAGCGACCATGTTGTAATCTTTAATGATGATCTTCAGCTGATCGCACAGGAAATTGTCCGCTGCAATGCCCTCGGCCGGGTTAATGTCGGTTTGGATTATTTCGATGCCAGCCTGAACCGCATTGGCGCCTATGTCATCGGGACCCGCGCTGCCCAGCTGGCCTTCCTGTATGCCCTGCTTGAACCATATGAAACGCTGAAAAAATACGAAGAAGCCGGACAAAGCTTCGAACGCCTGGCGCTCATGGAGGTGATGAAGACCAAGCCTTTGGGCGCTGTTTATAATTATTACTGTCTCACGAATGACGTGCCTGTAGCTGAAGATTACATAATCGTAATCCAGCAGTATGAAAATGATGTATTAAGCAAACGGGCTTGAGAAGGGACAAGGGACAAGGGACAAGGGACAAGGGACAAGGGACAAGGGACAAGGGACAAGGGACAAGGGACAAGGCAATATCCCCCGCTGGCGGGGCTAGGGGGTGGACCTGTCAAGAGGCACTTAATACAAATCATAATTCAGTTGTCACGATAATTCCATAAAAAAATGCTACAGGAAGTGATCGCAGTTTTTGATGTGGGGAAAACCAATAAGAAATTCCTGCTGTTTGATGCAGGGATGAAACTGGTGCACCAGGAAGAGGAGAAATTCGCGGAAATTACAGATGATGATGGTTTTCCCTGTGATGATATTGATAAACTGGAATCGTGGATGCACACTTGTCTTTCAGACTATCTAAAGTCCGGCGCATATACGATAAAAGCGATCAATTTCAGCACATACGGAGCCACGCTGATGTATGTTGGCGACCATGGCAAAAGGCTTACGCCTGTATATAATTACCTGAAACCCATGCCGGAAGAGGTGATGGAAGGGTTTTATAAATCGTACGGAGATTTGGAAGAATTCTGCAGGAAAACCGCCTCTCCGGCACTGGGTATGTTGAATTCAGGTTTACAGGCATTGTGGCTGAAAAGAAAAAAACCGGAAGTTTTTTCAAAGGTGAAAGCAGTTTTGCATTTACCGCAATACCTGAGTTATTGTTTCACAAACAAGCTGACCTCGGATTATACTTCCATCGGGTGCCACACTGCCATGTGGGATTTTGACGACCACAGGTATCACGACTGGCTGAAGGATGAAGGAGTAATTCTTCCGCAGCCGGTTTCCAATTCCACGGTTTATGATGCAATGATTGACGGGAGCCGGATAAAAACCGGTATCGGGATACATGACAGTTCCTCTTCCCTGGTGCCTTATTTTATGGGCACCAAAGAACAATTCATCCTGATATCCACGGGTACCTGGTGTATCTTCATGAATCCGTTCAACACAGAACCCCTGACTGCGGACCAACTGCGTAAGGATTCTCTTTGTTACATGAGCATTCAGCAACAGCAGGTGAAATCGTCACGGTTGTTCCTGGGACATATCCATGATGTTAATGTCGAAAGAATAAGCAAATATTTTGGTGCTGTCGCCGGCCACTATAAAACAATAAAAACGACTACCGAAAAGATCGACCGGCTGCTGAGGAACAGCCGGGAAAGGGTATTTTTCCGGCAGGGTGTGCCAGCAGATTTTGTTGATTCATCAGTCAACCTGTCTCATTTCCTCACATTTGCCGATGCCTATCACCAGCTTATGCTTGACCTGGTGGATCTGAGCATGGAATCACTTAGTCTAATTATTTCCCTGGAGGATCATACCAAAACGGTATATATCTCCGGTGGTTTTGCACGGAACGAGCTGTTTGTCCGTCTGCTGGCCTCGCGTCTTCCAGGGAAAAAGGTTTATACATCCGAGATCGACAATGCCACGGCGCTGGGTGCAGCTATGGTGGTGTATGAAGAGGCGTTCGGCAGGGCGATGCCGGAGGTGGATTTGGGATTGAAGCTAATCACCTAATCACCTAATCACCTAATCACTTAATTATGTTTGACTTCCTCGATACCACCCTGATGCATTAGATATCATGGCTTGTTTACCTTTCATTATTATGTTATAAATACTCTACCAACAGGCTGATTCTGACGACTAAAAGGCTTATACTTCTTACGGTACAAGCATGCTGGTATCAGATAATCATTTACCTTTAACCTATTCAATATTTTAAACAGCATTGCGCCATGAAAAAAACCATGTTATTATCCGTTGCACTGTTCACATGTGCCGGCTTGTTCGCCCAGTTCGGTCCGCCGCGACTGGTTTCCCCGGAGTTGAATGCCGACTCCATCATCTTCCGGTTCCGCGCACCCAAAGCCATCAGGGTGGAACTTAACGGGGACTTCCTACCCACCAAAGAAACAAAGACCAACTTCGGTACATTTATGATGCCGGCACCTGTGGAAATGAAGGAAGGCAAGGATGGCATCTGGGAATACACAGCCCGCAAGGTGACCCCTGACTTCTATTCCTATACCTTCATTGTCGATGGCATCCGCATGCTCGATCCTGGCAACCTTCAAATGGTACGTGATGGCCAGAATGTAACCAACGTGGTGATCATGCCCGGGGAAAAAAGCAACCTTTACCTGGAAGCGAAGGAAAAAAAAGGCACACTTTCCAAAGTTTGGTATCCCTCACCGGCCTTTGGTGCCACACGCCGGATGTATGTATACACACCCTATGGCTATGAGACATCAGGGAAAAAGTACCCGGTCTTTTACCTGCAGCATGGCGGTGGCGGTGACGAAGATGCATGGACCTCGCTTGGCCGTGCCTGCCAGATCCTCGACAACCTGATCGCCCAGGGCAAAGCCGTGCCTATGATAGTGGTGATGCCCAATGCCAGTCCCAACCAGCTTGCTGCCCCCGATGTGATGGATCCGATCGCAGGACCTTCACCGATGCAGCAGGACCGAACTTCCGAAGCATTTCATTCGGGGGGTGCCTATGTGAAAGGATTGATCGAAGATATCATTCCTTACGTTGAATCGCATTACCGTGTGATCAAAAGCAAGGAGGCCAGGGCATTGGCTGGTTTGTCCATGGGTGGAATCTACACGCTTTATACCACAGCCCATTATCCCAACCTGTTTGCTTATATCGGTGTGCTCAGCATGGGATTTACGGAGGATCGTGATCCCATCAAAGAACTGACCCCGGTGAAAACCGCCGGGTATAAGCTCTATTTCATCGGTTGCGGTGAAAGTGATTTTGCTTACGATAATACCAAAAGGCTGTTAAAGGGACTTGACGACGTGGGAATGAAATACACCAACTTCGACAAGGTGGGAGGCCATACCTGGGATACCTGGAGGGTTTGCCTGAAGGAATTGGCCCCGTTGCTGTTTAAATAGTCCGATTCATATAACATGACGTAAATTAATTATGTTTTATACGTATTTTAAAAACTGGTTTAAATTGATACATATTATGAAAAAATTCGTGAGTTTGTGTGTGGTGGCAGTTCTGGCGCTGTTTGTTACATCTTCCACTATTTCCGGAGCAGAAAAATCAAAAAAACACCTGGGAATCGCTACGTATTCCGTAAAAGGTCTCGAATCCGACATAGAAGGTACTTTCAAGGCGCTTGCTGATGCCGGTTACACGGTTATGGAGATATCCAATTACAATGCCGGAAATGGAACCGTCGCCGGTTACAAGCCTGCAGAATATGCTGCATTGGCCGAAAAGTACGGTTTGGATATTGTTTCAAGTCATGCCCGGTCTAAATTTGATGTAAAAGATGTGGCAGGAACTATGGCCGCATGGGGAAAGATATTCGACGACCATAAAATTCTGGGTTGCAAATATGTGGTCTTCCCGATGAATATGTGGGCTGGTTCTTTTGAAATTCTGAAGCAGGAATGTGAGCTGATGAACAAGATCGGAGAAGAAGCCAATAAAAGAGGGATCAAGTTTGGCTATCATAACCACCATATGGAATTTGCCACCATCGCCGGCACCGATCAGATATACGAAGATTACCTGATCGCCAATACTGATCCCGAAAAAGTGTTCTTTCAAATGGATGTTTACTGGGTTACACAGGGTGGGCAGGATCCGGTTGTATACCTGAAGAAGTATCCCAACCGTTTTAAAGTGCTGCATATCAAGGATGACTATGTGATCGGAGAAAGCGGCAAGATCAATTACAAGGCCATATTCAAACAATTTTACAAAAACGGTCACCAGGACTGGTTTGTGGAAATAGAGGATAACATGACGTCGGAGCAAAGGGTGCAGTCAAAGGCCATGATGGATAGCATGAAGGATATTCAAGCCAAGGGCGGAACCATGGAAGACTTTATGAAGGAAAGGATGAAGAACCGTCCCGCCGGTCAACAAATGCCCGGATTTGGGCCTCAGGATCCGAAACAAGTGGCTGAAAAGCTGAAAGCCTCACTCGAGGCAATAAAGCTGAGCGCCGATTATCTCAAATTGTCCAAATTTGTAAAATAGTTTGCCTGGGATTTCTAACAAAAGGAGGCTATTTTATTAAAATATTTGGGCGGAGTTACAAACTCCGCCCAGCTTCAGAGTCACGCAATAATTTCTACCATGATATCGCACCTCTGGTGCTTTCATTTAAGATCTATCGATTAGAGCCCCATTAGGGGCGATTTTGATTCCCGACACTCTTATAAATTAACATTATAATATACATGGAACAAAAACCGAATCCTCACTATTTTTATCCTTTTGCATAATTCAAAATTATTCATGATGAATTACAAAATCCTTAATCCACGATTTCTGGCTGGAATCATTTTCACATTTCTGAGTTTTCATACCGTTTACGCGCAGACAGAGCATGAAGTAACCTATGGCCGCAAGGACGGCATGGCGCTTACCATGGTTGTACAGCCTCCTGCGGGGATTACCAATGGCAAAGGAGTAATTTGGGTTGTTAGTGCAGGATGGACATCGGATTATAACTGGGTCCCCATGTTCAGGGGATTAGTGAAACCTATATCCGACAGGGGTTATAAGATCTTTTATGTGATGCATGGTTCCCAACCCAGGTACACCGTGCCTGATGCAGTATCAGACCTCAGACGGGCCATCCGGTTCATCCGGTACCATGCGGCCGATTATCAGATTGATCCTCAAAATATAGGAATATGCGGGGCGTCTGCAGGCGGTCATTTATCACTCATGGCGGGTACACATGGAGATGCGGGTAATCCAAGGGCCGTTGATCCTGTTGAAAGGGTTTCATCAGTTATCCAGGCTGTAGCCTGTTTCTTCCCGCCGGTTGATTTCCTGAACTGGAAATATGCAGGTGACAACGCAGCCGTTCACAGCGATATGAAAGAATTCCAGGCTCCGCTTGATTTTACTGCCTGGAATGCACAGACCCTGCATTACGAGGCAGTCACCGATTCTGTAAAACGTACGGAAATCGGCAGGAATATTTCACCCTGGTATTTTGTCACGGCGGATGATGCCCCTTCACTGATTGTGCATGGCGACAGTGATCAGCTCGTACCCTTGTCACAATCCCAGAAAATGATTAAAAAGCTGAAAGAGACCGGTGTGCCTTGTGAGTTGAAAATAAAGCCAGGCGCCGGCCACGGATTCTGGAATGATATGACGACATATACCGGCATGTTTGCCGACTGGTTTGATTTATATCTGAAATAACCTGATACAATGAAAAACACTATCATTTTCGGATTCCTGCTACTTTGTGTAGTGACACCTGGCCTTCATGCCCAGCAACAGGTGATCCCGCTATGGCCGGGTGCGGCCCCGGGATCGGAGAACTGGACACAAAAGGAAGTTCAGTATTTAAATGATCAGAAACAACAGATGATCAGAAATGTGGTAAGTCCGTCGCTCACGGTATACAAACCTGATCCTGCAAAAGCCAATGGCACCGCAATGATCGTAGCACCCGGCGGGGGATTTCTGTTTCTGTCATGGCAGACAGAGGGAACAGAGGTCGCCGAATGGCTTGCCGCTAAAGGCATTACTGTATTTTTGCTGAAATACAGATTAACCAATTCCGGTGAAACCCAGGAAGAATTCCAAAAGGCCATGATGGCTTTGTTCAAGGCCATCAGCGCGGCAAGCAATCCCCAAAACTCCGGCAAGCCGGAAGGAGATATCAGCCATCATGAAGCCATGTCGGAAATAACCCTGCTGGGCCAGGAAGATGGCCGGCAGGCCATCAGGATAGTGAGAAAACGAGCCGCAGAATGGGGAATTAATCCTGCCAAAATCGGCATGATCGGATTTTCAGCCGGGGGCATGGTGACCCTGGGACCTGTATTGCAGCATGATCCGGAAAGCAGGCCTGACTTTGCTGCTCCTGTTTACACGCCCTGGTCGGATACCCCTGTTCCGGCTGACGCTCCGCCCTTGTTCATCCTGGTGGCAGGTGATGACCAGCTAGCAGCACCGGGAAGTATCGAAATGTATACGGCATGGAAAAATGCAAAGAAAGAGGCTGAATTGCACGTGTATGCAAAAGGCGGCCACGGTTTTGGCATGCAGAAGAAAGGACTGCCGGTCGACAGCTGGATCGAAAGGTTTTGGGAGTGGATGAAAGCGCAAGGTTTTTAGACAATTTTTTGAATCAATCATTATAGGAACAGGTCACCCCTGACGAGGCTTGGGATATTATTAGCTAATTTTTTTTCTATTAACAGGTCGCACTCTGGTGCTAAACATACAACAATCAAGAAGACAAGCCCGTAGGGCTTGCCTGTTAATAAAAAAGACGATAATAGCAGGTCGCCCCTGACGGGGCTTTGGAAATTATTCCATACATTTTTTGCTATTAACAGGTCGCACTCTGGTACTAAACATACATCAAAACAAGAAGACAAGCCCGTAGGGCTTGCCTGTTAATAGAAAAGACCAAGAAGAGTTCTTTCAAGCTGCGTAGCAGCGGCCTGTTGATAATCGCAGTTGCCATATTCAGGCTTCCATGGTTGTATTATCATTTTATGTAAAAGAAAGTCCAAATCATACATTGTTATCGCTAAAAATGAGTGATATATTTATTATGTATTTACACGTGCATCATTCATTTTATTAAATAATAAACTATGAGAGGAAAATCCAGCATTTTGAAGACCGGCTTTTCTGTGTTCGGTCTGTTCGCAATGATCCTTTTTGCATTTTTAGTTCAATGTAAAGGCCCTTCCCGCGATGATACCGACCTCGAGGCCGGATTTCTGAACCCGCCTGAAAGCGCCAAACCCCGCGTTTGGTGGCACTGGATGAATGGCAATATTACGAAGGAAGGTATACAAGACGACCTGGAATGGATGCACCGTACGGGCATCGGAGGATTCCAGAACTTCGACGCTGCCCTGATGACGCCGCAGGTTGTTGAAAAACGATTGGTATATATGACCCCGGAATGGAAGGATGCTTTCCTGTTTACTACCCAGCTGGCCGATTCCCTGGGCCTGGAAATGGCCATTGCAGGCTCGCCGGGTTGGAGTGAGAGCGGTGGCCCCTGGGTGAAACCGGAACAGGCGATGAAAAAATTGGTGTGGAGTGAAATCCGGATCGAGGGTGGAAAGGCTTTTTCCGGAAAACTGCCTCAGCCGCCTGCTACAACCGGCACATTTCAAAATATACCATTACGGAATGCTGAAGAAGGCGGTAAGGTTCCGGAATTTTATAAAGATGCAGCAGTCATCGCATATAAGGTGCCCGCAACCGATATCACGCTTCAGGAACTGAATCCTGCTGTTACCTCAAGCGGAGGCAAATTCAATATGTCCATGCTAACAGACGGTGATCTTAAAAATAGTGTGTATTTGCCGCCTGTAAAGGTGGGAGAAAAAGCCTGGGTTCAATACGAATTTTCATCGCCTCAGGCCATACAGGCACTTACCATCATGGGCGGAGGATATGCCGGTATGTGGGGAAGGGGAGCTGATCCGGACAATCGTGCGCTTGAAGCAAGTGACGACGGCAAAAATTTCCGGAAAGTCATTGATATACCCATAAGCGGAATCGAAGAAAAAACCCTCACTTTTGAACCGGTAACTGCCAAGTATTTCCGGTTTACCTTTGTAACGGTTGAACAGTCTCCGACCAATTTCTTTGGATTTGATGTAGGCGCCGGCGGAATGAAAGGCACCAACATTGCTGAACTGGTATTGCATAGTGCTCCAAGGGTTAACAGGTTTGAAGAAAAAGCTGCTTTCTCAACAGCAACCGACCTATATACCGCTCATACCCGATCGGTTAAAGAAGAGGAAGTGATATCGCCCCAGGCTGTAATTGACCTTACCTCAAAAATGCAACCCGATGGGACACTCGACTGGACTCCTGCCAATGGGAAATGGGTGGTGCTCCGGTTTGGATATACGCTTACAGGTCACCAGAACGGACCTGCTTCCGCCGAAGCAACGGGACTTGAAGTGGATAAGCTGAGTGCTGTCCATGTAAAGGATTATTTCAACAATTACCTGGACCAGTATAAAGATGCTACCGATGGATTAATGGGAGCTAAAGGATTGCAGTATGTCATTACTGATAGCTGGGAAGCCGGTGTGCAGAACTGGACTGACAACATGCCTGCGGATTTCAAAAACAGGAGGGATTATGATATGTTACCCTGGCTGCCGGTTTTAGCTGGTCGTATAGTGGAAAGTGCCGAAGAAAGTGACAAATTCCTTTGGGATTTCAGGAAGACCATCGGTGATCTTACCACGGAAAATCATTATGATCTGCTGACAACCCTTTTAAAGGAGCGCGGCATGGCCCGCTATACAGAATCTCATGAGGGCGGACGGGCTTTCATCGGCGATGGCATGGAAGTGAAACGCAATGCAGCCATTCCCATGAGCGCCACCTGGACACCTGGGCTTGAACCTGGTGCCGAAGTTTCAACTGCTTATAAGGCCGATGTACGTGAATCAGCCTCTGTATCACATATATATGGACAGAACCTGGTGGCAGCTGAATCCATGACAGCTATCGGCACCGCCTGGGCATGGTCGCCTGAGACCCTGAAACCTACAGCCGACATGGAAATGGCAAACGGACTGAACCGTTTCGTTATCCATACCTCTGTGCACCAGCCTGTCAATGATAAAATCCCGGGTTTGGGCCTCGGTCCGTTCGGACAATGGTTCACCCGCCATGAGACCTGGGCTGAGCAAGCCGGTCCGTGGATCACTTACCTGGCACGAAGCTCCTACATGCTTCAGCAGGGGAAGTTTGTAGCTGATATTTTATACTTCTATGGTGAGGACAATAACATAACAGCTCTTTTTGGCGAGAAACTGCCTGCCATACCCGAAGGTTATAATTATGATTTCGTGAATGCCGATGCCCTGGTCCATGTTCTGGGAGTTGAAAAAGGAAAACTCACCACCCCAGGTGGTATGCGCTACAACCTGCTTGCCCTGGACGCCAACAGCCAGCAAATGTCATTGCCGGTTCTGAGGAAGATCCGTGACCTGGTGAAGGCTGGTGCTGTTGTGGTTGGAAGTAAGCCTGTCGCCACTCCCAGTCTGAGTGATGATCTGGCCGAATTCCAATCCATCGTCAATGAACTGTGGGCTATAGAAAAAGGTGAGAACATGCTAGGAAAGGGGAAAGTATATGCCGGGCAAATGATAGCAGAAGTCCTGGCCACGCTTAACCTGGCACCTGATTTTATCTATACGAAACCACAGCCTGAAACCCGTGTTCTGTTTGTTCACCGCAAAATGGATAACACCGATATTTATTGGGTCAACAACCGGAATCACAGGGTGGAGAATCTGGATGCTACGTTTAGGGTGGAAGGCAAGGCAGCTGAAATCTGGCATCCCGAAACCGGGACGATTGAACCTGCATCCTATGAAATATCTAAGGGTATGACCAAGGTAAAGCTGCGCCTGGAACCTGATGATGCCGTATTCGTTGTTTTCCGGAAAAAAGCGGAAAAGCCTTCCGTTGGCATTCCCCGCCCGGCTGAGAAAAAGCTTATCGCAGTAAACGGCCCCTGGGACCTGACCTTCCAGGTTGACCGCGGAGCTCCGGCACAGATTAACCTCTCTGAACTTGCCGCCTGGAATGAAAACACGGATCCAGGCGTAAAATACTTCTCAGGAACAGGAAGTTACGTGACATCCATCCAGGCTCCTGCTGAATGGTTCCAGTCCGGCAGCCAGCTTTGGCTTGATCTCGGAAGCGTCAAGAATCTTGCAGAAGTCATTATTAACGGCAAATCACTTGGAATTGTCTGGAAAACGCCTTTCAGGGTGAATGCAACGGATGCACTCCAAGTAGGCGATAACAAAATCGAGATCAGGGTCACCAACTTATGGGTGAACAGGCTTATTGGCGATCAGCAGCCGGGTGTCAAGACAAAGATCACTTACACCACCATGCCTTTTTACAGGGCCGACTCACCGCTGATGCCATCGGGATTGCTGGGGCCAGTGGAGTTGGTGAGGGTTGAGGAGAAGTAGTATTTTTAATATCGAACAAGGAACACCGATTTTTGAATTGTGAAGATTTTACTTCGAAATTCATCATTCGATGTTCCTTGTTCGGTGTTTTATGGCTAATTATTCGACAAACCCTCCTTTTCATCTATACTTTCCCATATTTCGTATATATTATTTTGCCGATCAGTATCCCGGTATTATTTTTGACGTATGATTATGCAATGGATCATATAAAAGAATGAGTTATGGACAGAAAAGAGTTTTTGACAAAAAGTGCCGGACTTATTATCATAAGCGGATTGTCGGTAATGGGACTGGCTGCGCAGGAGAAAGAAACGAAGAAAAAATATACGGTCATTGACAAACGATGTGATGGATGCGGACATTGTTTCAGGGCATGCAGGGACAATGCTCTTAAAGCCACCAATGACAGAAAAGCAGTTATCGATTCAGAAAAATGCAGAGGATGCGGCGATTGTGTGCGTTTCTGCCGACGCATGGCGATTGTGGAGATCGAGGAGAATACCAAGGCATAATTAGTTAATAGTAAACGGTAAACAGTAAAAGGTAAACAGTATTGAACACCTAACACCGAATACCGTTTACTTTTTACTGTTTACCGGCTGTTTACTGGCTGCACACCGGCTGTTCACCGGCTGTTTACTCATATTTAAGCGCCTCCACCGGATTAATCCTCGCCGCCCGAATTGACTGGTATAATACCACTGCCAGGGCTATGATCAGTCCGATGCCTGTTGAAAGCAGGAAGATCCACAGACTGATACTGGTTCTGTAGATAAAGTTCTGCAACCACCTGTGCATGATGTAATATACAACAGGCCAGCCAATTACTGAAGAAATGATGATCAATCCGATGGTCTCCCGCGTGAGCAACCTGAGTATCACCGGAACCGATGCACCATGAACCTTACGTATTCCAATTTCCTTTGTGCGTTTTAAAGCCGTGAAGGCGCTTAATCCCAGTAAACCCAAACAAGTTACAAATATTGACAGTACAGAGAAAATGGAAAAAATTCTTCCGGCTTTGATCTCTGCACGATAAAGATTGTCGAAGTTGTCATCCAGAAAAAAATACTCGATGGCCTGCTCCCGGAGAAAACTATTCCATGTTTTTTCAATCTCTTGCATGGTATGCTTTATATTTTCGTTTTTAAGTCTAATGAGGGTATACTGTTGCGAATGATCCGTATTTAGACCGATCAGCATGGGCTCAATTTTTTGGTGAAGCGTTTTATAGTTTACATCCGAAAATACACCAATAATCTCCATTATATCCTGCCCTCCCCGGCCATCCGGGGTAAGTAACATGTTACCAATGGGCTGTTCAAGCCCAAGGGCCTTCGCTGCCTTTTCATTGATCAGAATATTCTGGGAGTCTGTTGAATATTCCCGGGAGAAGCCTCTTCCTTCTTTTATCTGGATCCCCAGGGTATTGATAAAATCATGATCACCGTTTACCATCTCAAAACTATAAAGCCTCATAAGGGAGTCACCCTGTATTTGCACGGCTGATACACCAAAACCCTCACCCGGAATGGTCCATGAACGGCTGGCATTTTCTACCCCCGGTATTTTCAATAACTGTTGCCGGAAAGATTCAGATTGCTCACCCAGGTCCCCGGTGTTTCTTACTACCAGTAGATTTTCTTTGTTAAAACCAAGTTGTTTATTGCGTATGAACCTGTTCTGAGAGGAAACAATGAATGTACTGATCAGGAGGATGATGGTAATTGTAAATTGAACAACAACAAGCACGGAGCGAAGCTGAATCTTACCCGATCCGCCTTGCATTTTCGACTGGATGATTTCTGCAGGTCGGAATGAGGAAAGATAAAAGGCCGGATAGCTGCCTGATAATATTCCGACGACGAGAGTTAAAGTAACCAGGGACGGGATGGCATACCAGTGACTCAAATAGCCGATCTCAAGATTCTTTCCTGTGAAAAGTCTGAAAGAGGGTAATAGGAGTTCCACTATGGTCAGGGCAATGGTAACAGCGATGATGGTAATGATCATCGATTCGGCCAGGAACTGCCGGATGAGTTGTCCACGTGTTGATCCAACCACCTTTTTTATACCTACTTCCTTTGAACGTAATGCATATTTTGCAGTGGACAGATTCATAAAATTAATACAGGCAATAAACAGCAGGAAAACCGCTACGAGGGAAAAAAAATACACATACACCTTGTTGGTGCCCTGTTCATATCCCAACCGGAATTCTGAATCAAGATGCATATCAGCAAGGGATTGCAGCAGATACTGGTATTTATTCCCGGATGCTTCAAAATCCTTATAATTGGTTTCTTTGATGCGAAGATACTGATGCACCTGAGGAATTACATATTTATCCATCAATGACTCAAGCTTTGCCTCAAGGGAATCAGCCGGATAATCCTCAGGCAACTGTATATAAGTTTCAACATTTAAGATCAGCCAGATCTCGCTGGTACTGAATTCAAGGCTGTTTAGTGAGGCCAGGTAATCAAACCTGAAATGGGTGTTATCAGGAACATTTCTGGCCACTCCGGTCACCTGAAGAATCTGATTGTTATCGAGGATGATGTTTTTTCCTATCGGATCATTGTTCCCGAAAAGCTTTTGGGCAATTTCTTCGGTCAGGATTACTGAATTCGGGTTTTGCAGTGCCGTTTTCGGGTCACCTTTCAGCAATGGGAAATTAAACATCTCCAGAAAGTTCGGATCGGCATAAAAGAACCTCTTTTCGTGGTAGGTAACCTGGTTAGAAGTTACTTTCCTTTCTTCAGGATAGTAAAATCTGGTTGCATCGATGATCTCCGGAAATTCTTCCTTGAATACCCTTGCCTGAGGCGGGGCGCTTACTGAAACGGATATATCCTTTCCTTCCAGGCGGGCCTTGGTATTGACACGATATATTCCGCCAACTTGATGGTGAAACTTGTCATAGCTCAGTTCGTGCCGGACATACAGCATGATCAGTATGCTACCAGCAATTCCAATAGAAAGACCAAGCAGGTTCAGGATGAGGAAGACTTTATCCCTTAGAAGGTTTCTCAGGGTGATGAGCAGAAAGTTTTTAAGCATGGCGATATCTCTTTCGGTTTTGCTGGAGATGCCAATAGTTGTGCCAACTTTATAAATGGTTTATTGTAAGGAATATACAAATGGAAAGTAAAGGAATAGTGTGCAATTTTTTCACAACCTTGTGATATTTTTGCACTATTTTAAATAGCTTTACACCAACTCACCCGCTTCGGCGGGAAGAGGGGCAGGGGTGAGGTAAAATAGAAAGTACTGTATGAAAAAAAAAGCCAAAATCCTCATCGTCGATGACAACGAAGAAATCCTGGTTGCCTTAAGGCTGCAGCTTTCCGGTTATTTCGAGACGGTAGTTACCGAGAAGAAACCTGATGTGATACCCGGCCTCATGTCAAAGGAGAGCTTTGATATCATCATTCTCGACATGAACTTCAAGGCCGGGATTAACACCGGCAATGAAGGCATTTACTGGATGAACAAGATCCTGGCCGTTGATCCTGCCGTTTCGGTAATTTTTATTACCGCCTATGCCGGAATTGAACTGGCCGTTAAGGCTATCCAGCAGGGTGCTGCGGACTTCATTGAAAAGCCCTGGGACGATGACAAATTGCTTGCAGCTGTTTTAAGGGCCTGGGAACTACATCGTTCAAAGTTAGAAATCAACTCTTTACGCCAGAAACAGAAACACCTCAGTGAGAAGATCGATCACCAGTATGATTTCTTCATGGGCAGTTCACAGACCATGGAATCTGTCTTCAGAACCATCGACAAAGTGGCATCCACAGATGCCAGTGTGCTGATCCTGGGTGAAAATGGCACGGGCAAGGAAGTGATCGCACGGGAAATTCACAAGCGATCGGCCCGTTCCAGGGAGGTATTTATTAGCGTGGACCTGGGTTCATTGAGCAGTACCTTGTTTGAGAGCGAACTGTTCGGGCATATGAAGGGAGCTTTCACCGATGCCAAGGAAGATCGGCCCGGAAGGTTCGAGATAGCAAGCGGCGGCACCCTGTTCCTGGATGAAATTGGCAATCTTTCTTCCTCGCTTCAGTCGAAGCTGCTGACTACCCTGCAGAGCCGCGAGGTTACCCGCATAGGATCCAACCGGCCCATTGCTGTTGACATCCGTCTGATATCCGCAACAAACAGGCCGGTGTATGAGCTTGCTGATCAGGGAGAGTTCAGGGAAGATCTGTTGTACAGGATCAATACCATACAATTGGAAATTCCTCCTTTGCGCGAAAGGCAGGAGGATATTCCTTTGCTGATGAATTTTTTTCTTGAAAAGTATGCTTCAAAATATGGGAAGCCCTTACCGAAAACCGACAAAGGCGCCCTGGAAAAGCTCATGCAATACAACTGGCCGGGAAATGTCCGTGAATTGCAACATATGGCTGAAAAGGCCGTGATCCTTGGAGAGGGTAAATTACTTCATGTGGAGGATTTTTTCTCCGGAGCGCGTGCACGGTTCAAAGAATCCCTGACAGATATCCTGGATCTTGAAACATTGGAAAAAGAGGCCATCAGAAAAGCCATTGACAGGTACAAGGGTAATATAACCAGGGCTGTGAAGGATCTGGGTATTTCAAGGAGGGCATTGTACTATAAACTCAGGAAGTATGATATTTAAGAGGTTCCTGATAAGAGTCATCATCCTGGTGATTCTGATTGCGCTTTCCGGGATGCTGATTGTCTGGTCGTTTTCAAGGGAAGGCCTGATGGTGGCAAGATTCACTTTCACGCTGATCTGGATTCTGCTGGTTGCCGAGCTTATTTATTATGTTACTAAAACCAACCGGACGCTGGGAACTTTTTTAGAGTCGCTTAGATACCTTGATGCTGTGCGGACTCACAAGGGGAAGGGCAAGTCATTTGAGGATCTTGATCGTCTCTACAACGAGATCATCGGGATCATCCGAAAGGTGGAGGTCGACCGGGAAACGGACCGGCAGTATTTCAGGGGTATTATTGACCATGCAGGAGCGGGAATTATTACATTCAATGAATCAGGCGACATTGAAATCATAAACGCTGCTTTTAAAAAGCTCCTGGGAATTAAAACCTTGCAGAACATAGCTGCTTTGCAGGTTGTTTCTCCCCATCTTCCGGAACTTCTCCAAAAATTGAAGCCCGGCTATCAGAAACTACTCAGGATTTCCGTGAACAATGAAACCGTTGGACTGTCTTTGAAAGCTGCGGAATTCAGGCTGCAGGGCAAAAGGATCAGGCTCGTCTCGGTTCAGAATATTCAGCATGAACTGGAAGAGGAGGAGCTGGATGCCTGGCAGAAACTGATCCGTGTATTGACACATGAAATCATGAATTCAGTGACGCCTGTGAATTCCCTCACCAATACCATCATAAAATTGTTTGAATCGGACGGAAAACCGAAAGGTTTGGAGGAGTTGGATGAGACAATCCTTAGGAATGCGCTCGAAGGATTGCATTCCATTGAAAAAAGAAACAAAGGGCTCATTGGTTTTGTGCAATCCTACCGAAGCCTTACCCGGATTCAGAAACCGGCATTCACAGATCTTTCGGTTGAGGAGTTGTTTAACCGTATCACCGCATTGACCGGCCATGAAATGGAAAGCCAGGGCATTAAGCTGATGGTGAACATACAGGCTGGTTTTGTGAACCTGAATGCAGACGAAAAACTTCTGGAGCAGGTTTTGATCAACCTGGTGAACAATGCTGCATATGCCTTAAAAGGTAGGCCGGATCCGAAAATTCAACTGGTGGCCAGAACAGATCATGATGAAAGGTTTATTGAAGTGCACGACAATGGTGCCGGTATTCCCGAAGAGGCTGCCGGAAGCATCTTCGTTCCCTTTTTTACTACGAAAGAAGAGGGTTCAGGCATTGGTCTCAGCCTGAGTCGTCAGATCATGCGGGTTCACGGCGGCAGTATTTCGGTCCGCTCTAAACCAGGGGAAACGGTTTTTACATTGCGTTTTCCGAATGCATAATTGATCCGGACATGTCATGACATGTCCCTACGGTTGTATATCCTTCAGAAACAACGTATGCGGATCGTTGTAGAACTTCAGGAAGTCGGCTTTATACTGTTCATTTTTCCCCGATGGGGTGGAATACGGGGTGATCTCCGGAACGGCCTTTGGATTATAGGTATTCCTCCAGTTCAGAACATAGGATACAGGATACTTTTTAAGCACATTCAACAGCGATTCCGAATACCATGTACTGTCTGCACCACCACATTCGCTTAAGGCACAGAGTTTGTTCCGGGCTTGCGCTGTTTCGGAAATAAATGCGAGTGCGTTATCAAGCTCACCAAAGTACTGGGGCCCCCGGTCATACATATCCAGTGACATCATATCCATGATTTCATCACCCGGATAACCTTCCATATACTGCTCCAGGGTAAGCACGCGGTCCGTATTGTAAGCATACAATATGTTGTGCAGTCCCTTACTGCGAAGGTAATTAACGGTGTAATGCCAGAGTTGAATATATTCATCCTCAGTACACAGATTCTTTCCCCACCAGAAAAAACTACCGGAATGCTCATGCCACGGGCGGAAGATAAAGGGGATCAGTACGCCGTTGTCGTCTTTAAGTGTCAGGAAGTAGGATGCCAGGCGGTCCATCCAGGTATTGAAAAGCGCATGTTTTTCACCGCCGGGAAGAACTGACTTTACAACCAGTTTGGAGCTAACGTCCCAGGCGGATTTACCGGTCAGGGGATTGTCAAGGTGCCAGCTGATGGTGATAACGCCATTTCGCTTGTGGAAAATCCTGATTTGCTCCCTGATCTGGTCAAAGGAAACGGAATCGAGACTGCGTTCGCGACCAAGTTCCAGGTGACCGAGTTCAAATCCTGACACCGCAGGATAATCTCCCGTGAGGTCTTTGATATCGGAACGGTCTTTCTCATACCACCAGGTATAACCGTACATCAGGTCATCCTGGTGTCCGTACATAACACCTTTCTTCTGCAGGTCCATAAGGCGCTGGAACAGTTTAATGGCTTCGGGCGTAGCCTGGGGATCTGCGGGTGAGGAGATCCCGGCTTGAACCTGGCAGGCAAGCATACAGACAAACATCAGGGTTGAAAGAAATGCTATCATTGGATCAGATTATGAATAGGTTATCAGTCAAGCATGCGTAAAAATTGAGGTCAGAATCCCTCTAGAAGTCGTCCGATTACCGGAACCCATAAATAGAAAAGTGCAGCCAGCAAACCTCCGACAATAGGTCCTATTATTGGGACCCATGCATACTCAAGATCGAAACCGGCTTTGGGTTTGATGGGCAGGAGGAAATGAACAATTCGCGGCCCCAGGTCTCGCGCGGGATTAATGGCATAACCGGTGGGACCTCCCATGGAAAGTCCCAGTCCCAGTACTACCAGGGCAACAGGCAATGCATTCAGCGCTCCAAGTCCCACATCGGGCGCAGCCATGTAAAGCACGGCCAGCGTCAATACAAACGTTCCGATCACCTCGGTCATCACATTGTCAAAGTAACTCCTGATATTGGGTGCAGTGCAGAAAACGGCCTGCATGGCACCGGCATCGTCAGTTGCTTCGAAATGCTTGCGATAGCCTATCCAAACAAGGAAAGCCCCAAACATGGCTCCCAATAATTGGGCCAGGATATAGGTTGCAACCTTGGAAGCCGGGAACTTACCAACTATCGCCAGGGCAATGGTAATAGCAGGATTCAGATGGGCCCCGCTGTATTGGGCTGAGATCAGCACACCGGTATATACACCCACGGCCCATCCGAAGGTGATAACGATCCAGCCGCTGTTATTTCCCTTGGTTTTATTCAATAATACATTGGCCACCACACCACCTCCAAAAACGAGGATGATGGCGGTACCGATCAGTTCTGCTATAAATGGGGACATAAATAAATTATAAATTATGAATTATGAATTATAAATGAAGACATCATTTGCACATTTGCACATTTGCACATTTGCACATCTGCACATTGTTCTATTAATCATTCGTCCAGCTTATCGCAGCCTTTACCGCCCGGTTCCAGCCATGCACAAGGCTGTGGATCTTTTCCGGAGGCATCTGAGGTTTGAAATCACGGTCGAGTTGCCACTGGTGCTCCATATCAGCGATATTTTGCCAGTATCCTACTGCCAGTCCGGCCAGGTATGCTGCCCCCAGCGCAGTGGTTTCAGTGATCTTTGGACGGACAAGCCGGGTGCCGATCAGATCACATTGGAATTGCATGAGCAGGTTGTTTACCGTGGCTCCGCCATCAACACGAAGCTCTTTTATTTTAATTCCGGAATCAGCTTCCATGGCTTGCAAAACTTCCAGAGTCTGAAAAGCTATGCTGTCGAGCGCAGCACGCGCAATATGCGCAGCAGTAGATCCGCGGGTAAGTCCTACCAGCGTGCCCCTGGCATGCTGATTCCAGTGCGGCGCCCCCAAGCCGGCAAAGGCCGGTATGAAATAAACTCCTTCACTGTCCTTCACCTTGGCGGCAAGTTTTTCAATGTCAGAAGATTTCCGGATGATGCCCAGACTGTCACGCAGCCACTGCACAACAGCACCGGCAATGAAAATACTTCCCTCCAGGGCATAACTCACCTGGTTATCGACCCTCCAGGCAATGGTGGTCAACAGGTTATTGCTGGATATGATGGGTTTATCCCCCGTATTCATCATCATGAAACACCCGGTGCCATATGTATTCTTAACCATACCCGGATTAATGCAGAGCTGACCGAACAGGGCAGCCTGCTGATCGCCGGCAATGCCTGCTATGGGTATGGGGGATGAAAATAAGCCTGAGGTTTTGCCATAAACCTCACTCGAGGATCTGACCTCCGGTAAAATGCTTTGCGGGATGTCGAACAGCTCAAGCAGCTCCTTATCCCACTCCAGGGTATGGATATTGAACAACATGGTCCGGGAGGCATTGGATACGTCAGTGATATGCAGTTTGCCCTGGCTCAGGTTCCATATCAGCCAGGTGTCAATGGTCCCGAAAGCCAGGTGTCCTTCTTTGGCAAGCTGTCTGGTTCCCTCAACGTGATCCAGGATCCAGTTTATTTTGGTGGCCGAGAAATAGGCATCTATAATAAGTCCGGTTTTCTGTTGAATGCGCTTACCGCGACCGGCCTGCTTCATGTGGTCACAATAAGCTGATGTACGGCGGTCCTGCCATACAATGGCATTGCAAACCGGCTTTCCTGTCAGCTTATTCCATACAACAGTAGTCTCACGTTGGTTGGTAATTCCTATGGCGGCAATTTGCGAACTGTCAATGCCTGCCCTGGTAATGGCCTCCAGCGCCACACCGGCCTGCGTTGACCATATCTCGCCTGCATCATGCTCAACCCAGCCGGGCTGCGGGTAAATCTGCGTGAATTCTTTCTGGGCTGTCGCCACCGGAATTCCTTGATGGTTGAAAACAATGGCACGGGAACTCGTAGTTCCCTGATCGAGGGCAAGGATGTATCTTTCCATATCTAGCATAAATAATTATCCACAAGCTTATTATACTCATCAATCTGCACCTTGACCCAGGTCTCATCGTAATCCAGCTCTCTTGCCATGATTTCTGCTACATCTGGAGCAATTTCCCTGCTGGCCCTGGCATTAAGAAGCAGGGCCCGCGTTCTCCTCGACAAAACATCCTCCAGCTTTCGGGGCATTTCATTCCTGCATATCCAGATGATCTCTGCCCGGTTGTAAGGCAAATCAGGATGAAAGGTTTTGCCCATATCAGGATCCTGATGAACCATGGTTTTGATCTCATCGGCGTGAATACCGTATATATGATAACGATCTTTCTTTAGATAACCATCCCCAATGCCATACATGGGAAGGTTCGAGGTGACACAGACTTTCTTCTCGAGCATTCCTGCCTTCATAATTTTATCAATGGCATCCTGTGCCATTCGCCTGTAAGTGGTCCATTTTCCACCTTCAACGGTAACCAGCCCGGAATGCGAAATGCTGATCTTATGCCGGCGTGAAATTTCACGCGTGGCTGTGGGATCATTCGGATTGGCAGCCAGTGGACGTAAACCTGCATAGACGGAAAGAATGTCCTTGCGCTGGGGGGCAACAACCATGTAATTGCCGGCAGTGCGAAGAATAAAGTTGATTTCCTCTTCCAGGGCTTTCGGTTCCAGGCTGATCGTATCGATAGGCGTATCTGTGGTGCCTACCACCACTTTGTCATACCAGGGAATGGCAAACAGAACGCGGCCGTCATCTGTCTTCGGTATCATAATGGCCGATTTCCCCTGCAGGAACCTTTGGTCAAGCACAACATGCACACCCTGGCTGGGCCGGATGGTGCGCTCCATAACTGACTGGTCCATTCTGAGGATATCGTCGGTAAAAACTCCCGTGGCATTGATAACTACCCTGCTGTTGATCCTGAGCTTCTGGCCCGTTTCAATATCCCTGGCGGTTATACCGTTGACTTTGCCATCCTCGCTTTTTAATAATCCGGTCACTTTACAGTAGTTCAAAGCCACACCGCCTTTTTCCAGCACCGACCTGATCAGGGTAATTAATAACCTGGAATCATCAAACTGTCCATCGTGGTATACGATCCCGCCTTTGAGTCCCCTTACCTGTAAATTGGGCAAACGTTTCAGGGTTTCTTCCCGGCCGATATATCTTGATTTTCCCAAACTTAACCTGCCTGCAAGTATGTCATAAAATTTTAATCCCACGGCATACATCAGGACTTCCCACCAGGTATATACAGGGATAACAAATTCCTGATTGAAGGTAAGATGCGGAGCGTTCTTCAATATCAATCCCCGTTCTTTCAGCGCTTCAATAACCAGAACGAGATCACCCTGGGCCAGGTACCTGACGCCGCCATGTATTAATTTGGTGCTTCGGCTGGAAGTACCTTTGCCAAAATCCTCCTGTTCAAGCAGGAGTGTGCTGAAACCACGCGAAGCTGCATCAAGTGCTATGCCTGCACCCGTTGCGCCACCACCAATAACAACCACATCCCAGGTTTTTTGGGTATAATTGCGCACCAGGGATAGTAATGCGTTACGATTCATGAACCTTTCCGGATTTTACCGGATTAAACTTACAATTCTTAACCCAATTAACAAATGATAATATCGTTTTTATTGGGACATTTTTAAAAAAAATAACCGCAAAGAAAAGGTTCTTTGCGGTTAGGAACATGGATGTTTGTTGCATTTAAAAACTGAAATCAGAAAGCTTTTACGTTGTTTAACTTATCGGTGAACTTTTGCACAACGCCTTCCTGCTGTGCTATTTTCCCTCTCAATGTTTCCTGTTCCGATTCATTTTTTGGGATATCCCTGTCACAATCATTAATTTCATTGTTGGCCTTCGTTATCTTATTTTCTGAAGATTCGATATCATTCAGCAACTTTTTCTTACGTTTTTCAAGGTCTTTGATGTATGTGGCTTTCTCTTCCCTGGCAGCTCCTTCTTCCATGGCTGACAGCTGGTTGTTCTGCTCCAGCAATTCGGCAGTAACTTTAGTAACCTCATTGTTCTGAAGAACAATGTTGTCCTTTTCAGCAGTGATGGTTGTCCTGCTTGTTTGTATTGATTTCTGCATGCGTGATTTATCATTCTGCAGTTTGTTAAGCTCATTGTTGAGGTCTTTCAGCTTCCTGTCCTCGACCTGAAGTTCATCCTTCACAAAATCGATATACTGATCCTTGGCAAAATCCTTCAGAAATGCTTTTGCTGCAGTAAGTTCAGCATCGCCGGAACCTCGGCTGATGTATTGGTCTTTTTTGAGTTCCAGGCTGACCAGCAACCGTAGTAAAGAATCCTGGTTCATCAATTTGCTGTAAATATTAATCGGGTTGGGTGAGATATCCTTGATGTAGGCACCAAAAATGGTCAATTCACCACCCTCATCCACAACTTTGGATTTGGTACCGGATTGCAATTCTTTGATCCAGTTTTTTTGTGTTTTGTCATAATTAACCTGGGGAATGGTAACAGACAGTCCCGGTAACTTTGACACCCCAAATGGGATACTGTCCTCAGAAACAGTTACGGGTTTCTGGGCAAAAATGAAAGAGCTTGAGGCCAGAGCGGCCAGCACAAGAATGGATTTAATTGGTTTCATGGTACGGTAATTTTACTAAATGTAACATTTTATTTTCATTAATAATAGAAAAATTGTCAGGACGGGTATATCATAAAGCGTGCCATAAAAGTAAACGGAGATCGGAGGTGTTTATCCTGAAATTTAATGGGTTGGTCGAAAAACAGGCTGATAAAACCTGATTTTCATTTTACGTGCGAATGGGTTGGTGTACTTTTTATACATTTGAATAGAAGAACGTGGAATTTTATCCTAATCATAAAATCATGAAAAAATCCTTAATTTATTTTGTGCTGGCTGTGCTGGTAGTACTTCCATTGAACAGTTGCAAAAAGTGGAGTGAAACTCCCAATGGCAGTCTGATGAAAGTATCCAATAAAGATGGTCAGACTCTCGGCTATGATACAACCTCGGGGGTGAATCTTATCTTTAACAGGGGGTTTGCTTTCAAAGATCTCAACAAGGACGGCAAACTTGACAAATACGAAGACTGGAGGCTGACTGCCGATGAGCGTGCAAAGGATCTGGCTTCAAAACTCAGCATAGAACAGATCGCCGGTTTGATGCTTTATAGCGCTCATCAATCGATTCCTGCCGGCAGAACACGGTTCGGGGGCGGTACCTACGGTGAAAAACCTTTTGATGAAAGCGGCGCAAAAGCCTCGGATTTGAGTGATCAGCAGGTAAAGTTTTTAACAGAGGATAATTTGAGGCATGTTCTGGTAACCAGGGTTCAAAGCCCCGAAGTGGCTGCTATCTGGAACAATAATGTGCAGGCTCTTTGCGAGGGAATTGGTTTCGGGATACCTGCCAACAACAGTTCCGACCCCAGGCACCAGGCTACTTCCACCGCCGAATACAATGTAGGTTCTGAAGGACAGATCTCCCTTTGGCCTGGTTCATTGGGCATGGCCGCCACCTTTGATCCGGAAATGGTGAAGCAGTTCGGGGACATCGCTTCCAGGGAATACCGCGCATTGGGAATAGCAACTGCTTTATCACCCCAGATTGACCTGGCTACTGAACCCCGATGGGCCCGCTTCAGCGGCACGTTCGGTGAAAGTCCGCAACTTGATGCCGATATGGCCCGGGCTTATGTGGACGGATTTCAAACATCAGTCGGTGATAAGGAAATTGCAAGCGGATGGGGCTACACCAGCGTCAATGCCATGATAAAGCACTGGCCTGGTGGTGGACCTGAAGAAGGAGGACGTGATGCTCATTTCTCCTATGGAAAATATGCCGTATATCCCGGTAACAATGTGGCTGATCACCTGTTGCCGTTCACCCAGGGAGCGCTTAAGCTTCAGGGTTCCACGCAAATGGCATCAGCAGTTATGCCTTATTACACGATATCGTATGGTTTGGATACAGTAAACAACGAAAATGTAGGGAATGCCTATAGCGCTTACCTGATCAATGATCTTTTACGCGGGACCTATGGTTACGAAGGTGTAGTCTGCACCGACTGGGGCGTGACCAATGATAATACTGCTGTCAACAGCTTTGGCACTACCTGCTGGGGTGTGGAAACCCTGACCGTTGCAGAACGTCATTACAAAGCCATTATGGCCGGAACGGACCAGTTTGGCGGGAATAATGACAAAGGGCCTGTTCTGGAAGCCTATAATATGGGAGTCAAGGAACAAGGCGAGGAATTCATGCGGAAACGCATGGAAGAATCCGCAGTCAGGCTGTTGAAGAACATCTTCAGGGTTGGCCTTTTTGAAAATCCCTACCTGGATGTCGAAGAAACCAAAAAAACCGTCGGGAATGCTGAATTCATGAAAGCCGGCTATGATGCGCAGCTGAAATCGATCGTGATGGTGAAAAACAAGGACAATGCTTTGCCGCTCAAGAAGGAGCTTACCGTATACGTACCCAAGAAATTCACTCCTGCCGGACGCAATTTCTTTGGCATGGAAACCCCTTCATCTCTCGATTACCCGGTAAGCTTGGATGTAGTGAAGAAATATTTTAAAGTAACTGATTATCCCGCTGAGGCTGATCTGGCCCTGGTGTTTATCGCCAGTCCCAATTCTGGCAGCGGTTACGATCCTGAAGATGTCAAGAAAGGCGGGAATGGCTATGTTCCCATCAGTCTACAGTTTGGCCCTTATAAGGCAACAGATGCCCGCGATCCCAGTATCGCAGGCGGTGACCCGCTGGAAAAATTTACAAACCGGACGTACAAAAATAAAACGGTGACTTCAACCAACGCAACTGATCTAAAGATGGTGCTCGATGCCAGAAAAGCCCTGAAAGACAAACCGGTCATCGTGGTTGTGGATGTATCCAAGCCTATGGTATTCAGTGAATTCGAAAAGGAAGCCCAGGCTATATTGCTTACCTATGGTGTTCAGGACCAGGCTGTTATGGATATCCTTACAGGAGTAGCAGAGCCTTCAGCCTTGCTTCCGTTCCAAATGCCCGTGGATATGAGAACCGTGGAACTTCAAAAAGAGGATGTGCCGTTTGATATGAACTGCCATGTTGATTCTGAAGGAAATACCTATGACTTTGGATTCGGGCTCAACTGGAGCGGGGTAATAAGTGATGAAAGAACGGCAAAGTATCAGAAGATTGTAAAATAAACCTGGCCTGGCCAGGGTAAACCTGACACCCTTCAAGGGTCCAAAGACCCTTGAAGGGTGATTTTTTTGGTAAATATTAAAAAAATCAATACTTTGTAAATCCTAAAATTATGAATCATGAAACCACTTCTCCCCCTCCTTGCAATCGTTCTTCTGATATCCTGCAAATCCACAAATACAAGCTCAGATATACTAATCATTAACGACCAGAACTATTTTGAACTCCCCGGTTTGAATGTTATGGTTTTTGAGGATATCTACCCTGAAGGCCATCAGGGCGGCGTAGGCATCATCCAGCACGGCATTCGGGTAGCTACCAACGGGGATGTCAGACTAGAGGCAACGCCAGGGCAATGGCAGCCCATTCCCAAAGTCGGGGAACGGACTGTTGATAAGGAAAACAATGAAATCTCCGTGAAACTTTGGTATCCCGACAGTTCCATCAACCGGAAGGGCTTTAATCCGGTGATCTATCCTGACCTGGTATTCACTTACCAGGTGAGGGTGGTGGGAGAGAAAGACTACTTCAGGATCATCGTGGATCTGGATCAGCCGTTGCCGGAGGAATGGATCGGTAAAGCAGGATTTAACCTGGAATTATATCCGGCAGCCTTGTTCGGGAAAACCTGGATGATGGACGGCAACACCGGGTTCTTTACACGGCAGGCCAATGGTCCTGTTGCGCTTGATGAAGATAACGAAAACCAATCCGTTCCCCTTGCCACTGGCAGGAAACTTATTATAGCCCCGGAAACCGATGAGCAGCGGATCACTATCGAAAGCTCTACATCCGATCTCCAGTTGCTCGATGGCCGGATCCGGCATACGAACGGCTGGTTCGTGGTTCGGTCCGCCATTCCGTCAGGCGCTGCCAAAGGGGCCATTGAATGGACCGTCAGGGCCAACCATATACCAGGATGGATCTCTCCGGCAGTGGTGCATGTCTCCCAGGTTGGTTATCATCCGCTGCAAACCAAGACGGCCGTCATCGAAACCGATATTTCAGAACGCAAAGTGCACAAAGTCAGTCTTGTAAAAATCACTTCAAGCGGCAGGGATTCTATAGTAAAAACAATAAAACCTGATTCATGGGGGAAATTCCTGCGGTACAACTACCTGCTGTTTGATTTCACAGATGTGAAGGAGGGAGGAACCTATCTGGTCCAATATGACGATGCGCGCTCCAATCCCTTTATGATCTCGTCCGATATCTATAACCGTCATGTCTGGCAACCCACCCTCGAATACTTCCTTCCTGTTCAGATGTGTCATATGCGGATTACCGATGCTTATAAAGTGTGGCACAATACCTGTCACCTCGACGACGCCCTGATGGCGCCCACAGATACCAACCTTTTTGACGGCTACCGACAGGGACCTTTCACACTAACCCGTCATAAGCCGGGGGATCGGGTGCCCGGACTTGACCGGGGCGGCTGGCATGATGCCGGAGATGACGATCTCAGGGTTGAATCACAGGCGGGAACAGTGCAACTGCTTTCCCTGGTCTGGGAGGAATTCAGGCCCGACCTGGATGCAACGACTATTGATCAGGCTGCCAGAAATGTAATCATTCACGTTCCCGATGGAAAACCCGACGTTCTGCAGCAGATTGAACATGGTGTGCTCACCATCCTGGGCGGTTATGAGAATATGGGGCGCGTGTACCGCGGGATCATCAGTCCCACCATTCCGCAATACACTCTGGTTGGCGATGTATCATCACAGACCAACAATCTGCCCTATAACAGGTCGATGAAGTACAACGGAACTTATGAAACAGGACAGGGAATTAAGGATGACCGAATGGTTTTCACCGAAGAAAATGCAGGCCATGAATTCAGCGCCATACAAGGTCTTGCAGCTGCGGCACGTGCACTCCGGGATTATGATACCGGACTGGCGGATCGTTGCCTGAACGCTGCTACCGGCTTGTGGCATATGAAGAGAGATGTTTCCGCCCGGGAGCTTTCAGAGCAGATCATTGCGGCTTCGGAGTTGCTCCTAACAACTGGCAACAAAGAATACCGCGATTTTTTGGTGCAGGTGTCCGATTCCATCCCAAAACGCATTTCCAGTGTGGGTTGGGTGGTGGTAAGAGCCCTTTCACTGGTGAATGACGGAACTTTCAAATCAAAAGTGGAGCAGGCCCTTGCCGGCCTTGCTGGAGAAATTGAAAACCAGGGCAGGGAAACACCTTTTGGTGTACCTTACCGGCCTCATATATGGGGCGCAGGCTGGAACATCCAGGAATTCGGTGTGCACCAGTATTACCTTTCGAAGTTTTTCCCAAAGTTGTTCAGTCTGGATTACATGTATAATGCATTAAACATTGTGCTGGGATGCCATCCGGGTGAGAACACATCCTCTTTCGCATCAGGAGTGGGTTCACGTTCCATGACCATCGCATATGGTTACAACAGGGCCGACTGGTCTTACATACCTGGAGGCGTGGTTTCAGGAACTGCCCTGATCCGGCCTGATTTCCCGGAGTTAAAAGATTTTCCTTTCCTTTGGCAGCAGGCAGAGTATGTAATGGGTGGAGGTGAGATGAATTATATGTTTTTGGTGCTGGCGGCGGAGGAGGTATTGAGTAGGGAGTAGGGAGCAGCGGCAGTGGCAGTGGCAGCTGGAGGTGCAGCAGCAAACCCTTCAAGCGGTCCAATGACCCTTGAAGGGTGGATATTCAGATTTCAATTTGCTTTTTATAGGCATCATAGTATGGTTTAATCTTCATCAGTTTTTCACCTGGCCGTTCTTCAAAGTAGGTACCTCCCATGTAAAAACAGGTAAATCCTCCGGATACAATTCCCCAGGAACAAGCTTCCACGAGATCAGGATTTTTATTGCCGTTTGTCAACTGCTGAACAACAGATGCAATTACTCCCCCGGTGAAATTGTCACCACAGCCGGTTGTGTCACCTCCGTGGAAACTTTTCAGTTCGGTACGGATATGATGCGATACCGGCAGGGTCATGAGTTCCGCTTTATTGAAAAATGATCCGTCTGAATAAGCATGAATGTTATCTGCCCCATTGGTCACAATGAGTGACCGGACCTTTTTCGCCATGAAAAACCTGATTGCCTCATCCAGGCCGGCTTCACCGCTGAGCCGCAATGCCTCTTCCTTATCCGTAATCAGGATATCCATGTGCATATAGCTTTCATCATTTTCGCCCAAAGGCCATCTTCGGGACGGATTAGCCTTTTCATTCCTGAAATCGAAGACTGTATTGACAATTGTAATACAACCCTGTGATTTGGTTTTTTTGAGCAACGAAGTCAGGTGATCATGGATGTTGGGAACAAGGGCGGTACCTCCAAAAACAACAATATCGGAGTTGAAAAAATCATCATCCAGTTCATCCGCTTGGTAATTCCATGCGGCGCCTATCGAATTGATAAACATCCTTTCGCCATGGCCGTTATCATAAGCGGGATCAGATAGTACAAGCGTTGACGGTGTCCGGTTTTTAATCAGTCTATAGTCTTTCAGCACAACGGGTGTTTTTCGAAGGAACTTTGTCAGATATTCACCATTCTCATCATTTCCCGCTCTTCCGTAAAACCGAACTTCGCATTTGTCCCGATTGGTCAGCTGCGCTGCATGAATTAAAGAAACAACAGATGGGCCGCCGATATTGATCTTATCGCAGTCCCGGCCTCCGGTTATTGCATGGATAAATTGATCCAGCATGATGCCGCTGAATTTCTCAAATTCTTCCTGCAGGACAAGCTTACCGGGTGACAGTCCGCCATCTCCGCGATTTCTGGCGAGATAAGGCTTGATAACCTGGCTATTGAAATCAATGTTATTGTATAATACGTCCACAAGGCAGCAACCTACCCCGGAAACGATGATTTTATCCATATTTTAAGTGGAATACTGATTATAAATACTTCAAATAATCGTTGACCAAAAGATGAATAGGTTCCACATCTTCCTCTATTTCAGGGAAACGCCCTACTTTGTCGTAGAAACGATTGTCATTTGCATCATCATTAACCATGCTTACTTCCCCGATGAGCACTTCACCTTTGTTCATTTCACCATAAAACCGGTGATAAAGTCCCGGCTTGAGGCATATGCTCTGGCCGGGTTTCAAAATAAGCGGTTCACCAGCCCGGATGGTAACAAGAATACCATCAACACTCACAGTTACCGGCTCGTGTGAAAGTTGTTCATCAGAATCTGCCAGGTAGAGTTCCATTACCAGGTCACCTCCGCCCCTGTTGATGATATCTTCAGTTTTATTCCAGTGAAAATGCATGGGAGTAACCTGTCCCTCTCCTGCAACCATGATTTTCTCACAGTACAATTTGTCCTTCTTTTCCCAACTTCCGTTTCTGATAGTGAAGAGTGCCAGTCCCTTTTTATAGAAATCACCACTTCCGAAATCAGTGATATCCCATCCAAGTTTATTGTCAACTATTTCAGAGCATTTCTTATAGGCACCTTTCCAATCACCCGGAGCCCAGTATGCCCATCCGGGCAGCATGAACCTGTGAAAAGCTAAAAAGTGCTTTACATCCGTAATGATTGCATTGACTTCACTTCGTCTCATGGTACCATTCTATTTTGATTTGGTTTCTACCATAGTCCCGGATATCAATTCAAAGATAGTACATACCTCAATGCCTGAATAAGAGTAATCAGGAAATATTCTATTCGTAAACAGAAAATCCAGAATATTCATAAGTGTACAAATTATAAGTGAATATATTCTTGTTAAAGCTCATAATTGATGTATTTTTAATCAAGCAATTACTAAACCTGAATCAAATGAACAAACTTTCTCGCAAGGATTTTATCCGTTTATCCATGGCCTCTTCCCTGGCCATACCCTTCATTGGATGTACCGGAAAATCAGCCGGAGCAGGGAAATCGGAAGATCAACAATCAATAGTAAAAACCTATACAGATACCATCGGTCTTCAGGTTTTTGCATTCAGGGATATGCTTGTGAAGGACGCTCCGAATCTGTTTAAATCATTTGCCTCGGCCGGCGTCAAATCCGTTGAGTTTTTCAATCCTGCCACTTTGAATGAATATGTCCCCATTGTTAAAGATTGCGGAATGCTTCCTTTAAGCACGCATTTTATGCCGGGATATGTTACCGGAAACTGGGAAATGGCCAGGACAATGAACATGGCACCTCCGGACAATTACCACTATGAGAACATCATTGAGGACTGCGTGAAGAACGGCATAAAATATATGGGCATTGCCATTCTGCTTGAGGAAGACAGGCCTACCCTGGACGACTACAAACGGTTTGCTGAAAAATTCAATGCATGTGGCGAAAAGAGTAAATCTGCCGGCATTCAACTATTCTACCACAACCATTCTTTTGAATTTGAACCCATGCAGGGAACTACACCCTATGACGAAATGCTGAAGATCTTCGACAAAGAACTTGTCAAACTTGAGCTGGACGTCTTTTGGATCACCGTAGGCGGACAGGATCCTCTGCTATGGCTTCAGAAAACAGGGGACAGACTTTTATTTCTTCATATGAAGGACCTGAAGAAAGAATCACAAACAGGCATTTTTAATTTCAATATCCCTGAGGATAGCTATACAGAGCTGGGTACCGGAATGCTTGATTATAAGGCCATACTGAAGCTTACACGCACGCTGGGGATTCAATATGCTATTGTGGATCAGGACAGCACCCAGATGACGGATAAGATAGCCAGTGTAAGGCAGAATTGCGAGTATATTAAATCTCTGGGAATATGATACGATACTTTTCATCTGTTTTTTTGACAATTCTTTTGCCTTTCAACGTTGCTTCCCAAGTCAATTGGGTATCAACTACCCATGATCACCCATGGGTACAGCAGCAGGCCAGGTTTGCCAGACCATCGAAAACAACTGCTGATGTGACTATCCTGACTGATGGACCGGAACAGCTTATTGACGGTTTTGGAATCTGTTTCAACGAATTAGGCTGGATGGCTCTGTCGGACCTTGATGAGCAGGGGCGTGAGAACATACTTGAAAAACTTTTCGATCCGAAGGAAGGTCTGAAACTCAACATTTGCCGGATGCCCATCGGCGCCAATGACTATGCCCGGAATTACTATTCATTAAACGATTCGGTGAATGATTTTGAAATGAAGCATTTCAATATTGAGCGTGACAGAACCATATTGATTCCTTTTATAAAGGCAGCCATGAAATACAGGCCTGATCTAAAGGTATGGGGTTCCCCCTGGTGCCCTCCATCCTGGATGAAAACAAACAGCCATTATGCATGCCGGCCCGGTTCGGATAATGGACTTCTGCCACAACAGGAGGGGAAGGAAGGCGTCACGCAATTCCGCATGGAACCTGCCTTCCTGAATGCCTATGCCCTGTATTTTGAAAATTATATCGATTCTTATCGGAATGAAGGAATTCACCTCACCGGCATTCATGTACAGAATGAAATGAACTCCTGCCAGAACTTCCCTTCATGCATTTGGACTGCCACTGATCTGGGACATTTTATCGGTAAATACCTGGGTCCCAAGTTAAAAACCAGTTTTCCCGATGCGGAAATATGGTACGGGACGTATGAGAGACCTTCAGTGGAAAATATTGACACCATCATGCAGAATCCTGGAATAGCCAGATACATTACCGGTGTCAGCTTCCAGTGGGCCGGTAAGCAGGCCATACCGGGAGTGCATGCAAAATATCCCGATCTTAAACTTATGCAGTCTGAAACCGAATGCGGCAACGGATCGAACGACTGGAAAGCTGCAGAATACACCTTTTCGTTGATGAAGCATTATTTTGAGCACGGCATTGGTGTGTATTCATTCTGGAATAGTGTGCTCGATGAAACAGGCAAAAGCATGTGGGGCTGGAAGCAGAATTCCATGATTACCGTCGACAGTAAAACCAAAGAAGTGAAGTATAATCCTGAATTTTACCTGCTGAAACACTTCAGTTATTTTATTCACCCTGGAGCAAGAAAGCTAAAAACTACCGGTAAGAATGATGAACTGCTTGCATTTTTGAATCCGGACAACAACCTTATCGTGATTATTGAGAATAAGGAGGATGCTGCCCGAGAAATACGGATGAATATTGGTAAAAAGAACCTGAATGTTATTCTGGAACCTCATTCATTCAATACATTCAGGTGGAAGGTTGTGAAATAATACTTCCAACCGGCATTTCACCTCACTATAGTTACATTTCCCATAAAACTACCCCCGTCGGTATACCGGATCCCGAACTGATAGATGCCCATGGGCAGTGCCTGCCCTGAAATGGTTGTACCGCTCCAGGTGACAGGCTCGCTGCCGGTAAATCGCACTGAATAAACCATTGTGCCAACTTTGGAAAAGATATTGAGCGTTCCGCTGCGGTCCGGGTCAATGGGAATTGTCCATATCTCTCCTCTTGACGGGGCAAATACCGCCTGGTAAAGGTTTGCGCAATCAACAGAACGGATAAGCGCTAAGCCGATGCGGCTGATGCAATTGTTGGCGTCCCTGGCGTACAGGGCATAACTGCCCGGATACAAACCGGAAAAAAGTGATGTGTCCCTGAAGTTGACCTGGCTCATGGAGAAGGTATACGGAGCCTGGCCACCGGTCAACGATTGCCTGTCGATGGCAATGCTGCCGGTTGGTTTGTCGTCGCAGCTTTCGGATTCAAGGAAACTGCCTTCTATTTTTACCTTGCGGCAATCCGGTTTTCCAGTTGCTTCCGGTTTTACCGGAATCGGTTTATTTTCAGAATAGGGCTCAGAAACCTGCTTTTCAGTTTTGGGTACCTCGTTTTTAACCGGTACAGCGGTTTGGATCTCTTCCTTTATGAGGACTGTATCAACCTGAAACGTTCTATCCGGAATTCTATCATCCGCGGGATTCTGATCAGCTGAAGGTGCCCTCAAACTTTTGATGCTGGCGGTTTCCTGGTTTCTTTTAGATAACGGAACCTCCTGATAGGTAACAGCCATGGAATCCTCAAGCACGGATATGGGTTGTTCATTGCTATTTTTTTCTCTGTTCAGCCAGCCTGGCTGCATCCACAGAAGAATTACCCCGATCATCAGTCCACCCAAACCAAAACCAGTTATTCGTTTTATCCTCTTTGTAATTATTGTCTTTCCCAGGTGAATGGATTTCAGCTCACTTTTTATGTTCAGGTATGCCCCGTCGGTGATGATATCCCTCAACTGCCTGTGCAATTCAACTTTGTGGGCAAAATCCGGATCTTCTTCCAGTTTTTTCCGGAAGCTTACCCTTTCATTCGCCGGCAGATCGCCGTTTAGAAAGCTCTCAATCCATTCGTTTATTTCAATGTCCTGCTTCATAGTTTCTGCAAGGCGCTTTTTAATCCCGGTCTTTCTTCAATATAAGTGATCAGTTTCTGCATGCACTTGTATTTTCGTGTTTTAACAGCATTTTCAGTGCTGAATTTCATCTTTTCACATATCTCCGTATTTTTCATCCTGTAAAAGATGGAATACCTTAACAGCTCCTCGCACCGTTCTCCCAGCTTTGTAAGTAATTCTGATACAGCTTCCTCTCTTTCCCTGGTTATGATAAGATCCATGATATTCCCGCCGGTATCGGAGAAATCGACATATTCCGGAAGTACAATCTCCCGGCTTTCTTTTCGTAACCTGTTAAGCCAAAGATTCTTGCTTACAGTGAAAATAAAAGCGCCGATATCGTATTTCGGATCAAATTTATCCTCCTTCACATATCTGTAAAATACCATGATGCTGTCCTGAAAAATATCAAAAGCGGCATCCTGATTTCCTGAATTATGCTTTATGTATCTGCTCACCTTTGGAAAGTATGTATTATAGATGAATTTCAAAACGTCCTTGTCTTGACCGGACTTTAAAGCCTGTAATATTTCATCATCAGAATACTTCATGAATCATGAAGGGCGTTTGCAGTATCTACAAATTAGAGAATAAAAGGTAACCTCTTTTTGAAAAATACTTACTTTTAATCTTTCTTGGGTAAGTTAGTAAATTGTAAATGTCTTTGCCAAAAATAATCAATACATGGAATGAAATCCGTTACCGGATTGTTGTTTTGAGCAGATCAATCCGGGCAGGCATTATTCTCTCGTTCCTGTTTTTTACCTGTCAAGCCCAGACAACCAATAAAAACTACCCTGTACAGTCGAGCCAGTTCATGTATGCTTATTCGCTCATCAATCCATCAAGCATTGGTATTAACTCAAATTATGAGGTTCTGATGGGATATCAGCGACCCGTTTCCGGTTTCACAGGCTTATCAACGTATTTCTGCAACCTTAGTTTTGTACCCTATAAAATCAGGGCATCGGCAAAAAGCAAAAACATCGCCGGTCTGCGGTTTTTTAACGACAATGAAGGAGCCTATATCAACAGGATGCGGTTTTATGGTATGTATTCTTTTCATACCAGAATTAACAGTCGGCTCAGTTTTGCGGGCGGCATTGATTTTGGGGGAATGAATTTCTCGGTAAAAGCTACCCCCACCACCGAAGGGGCATCTGTATTTAAAGCAGATGCCAATACCGGCATTTGGGTATATAATGAAAAATTTCATTTTGGGTTTTCGGTGAATCAGCTTTTCAACAGCGTTTTTCAGCCTATTGACGAAAGAACTGTGCTTCCCACGCATCTCAATCTGACGGGTTCATACACCATTGTAAAGAATGATAATGTGGAATTGACACCCCATCTGCTGATTACCTATCCCTATTATTCAAAAACCGACATTCAGGCTGGTCTTCACGGATTATTCCTCGAAAAAATCATTGCTTCAGTAAGCTGGAATCATAAGACCAGCGTATCGGCCATGCTGGGGGTGAATGATCTGACCATTTATAAAAGCAATATGAATATCATTCTGTCCTATGTTACCAATACAGGGAAGGCCGCTCTCGGTATCAACAAGCTGGAGATATCCATTTTATATTCTTTTCAATGAGCAAGGGGTTACTTTTCAGTTTCTGTTGTGAAGTTCAGTTGTAATCAATAAACTAACTTCATATGAAAAAGGCAAATTTGAAATTCCTGTTATTCCTGTCAATCCTTTCGCTAGCCATTGCATGCGAGAAGGAAAACCTGACAGAAAGTGAAAGCCCGCAACCCGAAGATTCATTTCTTAAATCACTGGAAGGAGATACTACGATTTCCGATGTCCCGGATGTAGTGGTGGATGACACCATACTCATGGCCCAGGCTTTGGTGTCACAAAATCATGAAAACCTGCTGACATACACCTATGACCGGTCAGGCAGGCTGGATTATATCAGCTATATCAGGAAATGTGCAATTACTCCTGCATCCGATGACAATCTTGTGCCCAGGTACACATACATGCGTGACAGGTTTGTTTATGGAAATTCAGGTCAACTCGCTGAGGTGCATAGATATACCCTGACTGAAAAACCGCAGGAGACAAACCTGAACCTGGTAGAATACTTTAAGTACAATTCCATCGGACAATTGGAACAGATCATTACGAGAAGGCCTGATGTATCCTACAAGTGGGATAAGTTTGAATACCTGTTTTATGACCCATCCGGGAACATGATCCGGAAGCTTGTAAGGGAACCCGGTCAGCCGACGCTTTACTTTAGTTATTCCTACGACAAATCGAACAGGCTGGTCAGGGTAACGGGTTATACCAATGAGATTAACCGCTTACTGTTTGTCTGTGACTTGTTTTACGATAGCTTTGATAACATTGAACGCAAAGAGTTTTATTACCCGATGATGACTACAAGCGCAAGTGAGAATGATGTGGTAAGGAAATGGGTTGTGTATTACAAGTATGATAATTACAACAACCCGTTTAAAGATCTCAAACTCCCGGTTGCATCCCTGTTCGAGTGGATGGATTTGGTATCAACGAATAATATCAGGGCGATCTTATTTGACAATGGTTCATTGGACAGAATGGTATATTACAAATACCGCTATAACAATACAGGCTACCCGGTGATGCGTTTCAGAATAAGCCCACTGACAATGGATGAGTAAATGGAATAATTAGTAAATTTGAATGAACTAAAACCTGCAATGGTATCCTTTCTCAGGCATATTATCCCGGCTTTTTGCCTTTTTGGTGTGATTGACCTGTCAGCCCAGGATGTTCCCTGGCTCACACCTTCCGCATCCCTGAATGCAGTGCCGCTGACTATCAATTGCATTCCCCGGGCAGATGGTCAGTCCCTGCGTGAAGGTGATTACATTGGGATATTTAACGAGCAGAACAAATGCTTTGGACTTGCCCGGTGGAAGGATACCATTACTTTTAATATAACAGTCTATGGATCTGATGGTACAATAGATGGATTTAACACCGGAGAAAAACTTACAATGAAGATCTGGCTCAGCGATGAGGATTGTATCCTGGAAAAACTATCCCAGGTAGCTTCCGATAATCCGCTGGTTTTCTCCAATGCAGTAACCAACCGGATCAATGTGCTTGATTTTGAACGGCTGTCTGTTTCCTATCCTACGGAAGGTCATTGTATGAATGAAGGGATCCTGTTACCTGATATGAATTATAGGACGGATGATTTGCATTTTACCTCAACATCAGGCATAAACCTGAATCTTACCTCAGGAGCCGTTGATCCGTTGAGAAGTTCACCTGGCACATACGCGATCGAAATGAATTCGGGAACCTGTTTAACCAATAATAAGCTGACCCTGACATTGAAAGATTTTCCGCGCTTTTCATCTCCTCTTCCGGATACGGTATTGTGCGGGGAAGAAACTCTGGAGATAGCTTTGACCAATGAGTATGCTTCCGTTCAGTGGTCAACCGGGGCAACCACACCCCGGGTGAATCTGGAGGAACCGGCAACCGTGTGGTATTACGTCACAAACAGCCAGGGATGTGGCAACGCCGACACTTTCGTCATCAGGCAGATTGCCATTAAAAAACTTGAATATATCGTGGACAAGGCGGATTGTTACCAGAAGGGAAGGATCACGATCGGTGAAAGTTATATTGAAAACGGAAGGGCACCTTACAGTTACATATTGAGCAATCAGCTTGAAAATCGTGAACAGGATGACCTGAGTGATGTTCCGGAGGGGGTGTACACGATGGAGGTGAGGAATGCCAACGGATGTATTCTCCGGCACGCGCAAAAGATCATCGTAGAAAAGGATTGTCTGAATGATGTTCCCGTTTTTACACCCAATGATGACGGGCAGGATGACAGGTATTTCATCAACCTTGAAGGGAAAATTAGAATTTTTGACAGGAATGGTACACTAAAGCGAAGGTTAACTGCCCCATGTTATTTCGATGGCAATGATGAATCAGGCAGCCCGCTTCCCATGGGCGTATACATGGTAACCTCCGAAAAGGGAGAGAAAGTGGAATTGACCATAATCAGGTAATTCAGCATCAGTCTCTCCCGTAGTTATCAATAGTTAATCAGGGTTTCACAAAGATTGCCTCGTCAACCGGCACATTAATCTCTACTTTGGTAACGGTCATTGTCATGGCAAACTGCCCGCCGGCCATGTCCATTTCCATCTTATGAGGGGCCGTATACCCGTTGGTTTCCTGGTAATCGGAGAATGTGATCACATTTTCAATCATCTGACCCTGCATTTCTGTCTGTTGAATGCTTTTGATAAGAAGAAATGTAGTCGGGTCAAAGAAATAGAGAGCTGATGAACTGTCGGGAAGTGTCATCTTCACTTTGAAGGCATTGACATCACCTACGGCTTCACTCTCCAGTAATTCTGCCTTGTATCCGATTTCGGCATAGTTGGTGAAAGGTCCACCGATAAATATATTGTCCTTTCCCTGGTTGTATTGTGCTTCGGGCATGGGTTCAGCAGCAGAGCTTCCGGCCATCGGATTGATGGTCCAGCCACCCTGATCGGTATAACAGGTAGCAATGATATTTCCCATGATGTCCATCTCCTGTTTCATGCCTTTGCCATTCAGGGTTGTGGACTTGACAAGTCCCTGCATGCCCATGATTTCCAGAGTGCTTTCGGTATAAAGGGAAGTGATTTTGCTCAGCTGATCTTTACCGCCAATCGCCTGAACGTATTTGGCAAGAACTTCATCGGCCGTCTGCGCTGAAATAAAGGAGGCACCCATGAGTGCCAGAACAGAAAGTGCAAGTATTCTTTTGTTTTTCATGTTGTTGAAGATTAAGTTGAATCTACCGCAAGTTAATCAAGTATTTTAGTATTAAAAGAATTTTCTACGGATATTTTATTTCTTAGGTATACCTGATAATCAGATGCAATACATAAAGTTTACCCATCTATCCATAAAAACGTTCCCTTTGCCGATTTCATTTTTTAAGGCCCTGCCAGTTTCTGAACTTAGAATGATATTAATTTCTAAATCTTAAACAAATTTAGCGTATGAAAAAGACATTGCTTTTAACATTTGTAGCATGGTTTGCACTTGTTTTGGCAGTTCATGCCCAGCCAGGCGGCGGACCGCCTTCGCCCGATGAAATGGCCAAAAGGGAAACGGAACAAATGAAATCGGGTTTGAACCTCACCACCGATCAGCTGCCCAAAGTGGAGGCCATTAACCTGAAATATGCCCAGAAAATGGGTGAAATGTTCCAGGCAGGTCCTCCCTCTGATTTTGCAGAAATGCAGAAAAATATGGAGGAAATTCAAAAAGCCAAAAGGGCAGATCTTGAAAAGGTTTTGACAGCCGATCAGCTGAAGAAGTACGATCAGATGATGGAAGAACGGATGAAAAACAGACCAGGTGGTCCTCCGATGTAGGATTGATTATTTGTTGAATGAATTTATGAAACACCTGTAGAGACGGATTGCAATCCGTCTCTACAGGTGTTTTATTATATCATTTCTTTGGGGAGACTTTCCGGGCAGTTGACAGTATTCGTTGTATTACCCTATGGTCATTTGCCGGATTTAAACCGCATATATGACTCAGAACATAGGCCAGGCCTTTTTTATCCAGGATACGGGAAAATTGAGCATCACTAGGCAACAGGTTTCCATTTTCATCCCTGGCCTGAAAACAAAGTCCATAGGCAAAGGTCAGCAGGATTCTATTTACAGGTGACTTTATCTCCATGCCATCGATCAGTGGACTCAGGATCCTGTCATTGCGGTGCAGTTTTCGCTTTAGATCACAGCCTACCCTGAAAACGGTATCTCCGAGTGCACGATTGCTAAAACGAAACAGCAGATCATCCACATGATCCGTAAGATCTGCGGGGGTAAACTCGCCAGGGTATTTTCTCATCAGCACCTCAGCGCTTTGCAGCATGGCACTCCGGGCGAAATGTTTCACTGTTTTGTTTTTCAGTGCATCGGCCAGGTAAATAGCATTTGGTTCTGCCAGGAATCCTGCATAGGCTGCCGCAGCATGGCCAAAATTATGAATATGCGATTTACGGTCGACCCAGGCTTTCATATTGTCCTTCGGAGCAAGTCCTGCGACATCAGGGATCGGATTTTTAAAAGCTTTTTTGTCGAGTATCAGTGTGTTGTAAGGTTCTGCATATACCAGCAGGCAATCTTTTTCCTGGATTTCATTCTGCATAATCGGCACCATTTTGCCAATACTTGTTTCTACCAGACCCACCAATTCATTCAAAGGAAATTCTTTTCCCAGGATCTTTTGTAAAATGCCTTTCACATACTGATCGGCATCGCGAAGGTTTTCCGCCAAGATGATGTCAAGTGGTTTTTTACCATATATCTTCCATCGAAGCTTCAGACCTTCGGCCAGTGTGGCAATAGCCTGCGGAAGCCCCTTCTGACCGACTGAAACGGCTGCAATATCGCAGTCAGATAATTCCATAGCCACTTTATCCACGTCTTTGCCTGATACACCCCGGACATTTTCAACATGCAGGATCTCATCTGCTCCGGCGCTCTTAATCACAACCTGATAGCCTTTACGGCTGTTCAATTCCCGGATGACCCGCTCGGCGATATCCACAAAAACCACTTCATATCCCGACCGGGCAAAAAGCTGACCGATAAAGGAACGTCCGATCTTACCGGCACCAAAGAGAACCAGTTTTTTCATGCATTATTACTAAAATCAGATATAGTCGCTAACCAGGACTTCAATCACATTGCTTGTACTTTCTCCCGGTTGCAGCATGGGTAAAGCGTTCTCGTCGCGGAGGGCTTTCCGTGATTTGCATAGCACATTACAGGGTTCGATCCCCAATACGTATTCACCATATCCCATCATTTTCCACTCCGTTATATAAGGAAGCTGGTTCACATTGAAGATAATACTTACAGCAACTCCGGCCTGCTTGTTTTGCAGAGTGACCGTGGTTTCTCCCCGGGCATTGCCCTTCATGGTATGAAAAAAAACCTGTTCCAGGTATGAAGGCTGGGGCTTTATGAAGTTCCTGTATTCCTTTATCCCGGGAACAGCATTTGCGTCACGGGGTGAAGAATCCAGGGGGTCGATCACCAGTTCGGCATCCTCGGTCAGGAGAGGGTAACCAAGGTTCATGTGATAGAGAATGGTATAAGGACTAGGAGCGCTCCCGAAATTGGTGATCCTGTCTTTAATACGGATCATGTTCTGGCCGCAGACAGAAGATATGTCACGTTCCATCCTCAGCTTGTTCCCAAAAATATAACCTTCTTCGATGATTCCCGTGACCCGGCAGATGTAATCATTGCCATTCCAACCCGACAGGTCGGAAAATTGCCTGGCAGGGAGTGTGGAAAACCTCCCATGCAGTCCGAGTTGCTCGCCACCATCCTCACAGGGAGGGCCGAGGTAGGTTAGTCCGCAGGTAGTGAGCAGACCGGCGGCAAATGTGCGAAGCCAGCCAATCCCTTCCGGTTCATAGTATGCCGGGTGAGTTTCGCCATTGCAGGTAAGGTAAACCAGGTTCATTCCCTTGTAACTTGCCAGTGAAATATCCATTCCACGGTCAGGCAGAATCGTGTACTGCAGTCCGCTCCCGGTATTTATATCAGTAGCCCTCAGTCCTCGTCCCCAGCCGTCGTTTAGTGTATAATGACGACAACCACCCTGCTGGGAAAGGTTTCCGATGTATTTTAATTTTTCCGATTTATCCATGACATTACATGTAAAGTTTATAGAAAGATACGGATTTAATCTGTTTGTTTTTCTGACCAGAATTGTTTCAGAACAGGATAAAGCTGTTTGTAGGTAATGAATTTCTTATCATAAATTATTGCATTTTCCGGATTAGGTGTGAATTCCTCCGTTTTTGAAGTGTTATCCCTGAGTAATTCCAAAACAGGTATGTTTTCTGTGGCGCTCTTAGCGAGCATTGCTGCGCCAAAACATCCTGCTTCGCTGACGTCATGTACGATGATCTTTTTGTTCAGTACATCTGCCTTGAGTTGTGTCCATTTGGGATTACGGGTTCCACCCCCGGTAGCAATCAGTGAGTTGATTTTCATTCCTGATTTCTCCATCAGCTGAAGATTCAGTTTCATTTCAAGGGCCACACCTTCGAGCAATGCCCTGGTTATTTCGCCTTTGGTGGTTGACAGCTGAAGCCCAATAATCGCTCCCTTGGCCCTGGTATCAAAATAGGGGGTCCCGGTGGCAGAAAAATAGGGCAGTACAAGCAGATCGGAAGGAAGGGAGGTCATGGCATCCAGAAGAAGAGTATAGGTATTTTGCCCGGAACTTGCTGCCATGGCTTTTTCCGATTGTCCCAATTCATCGCGCATCCACCGCAGGATATTGCCTCCTGTCAGGCTGTAGGCAACACTGGTGTACTTCCCCCTGACAGTGAAATCATAGCAGCAAAGGTTATTCCTATGCAGCTCTTCTGAGAAGCTTGGCCTATCAAGTATGGGACAGAAACATTCAACAGTGCCGGTGGCATACATGCACATACCTGTCTCAATCACCCCTGCCCCTAATGCCGCACAGGTTTGATCATGGCCACCGGCTACCAAAGTAACCCTATCCGTAAAGCCCACTTTAAGACCGTTTTCTGGTTTGATGATTCCGGTTATTTCGCCTGACGCAATGGGTATTGCCAGCTTTTCAGGCAGCAAACCGACAGCCTCGAGAATTTCTGTACTCCATTGGTGATGCAGAACGTCAAAAAGCATTGTCCTTCCTGCCAAGGGCCAGCTGATCTTTGGCTCAAGCCCCATCCTGTAATGGAATAAATCTTCGAAGCACAGAAAATACCTGGCATTATTCCATATTTCAGGTTGATTTTCCTTAATCCAGATTATTTTAAATAAAGTGAACAAAGGATGCGGTGTATGTCCTGTAATGTGATAGATTTTCTCATTTCCGAAACCGCTGCTCCAACTGGCTGCAATATCCCTTGCCCTGGAATCCGAAGAAACCATGGCATTCCCCAGTATTTTCCCATCACCACCGACCGGCGCAAACGCTTCTCCCTGGCTTGAGATACTCATAGCTTTTACAGGATCGGAAACATTCTCATTTACCTCTGTAATCACTTCAAAACATTTAAAGATCACTTCTTCCGGATTGAGCTCCGCCCAGCCGGGATGAGGATGCAAAACAGCATATTCCCGGAAGGAAGAAGCCAGTTCCTTCCCTTTGTCGTCAAATACAACCGCCTTGCATCCTCCGGTGCCTATGTCCAAACCCAGGTAACTCAAGATATTTTGTTTTAAATTTCAGTGATTTCATAACCCAGATATCGTGTGCAGGCTTCCCGCAATGCCGGAGCAAAAAGTCCGGGCGTCACGCTCACATGATGCCGGTATCCGTTATAACCGATTTTATATAATTTTTCCTGCAGATTATCGATCTGCGCAACTCCTCCGCAACCGAAAAAGCCTTCCTGTATTGGATCTTTGGTAAACTTACCTTCGCCCATATACACAAAAAGTTTCCCATCCTGTGTTTTTGAGCTGGCAAAGGTGATCGGGTTGGGTGCAATGCGTCCGACATTGCAGCCAAAGCCACAGCCTGCACCAAATGACTTGGCAAACATGGGATGTTCAATAACTTCTCCTTTGGCGGTCATTAGACTTTGTGGTACAGGTCCGCAATGGAAGAGTATGCATTTATCGGGCTCATCACCGTAATTGTTGTTCCAGTCGAGACAGGTTGCCGGTTTCCCCGATGCCAGGTTCAGAGCATACATGGTGATGGCATTGCAGATATCCAGTTCACAGGCTGCCGGTATACCACGATCGTTGATTTCACTAAGAAGAACACAGGGAGCTACGCCAAAATCCTTTTCCATTTCGATCCAGCAACGCAAGGCGAGAGTATCCATCCTATATTCATCAATGATCTCGTCGATCACGACACCAAATCGCACCAGGTTTTCAAATGCTTTTTCAGGAACTTTTTTAAAGTTGGTATAGTTTTTCAGTCTGTTCGCTTTTTCTTTCGATGCCTTGTTAGTTATGTCCAGCTTGCGTACCCTGCTGAATACTTCTGACAAATCGAGGGCTTCAGTTGTTATCCCGTATTTCTGCAGAGCCAGTTCATCAAAACGAACCGTTTTAAATGCTGTGGTCCTTGCCCCTATAGCTCCTACGGTCATCCTTTTCATGCCTTTGACGATTTTGCATACCTTATCGAATGCGTCAATTTGCTGTTTGAACTCTTTTGAAGATGGATGCAAAGTGTGGGGAGGGAAGACAGTATAGGGCAGCCGGTACTGGTAAAACACATCCATGATGGAGAATTTCCCGCAGAAAGCGTCACGGCGCTGCTGGAAATCCATTTTGTCCAGTTCATCCGGATAAGCGAGGATATAAATGGGCACTCCTGCATCCTGTAAAGCCGCAGCTGCCCCGTTTTCATCTCCGAAGTTCGGAAGTACCAGGATGACACCATCAAATTTACCCCGGTTGTCCTGCAGGAATTTTGCATATTTCCTGCCTTCTTCAGTAGTCTCAATGGCTCCGTAACGGGTCAGGTGGCTGTCCATCATCAGGGTGCTGTGTCCCAGTTTTTTAAGTGTCTCGCTGACTTCCTTGCGGGCTATGGCAATCAATGATTCAGGAAAGAATCCCCTGTTGCCAAAATACAATGCGAATGTTGATTCTTGATCTTTCATAGGATTAGTAGTATTATATATTACTGTCGTCAAATATGCGGTTTGCGGATCCGGCAATTTCAAGCTGTTTCCGGATGATATCCAGCATTTCGTTATAAACAGCATCCTGGGCCGCTTTTACTGAGCTGTTCATTAATTTCTCATAGGGCTGCCGGATGGCTGTTGCAATATTGATTTTGGCTATACCCTGTTTGAACGATTGCATCAGGTATTCTTTAGCAATTCCTGTTCCTCCGTGAAGGACAAGCGGAATGTGAAGGGTATTGTTAATTTTCTCAAGGTGGGGAATGGCCAGCCGGGCTTCAATCTTTTTTTCTGTACGCGATGCAGCAGATATGGCTCCGTGAACATTACCTATGGCAACGGATAACCAGTCGGTTTGTGTTTCCTGAATGAACTTCAGAGCCTCTTCAGGTGAAGTGAATCCTTTGCCGGTTGCAAACAGCTCCTCATAGGGTGTTAATGGTCCCGATTCATGGCCCATCACGGCACCCAGTTCGGCCTCCACCGGGATTCCTGCACTGTGTGCGAGAGCTGTAATTTTCCGTGTGCTTTTGATATTGTCATCCAGTGAAAGCCTCGATCCGTCGATCATAACCGAATCATATCCCAGTTCAATCGCTTCAGAGATGATGGCTTTAAAATCGGTAAGCAGGTTGTCTTCATCAATGACCGGCACATGATCGAGGTGAAGGCGGGTGAATCGAAGATCTTTCTGCATTTCATATTCATCACGGATACTTTTCATACTGCCGGATTTGAATTTAATCCATTCCAGCCTCGCAACCATGATCAGTCCGAATGTACCAGTGTCCCGCAACGCCCTGACGACTGGTTCCATCATCGGAAGGTAGGGGATGTTAAACCCGGGTACAACAATACCTTTCTTCCATGCATGGTGCACAATCACTCTTGTGCCTAAAATTGCATGATCCATTTTAAAGCAGGTTACTTTTAGAAGCCTAACGAATTTACAAAGTTAAAATCCTGAAATGTAGCAACTGATTTGCCATATCTTGTACTATATTTACATTGTTGTCCTTCTTTAAACTAATTACGGTTAATATTATGCAGATTTCATACGAAAAACTGGTAGTGGATGAGAACAGCTTATTTCATCACCAGGAGTTTATACAAACCCGGTTCACATCTCCTTTTCACCTGCACGACGAGTTTGAACTGATCCTTATTAAAAAAAGCAATGGCAAGCTTTACGTGGGCAACAATGTGACCAATTTTAATGATGGGGATGTTTTTCTTCTTGCCCCTGGCCTGCCACATTGTTTCTACAATAACCGTGGTTATGAAAAGGGAAATATACCGGCTCATGCTGTGGTAATTCTTTTCAGGCGCGACTTCCTGGGCATTAATTTCTTCAGTAAAACTGAAGTTTCACAACTTAACAGGCTTATAAAAAAAGGTGAATTTGGTGTACAAATATTGAATCCATCAAAAGCCCTAATCAATAGAATGTTAGAACTCAATCATAAAAAAAACCTGGAGAGGCTCGGGAATTTCTTACTGATCCTTAATGAATTGGCAGGGAAGCGAAATACAAAACTTCTGAGTGCCGGGAATAACCTGAGTGCTGCAAGTCTTAGTGAATCCAAAGTAATCAATGATGTATATAAATACGTGGCTGAAAATTTCCAGAAAGAAATTACATTCGGGATGGCAGCGTCGGTCGCCAACATGCAAAAGGCCGCCTTTTGCAGGTACTTTAAGCGCAAAACCAAAAAGAAGTTTACGGAATTCGTGAATGAAACACGAATCATGCATGCCAGGAAATTGCTGGCTGAAACGGATAAAACCATCGGTGAAGTGGCTTTCGAGTGCGGATATGAAAATATCTCCTATTTCAACCGGCAGTTCAGATTGTGCTGCAATACCTCCCCCGGAATCTTTCGCGATCAGATGAAGTAGAGACGCATTGCAATGCGTCTCTAAACACGTTTCATAATAACATTATCTTTCAGTGATTATTTCCACCATTCCATCCGTCAATCCATCCGATTTTGCTGTCAGCAAAATCTTTCCTGCCTCTCCTTTTGGCCGCACTATCGCCAGGCACCTGCCCTGCCAGCTTTTCTTCCGGGGCTGCTGAAAACTTGACATATCCGTGGGACTTCCGCTGCCAACGCCGGCAATTTCTCCGTTGCCGGAGATCTCAAAATGCACGAGCACATCATCGGCGAAGGGTACAACATTACCTTCCGCATCCAGGATCTCCACCATCACATAGGACAAGTCATTCCGGCTGGCTTTGATGGCGGACCGGTCGGCGGTCAGCTTGATTACTGCCGGCTTGCCCACCGTTTTGATGGTCTCGGATGCCGTTTCCATGTCGTTGTCGAAACAACGGGCTGTAAGTGTACCTGCCTCATAGGGGACTTCGAAAGTTGCCGTAATAGATTTGCTGTCATCCACAGCCTGTTCACCGATCATTTTTCCGTTCAATTCAAGTTTTACAAGCTTGCTGCGGGTATACACATGAACCTGCATTTTTTCCCCTTCATGACCTTCCCAGCTCCAGCTCTTCAGTTCGTCGGGGAAGCCCCATGGACTCACAATTTCCATTTTACCAGACGGAATGGGCCGGTGAACGAACATTTCAATTTTGCTCTCTTTCCAAACCACATGCTGATAATAATAGGGCGTTTTTGGATGGCCGATCAAGTCAAGGTCTCCCTGAAAATTGTTAAAAACAGGCCAGGAATCGGGACTGAAAAACTGCATCATACCTGCCATGGGATTTGATCCTGAACCGGATTTACCGGCCGGGATGTCAATCAGGCGCGGCAAGCCGACCCCCGCTTCTCCAAGGTAATCCATGGCCGTCCAACTGAAGTTTCCGATCACATAAGGCAATTCTTCGACCTTTTGCCAGTTCTGAAGTGAAAGAGGCGGCATGAACTCTGAAGCATACATGATCCGATCGGGATACTTCTCGTGATCTCCCCCGTATCTTTCAAATCCGTAATTGTAGCCGACAACATCGAGTTGGGCCATGTGCGGCGCCTGCTTGTCCCAACCGCTTTTACCAGTCGTAAAGGCCATAAAATCCACCATGGCTTCGGTGACCGGCCGGGTCGGATCGAGTCGGCGTACTTCAGAAGCCAAGTTTTTGGCTATCCTTAAACCGGATGTGTCAGCAGCCTCCGGGATCTCATTCCCGATGCTCCACATGATCACCGACGGATGATTCCGGTCACGAAGTATTATGGATCCTAAATCGGTTTTCCAGTGGGTCCGAATATATTTTGAATAATCATCCGGAGATACCTTTGGTTTTTCCCACATATCTGCGAACTCATCGATCACGAGCATACCCAATCTGTCACATGCATCAAGCAGACCAGGGGAAGGAGGATTGTGACTGCACCGTATGGCATTAAATCCTGCCTTTTTTAATAATTCGATTTTTCTTTCTTCAGCCCGGTCGATTGCGGCTGATCCCAAAGGTCCGTTGTCATGATGAAAACAACCGCCCTTCATTTCCACATTTTTGCCATTCAGACTGAAGCCGTTTTCAGCATCAATCCTGATGGTGCGGATACCAAAAGGAGTGGTCATCTGATCCAGTTCCTTGTCATTGTCTGACACAATTACTTTGGTAGTATACAGAACAGGGGTTTCAACAGACCAGAGTTCAGGACTTTCAATGGAAATTTTTTGTATCAGATCTGTTGATTGCCCTGATGAAAGAGTCATATCATTCTCAGTATTACCAACCACTTTCCCTGATGGATCGATGATCTGGGCCTGTATTTTGACAGGTGTATTTTCCTTACCCGAGTTGATGATCGTGGTCTGGATATTAATCTCAGCTTTACTTTCCGTAATAGCCGGAGCGGTTACATAAACCCCCCATACACCTATGTGAACGGGATTCACGAAGGTCAGCCAGGTATGCCGGTATATTCCTGAACCGGAATACCAGCGGGCATTCCTGCCTTCATTCTTCACCTGCACCGCTATGACATTGTCTTGTCCTGCCGGATTCAGAAAAGAGGTGATATCATAATAAAAGGATGTATAACCGTAAGGATGATTGCCAACATGTTTTCCATTGACCCAAACATCTGAGTTCATATAAACACCGTCGAACTGCAGGTACGCATTTTTATCCGCATCTGCTTTGTCAATTGTAAAGCTTTTCCTGTACCAGGCTGTGCCACCAACCGTATAACCTGTGCCCATTTTGCCGATGGATGACTTGGCAAACGGTCCGATTATGCTGTCATCCTGCTGATTGATTAAACCCGCCTTTCCGTCGGGCAGGTCTTCAATACTCCAGTCATGCGGTAAATCAATCATTCGCCATTGTGAGTCATCGAACGACGGGTTTTCTGCACCAGCAGGATTATCCTTAATGAACCGCCAGCCTTCATCGAAGGACGCGATACGGTCATGAACGACAGTTTTTTGCGCCGTATTGCATGAAATTACGAATACAAATAGACCAAATAACAGCAAGGGTGTTAAAAATGCTTGTTTTTTCATGGCAGGTTTTGTTATATGGGTATCAAATTAACGCTTTTTTTGGTAAAAATCCCTTCTTAACGGCAGAAAACAGCTGTTTGTCGATCGAATTTCAGATTTTAACGGAATTGCATTTACTTTGCATTTATTTTATAAATATGCACATTAGGAACAACTGGTTTTTCTTTTATATTCTTTTATTCCAGGTATTAAGTGTCTCCCTTTCAGCCGTTGAACCCTTAAAAATATTCCATCTTCGGGAGAATATTGAATTTGATGGACTACCCTTCGAAGATGCATGGACCGAGGCGGAAATGTTCCCTCTCGTGATGCACCGGCCCAACTTCGGTGCTGAGCCCTCAGAAAAGAGCGAGGTCATGATTGCTTATGACAATGATTTCATGTGGGTAGGAGCCAGACTTTTTACCAAAGATGCGTCTACCATAAGATCTACCAGTAAAAAGCGGGACGAGCAATCCAGGAATTCCGATGCATTTACAATTATCCTCGATACGTTTAATGACAATGAGAATGCCATGGGTTTCGGAACCATGCCCTCGGGATTAAGGATTGATTATACGGTCTCAAACGATGCAAATATGTCCAGTGGTGGCCAGATGGGAGCTCCCGGTGGAGGCACGATAAACCTCAGCTGGAATACTTTCTGGGATGTGAAAACTTCCCGCGACGACAAAGGCTGGTATGTTGAGATGAGAATCCCTTTTTCCAGCCTGCGGTTCCAGGCCCAGGGTGAGTCCGTATCCATGGGACTCATCGTGCAAAGGTCCATCAGTTCCAGGAATGAAGTGGATACCTATCCGGCGATTGATCCAAAATATGGTATGACGGCGCCCATTAAGCCTTCCCAGGCTGCGGAAGTTGCGTTCTCGGGCATTAAATCAAGCAAACCGGTTTATGTATCTCCATATGCCATTGGCGGTTATGCCCGTCATTACGACCTGAATGACGAGGAAATCCGGTATTTGAAAGAAAATGATCCGAAAATAGATGTAGGTCTTGATGTGAAATACAGCCTGACGAGCAACATGACCATGGATGTAACCCTGAATACTGATTTTGCCCAGGTTGAAGCGGATGATCAGCAGGTAAACCTGACCAGGTATTCATTGTATTTCCCGGAAAAACGATTATTTTTCCAGGAACGTTCCAGTATTTTCAGTTACAAGCTTGGCGGAACCTCAGATATGTTTTACAGCCGCAGGATCGGTATTGAAGAGGAAGAACGGGTGCGGATATTCGGCGGTGTCAAACTCATTGGCCGGGCCGGAAAATGGGATATCGGATTCCTCGATATGCAAACCCAGAGACTGGATACCATTCCATCTAACAATTTCGGGGTGGCCCGCTTGAGAAGGCAGGTGTTCAATCCAAACAGCTATGTGGGAGGATTGGTAACCACCAAGATTGGTGCTGACGGTACCTACGATGTGGCCTATGGATTGGACGGACTGGTCCGCGTTTTCGGCGATGATTATGTGGATTTGAAACTGGCGCAAAACCAGAATAAGGATGCAGGAACCGATGCCATGTCGATGAAACCGACCATGATCAGGGCTAATTGGGAACGCAGGTCCGATAAGGGATTTGCTTATAACCTGACTTATGCCTATTTCGGTGACCATTTTGATCCCCAGGTAGGATTTATGAAGTACATTGGTTCGCAAGGATTTGAAGGAGAAATGAGGTATGGTTGGCTACCGGGATCAGAATCAAAAATATTCAGCACTGCAGCCGGGGTTCGCGTGGAAAGGATGGCAAGAACAACGGGCGGAGATATCGAAACTTTCATGGTGGCCCCCGGTTTCGAAATATTTGGTAAAAGCGGTCTGGGGGGTATGTTTAGCCTAATGTATAAACAGGAAGGCGTGGATGAGGCTTTTGATCTTTCCGATGATGTGAGTATACCGGTTGGCCAGTATAAATTTTACGGAGCCGAGGCTGTGATATTTACCCCGATGTCGAAACCTTATAACGCCATGATCATGATCAATGGAGGGGAGTATTATGACGGAAGAAATTTCAGCATCATGATCATGCCCACGATGAGCATTTCCCAAAGCCTTCAGGTGAAAGGATCATACCAGTTCAATTATGTGAATTTTCCCGGTCGTGACAAGTTTTTCAGAAGTCATGTCACCAATGTGAGCATGCTATATATGTTCAGCATCAAATTGTCGACCAGCCTTCTGGTTCAATACAACAGCCTAACCGGTGACTTTGTCGGGAATTTCAGATTACGCTTTAATCCTAAGGAGGGCAATGATTTCTACCTGGTCATCGATGAAAACGAATACATCGGCAATGTTCACCCCGATCCTGATCCACCGGTATTCTACAACAGGGCGGTGATGGTAAAGTATACGCATACGTTCAGGTTGTAGAGTCATGCAGTCTTACCCGCCGAAGCCTTGGCGAAGGAGGGTCTTGCCATCTTGCAGTCTTGCAGTCTTGCAGTCGGAACTACATTGAAATCTTACTGATAATCTATAAAAAACACCTGTCTGTCTATTTTATTTATCCTCACCTGGTAAATCACTAACTTTACCTGAGAAGCCCCGCAATGAATGAAAACGGGCACTTGAAACTTAACAAAAGGTAAATATTATGAAAAAGGTAAGGAATGTGTTGATCTTAACACTTGGCTTTTATTACCTGTCTGCTGCATCTTTGACGGCACAGGCACCTCAGGTTCCCCAATTGGGGAAGGCTTCCGTAAAACAGGTGGTCGCAGCAATGACGCTGGAAGAAAAGGCAAAATTAGTAGTTGGTACCGGCATGAACATGCCAGGTATGCCAGCAGGTGGTCCGGGTGCACCGGGTGGTCCGGGTGCTCCTGCTGCTGCCCCTGCCGCTGCTCCTTCACCCACGGGTCCGGTAATCGGAGAAACCAAATCACTGGTGGACGGCGCTGCCGGAACCACATTTGGCATTCCCAGGCTTGGCATAACTCCTTCGGTAGTGGCTGATGGCCCTGCCGGTGTGCGCATCAGCCCGACACGCGATAAAGACAATAATACTTATTATTGTACTGCATTCCCGGTTGGAACCCTGTTGGCTTCCACCTGGAATACAGAGCTGGTAAATCAGGTAGGACAGGCCATGGGGAATGAAGTGCTGGAATATGGCATTGATGTGCTTTTGGGACCGGGTTTGAATATTCAGCGAAATCCGCTATGCGGAAGGAACTTTGAATATTACTCCGAAGATCCTTACATTTCAGGGAAAATAGCTGCTGCCATGATAAACGGTGTGGAATCAAATGGAGTCGGCACTTCTGTCAAGCATTTCGCAGCCAATAATGCTGAAACGAATCGAAATACGTTGAATGTCATCGCCGGTGAAAGAGCATTGCGTGAGATTTACCTCGAAGGTTTCAGGATCGCTGTTCAGGAAGCACAACCCTGGACTGTCATGTCTTCCTACAATTATATAAATGGCCCGTATGCTTCCGAAAACCATGATCTGCTGACAAAAATACTCAGGAATGACTGGGACTTTAAAGGTTATGTGATGACTGACTGGTTTGGCGGAAAGGATGCTGCTGCCCAGGTGGCAGCAGGGAATGATTTGCTGATGCCCGGAAATCAAAACCAGACACAGGCTATTATTAAAGCTGTTCAGGAAAATAAGCTCGATGTCAGGTTACTGGATCAGAATGTTGAAAGAATTTTGAACATAATCCTGCAAGGTCCCCGGTATAAAGGATATAAATATTCCAATAAGCCCGATCTGAAAGCCCACGCCCAGGTTACCCGTCAGGCTGCCACAGAGGGCATGGTATTGCTGAAAAACAGCGATTCATCTCTTCCTCTGGCATCAACTGTAAAGAAACTGGCTGTTTTCGGGACTACTTCCTATGATATTATCACGGGGGGAACAGGCAGTGGTGATGTCAATGAAGCCTACAGCGTTTCATTGGTCGAGGGACTTCAGGGCGCAGGTTACACCATTCATGAAAACCTGCAGGCCATGTATAAAGCATACCGGGATGCAGTTAAAGAGGGCAGACCCAAAAGAGAGGGCTTTATGGCCATGATGATGGGATCAGAACCTACTCCTGAGTTTGGCGTAAATGAAGGTTTGGCAACCAGCCTGGCAGTCACATCAGATGCAGCAATTATTACCATCGGCAGAAATTCAGGCGAAGGCCGCGATCGTTCCAGCGGTGAGGGTGACTTTCAGCTTACCGCTACTGAGAAGGAATTGATCAAAAATGTATCTGCAGCTTTTCAGGCAAAGGGAAAAAAGACCATAGTCATTCTGAATGTGGGCGGCGTTGTTGAAACGGCCAGTTGGAAAGACATACCTGATGCCATTTTGCTGGCATGGCAGGCCGGACAGGAAACGGGCAATTCAATAGCAGACATCCTCAGCGGCAAGGAAAATCCTTCGGGAAAATTAGCTGTGACATTTCCTGCCCGTTATGAAGATGTTCCGTCCTCGGCAACATTTCCGGGCAAAGAGCTTCCCTCCAATGAACCCAAGGATAGCAGGCCCGGCGGATTCATGCGCGGAAGACCTGCCGAGGATACTTATACCGAGGGCATCTATGTTGGTTACCGGTATTATGAAACCTTTGGTGTGAAACCGTCCTATGAATTCGGTCATGGACTTTCCTATACTGAGTTTGGTTATAGCAACCTGAAATTAAGCTCGGCAAAATTCAACAGTAAAATGACAATCACTGTTGATGTTAAAAACACGGGGAAGGAAGCGGGAAAAGAGGTGGCTCAGCTTTACCTGAGTGCCCCGTCCAAAAAGCTTGATAAACCCGCACTGGAATTGAAAGGATTTGCCAAAACCCGTTTATTGCAGCCCGGTGAAACACAAACACTGACTTTTGTGATCGATGCTTATAACCTGGCTTCATTCGATGCATCCTGTTCTTCCTGGATAGCTGATGCAGGGGCTTATATGGTGAAGCTGGGTTCTTCTTCCAGGGATATCAGGCAAAGCGCCTCCTTTATGCTGGCAAAAGACCTGACTGTGAAGAAAGAGTCGGTTGCCCTGGTTCCCCAACAAAATATCAATGAATTAAAACCTGCAAAATAATACTGCCATGAAACAAACGGGAATTCTGTTGACTGTCATTATGCTGGCTGCCTGTTCTTCGGCGCCTAAAAGCAAGAGCAGTATGATCATTGATATCAATGCCGTAAAAACAGAAGCCGGGCTTGTTTCAGGAGTGCCCGGAGGGGATGGAACTGTCAGGATATTCAAGGGCATCCCCTTCGCAGCGCCTCCCGTGGGTGATTTGCGGTGGAAAGCACCGGCTCCGGTACCCCACTGGGAAGGTATACGCAATTGTGAAGTTTTTCCACCCAGCGCCATGCAGTCCAGGCCGGCACCATTTGCCATGTGGAGCAAAGAGTTCATGGCACCCGAGGAATTCCTGAGCGAGGACTGCCTTTACCTGAACCTCTGGACAGCTGCTAAAACAGCGGATGAGAAACGTCCTGTCATCCTTTGGATCCATGGTGGTGCTTTCACAAGCGGATCAGGTTCAGTGCCCCTGTACGACGGCGAGGAAATGGCCAAAAAGGGTGTTGTGTTTATCACCATCAATTACCGCCTGGGAATTTTTGGTTTTCTTGCTCACCCGGAATTAACTAGGGAATCGCCCAACAAGGTTTCCGGCAATTACGGAATCCTGGATCAGATTGCTGCCCTGCAATGGGTGAAAAACAATGTAGCCGCATTCGGAGGTGATCCCGAAAGGGTCACCATTGCCGGGCAATCAGCAGGATCATTCAGTGTCAATGCGCTTATGGTATCATCCCTGGCAAAAGGACTATTTCACAGGGCAATCGGACAGAGCGGTGCGATGTTCAGTTCGGAACTGGGACTCGGGCAAACGCTGGATGCTGCTGAGAAGTCTGGACTTAAATTCTTCGATGCATTGAAGATAAAAACCCTGGAAGAACTTCGGAAGATACCCGCTGAAGAGATGATGAAAGCAGGCGGGAGGGCCAGCTATAATATTGATGGTTATGTCCTTCCTGAAGTGATTCCCGCATTTGAAGCCGGACTTCAGAATGATGTTCCACTTATCAGTGGGTGGAATGCCGACGACGGAGTTTCATTCGGTTCTATGCCTGGTGCAGCCAAATTTAAAGCTGATGCTGAAAAGAAATATGGTACGATGGCCCCTGAATTTTTCAGATTTTTCCCTGCCAATTCGGATGAGGAAGCCGGGAAATCACAGAAAATATTGAACGTTCTGACTTTTGGCTGGTTGAACTATAAATGGGCCTCTATGCAAACCAAAACGGGGAAAAACAAGGCATATTTATATTATTTTACACATGTGCCTCCCGGTGAACCCAATTACGGGGCCTTTCATTCAGCCGAATTCGGCTATGCCCTCAAGACGCTGAAATACTGGAACAAGCCTTTTGTGTCCTGGGATCACCAGCTGGCAGAAATCATGTCGTCTTATTGGGTGAATTTCGCTGCAACAGGCAATCCCAATGGTGACGGGCTACCGGAATGGCCGGTTTTCCAGACGGAAGATATCAAAGTAATGCAATTTGGAGAGAAGGCGGAAGCCATTGATCTGCCCATGGAAGACCAGTTGAAATTTCTGGATCGTTACCAGGGAACAACAATCACCGGAAAATAAAGATTGTGCTGCCGGACAAACCCACTACTCGGAGTCTTCCTTTTCCCTGCGGGCCTCCAGTTCTGTTTTTATCAGATCGGTGGTTTTTGCATCAATATTGTAAAAATACATGAATATGGCACAGGACATGTACAGAACACCAGGAATAACTGAAACCAGCAATTTGATACCGGTAATCGAGGTTTCTGTCTGCACGGCATTGGCCACATAATTGAACATTGAAAGTATTACACCGACCAATGCGGCCCCAATTCCCCATCCTGCTTTTTGAGCAAATACGGCTGCCGAGAAATACAGTCCAGTTGCCCTGCGCCCGGTTTTCCATTCACCGTAATCAGCTGAATCGGCTATCATTGTCCATAATAACGGAACTGCCGGCGCATACGCCATTTTAGCCAAAATATTAAACACATATATTGTAACAATATTCTGTGCTGTAGGAATATAAATGGCTATAAAGAATATTCCTGAAATAATTGAACTGGCTATAAAAACATTCCTGTTGCCGAATTTTTTGGCCAAAGGTTTTGAGAATGGCAGGGCAACAATCAAAGCCACTGTTCCGATTACATTAAATAACTGCACATTTTCTTCATTACCAATATAGTATTTAAAGTAATAAACCACAGCCGCATTTTGAATCGCAAACATTACAAAAGATACTATGCCGACAATGGCTAAAATAATCCAGGCCCTGTTGGTAAAGAGATTTTTTAAATCGGCACCAAGAGAATTAACCTGTGATTTCGGGGGATGCACTTTCTCCTTTGTGGCTTTGAAAGTTATAAAGAAGAATACCAGACTCAGGCCGGCAAATAATACCACCGTATATTGGAAACCCTGAGCTTTGTCGCCACCTCCAAAGAATTTTGCCAAAGTAAGAGCGAGCCCGGTAACAATAAATTGTCCGGCAAAACCAGCAATAAACCTATATGTGTTTAACCCGGCCCGTTCGTATGAGTCGTTGGTCATTACTGCGCCTAATGCGGAATAGGGCAAGTTTACCGAGGCATATGCGGTCATTAACAAAATATAGGTTGCTGCGGCATATATGATCTTTCCTGCTTCACCAAAATTTGGTGTTGTGAAAGTCAAAATAGCCAAAACTGCATAGGGTACTGCTCCAAATAAGATATATGGCCTGAATTTCCCCCACTTTGTATTGGTACGGTCGGATACGATACCAATAACAGGATCGATAGCCATATCCCAGAACCGGGCTATGAGCATAATTGTCCCGGCTGCAATTGCTGAAATTCCATAAACATCGGTATAAAAAAACATGAGCCAGAAACCCACCATATCCCAAACAAAATGAGATGCGGTGTCTCCCAAACCATATCCTAATTTTTCTTTGAATGTCAATGACGAATTAATACTGTTCATAACATCGGGGGGTGTTAAAATGGTTTATGAATATTGACAATTACAATTTTTTTTTGCATTAATAGGGCTAATTGCACAGCAATATACATAAATATCCCGAAAAGAAAATGCTCCTTACTATAAATTCTATAATTGAGAATAAACGAATGATACGGATTTTTTAATAAATTGCTATCCATAATTAATTTTTTACACCTAAAATTAATGTAAAATGAAGAAGCAAAATGTTTTTATAATTCTGATTTCATTAATCGTAGCTCTCGGAGGATTTCTCCTGGGTTTTGACAGTGCAGTTATTTCCGGGGCGGTCCCTTTTTACAGGAATGTGTTTGGATTAGAAAGTGGTTCTTTATTGCTGGGTCTCTCAGTTTCTGCCATCATCTTTGGCGCTATGGGCGGAAATTTTATCGGGGGAATTCTGGCTGATATTTATGGCCGAAAGTTGGTGCTTATTATGACTGCCGCTCTCTTTACATTTTGTGCCCTGGCTACTTCTTTAACCAGTAATCTTGCTTTTTTTATCATTGCCAGAATAATAGGAGGCTTGGGGGTTGGCATGTCAATCCTGGTCGCCCCGATGTACATTGCTGAAATTGCACCACGCGAAAAAAGGGGAACTTTGGTATCAATAAATCAGTTAAATATTGTATTGGGTATTTCGGTTGCCTATTTCTCCAATTATTTTATTTTACAGAAAGTTACCGATCCAAATCTGAACTGGAGATGGATGTTGGGAATCGGTGCTATACCTGCAGTACTCTATTTCCTGTTGTTGTATTTTATTCCACAGAGTCCCCGCTGGCTGGCATTGAAAAACAGGGATGAAGAGGCAAAGAGGACTTTGGTCAGTATTGGAGGTGAGGAATATGCAACACAGGTATTCAAAGAAATAAAAGAAAATATCGGGAAATCTGAAAAACATTCCGGCATCAGCTTTCGCGAAGTGTTTACGAAGAAAATGACCCTAATATTGATTATTGGGCTTGGTATTGCATTCTTTCAACAAATTACAGGGATAAATGCTATTTTTTATTACGCACCTATGATCTTCGGGATGGCTGGTGGTGGTCAGGATGCGGCATTTGCCCAGGCCATAATATTAGGATTGACAAATGTAGTATTCACGGTTGTTGCCATGTTTCTGATTGACAGGTTGGGCAGAAAGCCCCTTTTGATTATTGGGTCAATCGGGATTATGATATCCCTTTCGATCGCTGGATTTGCATTTAAATCAGCTAAGTATAGCATTTCAGATCAAGGACTTGTGAAGATTATGCAGGAAGCTGCTAAAAACAAGGAAAGTGAACCGGCAGATCTTACAGTTTTGGAAAGTGGATTGAGAAATCTTACAAACACATCTTTCGATAAAGAATTGACTTTTTTTCAAGATGTCAAAAAAGAAATTGGCGCCAAGAATTATAACAATTTTAAATCGGTTATCCTGGAAAACTCTATATCAATGAATGCTATTCTTGTATTAATTGGATTGATTTTATATGTTGCCTCATTTGCTATTTCTCTTGGACCAGTGATGTGGACTTTGCTTTCGGAGATATTTCCCAACAAGATGAGGGGAGTTATGATCTCAATAGTCGGTACATGGAACTCTGTAGTTAGTTTCTCCGTTGCTACGGTTTTTCCTAAAGAACTTGAGGTTATCGGTTCAGGTTATACTTTTCTGATTTATGCTTTTTTAGGATTTCTAACCCTGTTATTTGTTTTGAAATTTGTGCCTGAAACAAAGGGTAAATCATTGGAAGAACTCGAGACCATTTTGGTGAGACAATAGCGAATTCTAAAGAACACTATGGCAATAGTTTTAAAGAACAGTATTCTTTGCCTGACTATTGAAGAACCAGGTCAGGTTTATAGTAATTCACGGTTCGATTGGACTGGAAATATTTCTCAGGTTTTATTTGAGAACAAATTTATTTTCTGTTCGGTAGAGACAGCCAAAGGATTTGATCTTAAACGGCATGGTCAGGGTTTGTATAACGAATTTGGAATAACCAAACCGATAGGATACGAAGATTGTTTCGTGGGTGAGAAATTCCCTAAAATAGGCGTTGGACTGCTAACCAGAAAAAGTAACGATGCCTATCATTTTCTTGAAGCATACGAGATAGATCCTTTTGAAATTCAAATAGAAAAGGGAGAGGAATGGATAAAGTATACGGTTTTTCCAAAAGATTGCAGAGGGTACAGTACAAAACTAATCAAGAAGATCAAACTCTCCGGTAATTCATTTACCCTTGATTATGAGTTGGAAAATACAGGAACAAGGAAAATACAAACGAATGAATACTGTCATAATTTTATGGCCGTTAACAGGTCGGATATTAATGAACACTATACGCTTAGGGTGCCATGCAAAATAATTAAACCGTCATTTATGTTCGAAGCATTAAACCCTGAGAATGCCGTTGTGCTGAATGCAAACTCTGTAAATTTTAAATTCTCACCTGAAAAAGATTTTTTCTTTAGCCCTTTGACTGAATTTCAATCGGAAAATGGGGAATGGGAAATTACCCATGACGGCATGGGTATCGGAATGAAAGAAAGTACCGATTTCGTGCCTGAAATGATGAATGTATGGGGATGCAAACATGTACTCAGTCCGGAATTGTTCATTGGCATCGATCTGGATCCCGGACATAAACTAAAATGGCGGAGAACCTACAAGTTCTATTATCTATTGCCGGATAGGCAACTGTGAAATAATTAACCAATAATACGGAACCTGATGGCTGAAAATAAATTATTGATCGGTAAGAATGTATTCCAAACATGGGACAAAGAAGTCAAAGGTAAATTTGTGACAATTGATGGGGAAGATTTCTATGAAATCAGGAATTTTGACTCGATGTTGCCTTTTTTTATGAGTCTTGCAAGCGATTCTGACCACTGGATGTTTATTTCCAGCACCGGTGGTTTGTCAGCAGGAAGGATCAACCCCGAAAGCGCACTTTTCCCGTATTATACAGATGATAAACTTCAGGAATCAGCAGAGACAACCGGGAGCAAATCAATTTTCAGGGTATTGTCAGAAGATAAAGAATATTTATGGGAGCCTTTTTCTGAGAGGTATGACGGTGTGTACAAAACCGAAAGGAACCTGTATAAAAATACTTGCGGCAATAAGCTCATTTTCGAAGAAAACAACCTCGATTTGGGATTGTCCTTTCGGTATGGCTGGATGAACTCTGATCATTTCGGTTGGATCAGGAAAAGTATCCTGGTGAACAAATCGGTGACATCAGTCAGGGTGGAACTAATGGATGGCCTGCAAAACCTGTTGCCATATGGAGTTGAGAGGTTTATGCAAAATCAGTTTTCCACCTTGCTCGACGGTTATAAAAAATCCGAGCTTGTGAAGGAATATTCGCTCGGATTGTTCCGGCTCGAATCTATTCCTGTTGATAAAGCCGAACCAAGCGAAGCACTAAAGGTTACAACTGTTTGGACTTGCGGCCTCGAAAAAAATATTTTTCTGTTAAGTTCAAGACAACTGGGACAGTTCAGAAAGGGAAAAAAAGTTGTTGAAGAGCAGGAATCAAAAGGAGTGAAAGGGGCATTCTTTGCAAACGCCAAAATTAAACTTAATGCCGGCGAAAGCAAGGTATGGTATTTTGCTGCCGAGGTCAACCAGGATTCGGTGAAAGTGAATAACCTGATTGATTTTTTGTCCAGGACCAAGGATAAAATGGATGCGTTAGAAAAGAATATTCAGGAAGGCACCCTTAACCTGAAAGTTATTGTTGCCGATGCAGATGGTATTCAGAATTCATCCGACAAACTTGTGGTTTCAAGACACTTTTCGAATGTTTTGTTCAATGTCATGCGGGGGGGCATATTCAGCGAGGGTTATTCAATTGATAAAAGTGATTTCCTCAAGCATGTCAAACACTTTAATAAACAAGTGCTGGAAGGGCACCGAAAACTCTTCGATCAGTTACCTGACACCCTCAAATATGAAGAGCTCGATAAAATAATAACCAAAGAGGGTGATGAAGATCTTCATCGTCTGTTTCTTGAATATCTGCCGCTTACCTTCAGCCGAAGGCATGGCGATCCAAGCCGCCCGTGGAACCTTTTTTCAATAAACATTAAAGATGTAAGCGGCAATAAGCTGCTATATTACCAGGGTAATTGGCGCGATATTTTCCAGAATTGGGAGGCATTGGCATTGTCTTATCCCGGTTATATAAGCGGTATGATCGCCAAGTTCGTGAATGCTTCATCGGCCGATGGATACAATCCGTATCGTGTAACCCGCGATGGAATAGACTGGGAAGTGCCTGAACCAGGTAATCCGTTCTCAAATATCGGCTATTGGGGCGATCATCAGATAATTTATCTGCTAAAATTGCTGGAGGTATCGGAGAAATATTTTCCGGGACATCTTAATTCATGGCTGGTCAAGGATATGTTTGCATATGCCAATATTCCTTACCGGATTAAATCCTATCAGGAGATTGTTGATAACCCGCATGATTCTATTGACTTTGATTTTGATGCACATCATAAAATAGATGAAGATGTGGCCCGGATAGGAGCCGATGGCAAATTACTTCTTGATAAATCGGGTTTGGTATTTAAGGTTAATCTTACCGAAAAAATTCTGGCCCCGCTGTTATCCAAGCTTAGCAATTTTATTCCCGAGGCGGGCATTTGGATGAATACCTTGCGTCCCGAATGGAACGATGCCAACAATGCACTGGTCGGGTATGGAGTATCCATGGTTACACTCTATTATATGAGGCGGTTCATTCATTTTATTGCCGGGTTGTTGTCGGCATTTTCTCATACAAGCCTTGAGATTACAGAGGAAATGGCAGACTTTCTTTCGGCAATTGATGATGCCCTGAAAGACCATGAATCATTGCTCAACGAGGGATTCAATGACACGCAGCGTAAGCTGTTGGCAGATCGACTTGGCAATGCAGGAAGTGAATTCAGAGCTAAAGCATACAAGGGATTCTCCGGTAAAAAGGCATCTGTAAAGAAGCAGTACCTCATTAAATTTCTCAAAACAGCACAAGCTTTTATAGATCAGAGTATTGCTGCAAATAAAAGAACCGATAAACTCTACAATGCTTATAATCTATTGACTATCGGCGACAACGGCTTTTCAATCAGGCATTTGTATGAGATGCTTGAAGGACAGGTTTCAGTGCTGAGTTCCGGCAAACTTTCACCCGAAGAGTCGCTGGAAGTGCTCGATACCTTGAGAAATAGCAAGTTGTACCGTGCGGATCAGGAAAGCTATATTCTGTATCCGGACAAGAGATTGCCATGGTTTCTTGAAAAGAATATAGTACCCCCTGAAGATGTTAAGAGAATTCCACTGTTGTCGAAATTGATTGAAATGGGCGATACAAGTATAATTGCCAGGGATACCAGGGGCCAGTACCATTTTAATGGTACATTCAATAATGCAGGTTTTCTGAAAAAAGCCTTGCAGAAGCTGACTGATAGTGCAGTTGTAAAAGTTATGCCGGCGGAGATGAAACAGGTAATGGCGGTATATGAGAAAATATTTGATCATCAATCTTTTACTGGTAGGTCAGGTACTTTCTACAAGTATGAAGGGCTTGGTTCGATATACTGGCATATGGTTTCAAAGCTATTGCTCGCGGTTGGTGAAAACATTGAACTAGCCAGAAAAGGGGGTGCCACCGAAGATATCCTGCGTAAGCTGGCGGATCATTATGCAGAGATTAAAGAAGGCATTGGAGTTCATAAAACGCCTGATAAATATGGGGCATTCCCGATTGATCCATACTCCCATACCCCCCGGATGGCAGGGGTGCAGCAGCCGGGTATGACCGGTCAGGTGAAAGAAGATGTTATCAGCCGGTTCTTTGAGCTTGGCCTGGTTGTAAATAACGGACAAATATCATTTAATCCCGTCGTTCTGAAAAAGAATGAATATATTCTCCCGGGAACAAAAGATTCCCATGGCCATTCTGTGCCGCACCTTTATTTTACTTACTGCAAAGTTCAGGTAATTTACCTGCTTGACGGTAAAGATGGAATAGACCTGGTTTTTAACAATGGGAATTCTTTAAATATCCAGGGATCTGCTATTGACAAAGTAAACAGCCATTCTATTTTTAATCGGGAAGGAAAAATAAGTAAAATACATGTTCATCTGACCCTTGAATAATAAGTTAATGATGGATACCAGGGATATAACATATATCGTCAGGGGACGGATCTGGATAGAGGTTCACCGTAAAACCCTGTTGGGTGAGGGCAAGGTCCATTTGCTGAGGAAAACAGCTGAACACGGCTCCCTGCGAAAAGCAGCAAAAGAAATGAATCTTTCTTACAGAAAAGCCTGGTACAGCCTGTACCAGATGAATAATGCCGCCGGCATGCCGCTGATAGTTCTTAAACGGGGAGGCAGACAAGGCGGTATTGCCCAGATTACCCCTTATGGGAAAGAAATTCTTGGAAAATTTGAAAAAGCGGAAGAGGAATTCATTGCTTTTTTGGATGCGCAGACCAGGCGTCTGAATGTATAACTCTTCTGATGTAAACAAAGATTTTGTCGTCTTAGGCGGAATTTATATCTTCACAAACGTTATTCCTTAATCGAATAACGAAGTATCCTTTACTACCATTTTGAAAATCAGAATGAAAAGAGTTCCATTACTACTCCTATTTTTTACCCTGTCTTTTAACTGCCTCGCACAGCAGGAAACAGATACGGCAGCATATCCGGTGAAATCGTTCCAGCTTGGAGAAGTCATCATAACCGGGACCATTGACAGGGAAATGATAGGGACGAATGAGCTGCACAGATATAATGCCCACGATGTAAGTTCTTCACTTGGCATACTGCCTTCCATTACCCTAAGCAACCTGGGTCCTCGCAACGAAAGTGCCGTTTACCTGAGAGGTTTCGACATTCGCAGTATACCTGTGTTTGTTGATGGCATTCCTGTGTATGTGCCTTATGATGGTTATATGGATCTGGCCCGTTTTACCACCTACGACGTATCCAAAATAGATGTTTCCAAAGGATTTTCTTCCATGATGTACGGTGCCAATACCCTCGGAGGGGCCATCAACCTGGTCGGCATGAAACCATCCTATCCATTGGAAATCAGCGCCAAAGCCGGTATCATGAGCGGCAATGGTTATGATGCCCGGCTCAACCTGGGCAGCAAAATGGGGAAGGCCTATATTCAATCGGGTTTCTCCATAATGAACAGGGAGTTTGTTCCCTTATCGGCGGATTTTGACACTTCGGCGCTTGAAAATAACCGCAGTCGCGACAATTCTTACCGTAAAGACATTAAAGGAAGCCTAAAAATTGGTTATGCACCCAATCCTACTGATGAATACAGCATTAACTATATTATTTCCCACGGGAGCAAAGGAAACCCGGTTTATCTCGGGGATGACAACACGATCAGGGTCCGCTATTGGGATTGGCCTTACTGGGATAAACAAAGCGTTTATTTGATTTCTAAAACAGCCATCGGACAGAAATCCTATCTGAAAGCACGTTTGTTTTTCGACGAATTCAAGAATAAGCTCAGGAGTTATGATGATAATAGCTACACCACACAGCTAAAAGGATATTCCTTTAACAGCTACTTCAAGGATTATACACTGGGTGGCAATCTTGAATTCTCAAGAGATGCGGGCAAAAATAACACCCTCAGATTCTCGGCACACCTGAAAAACGACAACCACAGCGAGCACAATGAAGGTGAACCTGCCATACACATTGCCGACAATACTGTTTCAATCAGCTTTGAAAGTGTTTACAAACCGGTCAGTAGACTTACCTTAATACCTGGTGTGGGTTACAATGTCAGGTACAGCTTAAAAGCAGAGAATTATAATTCCGCTGATCAGACCATAACTGAATTGCCCGGTAATTCAAATGATGCATTCAATGCGCAACTGGCTGCCTATTATCAGTTATCGAATGCTTTTTCAGCAAATTTCAATGTCGCCTATAAAAACCGTTTTGCTACCATGAAAGATCGGTATTCATACCGTCTTGGCGTAGCCATTCCGAATCCCGATCTAACATCAGAATCAGCACTTAACCTTGAACTGGCGGCCAACCTGATTGTGGCTGAAAAACTTAAACTGCGGCCTGAATTATTTTACAGCCGCCTCTACAACACCATTCAGCCGGTGGACAATGTGCAGGATGACCTGTCACAGATGCAGAATACCGGTTCATCGCGATTTGTTGGTGCTGATCTCAGTCTGATTTACCAGCCGTATAAGAGTTTCAGGCTCTATGCGGTTTATTCTTATATTCAACGTGATAACCTGAGCAATCCGGAACTTTTATTCACTGATGTTCCGGAAAACAAAGTATTTGTTTCTGCAGAATTCAGTTTTGCCGAAAAACTTTCCGTCCAATTATCTGGTGAATATAATTCCGAACGCATCAATGCCAGTGATGGTTCAAGAATATCACCTGCCTTTGCCATTGCCAATGCGGAAATTTCGTACCGCTTTGCCGGATTTATGGATGCAGAATTCGGTGTAAACAATCTACTCGATAATAACTATACCCTGGATGAAGGATACCCCGAAATGGGCCGGAATCTTTATGCTTCATTGCATTTCAATTTCCATAAATGAACGACAGGTATTTACTCAATGATGTCTGGTTGAAGGCATCTATTTTGGGCGCCAACTGGGCAGCATCCGAAATCATACTGGGAAGTTTTCTGCACAATCTGAATATTCCTTTCAAAGGAAATATACTCACTGCAATCGGGCTTATCCTGATGATCTCGGTGGCCTATAAATGGAAGGACAGGGGGCTGTTCTGGCGCAGCGGACTGATCTGCGCCCTGATGAAAACCATGTCGCCAAGCGCTGTTCTTTTGGGACCCATGGTGGCCATTATTATGGAAGCTTTATTGCTTGATATTTCCGTCAGGCTGGTGGGAAGAAACCTGGCCGGCTTTTTTTTGGGTTCCGCCCTGGCTATGTCATGGATTCTGACACAGAAAATCATCAACTATATCATCTACTATGGAAACAATATCGTTGAAATATATGCAAACGTTCTGAAATATGCCGAACAACAATTAAATATACTATTCGATATTTTTTGGCTTCCGGTGATGATTTTACTAGCCGTATATATTCTTTTCGGCCTGCTTGCTGCAGTGGTTGGAGCAAAGATGGCGAGGAGCATAGCCGGCAATCAGGATATCAGAGGACAGGTACCCCAGAAACGGCCTGTTGAGTTGCAGAACAGCGAGTATGCTGATTTTCCTTATTCAATAAATTGGCTCATACTGAGCTTCGCAGGACTTGTTACGGCTTTCATTTTGATTAACAAAAGTCCGATGTACATATGGATACCTGTGTCGGTGCTTTTGGTCACTTTATGGGTCTCGCGTTATAAACGGGCAATGCGTCAGCTTTCACGTCCCAGGTTCTGGATTTTCTTTGTGGTGATTACTGTTTTATCTGCCGTGTTAATAACGTCACTTAATGGCGGTCAGCGTCATTGGACAGACGGACTGATCATTGGTCTGCAGATGAATTTCAGAGCAGCTGTTGTTATCTTTGGCTTTTCGGCATTGGGAACAGAATTGTACAATCCCGTAATCAGAAATTTTTTAGCGAAAACAGTATTCAAACAACTTCCGGCTGCCCTTGAACTGGCATTTGAATCGCTCCCGTTTGTGGTTGCCAACCTGCCGGATGCAAAGACCTTCATTAAGAAACCTGCGGATGTAATAGCACTTTTAATAAGTTATACGGAGGATCGTTTCAACACACTGAAAAAACAGCAGCAGGCATCGGTTTTTATCATTACTGGTGATGTTTCTGAAGGGAAAACAGGTTTTTTGGTTGAGCTTCTCCATAGATTACGGAACAAAGACTTATTGATCGGAGGCTTTTATGCGCCCCGCATTATGCTGGATGGAAAAACGCTGGGTTATGACCTGGTCTTTGTTGAGACTGAAAATAAATTGCGTTTTTTGAGTATAAAGCAAAATGGAGAGCCCGGTGGAATTGGAAAATATGAAATCGATACTGAGACCCTGGAACAGGGCAAAAGGATACTTTCCACTGAAAACTGCAGGAAGAAAGATGTCGTAATCATCGATGAGATCGGCAGGCTCGAACTGCAGGGGTGTGGTTGGAGCAGTTGTCTTGAAAACCTGCTTGCCAAACCGGATTTATGCTTGATAATCACCGTAAGGAAGGACATTCTGAACCTTGTTCTTGAAAAATATGAAATCAGAAATCCCGCCATTTATAGTGTTTACGAAAACAACCTGCACAAGGCAGAAACATCGATTGTGGACAGGATATTATGTCACAAAGAGGAAAAGCAAACTGCGAACTTTAGGCTTGGTAATATAACATAAAATCATTAATTTGCATTTGACATCTGAATTGTCAAATATCTCCTTAATGATCACACCAGGTTTAAGGTAAGAATTTTATGGAAAGAAATAAGGGTGACCAGAATGCACATTTGAAGAAAAAAATCCGTGAGCTTGAAAAACAGGTCAGGGAACATGCCACTGAACATAAACAGACTGAAGAACAGCTATTGAAGAAAAACAAGGACCTGGCCAGACTTTTCAATATGAGTCTTCATCTCCTTGAATCATTGGACAGGAAGGAAGTGCTGCTAAAAATTGTTGAAAATGCAGCAAATCTGGTTGGTACAGATACAAGTGCCATTTACTTTGTAAAGGGAAATGACCTGTTCCTCGAAGCCACATTCCCCCCGCTTCCTGCAGAATACCCGGAAGAATTCAGATATGCAAAATTGGATAACCATCCCTATATTAGGGCTGTCATTGAATCCCGGACGACAATCATCGTCAACGATGTATCGAAGGCCACGTTAACTGAGGAAGAAAGACTGATCACAAGAATAAGAAATCTGGGATCACTCGTCTATATCCCTTTGCTGGTCCAGAAGAAAGTGGAAGGGGTTATCATTCTGGGAACGATAGGACGAATACATGAATTTGAACAGGTAGAAATTGATCTGTTCAGCACCTTCTCAAACATCACTTCTCTGGCGCTGGAAAATTCTTATTTATTCGGGAATTTAAGAATTGCCATGGAGAAAGCTGAAGAGAGCAACCACCTCAAAACCGCTTTTCTGCATAATATATCTCATGAAATCAGAACACCTCTGAATGCTATCATCGGCTTTTCAGGATTTCTCGTGCAGGAAGGAATCTCGCCCAAATTGAAAAGGAATTACATGGACATCATATCGCAAAGCAACAACCAGTTGCTTTCCATCATCGATGATATTCTGAACATTTCCCAGATCGAAGCCGGCCAGGTCATTATCAACGAAACTACTGCAGATCTGAATGTTATTCTGAATAACCTGTACCGCCAATATCTTCCGCTGGCCGCGAAAAAAAAGCTTGGATTCAGTGTGAACAATAATTTTCCGGGTCACAAAGGCAATGTGAGGATTGATGAAAACAAAGTGATCGGTATCTTTGCCAACCTCCTGAACAATGCCTTTAAATTTACGCACAAGGGATCAGTCGAGATGGGATGTACATTGCAGGATGATTGGATTGAATTTTTTGTCTCGGATACCGGGATTGGCATTCCCGAGAATGAACATGCCAGAATTTTTGACCGGTTTTACCAGATCGATAAATCCGATATGGGAACTTATGGGGGCATGGGTCTGGGTCTTTCAATCAGTGCGGCCTATGTGGATATGCTTGGCGGGCAGTTCCTGCTTGATTCTGTCCCTGGGAAAGGGTCCAGGTTTGCTTTTAGGTTACCAGTCAATAAGTAACAGGTAGCCACCATGGTGAAGAAACACCTGAAATGAGTATTATGCCAAAAGAAATGAAACGGGTATTACTGTTGCTGGCAGAGGGTTTCGAAACCTATGAAGCCAGCGTTTTCATTGATGTTATGGGCTGGAACCTGGTGGAAGGTAATGGCGCAACACAATTATTCACCTGTGGATTGAAAAGGGAAATTAAAAGTTCATTTAACCAAAGATTTCTGGTTGATTATCTGATACAGGAAATAGAGGTTGATTCTTTTGATGCACTGGCCATTCCCGGTGGTTTTGAAGTATATGATTTTTATAGGGATGCCTATGATGAAAGAATTCTTGATTTGATCCGTGAATTCAAAAAGCAAGATAAGATCATAGCATCCATATGTGTGGCGGCTTTGGCTTTGGGAAAGAGCGGGATTCTGAAGGGTAAAAAGGGAACAACCTATAACAAAAAGCCTGTCAGGCAGGAAACCCTGAGATCTTTTGGTGTAAAGGTAATCCATGAGCCGATTGTGATTGACGATAACATAATTACTTCCTGGAATCCTTCAACTGCAATGGATGTGGCATTGATCCTGTTAGAGATGCTGACTACCAAACAAAATGCAAATTATATCAGGGAGATCATGGGATTTGAAAACAAATCGCATGGCAACCCTATGGCTAAAAACAATCAATTAGGCGGAGTTACAAACTCCGCCTAGCATATTATAATGAATATCTATGTATTACGCTAAGCATAGTTTGCAGCTACACTTTTCTTCTATCAGTTGATACAACCTCTCTTAGGTACGAATTATAGGAGAACAATATCCTACCTGATCTTCGAACCCTTCACAGCAAAGAAAGTAATGTAAGCGTAATAAATAAACAGGCAGCAGATAGCGACAACCAGACCGATGCTTTTTTGAATGCCACCCATCATGATGGGCAATATGGCTGCTCCGATGACAGAGGTGGCAATAACACCTGATCCCACCTTGGAATGCGGGCCGAGATCCTCAAGCGCCAGGTTGTATATGCAGGGCCACATGATTGAATGCATCAAGCCGGTTCCGAGGAAAAGCACCAGCGAAATTGTAGCCATATTCATGTTGCCCAGAACAAGTGATAAGAGCAGCATTACTGCACCTGCTATGGCACAGAAACTCAGGATCTGGCTCGCTGAGTATTTACGAAGGATAAAAATCCCTAAAATACGGCCGATCATCAATCCCAACCAATAATAAGCCAACAGCTTGGTTCGCATTTCGCCGTCAAAAGTGAAGCCCAGTTTGGCCGAATAATCAGCAAAGAAACTGGGAATTCCGATCTCAACGCCCATGTATACAAAGATTGCCAGTGAACCCAGCCACATATGGGGATACTTGTAGGCGCTTGACTTAAACTTTTTCGCTACTCCTTCGGCAGATTCATCACCCTTAATCTCAGGCAGGTGAAGGAAAAACATGATGACCACAATGACCAGTGTCGCAATGCCGATACCGGCAAAAGGACCTTGCACGGTTTTCGGATCTGTGGCACCCGGTGTATTGGATGATACAATCAGCATGGAAACAAATATGGGAGCAATCACCGTTGCCAGTGAATTAAGCGCGTTGGTAAGTGTCAGCCGGCTGGCGGCAGTTTCCGGTTTACCCAGGGCGTTTACATAAGGATTGGCAGCCACCTGCAGCAGAACAACACCGATGGCAAATACCGATACAGCACTCAGGAATCCATAGTATCCTGCGGCAACACCGGGGATGCATAGGAAGAAACCGGCACTGACAAGGGCAAGACCAGCCAGCACACCATTTTTATAACCTATTCTGTTCAGCAAGTACCCAACCGGGATGGATAAAATGTAAGCGCCGTAGAAAAAAGTATTGGGCAATTGTTTTTCGACTTCATTGAGATTGAATGCATCTTTCAGGTAATCGATCAACGAGTTGTTCATGGTAGTGATGAAGCCAAAAAGGAAAAACAGGGAGGCCATCACGATCAACGGGAACAGGAATTTTGAGTTTTCTTTTTGCATGGTAAATGATGTTTAAAGTTTATTTCGTTGAAAATTTATGCACACAACTATGCCTGTACTCCTCTCCGGGATTAAGTATGGTTGACGGAAAATGAGGCTGGTTAATGCCATCTGGGAAGTGCTGTGTCTCCAGACAAAATGCCCATCTCCTGCCGTATTTCTTGCCGCCCTTGCCTTTCTCGCCATCTATCCAGTTGGCCGTGTAAAGCTGAACACCAGGCTGGGTTGTATATACCTCCATCACCCTCCCTGATACCGGATCATGGGCGACAGCAGCAAGTCCCAGAGTGCCGGTGCGATGCCGCAAAACCCAGTTCTGATCGTACCCGGCTCCAAATTTCAGCTGTTCATCCTCCCTGTCAATATCCCTGCCTATTTTTTTTACCACTGTAAAATCCAGTGGAGTTCCTATCACGCTCCTGATTTCACCAGTAGGAACCGAGGTTTCATCGGTAGGTGTGAAAAAGGAACCATTGATCATCAATTCCTGATCGTAAATGCTGCCGGACCCTTCACCTGCCAGGTTAAAATAGGAATGACTGGCCAGAGCGATCACGGTAGATTTATCCGTAGTCGCCAGGTAATCCAGCCTGAGTTCGTTATTGCCAGTAAGTGTATAGGTGACCGAAACCTTGAGATTTCCGGGATATCCTTCCTCCATATCCCGGGATACATACTCCAGTTGCACCTGGTCTGATGAAACCTTCATTACATCCCACACCACTTTACTGAAGCCGGTAATCCCACCGTGCAAATGATTGGGCCCGTTATTTGTAGCCAGGGTATACTGTTTGCCTGCAAGTGTGAACTTCCCTTTTGCTATGCGATTGGCGCATCTTCCACATACAGCACCCATATAAGGTCCATTGCCTTGGGTGTATTCCTGGATGGTGTCATATCCCTGTACAATGTCGGCAAGATTTCCGTTACGGTCGGGAACATATATGCTGACTATGATAGCGCCGTAGTTCGTGATCTGGGCTATGAGACCGTTTTTGTTTTTTAATGTATAAAGTCCGGTTGGTTTGCCATTATGCATGCCTTTAAAGGATGCTTCCTGAATTATATTCATATTGGATTTTCTATAAAGAACCTAAAAATGTTGTATACCCTTACAGGGATTGATTATTTATTTATCACCCTTCAAGGGTCCAGGACCGCTTGAAGGGTTTTTTCTCCTTACTCCCTACTATATTTCCACTCTTCCCGCTCCGGCCTGCCTGATGAATAACTTGTGACAGGATCCCGGGCCATAAACATGTTCCAGTGTAGTGATATATTTATCAAGCAATTTATTGGGAACAAAGGCCTGGATGGTACCTGCAAATCCGCCACCGTGAACGCGCCATGCACCTTCCCCCTTCAGCACCAGGTCACTCAGGGCCAGTGCCAGGGAAACACCCTGCTCTTTCACATTATTGACAGGATAGATATTCTGATTGTACATATAAGAGCTGTAACCTGAATCGACAACCAGATCGAGGAATGATCTGAAATCATTTCTTTCGAGTGCAGCAACCTGGTCGACAACGCGCTGGTTATCTCCCTGAAAATGAATGGCTCTCAGGATTGCCCTGTCGCCCACCTTTTCACGGATTTTTGGCGCTATCTGCAGAACCTGATCCAGGCTGACCTGACGCAACACCTTGGCCCCCAGCTCAGCGGCAACCGCTTTCATATCTGTGGGAAGTGAAGCATATTCATCATTCAGATCTGCATGATTTCCACCGGTATCGGTAATTACCAGGGCAAATCCCGTTGACACAAAATCGAAATTCACTTTTTTTACAACTGGATTGGCCGGATCCTTGAAATCGATGGTGATCAGGCCTCCCATGGCACAGGCTGTCTGGTCCATGAGCCCGCAAGGCTTGCCGAAATAATTGTTTTCGGCATATTGTCCGATAATGGCATTCTGAATCGGATCAACCTTTCCGTTGTTAAATAATTCACTGACAATTGCCCCGATCAGCACCTCAAAGGAAGCAGATGAGCTGAGACCTGAACCTTTGGGAACGCCACCGTCAATACAGGCGTCAAAACCGCCAATGGCATAGCCAGTCTCCTTCAGATGCGAGCATATTCCGCGCACCAGGGCTGCTGAAGTAAACTGCTCGTTTTTATCCGGTTTAAGTGAGGACAGGTTCACTTCGAACCTGGGATATCCGGCTGATTCAATACGAATCACATCCGTATTGTTTTTGGCTGCAACTGATACATTATCAAGGTTCACCGCTCCGGCAAGCACACGGCCGTAATTATGGTCGGTATGGTTACCGCCTATTTCGGTTCTGCCAGGTGAGCTGAAAAACTTGACTTCCTTACTGCCAAAAGCAGTTTCGAACTGTTTCAGAAGATCCAAATACCTTTTGGATTGTCTCGCCAGTTCTGCGGTTTCGTCACCGTATAGTTTTCTGAAGGCACTGTTGTTGCCGTTATTGATTTTTTGGATGAAGGTTTCTGATAATGACATAGGAATGCTTTTTTTGGATATAATGTGATAGTGTAAATATAACATTAAGTTGGAAAAAGTATAAAGGGCAGACAGGAAATGTGAAAAACTCGCAGAGACGCAAAAACTTGCGTCTCTATAGCTGGTTTATAATAAAAATATATTGTTTTTCCTGCATTCTTCCAGCAATTCCGGTGGCCACACACTCGCCTGCACCTCACCGATATGCGCTTTTCGAAGGTAAAACATGCAAATCCTCGATTGTCCGATACCTCCTCCTATGGATAGCGGAAGTTCTCCACTGATTAGCCTTTTATGGAACTGCATTTCAGCACGTTCAGGCACGCCGACGATCTCCAGTTGTTTCAGCAAGGCATCCCTGTCAACCCGGATGCCCATGGATGAAACTTCAAAGGCACTTTCAAGCACAGGGTTCCACAGGATAATATCGCCGTTAAGTCCCCGGTATTCGTTCACCGTGGGGGTGGTCCAGTCGTCGTAGTCAGGTGCGCGCCCGTCATGCAGTTCACCATTGGCCAACATACCACCGATACCGATTACAAATATGGCTCCGTATTTCCTGGCGGCTTCAAATTCCCTCTCGCGTGCCGTGAGATGCGGATAATCCGCAAGCAATTCCTCTGCATGTAAAAAAGTTATTTCATGTGGCAATATGGGTTTGATGTTGGTATAGTTTTCATAAACAACATATTCAGTACGTTTCAGGGCTTCATAGATCTTGCGGACTATATATTTAAGAAACTCGAGGTTACGGTCCTTTTGCGCAATTACCCTCTCCCAGTCCCACTGATCCACATAAAGCGAATGAATGTTGCTGAACTCCTCATCGGGTCTGATGGCATTCATATCGGTGTAAATGCCGTTTCCGTGCGGAATACAGTAATCAGCCAGCGCCATCCGTTTCCATTTGGCCAGTGAGTTTACCACCTCGGCAACAGATTCACCCATGTCCTTTACCGGAAAACTGACCTTGCGTTCAATCCCATTCAGGTCATCATTAATTCCTGTTCCCCTAAGTACAAAGAGGGGAGCGGTCACCCTGCGCAGGTTGAGTTCGGCGGATAACTGCTGTTGAAAGGTGTCCTTGACAAGTTTAATGGCTTTTTCAGTCTGGTTCAGATCGAGCTGACTTTTGTAATTGGAAGGCACTATTAAGGGCTTGCTCATAAATCTAAAGTTTAGTTAATTTCCCTGGGATTCAATTGTCAATGCTTAATTGTAATAAAAACATACAAAAAGTATTAAATTGCAATCATGGATGCAAAAGTAATTTTAATTTAAATTTACGCACCCGATTAAGTGATACTATGACACAAAAATTTCAAACTTGCTTACAAAGATATGTTTATCAAATATCCCGTGTTAATAAATGCAATTAAATCCCGCATAAATTGAAAAACAGCTTTCAAATTGATAGTCTGGACAGGAAAATTCTATCGATCCTGACGAAAAATGCCCGCGCGTCTTTTCTCGAAGTGGCCAGGGCCTGCAATATTTCGGGAGCAGCTGTTCATCAGCGTGTTCAGCGACTGATCCGCCTGGGAATAATCAGTGGTTCGCAATTCAATGTAGATCCAAAAAAACTGGGCTATAAAACATGCGCTTTCGTAGGCATCTTTCTTGACAATGCTGCATTATTCCATAACGTCTCTGAAAAGCTTATAAAAATTCAGGAAATCACGCAATGCCATTATACCACCGGGGAATATGCCATGTTCGTGGAGGTTTACACCCGAGACAACGAGCACCTGCGTGCCGTTCTGGCGGATAAGATCCAATCCATCAAGGGGGTGTCGAGAACCGAAACTTTCATTTCGCTCGACGTATTGATTGACAGGCAGTTGCCGGTATTGGAGGAAAGTGATTTGTAGGGACAGGCTATAGCCTGTCCATTTCACAGACAGGCTAAAGCCTGTCCATTTCACAGGCAGGCGTGTTGTGCCTGTCCAATAATGAACCAATGCATAAATATATACCTGTTTGATTTAAAGATATGGATACAACAACACAAAAAGCAATTTCTGGTTTCCGGGAAGGACTGAACTGCTCACAGGCCGTAATAACGGCCTATGCAGACGATATGCAATTTGATAAAAACCTTGCGTTAAGCATCTCTTGCGGATTTGGCGGTGGAATGGGCCGGCTTCAGGAGACCTGCGGCGCGGTGACAGGATCCTTTATGGTTCTGGGGATCCACAACTGCAGGAAGTACAATGATAACAAGGAAAGGAAGGAAAAAACCTATGCCATGGTGCAGGACTTCAGCAGGAGGTTTAAGTCAATTCATGGCACACTCGATTGCATGGATCTGATGCAATGTGATATGAATACAGATGAAGGAAAGCAGTATGTAAAAGAAAACAACCTGCATGAGGTAGTGTGTGAAAAATGCATTGCGGATGCGATTGGGATCATTTCCCAACTTCTTCAACCTGCCTGAATACCCGCAGGAAATTTCCACCCCAGATTTTGGCAATATCACTGGGGGAATAACCTCGTTTTAGCAGCTCTGCCGTAATCCGGGGGTAATCAGCCACACTGGTGCAATCGGACAAACCGCCTCCACCGTCAAAGTCACTTCCGATACCCACATGATCAATACCAGCAAGCTTCACGACATGATCAATGTGGTCCACTGCCTGTGCGACGGAAGGCAAAACCGGAGGATATTGTTTCTCAATGGAATCCCATTCACTCCAGGCCGCCTTGCGTTCCTCGTCATTTTTATATTGGAAACCATGGTATTTGATCCGGAGCTCTTTGTGTTTGAGATAATTAACCGATGTTGTATCTTGAGGAACAATGTATGCACCGAGAATGCAGATCTGAATAACACCGTCCCTGGCTGCCAGTTCCCTGATCATATCATCGCTCAAATTGCGGGGATGGTCGCACAATGACCGGACGCTTGAATGGGACGCAATTACAGGAGCCCTGGAAACAGCCAAAACATCATAGAACGATTTGTCGGAGATATGTGAGACATCCACGATCATTCCCAGCCTGTTCATTTCGGCTACAACTTCTTTTCCGAATTTGCTTAAGCCATCGTTCTCAGCACCCTTCGGATCGGTGGATGAATCACAGATATCATTGTTGTAACTGTGGCAAAGGGTGATGTACCGCACCCCCCTGTTGTAGAATTCCTTTATCCTGGCAATGTCTTTTGCCAAAGGGAATCCGTTTTCCATCCCCAGGCAGATGGCGCTTTTATTGTTTTTTGAGGATCTGATGATCTCTTTTACGCTTGCAGCAAGGATCACGGTTTTACTGTTCCTCTTTACCGCAGCAATTGTCGAATCCAGCATGCTTCCTGCCATTTTATAGGCCTGTGCATAATTTTCGGGAGTTCTTTCACGCTGATTGGTGAAGATCGCAAAAAAGACAGCATCCACGTCGCCCTCGCGCAAACGGGGAAAGTCCACCCTGGATTCAGGAGCTTCATGTCGCTCAGCGGGATCAAAGTCACCATCTATCAGTTTCATGGGTGTGTCGGTATGGGTGTCGATTACATAAGCTTTGTGGTGAACCTGATTTATCATTTCCGGCGAGTTTTGGGCATGGGAGTAACTGATGGATGCTTCTAACGCAATGAGGATTAGCGCAGCAGAATAAAAGTGGGCTGACTTCATGATCATGTTAGCTGAATATTTTTGGTGCTCTAAAGTAAGAATTTTATTTATAGCATTTCGCTGTACGTTCATCGATTCGTGCCGCGGCTCATCCTTTATCTTAGGTCATTCACCGATTAATTTCATAACGGTGCTTTAAATATGCTATTTTTATACAATGATTTGAAATCTGACATAAGGTATTAAAGCATAAACTAAAAACCTGAAGAACCAGTCAAAAATCTTATATTTTTGTAATAATTTTTTAAACCATTCATAAACCTAAAACCAATTCAAGAAAATGTCTGAAAAAGATAAGGGTTTCAAATTCAAGCGACTTTTTTTCAGGGATGCAGATCAGGATGCACCAGAGGTAAAGCAGGACCAGAACACACCACCGGAAGGTTATCCAATGCAGGCGGATTATATTACAGGCTCTAAACTGCAGATGCCTGAAGGAGGTCAGGGACAGCAACTTGTGGAAGATTTCGTTCAGCGGCTTCAAAACCTGATCAATCAGAATAATCAAACCGGTTTTGATTTTCTGGAATTCACAGAATCTCTTTTTGAAGAAAAGCAAAATCCCAATGCTGAAATTTATAAAACAGTTTTCAGGATTGCACAAAAGATGGACAAATCATTAACGCCGTCCCGGTTAATTGACAGCGCTATGTTTTATAAAGATCTGGTTCAGCGGACTGCTGATTCTGAAATTCACAAGGGAGATTCCAAGAAACAGGAATTGCAAGCTGAAAAGGATAATGAAAAAAACAATCTCGACAGCAGCCTTAAAAATACAAGGACAAAAATACAACAGCTCACCAAGCAGATTCAGGAACTCCAGAACCAGGAAGTAGCTTTGAATAACCAACTCATGGCCATCGATCAGAAATACCAGGGCAAGTTTATTGATATCGACAGGAAAATAAATGCCATTCGAAATGCCAAGGAGCAGGTCATTGTAAGCATTGTTGACATTGAAGCCGGAATTAAATCGAACCTTACTTCAAATAAATAAAGTAATACCATGCAAACAGAAACCAAAACAATTACCCAGCTGCCAATTATGAAATACTTCGATGATGCCAAGCTGGTTGAAAAAGGTAAAGAAACACTCGCCAAATGGCGCAAGGGCGAAAAGCCCATTGCTTCCATGATTGGTTTAATACTGATCGGGATTGTTGGATATGGTGTATTCAAATGGGTAATCCCGGCGGTTTTTGGAGCTTTAAGCCAGGTTCTTGCGGTTATTGTCTCCGTTCTGGCAGTTGTCCTCGTCATTTTTCTCCTGCCTGCGATTTTTAAACTTTTCCGCAGAATTGTACGCTGGTTCCACAAAGCCATCATTCGTTGGAATCCTTTCGATGAGCTTGAAGAGCAAAAGCAGAAAATGTGGGAAACACACGATTTGTTCCTGAAACACAAATCAAAAATAAAACAGCTGCGGACCGACTTTGAGCAAATGTCAAATGATACCCGGAAGGTGGCTGATAACTCCAAAACTGAAGTTCAGCGGCAGACCAAAAAAGCCGGTGAAATAAAGCAAAAGATGGATCAGTTGATTGCTGAAAAAGGGGAAGGTATTAAGGAAACCGACGATTATGTTGACCTGCAGCAACAATTCATCAATGCCACTTCCGCGGGAACGCGTGCAAATACTACCCTCGAGAAAAATATAGAATGGACAACCAAGTATGCGGCACGTTCGAATATTTTCGCCAATCTCGACCGTAAACTGGCCATTGGTGCAACACTCCTCGAAAATAAAATTAAGGATTTTGAGGAAAGTATAAACATCATGAAAAAGGACTGGGAAATGGCAGCTGCATCCCGTGGCGCAACGGCTATACTGAAGGAAATCCTGGGCCCGGGAGGACAAAACTGGAAGTTGGAGTATGCCGTAGAGTTTGTTGCCGGACGTATTTCGGAGGACCTCGCCACTACGGCACAAAACCTTGAGGATCTTGAAAAAAATACCTCTGAGTTCAATTTTGACAGTGATGAAGCATACGAAAAGCTTCTCGCCATTGGCAATAAGTTGGATGCCGGACAGCTGGATATTCCGAATCCTTCGAAAATTTCTAATCCGAATCATAAGCTGACACGTGAGGAAAAAAACGCAGCCGGGCCGCTTGGTGATATTTTCTAAACTTAAAATTTTGTTATCAATCCTTAAATTCAAATAAAAATGACAACTGATTATCAAGACAAACCAGGAAGAACAATTCCGGGATTTCCTAAAAAGTGGACTTTTGGATTTCAATTGATAGTGCTTCTGCTTATCATTGGCTTGATTGCTGCAGGTGTTTATTTTGGCTATCCTTATCTGAATAAGGCATCCAAAGGAAACACGGCCGATCTGCGCGCCGGATTTAACAATTTCGTTGGCTTTGCCCCGGGGATCCACATGAATGGCGGAGCTGCTCCCAATAAGGAATCGAGGATGTACAAGGAGTTTGGCATTACCTTCGAAGCCATCAGAATGGATGATATGCAAAAACTCAATGATGCTTTGAAAAATGGAGACCTTGACTTTATTTTTACAACCACCGATATTTCTCCTATTGGAATGGACCGGACCAGCGACCTGGCAAAAATGTCGGTTGTGCAGTTTTTGAAAATAGATGATTCCCGGGGAGCGGATGTTTTTATTGTTGATGCATCCATCAATTCGGTCGCTGATCTTAGGGGCAAAAAGATCGCCTGCGCCCTGGGTTGGCCAAGCAATACGTTGCTTCATGCTACTCTTGAGGCCGGAGGTCTTACTGAACAGGATGTCCAGATTTTACCCATGGGTGATCCCTTTGCCGCGAAAACTGCATTTACTACCGGAAATGCTGATGCTACCGTGGTTTGGTCGCCCGACGATGAGGAATGCCTTAAATCAAGGGCATCCAAAGTTCTGACGAGTACTGATTTACTGCCAAATATCATCATGGATGGATTTATCGCCCGGAAGGAAGTCCTTGAAGAGAAAAAAGACCTTTTTGTTAAACTGTCCAGGGCCTGGCTGGTGGCCAATTCAGAAATGAATGATCCGGAAAAAATGGCAGCAGCCGCACAAACCTATAAGGTAGCATTCGAAGTTCCTGATGATGTCAGCATTATCCTGGACGGAATGAAAAAAATCCATTTTGCAACCTATGGTGACAACATAAACTTTTTTGGGTTGAGCACGGATTACACGGGTATCACCGGACAGCAGCTTTATACAAAAATGGCACGTGTTTATAAAACCGGTTATGGCAACAATTTAACCAACATAGTGCCCTGGGCCGAGGCCTCTTATCCTGGTGTCGTGCAGGCTATTAATGATCTGCAGGGTGATGCGCATGCAGCAGAAGGCCTGATCCGGTTTGAATCCCCAACAGAAGCTGATGCCACACTACCTGCTGTTGCTATAAAACCTATCATTATCAATTTCGCAACTGCTTCATGGGCACTTACACCTGATATGAAGGAAAAAATCGAAAACGAGCTCGGACAATTGTCAGTTGAGTTCGCCGGCATGAAAGTCCGTATTGAAGGAAACACAGACAATGTGGGCGGAGCAGGTATGAACAGGGAACTCTCTTACAAGCGGGCCAAATCAGTTGCTGATTATCTGGTAAAAACCTATAATTTCGATCCCAACAGGTTTGTCATTGTTGGAAACGGACCCGATAAGCCGGTCGCAGATAACAATTCGGAAAATGGCAGAGCTGCCAACCGGCGGACGGAGTTTCAGCTATTGGGGAAATAATGAGTTTGTAAAAATCAAAAACAAGCGTAGTTGCAAACTACGCTTAGCAAAACATACAGATAACCAGATTATTAGGCTAAGCGTAGTTTCAAACTACGCTTTTCTTTCAATATTTTGATACAACCGCTTGTTTTACTATAAGGAGAAAAAGAAATATGGACTTGATCAAAAAGCTTTTCAAATTCGCCGGTGAAGTAGACAGAAAAACTGAATTGGCTCTGAATATCCTGGGATGGATCCTGCTGATTTTTTTCTGGTGGCTGGTAACGACTCTCGGATGGATTAAATCCACCATTCTTCCATCGCCCATTGATGTCATCCAATGTTACAAAACCCTTTTTGTAGAGCGAAACCTTTTATTCAACACGGGATATTCCATTTTTATTAACCTGGGCGGTTATTTGCAGGCAATTGTTATTGCAATTCCGCTTGGTTTGATGGTTGGACTGATCCCTTTTTTCAGACACCTTGTCAGCAAACAGATTGAAGCAATCCGTTTTACACCACTACCGGCAACAACGGGAATATTTATGGCTCTGTTCGGATTGGGACTGGGAGTTAAAGTTGAGTTTCTGGCTTTTGGTATTTTTGTATACCTGCTTCCGGCCATTACGCAAAGAATTAAGGATATTGAAACCGACGATCATCTGAAAGCGCTCAAGCAAACCATGTGGACTTTGAATGCCAGTCCCTGGATGACGCTAAAGCATTTCTATATTCCATCTGTCCTCAGCAGGTTTTCGATGGATGTTATTAACCTGGTAGCCGTCAGCTGGACATACATCGTAATTGCCGAGATGGTTAACGCTCAGGGCGGACTTGGCTCGATGATTTACATGGCAACTTCACGTGGCTCGCATGTCGACCAACTTTATGCCGTATTGTTGCTGATCATCTTTATCGGTTTTGTCCAGGACAAATTGCTTAAACTGCTCGATAGAAAACTATTTAACTTTAAATACGCCTGAACATGAAGCGGAATATTTTTCAAAAACAGGATGACAGTGAAATTGCCAAGCCTGTAGGACCTGAAACCGTTGCTGATGAAAGCGATAAGTCGACTTCAGTTCATGTGGATTCAGATAAGCCGTCAGATATCATAAATCTTGTCAATATCAGCCAGGTTTACACAGATCATAGTCCTCCTAACATCGTTTTTAAAGATTTCAACCTGGATATAAAGGACATTAAAACCCGGGGACAATTTATTACCATCATGGGTAAATCGGGTTGTGGAAAATCCACTTTGCTCCGCTATATTTCGGGGCTACAGGAACCGACTTCGGGAGATGTATATATTTATGGAAAGAAGCGGACGGATAAGGATAGAATTCCCATGGTTTTTCAGCAATATACCTCATTTGAATGGAAAACGGTGCTGCAAAACGTTGCTCTGCCGCTGATTTTGAAGGGTGTGCCCAAGGAGGAAGCCCATGAAAAGGCCATGAACATGATAGAAATTGTTGGATTGGCCGGGCATGAAAACAAATGGGCCAAGTATCCGATCCTGTCCGGAGGGCAATTGCAACGGGTTGCCATTGCGAGGAATCTTGTCGTAAATCCGCAGATCTTATTAATGGACGAACCTTTTGGAGCATTAGATACCATAACCCGCAAACAAATACAGGTTTTTCTGCGTTCCATATTCGAAAACGCCAAAATCGATCCGACCGTAATCTTTGTAACTCACTCCGAAAGTGAGGCTGTTTTCCTATCCACGGATATTTTCATTCTCGATTCAGGTCCGGCTACCGTCAGACACCATTATAAAATTGATTTGCCACAAAACCGTGATGACTCAATAAGGTATTCCACCGAGTTTACTGATTACGTAAACAAACTGGGCTCGCTACTCGAAGATCTGAAAAAGGAAACCAGGAAGGATTAAACATCATAATGAAAATCCACAATTACCTGTCGCGTTTCATCAATTTTATTTCTGAACACCTGAATCACAGACAGCAGATGTATGTGTTCAGTTTGTTCGTTGGCATAATCAGCGGCCTGGCAGCCGTACTTTTAAAAAATGCCGTTCATTTTACCCATCAGTTTATATTAAGACAGGGTAGTTTGTACAGTATCAACTTTCTTTACCTGGCTTTTCCCATGCTGGGGATACTCCTTACCATCCTCTATGTCAGGTTTTTTGTCAAGGATGAAATGGGACACGGCATCACCAAGGTTTTATATTCCATTTCCAAGAAAGGCGGATATTTGCGGCCTCATAACAGTTATTCCTCCATCATTGCGTCAACTCTTACAGTCGGATTTGGCGGTTCAGTAGGATTGGAATCCCCCGTCGTGGTTACGGGATCCTCAATGGGTTCCACGCTGGGCCGGTTGTTTGGCATGAATTATAAATCAGTTATCACACTGATAGGATGTGGCGCTGCCGGTGCCATTGCCGGTATTTTCAAGGCTCCGGTGGCAGGAGTGATTTTTGCCCTCGAAGTCTTTATGCTGGATATCGCGGTTGGTTCCATCATTCCTTTATTGATTTCCGCTGTGACAGGGGCTACAATATCCTATCTCTTTCTCGATCCCGGTGTCAGCCTGTATTACCCGATTAACGGAACATTCAATCTGAAGAATATTCCGTGGTATATGGTGCTGGGCATTATTACCGGAATGGTTTCCCTTTATTTTACGAAAATTACCATTCGGATTGAATCGCTTTTCGGAAAAATAAAACAGCAATGGGTCAGGCTTCTGACAGGAGGGATGGTGGTGGGTATATTGATTCTGTTTTTCCCGCTGCTTTACGGTGAAGGTTATGACATATTGAATGTAATACTTGCAGGTGATATTGCTGAAGTAGCCCGGGACAGCATGTTTTATGGTCATACGGATAACCTGCTGGTCTTCCTGTTATTCATCGTTTTGGTGCTCCTGTTCAAACCGGTGGCCATGACGGCAACCACAGGGGGTGGCGGAGTAGGCGGAATATTTGCCCCTACCATGTTTATGGGTGGTTTTACCGGCTACCTGGCTGCCCGGATTTTGAATCTTTTTGACTTTATCCAGGTACCTGAAAAGAACTTCGTGTTAACCGGGATGGCCGGTCTGATGGCAGGGGTCATGCACGCTCCCCTTTTTGCCATTTTTCTCATCGCCGAAATTACCGGAGGTTATGTTCTCTTTATCCCGCTGATGATCACTTCGACAATCGCATTTATCACAAACCGATATTTTCAGCCGCATTCAATATATACGCACAGGCTTGCCAAAAGGGGAGAACTGATCACCCATAACAAGGACAAAGCTATACTGACTTTGCTTGAAATGGATGCTCTGATTGAAAAAGATTTTATCCCGGTTTCTCCGGAGGATTCCCTGGGCAAACTCGTCAAATCCATCGCCAGGTCAAAACGCAACCTGTTTCCGGTTGTCACCGGTCAGAATATGCTGATCGGGGTGGTACTGCTCGACAGCATCAGGCATATCATCTTCAACACGGATATGTATGACAGGGTATTTGTTCGCGATCTCATGCAGCCTCCTCCCATGCATATCTCTCCCGGTGATTCCATGGAAAGCGTTATGAAGAAATTTGAGGAAAATGATGCCTGGAACCTGCCTGTGATCAATAATGGAGAGTACATTGGCTTTATTTCAAAATCAAAATTGTTTTCCTTCTACAGGAAATGGCTGATTGAGATTTCGGATGAATAAGACCGAAGACCGAAGACCGAAGACCTAAGGCATAAGACCTCCGACCTTTGGTCTTTGGCCTATTAGCCTTTGGCCTTAAAAAATCTGATAAACTATTCATCAATAATTTTTTTCCTCCTGATTAAACTATTATTTTTGAGTCAAATCAAACCATTGCATTATGGAAAGGGATTCTCTCATATTCGACCTGATTCAAAAAGAAAACGATCGCCAGTTGCACGGTATTGAACTGATTGCATCTGAAAACTTTGTGTCTGACCAGGTACTGCAGGCCATGGGCTCATGCCTTACCAATAAATATGCTGAGGGGCTGCCCGGTAAGCGTTATTATGGTGGATGTCAGGTGGTTGATGAGGTGGAAGAACTTGCCATCCAGCGAATCAAAACCCTGTTCAATGCAAGCTGGGCCAATGTTCAGCCCCATTCCGGGGCTCAGGCCAATTCCGCCGTTATGCTGGCTGTATTGACGCCGGGGGATAAATTCATGGGCCTCGATCTGTCGCATGGCGGTCACTTGTCACACGGTTCACCTGTGAATTCATCCGGAATACTGTATCACCCGGTTGCATACACGCTGAATCCAGATACAGGCAGGGTAGATTATGATAAAATGGAGGAAACGGCATTACAGGAAAAGCCCAAACTGATTATTGCCGGGGCATCGGCTTATTCACGCGACTGGGACTATGCCCGGATGAGGGCCATTGCCGATAAGGTTGGCGCTCTGCTGATGGCTGACATTGCGCATCCGGCGGGACTGATAGCCAAAGGATTGCTGAATCATCCTTTCCCACATTGTCATATCGTCACCACCACAACACACAAAACACTGCGGGGCCCAAGGGGCGGATTGATCCTGATCGGTGAAGATTTCCCCAATCCATGGGGCTATACTACTCCCAAGGGTGAGATCAAAATGATGTCCAATCTTCTGGACCTTGCCGTATTCCCAGGTACCCAGGGAGGACCGCTGGAACATGTTATAGCCTCCAAAGCTGTGGCTTTTGGTGAAGCGCTTACTGATTCTTACCGCGATTATGTAACACAGGTCAAAAAAAATGCCGCTGTCATGGCCAGGTGCTTTATCGATAAGGGCTATAAAATTGTTTCCAACGGAACTGACAATCATTCCATGCTGATTGACCTGCGCACCAAAGTACCTGATGTTACAGGCAAAATGGCGGAGAATGTCCTGGTGAAAGCCGATATTACACTGAATAAAAACATGGTCCCCTTTGATTCAAGAACTCCTTTTACTACTTCGGGTGTAAGGGTTGGCACTCCGGCCATCACTACAAGAGGAGCCAAAGAAGATCTTATCGAAACCGTGGTTGAGCTCATTGATGAGGTCATCATGCACATCGAAAATGAAAAGGTGATCAGTTCGGTAAAAGCAAAGGTGAATCAACTGATGAAGGGCTATCCCCTGTTCGCCTATTAAAGACAAGAACCTGACATCATGGATTTTGTCAACCTGGAATGGTACCAGTATCTGCTGATTATAGGAGCCGGCCTGATCGCCGGCTTTATTAATACGCTTGCCGGAAGCGGATCATTGCTCACCCTTCCCCTGTTAATCTTTATCGGTCTTCCTCCGAATGTGGCCAACGGAACCAACCGCATAGCCATCATGTTGCAGAGCCTGGTGGGATCAGTGGGCTTCAGAAAGCAGGGATCCCTCGACCTGAGGGCAGGTCTGCTGCTGGGTATACCTTCTGTTGCCGGATCTATCGTTGGAGCATTGATCGCCCTGTCCATTAACAACAAGATGATGGAAAGGGTGGTGGGGGTATTGCTGGTTGTCATGTTTTTTGTTGTTTTACTGAAACCTGAGGCCTGGCTGAAAGGGAAAACTGAAAAGGGAATTGGCGGATCACTGTGGCTGAATATACTTGTATTCTTTGTGATAGGTGTATACGGAGGATTTATCCAGGCAGGTGTGGGTTTCTTTCTGCTGGCCGGGTTGGTTTTGGGGGCCGGACTTAACGTTGTAAGGGCAAATGCCATCAAGAACTTTTTGGTATTCCTGTATACGCCTTTTGCCCTGGCAGTATTTATGATCGGACATCAGGTTGATTACAGGGCCGGTCTGATTTTATCAATCGGCAGCATGACGGGAGCCTGGCTGGGAACCCGGTCAGCTGTAAGCTGGGGACCGACATTTGTGCGCTATGTTTTACTGGTTGCTGTGCTTGTATCTGCAGTGCAGTTGATATTCTTCTGATCTACTGCAGTTTGAAATGATAAGTAATGGTGCCCACCTGTTGCTCCGGAGCATCATTCTTCAGGTTGAATTTTGATTCAAGAGCTGCTTTTTTGGCGGCAGCCCATAAGGTATTATCTACCAGGGTAGATCCTTTAGCGCCGGGTGCGGCTTTGATGACTTTGCCCGAACGGTCCACTGTGATTTCAACTTTTACAATCCCTTCCTTCTGAATATTGAATTCCGGTTTCTGCAGATGCAAAGGACTTCTGCCGTTCAGATCGAATGCAATACCACCACCTCCAAGCCCCTTTGAATAATTGTCGGAATCCGGCGTGCCCGTCGGATCTCCCATATTGCCCGATCCTTTGTAGATTCCCTCTGATGTGCCTGCTTCCGCAGTGGATTGCCCCTTTGTGCCTTTGCTTGAATAAAGCGCTTTTTTATTGACAGTAGGTTTGGCCGGTTCTGCAGTAGTGGTTTGAGCAGGTTTTTTAACAGGCTGGGTAACCGGCTTGGTTTCGGGCTTTTTTTCAGTCTTCTTGGTTTCAGCCGGTTTCTTCACTGCCGGGGCTTCTTCAAAGTCCTGGGTCAGCATGCCGTCTTCGGCTTTGGGCTGACTGGCAGAAGGTGCAGGGGCGGCAGCCGATGATAAATCACTCATGGCCGGTTCTTCGGGTCCTCCGGCACTTTCCATATCCCCAAAATTAATCAGAATACCCCCTTCGGAGGGTGAGGGTTTTGTCAGGGTGATGTAAGTGAACAGAAGGATCAGCACAATAATATTGTGTATGATAAAAGTCCCCAACATACCGTAATGCTTTTCCGTCATCTGCCTTATTTTTTGAGTTCAGGGCTGGTAGCCAGAATAACCTTGTAGTTATTTTTTTTGGCTATGTTCATGACTTCAACAATATATTCAATGGGAACGGACCTTTCAGCGTGAATGGCAATGGTGGGGTCCTCGGTTTTCCCGACCTTTCGCTGAAGCAAGAATTCAAGCTGGGATATGTCGACCGGTGTTTTTTCCACAAAAAAAGAAATATCCTTGGTTATGGATACCGTGGTGATCGGCCTGCTGGTTGTCTGACTGTTGCTTCGCGGAAGAAGCAGCTTGATCGCATTGGGTGAAACGAGTGTGGAGGTAAGCATAAAGAACAGCAGCAGCAGGAAAATAATATCCGTCATTCCTGCAACGCTATAACTGACTTCAACTTTATTTCTTGATCGCAGTGCCATATATCGGGTATCAGATAAATCAATTATTTCTTTACGGGCTCATTCAACAGATCCATGAATTCCATGGAATATGCCTCAAGCCTGTTTACCAATTCTTCAACGCGGGCAACCAGGTAATTGTATGCGAAAAACGCAGGAATTCCTACCAGCAAACCGCCTACTGTCGTGATCAGCGCTATATAAATACCATTGGAAAGTATCCCGATATCCAGGCTGGTCCCGGCATTTGCCATGTCCATGAATGTTTTCACCATACCCAGAACGGTGCCGAAAAATCCCAGCATGGGAGCCCCCCCGGCGCATGAAGCCAGGATGGCCAAACCCTTTTCGAGTTTATATACTTCCACCTGGCCGATGTTCTGAATTGCCGTATTGATATCATTCAGCGGTCGCCCAATGCGGCTGACACCTTTTTCCATCATACGGGCCAGGGGATTGTTGGTCGACTGACACAGGGCCATGGCCGAATCAACTTTTCCGTCATGGATATAATCCTTGATCCTGTTCATGAAATTCTGGTCTATTTTTCCTGCATTCCGGATGGCCATAAACCGTTCTATGAAAATGTAAATCGCAATAATGGAAAGAATGGCAATGGGAACCATTACCCATCCTCCCTTTACGGCCAGTTCAAAATAAGACACCGGGGTTTCATTGGCAGCAGCGCTGGTAGCAAGACTGTCAGCATTGCTGCTCACAACATTCTGTAATAGTACAAGCAACATATACGATTTTTTAAAGATTCGCTAAATTATATAAACGGTGAATACAGGTGTTTATTTTTACAACCAAGTTATTAACCACCCGGGTCCGGTTCTTCGGATACTGCAGGTTGTTCCTCTTTTTTACCGAATATGGATTTTAAATACCTCCTCCAGAGTTCACCTACGGTATTGAACTCCTCTTTGTAAAATACCCCGAATCCCTGGGTATAGGGATTATCATAAAGCATGTCGTTGTTGATGTGATTGTAGGTCTTCAGCCTGAATTTGCCGTTTGGAACAAGCTTATAATCAATGTCAAATTCACCGACAATATTGTCAGAAGCACTGGCTGCAGCATTGGTGGCCACATCAACACTTCCGTTGATGGTAAGCCGGTCATTGAACAACTGCGTGGATAGTGCCACCTGGACCTCGTCGCTCTTCATTTCACGGTTTGTCCGGTAATTCACGCCGACATCCACATCGCTGTTGATCTGTGATAACCAGTTACTCAATTGATTGGAAAGGAATTCACTGGCATTTACTCCCGCGGCACTGGAGTATGGCGAAGCCGTGCCGCCGGGCTGGGATTGCAATCCTGACCGGGTGGTACTCAGAACGAACCGGTTGAGGGTCAGCAGTGAAATGAACTGTTTGTTCAATTCCTCGCTTGAGCCGATAGCGCTGGCCACCATCAACCGGGTTGATTCATCGGCATTCGGAAGATAAATATCATATTTTACATTCGGTGACATCAGCTTGCCTGTCATCGTCACGCGGTCATGCACATTGATTTTCCTGTCATCAGTGGTGCCCAGCAAATCTTTCAGCGATGCTTTGGTAGCGTAATTGGCAACAATATCAATAGCGGCATCCAGGGGATCTCCGTTCCAGCGGATGGTACCGCCGGGTTCAATGGTGAGTTTCTTGTTGATGATATTCTGCAGGGTGAACAAATAGTCTCCCTTTTCGATGGTGTATTCGCCAAACATAATGAAATCCCCCGAGGTGCTGATTTTCATATCCAGATTGCCATTGCCGTTTCCCTTGATGATGTCCCCGAGTTTTGGATCGAAAATGATCTGGACTTCTGCATCAGGTGTGACGGTAAGTCCGAAATTGATCTGCATGCCCGATGATTTAACCTGATAATCAATAATATCCAAATCATCCGGTTGTTTATCGTACAGATTGACAACAGTAATAAATTGGTATTCATCCAGTTCACCTGTATTTGAAAGGGGTAAACTGATGGTGGTGTTCTTATTTGTGGTTGCCTGAATATCCATGGTGATATTTTTAGGAGGTCCGGCGATTTTAATATCACCGGTAGCATACGCGGTTCCGTAGAAAACCTGGTTATCAGCCTGGGTGGTATTCATGCAAAGAAAATTCTGGAATCGGATGGCAAGATCGAGCACAAAATCTTTCAGATACCTGTTGCGGATGGCTCCGGCGAGATATGCTGAATTTCCTTTCGGATCATATATCCTGATATCTTTAAAGTAAATGTTGTTATTTTCTATTTGCACTTTATCTGTGAAATTATAACGGGTCTGGAGGTAATTGACTGTAAAAGCAGTTTTCTGAAGATCAAGCTCACCGTTTAACAAAGGCCGGGCAAGAGTACCTGTTAGTTTTGCTTTGCCTGACGCCGCTCCCCGGAGGTCGCTGAATATCACCTTAACATAGGGATTGAAAAGGTTCAGTCTTAGTTTATCAAGTTTCAAATTGAAATCCAGCTTGCCTTCATGGGTTGGAAAGTATTCACCTTCCAAATCAATGGTTTTTAAATTGTCGCGCATGGCAAGTGCCATAAGATTCACTGACTTACGGTCATTGTTCCATTTCGAGCTGATTTGCGCGCTGCCAAGCATTTCATTATTGATCATCAGGCTGTCAATTTTCAACAAGCTGGTGAAAAGGATATTGCTGTATATGTCTGAAACCGAGGCATTGCCATTTAGTATCCCGCCCAGCTTATAGCCTGAGGTGGCAGCAATTCCATTCAGATTGCCCAGGTTAAAACGATGGAACAGAATATTCATATTATCTGAGGGAACTTCAGAAAGGACGCCTTCCAATTTGAAATATTCATTCCCATGGTTGATGACAAGATTGTCGAACGTGATTTTCGAGCTATCAATCATGATTTTCCCCGGTTGAATCGTCCACAGCGTATCATTGGTGACGAAACTGGCCGGCAAAAGCCCGATATCAAAATGCGGGAACCGGCTTCCTCCCTTTCTGGTAACTCTGCCCACTGCGCTGATATCACCTTTGTGCTGCAAATCCTGCCAATTATTCCATCGGATCTTCAAAGATGCTTCATCCTTTCCGACATTGGAATAGAGCGTGAAGTTATCCAGCGTGATCTTTTTTCCCAGAATCAGATTCTTGCCACCTGCTTCAATATCCAGGGAGTCATTATTTCCTGTCAGGATTACATTTAGATTATTCCAGGTGGTACCTTTTGCAATGAGCTTTGAGGTTTGCAAACTCATATTTATATTCTGATTATCAGGCAGGTAGGTAAGTTTTACCGTGCTGTTTTCAGCAATGCCATATTCAGGAAGAAAAAAATCCAGCAGAGGTTTGGCATTTTTAATGATTGCTGACAGCTGAAGGCTATGGTCGGGAGTGGCTGTCTTCAATACCGAAGAGTCTGCAAGTGAAGGAAGGTAGGTCAGGATGAAATACCTGACGGCGTCGCCAATTTTTGTCAGCTCATAATTGCCTTTCATATCAGCGTCTAAGAAATCTGATCGGAGGGTAATGTTACTGTAACCGGATGCGTTTTCTGACAGAACGCTGAAATCATAGATTTGCAATTGTTTGTCTTTTTTTATAAATAGCGAATTCAGAAGTTTGACCTCACCATTGAGTGTATTGACAGAGTTGCCCCTGGCATTGGCGATCAGGTAAAAGGATGCCCTGAAATCCGGATCGGAATTTTCTAAATTCAAAGCGTAAAGATTTGCATCAGTTATATTCGCAGTGAAGTCAAATGCAGCCACGGAATCGGATAAATTAACCTTTCCCAGGAATTCAAGTTCCGCATTGGGGTCGTGCATATTTACTGATCCGTTAAAAGTTTTGTCATCCAGGTTGCCGGAAAGGCTGATGTTGGTATATTTGTATTGCTTTAGTTCAACGCTTTGTATCAAACCTTTCAGAGACGCCTTGATCGATTTACCAGCGAGGGTAGCACCATTGATCGTGGCAGAAAGATTAATCTGTCCAACATTTTTAGATGCGTCCAGAAGATACCCAAGATCGAAATCCCTGGTAATTAGTTTTCCCTCAAAACTAACGTAATTGGATGTATCCGGCCTGAAGAGCAGGTCGGTACTGAGTATTCCAATATCGGTGTTAAACTGGCCATAGGTCACGAAATCGTTGAAAAAACCGGTGAAGTTTCCAGTGAAAGTAACATTGCCAAGTTTTTCAAATTGTCCCGGAAGTTTAAGTCTTTTATTTCCGGGAAGTTCAAGGCTTTTTATATCTGATGCAGATGTGGTAAAATCATCGATATCGGCCAGGATAAATGTTTCACGGATATCAGGCAGACCTTCAAAATTTAACTCCCCTGCAAGCCTTGAACTATTGCCATAGGTGATATCAATTTTTCTCCCCTTCAGGTTGCTTACAGGTCCGGTTACCTTACCCGTGAAAGAAATTAGCTGGTTAGTATTCCGGAAAGCAGGTGCGAAATATCCTAAGTCATGCAGATTTACTTTTGAGTCCACCAGATCGATCCTTAACCTGACAAACCGGGTAAACGAATCTGCTTTAAACTGGTCCCAGTTATCGAAACGCAAGGAGATCTCAGGTCCGCTGATTATGGAATAGGGTGTTCGCAGATTCAGATCCCTGAAGGTCAGAAAGGTCTTGCTTTCACTGAACTCCCCGGTAAGTTCGTCAATACTGAATCCACTCTTCTCCCTGAGTTTCATCGATTTTATAAAGAAGGAGAGGGAATCTTTTGAAGGTCTGAAACGCCGGATATCCGCATCAATATCTGAAACCTGCATATCGGCATAATTCATCCCGTATCCCAAAGGCTTATTGTCTGCATTCCTGAAATTAAAGCGGCTGTCACGCATCCTGAGGTTATTGAATTTAACTTTTATTCCTCCTCCTCCTTTGCCCTCACCCTGCAGTTTGCTGATAAAATACTTCAGGTTCAGATCACCGGCTGAGTCCACAGCCAGTCCAATTAAAGCTTTGTTGAGATCAATGCTGCCAATGGAAATCTCCCGTCTAAAGGGGTTTACATACCGTATACCTGCGGTGAGGCTCTCAGCAAACAACAATGTATCACCGGAAAGGTCCTCCAGATATACATCATTTAATCTGATGCGGTAAGGGAAGGAAATATCAACTTTACTGACAGTGAACCTGGTATTCAGATTGCGGGAAACGATCTGCATGATGCGACCTGCAACATTCGTCTGAATCCGGCTGCTCTGAAGCATGAAAAATGCAGTTACCGGTATGGCAAACATCAACAACAGCAAGATTGCTGTTATTTTTATTAACTTTTTGATAATTTTGCGGCTCTGCATAGTATAATAATACAAAAGTTGTAAAAAAAGTTTAATCTTTCATTATTTATCGGGACAAATGAACATCACTATCCTGGGGATTGAGTCCTCCTGCGACGATACTTCTGCAGCTGTGATTGAGAACGGTTATCTTCTGTCAAACAGGATCGCCAATCAACAGGTACATAAGGAATATGGAGGAGTTGTTCCCGAACTTGCATCCAGAGCACACCAACAGAATATCGTCCCTGTTGTTGATACAGCCATAAAAGAAGCCGGCAAAACACGTGCCAGTATAAGTGCGATTGCGTATACCCGGGGACCTGGCCTGATGGGAGCATTATTGGTTGGTTCTTCCTTTGCAAAGGGTCTTGCATTGGCATTGGGTGTGCCTTTGATTGATGTCAATCATTTGCATGCACATATTCTTTCTGTTTTTATTGCCCGCAATGAGAGTGACAAGCGTTTTCCGGGATTTCCCTTTCTGTGCCTGCTGGTCTCGGGTGGGCATACACAGCTGGTAGTGATGAAGAATCACCTGGAAATGGAGATCATTGGACAGACCATTGATGACGCAGCCGGCGAAGCTTTCGACAAATGTGCGAAAGTGATGGGAATGCCTTATCCGGGCGGGCCTTTGATTGATCAGTATGCCGCTCAGGGCGATCCAAAAGCATATAACTTTGCCAGGACCCGGATGAAAGGATTGGATTTCAGTTTCAGCGGTTTGAAAACTTCTTTTCTGTATTTCCTGAGAGACAAGTTACACTCGGATAAAAACTTCATTGCGGAAAACAGGAATGATCTCTGCGCTTCGATACAGGATGCCATCATTGACTCCCTGATGCAAAAACTGACCAAGGCTGCCCGGGAGACGGGAATAACGGATATTGCCATCGCCGGCGGAGTATCTGCCAATTCAGGTTTGCGGGAAACAGCAAGAAGCCTCGGCTCCCGAAAGAATTGGCGGATTTTTATTCCTGAAATTCAATATGCCACGGATAATGCTGCAATGATCGCCATTACAGGCTATTATAAATTCCTGGACGGACAGTTTTCTTCACAACAAATTACACCTGTAGCTCGTTTTAATCATTTATAAGCGGATTACCAGAACGTGCGTTCGTCAAAAGATAGACGCCGTTGGTCAATTTTGATCACATGGGTTTTAACCATTACCGTGAAGGTCAATGCCTTATCTCGCTTGGCTCTTCATGCGATCAGCAGATTCTTTGATCGCCGGATACGTGTATTTAAGGCCTCGTTTTTCATAGGTATACAGGCTATCTTACGTTTTTTTGTTATAAATTTGTTATATTGGTGATGTATTTGGAACTAATGATATTTAATTACCTAATCGGGTGTAGGTTATCATGCTACATTTAACCCATGTTGATCTTTTTATGGATAATCTGCTGATTGAAAGCACCAAAAAAACACCTGACGTTGCCTTTAATATCGACGGCAGGATGCGGATCAGCGGTCGGTCCATTCCGGAAGACGCCTCAAAATTTTACGATGAGCTATTCGAGTGGGTTTATGAATATTGTCAGACCCCCCCCGAATCAACCACGGTTGATATAGAACTGGAATATTTTAACAGCGGTTCATCAAAGGCATTGTTGCACATCCTCAGAGCCCTCGCCGAAATTGTTAAAAAGGGCTATAAACTCACCATCAACTGGTATTATGAAGAAGGCGATGATGATATCATGGAAAGGGGTGAGTATTACGAATCGATCCTCGAAATAAAATTTAACTTTATCGAAACCGACTGATTATAGGCAATTCTTTTGGTTTTACAGAGATTATTTTCTTCGCAGTTTTCTTTTAACTACTTCAAAAAACTTTCGGATATTGGTAAAATTAAGGGCATGCCTGCTGGTGCCCCTTGTCCCCATCAGGTATACATAGGGCTGCATGCCGGGAATTTTTTTAAGCACGATATGCAGCATGGCCAGAAAGGGAATGACCACAAGCATACCCGGAACTCCCCATATCATGGAACCTGCGATCAGACCCAGTATTATAATAAAGGGATTGATGCGGATATTGTTTCCTACAATATTCGGCGAAAGGATATTGTTTTCAAAAAAATGAATAATATAAACGAAAATTGCAATCCGCAGGGCATATACCCGCGAATCCTCCGTGAGCAGGGCAAAGATTAAGGGTATTGAACCTCCTATAAAATTACCGAAATAAGGAATGAAACTAAAAAGGGCAGAAATAACACCTAACAGGAGCGGGTATTTAATTCCGATCAGCAGAAGCCCGATGGAATTAAATACGCAGAGAATCAGCACCACAGAAGCAACACCAAGCATATACCGGGTAACAACAGTGGCAATTTCCCGGAGAACCTGAATGGCAATGAGTCTGTGCTGCCTGCCCACCACCTTGAGGAAAAAATAAGCGAATTTGGTCCGGTAATACAGAAAAAGAAATACAAACACGGGTTGCATCAGAATGACAAATAGGGTTCCTGTCGTGGCTGAAAATATCTTTCCGGATTCGGTGCCGATATCAAAAAGTCGGCTGAGCAGAAAGTTTTTGAATCTTTCAGCCGGAATCCCGAATTCACTTTCAATATACCTCTGCATATCCTCGATGTGGGCAATGGTCTTTGCCCTGAAGTCCGGCAACTCATCCATGAAAAGACTGACGCGCTTCAAAACAAAAAGAGCCAGGATGGCAAATACAACCAGGGCAATAACTATGGGTATCAAAATGGACAGGATGCGGGGCATGCCTTTCTTTTCGAGGAAATTGACGAGAGGGTAGAGAAGGTATGAAAGCAGAATGCCAAAGGCCAGTGGATACAGGAAATCTTTGGCAACTATTAAACCAAATATCAGGAGAATGATTGAAAGCAGGAAATAGGTCAGACGCACTCCAATCAACTTACTGTTCATTGTGGTTCATTTTGGTAATTGTTACTCCTCTAAAATCAAACTCCGGATACGTTCAATCTGAGCCTGCTTATTAACCTCCCGGAGATTTCTGGCAGTCAGCGTAAAATACTGATGGCCTGAAATGAATCTCATCTGCAGTTTGTTCCAGTCTTTTAAGGATCCGATCATGGATCGTTCCTTTAATTCCAGGAAAAGAGTGTTGGAAACAGGTATCATATCGCTGCGGCCCAGGTAATCCAGATCAGCGTCACACATGATTTCTTCCAGTCTGTTCTGTGGCTTCGGAGGAAGTTTTGTAGCCATGATGAGTTCACAGATCGTATCTATCTGTGATGTGGTGTAGTAATATTCCGGTAAAATCTCACGGGCATTCATACAGCTCATACTTTCGTGATCGTCATAAGACTTGGCATGACCCGTATCATGAAACAAAGCTGCTGTTTTAAGCAACAACAAATCTTCATCTGCAACTCCCTCACCCAGTCCGATTAATTCAACCTGGGTTACAACGTCAACCGTATGTTTGATATTATGATAATATAGGTTCTGTGGCAAATGTTTTTCGAGGTTATCCAACACGACTTCCTGGAGATTTGTAAATTGAATCAGTCCATAACATATACTGAAACGCTTGTTGGGTATGATGCCTTTTCCCTGAAGCGAAAATTCCGGTTTGATGCTTTTAACAACGTACAAGGGTATCTCTCCCTCGTATTTCACGGGCATCTTATGATAATAATTGCACTCAAACAGATCTTTCACCAACTCATAGGTTGTAGCAGAAATGAGAATATTTCCGGTCTCACAAAACTGCAGGATGCGTGTTGCCAGGTTAATGGTCTCGCCCTTTACCTCATATTGCGGTTTTTTTCTTCCCGATACAGTTGCCATAACATTTCCTGTATGTATGCCGATCCTGAATTTCCATATCTTGCCAGCCGGGTGAGTCTCCCGCAGCACCTTGAAATAATATTGCATTTCAACAGCGGCCTGTAAAACCTCAATGGGATTGGTAATGTTTTTCTGTGGAATACCACCGACGTACATCAGTGTGTCTCCAAAGGTCCGGATGCTTCTGATCGGATACTTGTCCGCAATTTGCTGTAAATTGATGAAGATCTCATCCAGCGAATCCACAACAAGCTTTGAATCCAGCTGTGGTATAAAATTCTCGGCCGCCGTAACATTCACATATAATATCGTAGCCGTTCTGTAACGGATCTGGGAGAGTTTTTTTTCAAGATGTGTTTTTCCCGAAGAAATGACATGACCTGATTTATCAATCACTTCCTTATATTGGTCTACCTCCAGTAACAACCTCTCATTCTGCCTGTAAAGCTTTTCATTTTCAACAGAAAGCATTTTGTTCTGAACGATAATATTCGCTATCCGGCGTAGTGTTCCTTTTCTTTTCTTAGGCATGAATGGTTCGTTAAGGGCCGCAATTTCCACGGGATTCTTAAAATTACAATACTTTTACGTATCGCACGCAAAAAAAGGTTTACTAATTTTGACCTCTCGCAGAAAAACAAGGATGATTGCAACGATATGGAGTTTAAACTCACATCAACGTATTCCCCCACGGGAGATCAGCCGGAAGCCATCAGGCAACTGGTAAACGGATTACACAGGGAGTCAAAACATCAGACCCTGCTGGGGGTTACAGGGTCGGGTAAAACCTTTACCATGGCCAATGTGATCGCCCAGGTGAACCGTCCCACCCTGGTTTTAAGTCATAATAAAACCTTGGCAGCGCAGCTGTTTGGCGAATTCAAGCTTTTCTTTCCTGAAAATGCGGTTGAATACTTTGTTTCCTATTATGATTATTACCAGCCTGAAGCCTACCTTCCGGTAACCGATACCTATATTGAAAAAGATCTCGCTATCAATGATGAAATTGAAAAGCTGCGTTTAAGCACTACATCTTCCCTGCTATCAGGCAGAAATGATGTCATCGTGGTATCATCGGTATCCTGTTTATATGGAATCGGCAATCCGGATGATTTCCATAGCAATACAGTTCATATCGAGCGGGGTGGTATTATCAGCCGCAATGTCTTTCTTCGGCAACTGGTTGACAGCCTCTATTCACGCAATGAAAATGAATTCAACAGGGGTAATTTCAGGGTCACGGGCGATACCGTCGATGTTTACCTGGCATATAGTGATTATGCCTACCGGTTGAGTTTCTGGGGTGATGAGATTGAGGATATCCGTTCCTTTGATCCGGTCACGGGTAAAACGCTTGAGGTTTTGGAACGTGCTTCTATATATCCGGCCAATATATTCGTTACCACCAAAGAAAGAATGAACCAGGCGTTAGGTCAGATCCAGGTTGATCTCGGGAAACAGGTCGAATACTTCAAGGATGTTGGCAAGCACCTTGAGGCAAAAAGGTTAAAGGACAGGGTGACTTATGATCTCGAGATGTTGCAGGAACTGGGTTATTGTCCGGGTATTGAAAATTACTCACGTTATTTTGATGGTCGCCCGCCGGGTCAGAGGCCTTTTTGTCTTCTGGATTACTTTCCGGAAGATTTTCTTACCATCATCGATGAGAGCCATGTTACCCTACCTCAAATCAGGGCCATGCACGGCGGGGATCATTCGCGTAAGCAAACGCTTGTGGAATATGGATTCAGAATGCCATCAGCCATTGATAACAGGCCTCTCAAGTTCGAGGAGTTTGAAAACCTTGTCGGTCAGATCGTGTATGTAAGTGCCACCCCTGCTGATTATGAGCTTGAAAAAAGTGAGGGGGTCATAGTGGAGCAACTTATCAGGCCGACAGGCTTGCTTGATCCTGTAATTGATGTTAGGCCGGGTTTGAATCAGATCGATGATCTGATGAAAGAAATCCACCGGAACATTGTCAATAATGAACGTGTTCTCATCACTACCCTCACCAAAAGAATGGCAGAGGAGCTTACCAATTATCTGATGCGTTTAAATATCAGATGCCGGTATATTCATTCGGATATTGAAACCCTGGAACGCATCGAGATCATGGAAGGGCTGAGGAATGGTTCCTTTGATGTGCTGGTGGGCGTGAATCTGCTTCGCGAAGGGCTTGATCTCCCGGAAGTGTCACTTGTGGCTATTCTGGACGCAGACAAGGAAGGTTTCCTGCGGTCGGAGAGATCCCTGACACAAACTGCAGGCAGGGCTGCCAGGAATCTGAATGGTAGGGTTATCATGTACGCTAATTCAATGACTGAATCCATGCGTAAAACCATTGAAGAGACTAACCGCAGACGCGAAAAGCAGCTGGCATACAACGAAATCAACCAGATAACTCCGCAACAGATCATTAAAGCAGCCTCGAATATCCTCAATGACATACGGAAAAAAACAGGCGAGACCAAAGTTTATGTTGAGCCGCAGAAAATTGATATTGCTGCGGATCCTGTTGTCAGGTACATGAACAGGGATGCTTTGGAAAAGGCTTTGGAAACTTCAAAAAGGTCCATGGAAAAGGCAGCAGCGGATCTCAATTTCATTGAGGCTGCACGATTCAGGGATGAAATGCTGGCGTATAAAGAGATATTGAATGACAAACTTAAAGAGAAAACGAAAAGCAAATAAATGAAATTATTTCATTTATTTTGCGCTAAATTTATTTTATGGGAAAAGTATCAGATATTTCCAGAGGAAGTTTTGTAAGATATAACAACGAACTTTCTGTAGTACTCGAATATGAGCACCGCACACCGGGTAACCTCCGGGCTTTTTACCAGGTCAAGATGAGAAACCTGAAATCAGGCAGACTGATAGAGCAGAGATTCCGTCCTGATGACGAAATGGAACTCGTCAGGGTGCATTTCAAGGAGCATCAGTTCCTTTACCTCGACGGAACTAGTGTGGTATGCATGGACAATGAAACTTATGATCAGATCCATTTAACCAGGGAAACCCTTGGCGATGGCATTGATCTCCTGAAAGAGGGGGCCAACATAAAGGTTTATTTTGATGGCGAGGATCCTGTATTTGCTGAATTACCGGTGAGTGTCGAAATGGAAGTAACCTACACTGAACCCGGCATGAAGGGTGATACTGCCACACGTACGCTGAAAACCGCCACCATCGAAACAGGCGCACAGGTAAAGGTACCCTTGTTCATCAACATCGGCGATCGTATCAAGATTGACACCCGCACGGGTGATTATATCGAACGCTGCAAATAAATAATTACGGACATTCCCTGAAACTCTTGTCATACTGTGTCATGGCCTTTTCGCTCATCCCCATGCTGCTGAAACCACCGTCGTGGAACAGATTCTGCATGGTTACCTTGCGCGTCAGGTCTGAGAACAAAGTGACACAGTAATCGGCGCAATCATCTGCAGTTGCATTACCCAGGGGTGACATCCGTTCCGTAAAATCAATGAGAGAATCAATGCCATAAACACCGCTGCCGGCTGTTGTAAGCGTGGGAGACTGGGATATGGTATTGATGCGTATCCTTTTCTCCCGGCCATAAATGTATCCGAAACTACGGGCAATTGATTCCAGCAACGCCTTGGCATCGGCCATGTCGTTGTATCCGAAAAGTGTTCTTTGCGCTGCAACATACGAAAGGGCAACAATGGAGCCCCAATCGTTCAAAGCGTCCAGCTTTCGACAAACCTGGATGACTTTGTGAAATGACAAGGCAGAGATATCAAGCGTTTTCAGATAATAATCATAATTGATGTTATCATAAGGAATTCCTTTTCTTACGTTGGGTGACATACCGATAGAGTGCAGAATGAAGTCAAATTTACCGCCGAAAAACTCCATGGATTTTTTCACCAGGTTCTCCATATCTTCCGCATTGGTAGCATCGGCCGGAACAACAACACTGTCGCAGGCTTTTGCCAATGCATCAATTTCTCCAAGCCGCATGGCTACAGGAGTGTTGGTTAATACGATCTGTGCTCCCTCAGCATATGCCCTTTCGGCGACTTTCCAAGCAATAGACCTGTCATTCAAGGCACCAAAGATGATACCCTTTTTCCCTGCGAGCAGATTATATGCCATATGTATTTGATTTGTTAAAATGATTGCAAAGATACACTTTGATCAGAAAATGTAAAATTATTTAGAAAAGGTTTAAATAAAGCCGTAATATCAGTATCCCAGCAGGATCCTGGCATTCTCCAAAGCAGCATGCGTTATTTCCTCGCCGCTTAACATTTTGGCAATTTCTACATGTCTCTCCTCCGGTGAAAGAAGTTTCATATGGGTGACGGTTGTTTTCTCATCATCGGTTTTATATACCAGGTAATGGTACTTCCCTTTGCTGGCAACCTGAGGCAGATGAGTAATGTTGATGATCTGCATTTTATCCGCCATACGGTTGATAATATTGCCAACACGCTCTGCAATTTCGCCGGATACTCCGGTATCAATTTCATCAAAAATGATGGTTGGCAGACCAATGGAATCAGACATGAGTGATTTTACGCACAACATGAGCCGTGAGAGCTCTCCACCGGATGCAACACGCGCTATATCCTGTAAAGGCATGTTTTTATTGGCTGTAAAGAGGAACTGAATCCTGTCGGAACCATGTTCGTTATAATCATCCAGTTTTTCCAGCAAAACACTGAAACCTGCATTGGGAATCCCGACATCGTGCAACATTTCTGTGACACGTTGCCTGAAGGAAACATTGGCTTTTTGTCGCTGATGACTCAGCTTATCAGCGTATTTTTTGACAATTCCCTGTATTTCCGAGAGTTTCTTTTCAAGCTCCTCCAGATTGAAATCATAAGCATTGATCACTTCGATTTTTTCCTTCAGGTTATCACGTACTGCAATCAGTTCTGCCAGGCCGGAAACCCTGTGTTTCTTCTCCAGGGTGTAAATAAGGTTCAACCTGTCATTGACCTGGGCAAGCCTTTCAGGATCATAGTAGAACTGATCATTTAGCGTTTCAATTTCCCGGGAAATATCCTTGATTTCAATATAGGCTGCATCGATACGCGTGGAAAGACTTTCATTTTCATGCAGGAATTTTTTAATCTTATTGATAGCTCCAAGGCTGTCTTTGATTTGCTGTAATGCGGAATTTCCATCACTCTGAAGCAGGGAGGAAGCAGTTGTTAACCCTGTCTTAATCTCTTCGGCATGCGTAAGTTTTTCGAGTTCAAACTCCAGTTCTTCCTGTTCACCTCCGGTTAGCCGTGCCTCTGCCAACTGGCTGAATTGGAACAGGAAATAATCGAGGTCAGTTTTCGACCGGACCGAATCCTCGGTCAGCTGCCGGAATTTCTTTTGAATGGCTTTGAATTCAAGAAAATGGGATCTGTACGTTTCTAAAAGTTCCTGATCCTGCGCAAAACTGTCGATCACCTTCATCTGAAAAACACTGTCGGCGAGGTTCAGATTCTGATGTTGTGAATGAATATCAATGAGTTTTAGACCGAATTCAGTAAGAACTTCAAGGTTTACCGGGAAGTCATTGATGAAGGCCCGTGATTTGCCTGTGGCAGAAATTTCGCGCCTGGCAATAGGTTGATCATCATAATCGATCCCTTTTTCAGAAAAGAAACTTTCCAGGCCGTAATTCTTTATATTGAAAGTTCCCTCTACAATGCATTTTTTCTCTTTGTCCAGTAAAACATTCGTATCTGCGCGTTTACCAAGGATAAGTGCAAGCGCTCCCAGGAGTATGGATTTCCCCGCACCTGTTTCGCCGGTTATGATGGTGAGCCCTTTCCTGAATTCTATTTCAAGCTTACTTATAAGTGCGTAATTCTCAACAACTAAATTGCAGAGCATAAAAACCTGTTTTACGATGCAAGATAGCAAACATTATGGTGTCGCATCTAAAATCTTGCGGTATTTGTCGCCGTGGGTGGGGTCAATTTGGTTCAGCACCGCCATAACTCTTCTTTTTTCATCATCGAGCGAACCCTGGAAGATACTGACAAATTCATCGGATTTCGCATCGAGGATCACCTGAAGGAAATGCATGAACGGATCGGGGCGACTTCGATAAACCTCCTGCAGCAGGGTAAGACTTTCTGCAGTGACCAACCGGCCATCCACGGGTTTATCATACATGATATCAAGCCCCAAACGGTGATAATTGTAGATGAACTCCCTTACCGGGGCATATTCTTCATCCAGGATATTGTTGATCAGCCAGTAGCGATTTCTGCGGCTTGTGCTTTCGCCGGATCTCCACCCCTTCTCATTCGCATTCTGAGCATTGATCACGATTCTTTCGGCTTTTTGAAAGAATTCATTACCGGATTTTAGACCAAAGGAATCAAAATCCAGCCCGAGGATGATGTTGGCATAAAAGGCCAGCAATGATGTAAGGTTTGAAAGGTGGGAAGTTTCACTGAATTCAAGGGGTTGAAACTCAACGTATCTGAAGTCCAGGTCATTGTCCACATAATTAAAAAGTACGGTGTTGAATGAGGAATTGAAAACGGGACGGCGAACCTGTATCTGCAAAGTACCTTTGAACTGATCACCTGAATAATCCTGAATATTGAACAGCATACTGCATTCGATGCGTTCGTTGGTGGTGAACTTGTAATTTGTCCAGGCCCTTCCGTTGATGAATTCATTGATTGCGCCCTGGAGAGTCTGGAATACCTGCCGGTTTGTTCCCTGAACCTGTTGGCTTGTGAGTTGTATATTGCACCGTAATTCCTGCGCCGTCAGGGAGGTCGTAAAAAGAAAAGCCGACAGGATGAGTAGTAACCTGGTCATCACCGTAATATTTGTTCTAAGTAGTGGATAATATCAAGAGCTGCTTCTTGTTTAGATTTTAACTCGAATTGGATTTTTTTATTGTTCTTTCCCAGAATGGTTATTTTGTTGGTATCGCTGTTGAAGCCGGAACCTTTATCCTGTAAAGAGTTTAGCACAATGAAGTCGAAATTCTTCTTCTTCATTTTTTGCTGTGCATTGGCAATTTCATTATCCGTTTCAAGGGCAAATCCCGCAAGAAATTGGTTCAAATGTTTTATTTTACCGAGTTCGGCAGCTATATCCGGGTTGGGTACCAGTTCCACAATCAGGTTTCCGGGTGTTCGCTTGATTTTGTGTGCCACAGGGGATTTTGGACGGTAATCAGCAACTGCGGCTGATAAAATGGCCCCATCTGCATCGCGATAGCAGTCGAGGCATATTGCCAGCATTTCCTGTGCCGTTTTAACCGGATAAAACTCAATCAGTTTATGCACTGGCTTCAGGGATACGGGTCCGCTTACTAGTTTTACATGTGCACCGCATTCGGCCAATCTTTCAGCAATGGCAAATCCCATTTTTCCAGACGAATAATTGCCAATGAACCTTACGGCATCAAGTGGTTCATAGGTTGGTCCGGCGGTAACCAGAACCGTTTTGTCTTTTAGTTTAAAGGCGACTTTTTTTTTTACGGGGGCAGCCAGGTGATTTTTCAGAGCAGCAACAAGCTTTTCGGGTTCTTCCATACGGCCTTTTCCGACAAGACCACTGGCAAGCTCTCCTGTAGCCGGTTCGAGTATGATATTGCCGTAAGACTTTAAGATCTCGATGTTTTTACGGGTGGCCGGATGGCTGAGCATGTCAAGATCCATAGCAGGTGCGATGAATACCGGACAGCGCGCTGAGAGATAGGTTGTAAGCAAAAGATTGTCAGCAATACCTGCAGCCATTTTAGCCATGGTATTGGCAGATGCCGGAGCAATCAGATAGGCGTCAGCCCAGATCCCAAGATCAACATGACTGTTCCAGTCGCCGTTGACCGGATTCCAGAAATCAACAAGAACGGGATTTTTTGCCAAAGTGGCGAGCGTCAGGGGAGTAATGAATTCTTTTGCGAGCGGTGTCATAACCACTCTAACTTCGGTGCCTTCTTTAACAAGCAGCCTGATGAGAGCAGCAGTTTTGTAAGCTGCAATACTACCGGTGACACCGACTAATATTTTTTTTCCGCTCAGCATGATGAGTGCGAAAGACTACTCAGCCTTGCGCACATATATCTGGTCGTTTTCGAATTCCTCGAGGGCAATGAGTGTATGTTTCGGCAATCTTTCGTAAAACTTTGAAATCTCAATCTGTTCACGGTTTTCAAAAACCTCTTCAAGATTGTCCGTGTAATTGGCAAATTCTTCTAATTTCCGGTTCAGCTCTTCCTTAATTTCAACTCCAATCTGGTTAGCCCGTTTTGAGCATATCATCACGGCTTCATAAATATTGCCGGTCTTCGCTTCTAACATGTTTAAATCACGTGTAACCGTCGTGGACGGTGCTTTGGACTTTTTAAAATCTGTGTTTTGTTCCATTAATTATCAGTTAATTCCTTATCGGTTTCTTTATCTTTAATATACTGAGAAGCAATCTGATACATATCTTCTGCTTCTTTCTTGTTCTTGCTTTCAGGGAATTCTGTTATAAATGCAAAATACTCATCTACTGCATCCTGATAACGCTCCGTTTGTTTCGACTGGATGCTTTTCACCGCCAAAAGATATTTTGATTTGAGAAGCATAAACATAATCTCTTCCCTGTATTTTGTTTCCGGAAAATCAACCAGGCCGGTATTTAATGCAACAATGGCAGCCTTGTAATCATCGATGTTGTAATAAAGTTTCGCAGACAGGAAAGATTTTTCCATCAGTTTCTCATTCAATTCCAAAATGATACGCTGGCAGTCGGTCACTCTGGGACTTGCGGGATACCTGATCATATACAGCCTGAATGCATCCAGAGCCTGATAGGTGCTGGTTTGATCCAATTCCGGTCTGGGGGATTGCATGTAATAACAGTAAGCTTCCATGTAAGCCGCTTCCTCAATGAAATGGCTATTTTCGTAATACTGGGTGAACTGATTAAAATAATGCCCGGCTATGATATAATCGTTCAGCTTATACTGCGTCATAGCCTGGAAAAAATAAACGGAATCGGCCTTCCGGGTACCACGCGTAAGCGGAGCAAGCTGTTCGAAAAGTGTGCCGGCTTTCACATAATCCCCCTTATTGTAGTATTCAAAGGTTTTGGCGAATTTGAAATTCACATCCTCGCTTTTGATAACCTTTTCATATTGCGAACAGGAAAATGCAATGAATATGAACGCTATAAACAGCAGTGGAATATGGTAACGTTTTGCAAGCATCGCGCAAAGGTACAAATTTTTAGCAAATTGCAATTTATCCATCGTAATTTTAGAACTCTAAAAAGTAATTCTTATTGTCAGTTGTTACTGTTAATCAAAAAAAACTACTTTTGCACATCGATTTTGTATTAACTAAATTTCAATGGATCGTGGACATATTTGACAAGATAAAAAAGAGCAGAGGTCCTTTGGGACAATATCAGCAGATAGCTCACGGATATTTTATGTTTCCGAAACTCGAAGGTGAGATCGGGCCTAGAATGAGGTTCAGGGGCAAAGAAGTATTGAACTGGAGTTTGAACAATTACCTCGGACTGGCCAATCTGCCGGAAGTCAGGCAGGCTGATGCCGAAGCAGCTAAGGAATTTGGGATGGCTTATCCCATGGGGGCCCGCATGATGTCGGGACAAACAACCAAACACGAAGAACTTGAAGATCAGCTGGCAGCATTTGTCGGCAAGGAAGATGCCTTCCTGCTGAATTACGGTTACCAGGGTATGATATCCATCATTGACTCTTTGCTAGGCAGGAATGATGTGGTTGTATATGATTCCGAATCGCATGCCTGTATTGTGGATGGGTTGCGTTTACATATCGGTAAACGCTTTGTGTTCCCGCATAACAATATGCAAAACCTCGAAAAGGAATTGGAACGGGCTACAAAAATGGCCCAGGAAACGGGGGGCGGAATTCTGGTCATAACCGAAGGTGTGTTTGGCATGGCAGGCGACCTGGGAGACCTGAAAGCCATTGTTGAATTGAAGAAAAAGTTTGATTTCCGCATCCTGGTCGATGATGCGCATGGTTTTGGCACAATGGGCAAGAGCGGTGCCGGAACCGGCGAACATTTTGGCGTTCAGGATGATATAGATCTGTATTTCAGTACATTTGCGAAATCAATGGCCGGTATCGGCGCCTTTATTGCCGGTCAGGAAGATGTGATTAATTTTCTGCGTTACAATATGCGTTCCCAGACGTATGCCAAATCGCTACCCATGCCCATGGTCATAGGAGCATTAAAACGTCTCGAGCTGATCAAGACACGTCCCGAAATTAGGGAGAAACTGTGGACAATCGTCAGGGCGCTGCAATCCGGTTTCAAGGCAAAAGGCCTTAACCTGGGCAATACTGAATCACCCGTTACACCGGTATTTTTATCGGGTTCAGTACCTGAAGCTACCAACGTGGTGATTGATCTGAGGGAGAATTATAAAATTTTCTGCTCTATGGTGGTCTATCCCGTAGTTCCCAAGGACGTTGTTATGCTTAGAATTATTCCAACCTCGGCACATACGCTCCAGGATGTGGAATATACGGTGAATTCATTTGCCGAAATCCAGGAAAAACTGAAGGCCGGCAAATACAAATCCGACAAGATAGCATCGTTGTTGGGATAATATTTGATCGTAGAGACGCAGAAATTCTGCGTCTCTACAATTTATTGTTTTGCGCAGCGTGCCTCGATTTAATGCCCAGATAACCCCCGTGATGCCTTTTGGCATATTGCGCCGCGGTGAACCCGATTCTTTTCATAAGAATTACAACAAGGGCATCTCCGATTACGGTCATAACCGTTGTTGATGTTGTGGGTGTAAGCCCCAGGGGGCATACCTCCTGAGGATGTCCCGTGGATATAGTGATATCCGCGAGATTACCCAGATCACTGTCGGGGTTCCCAGTTATCACAATGATTTTCAAATTGTACCCCAGGTTTTTTGTAAGGTCACATAATTCAATAATCTCAAGAGTCTTTCCTGAGTTTGAAACCAGGAGCAGGATATCGTTCTGCTGAATAACACCCAGATCGCCATGCTGCGCATCGGAGGGATGCAGAAAAACTGCAGGCGTACCAGTTGCGGAGAACGTTGTAGCAATGTTGAGGGCAATCTGCCCTGCTTTTCCCATTCCGCTTGCCACCACCTTTCCCTTGTTAACATGCACGGCTTCATAGATCAGATCACATGCCTTACTGAAGTTGTCGGAAACAGGAATATTAAGTACTGCATTGGCTTCAGCCTCGAAAATATTCTTAACCTCGTTTATCATCGAAAATATGGAGTATTTGCGCACAAATATAGTAAATCGGTTTCGGTCAGGATGCTTTATCAGCTTTGACTTTTCAGGTGAAAGGCAATTTTGCCTAACAAAACTTCTCTCTGGATCGGTTTTGCCACATAATCATCGCAACCGGCCTCAAAGCATGCATTTTTGTCATCAATCATGGCATAAGCAGTTTGTGCAATGATCGGGACAGTGTTACCGTTCTGCCTGATCTCTCGGGCAGCATCGAGGCCGTTCATTTGTGGCAACCGGATGTCCATGATGACCAGATCGGGGTTATTCCTGCTGATTTCTTCCAAAGCCTGGAGACCGTTGCATGCCAGTATGATTCTTAATCCGGTAGGAGCAAGTATTTCCTGAAGGTATCTGAAGTTTATTTCATCATCTTCAACAATCAGTACTGATTTTCCATCCCAGTGAAGATCAATATCATTCAAAGCGCTCCTTCCGCTTTCATCCTCAGGAGGCTTTACAGGCTGGTAAGGTATCGTAAAATAGAATGTTGAACCTTTCCCGGGGGTGCTTTTCAGTTCAAGGGAGCCGCCTAAAAGCTTGACCAGTCCGCGGGAAATGGACAATCCCAATCCTGCACCACCGTATTCCCTTGTATTATTGCAGTCTGCCTGCCGGAAGGGTTGAAAAATCACTTCGGTATGATCTTTTTCGATCCCAATTCCCGTATCCTCCACGAAGAATCTGAGCAGATTTTTCTTTTCAAGGGTATAACCAAAACGAATATGTCCTTTGTGTGTAAACTTGATAGCATTGCTCAACAGATTCATCAGGATCTGCCGAAGCCTGAATTCATCCGTTATAATAACAGGGTCGTCACCCGATAGTACGTAATGCCTTGAAATCTCAACAGAGGTCTTTTCATTCTGTTTCAGCAACTGCTGATAAAAAAGGTGCAAATCATCCAGTAATTGATTCAGCCTGCATTCCTGCTTGATGATGCGCATCTGGTTGGCTTCGATCTTTGAGATATCTACCAGGTCATCAATGATATGCAATAACTGATCACTGCTTTTATGGATGATTTCGACATACTGGTTTTTCATTTCCGCATCAGCGTCCTCGCGGGTAAGCAGATTGGAAAAACCCAAAATCCCGTTCATGGGAGTTCTTATCTCATGTGAAAGATTGGCCAGAAAGGCAGATTTCAGATGATCACTTTCCTGGGCTTTCTCTTTTGCAGTGCGCAATTCGTTCTCAATTTCCTTTTGCAGGGTAATATCACTCACCATTCCTGCAATCCTGAATAATTTATTGTTTTCATCGAGTATGGGGAATAAACGTGCCCATATCCACCGGATCTTCCCGGAAGGATCAATGATCCTAAGCTGCCTGAAGATGGGTTCAGTTTTTCCGCTACGCCTCAGACTGGTCAGTTCGTCATAAACAGGAAGGTCTTCAGGGTAAATGACTTTCCCCAGATTATTTATATTTTGAATGACGGAGGTGCTGCTGAATCCGAATGTTCTTTCAAGGGCTGAGTTTAGATACAGGATCCTGTTGCCTTCGCTGAGCCAGAAAACATCATCTATATTCTCCGCAAGTTGTCTGAACCTTTCATCACTCTCCCTGATAGTTGCTCGGGCCTGAAGAATTTCTTCGATATCACGGGTTACTGACATCACATATACATCATTCCGTAATTTGAAAAGGGATGCGGACATAAGACCGGTTTTGACTTCCCCGTTTTTGAGCCTGAATTTGGCTTCGAGGTTAATGACCTTTCCTTTGGATTTGAGGGCATCAACCATTCGCTGCCTGTCAGCCGGATTATGCCAGATATTGATCATGGAGGAAGTTTTCCCCTTCACATCTTCCCAGGTATATCCTGTCAGGTGCGTAAATCCCTCGTTAATCTCAATATACATGCCGTCTGCCAAACGGTTAATATTGACAGAATCGGGACTGGTCTTAAAGGCAATTCTGAATTTCTCCTCACTTTCCCTGAGTCCCTCTTCGGCCGCCAGCAATTCTTCGTTTTTAAGCTTCAAGACAAGTTCAGTATTCTTTAAGTCGGTAATATCTGAAAACATGGCGATCATATTTCCAGGCAGGGTTTGAAATGCACTGACTTTGAAATAATGTATACTGTCATTGATATGGTATTGTACTTCATCACTGTTCCAGCTGGTACCCTTAATAGCAATTTCTTTATAAATCCGCGGTATCTTGGTTTTTACAAGACCCGGGAATGCTGACTCAATGCTCTTGCCAATCAGTTTTCTGTGATCTGTTTGTAAGATTTTATCAGCTATAAAATTCCCTCCGCGGAAAATCAGCTGATCATTTAGGATTTCATAGAAATGAGTACCTACCGGTGAGTTCTTCAGAAATCCGGGAATTTGCCGCAGCAGATCATCCCTTGACATCTTGTCTTCAACACTTTGATTTTTAGGCATAATCGGGACAAATAACAAGTTATTGATATCCGGAAGACATGCAACGTGAAAATGAACTTCAATATAGTAATAAAAACCAAAATTTGAAGGCAGAAGCGTTTATTTTCCTGTGTGAAGCAGAGTGAATTCATTGAAAACAGCGAAATTGTTAAAAACATTTATATTTGTGATACAGTAATCTTATACAATTAAAACTTATAGTTATGAAAAGACCAGGGTTTCCTTTTTTTATTTTGTTGGCCTCTTTCCTGTTCACAGTATCAGTGATCAGGGCGCAGGAAGAAACAGAATCGAAATTCCAGATCGGTACCGATGTATACACAAATTATATCTGGCGCGGGAGTAAGCTGGGAACGGGTCCTTCCCTGCAGCCGAGCATTGAATTCACAACCGGAGGGCTATCTTTAGGTGTCTGGGGAGCATTTGACGCCAGCGGTTATATGGAGACTGACCCTTATATTTCTTATGAATTTCCCTTTGGATTGACACTGGGCCTGTCTGACTATTATTTGCCTAACCTGCCGCTTTTTGAAGTTACAGATACGGCAGGAAGCCATGCATTTGAAGTAAATGCAGGATTCACAGTTGGAGGATTCAGTCTGAACACCAATTATATTCTGAACGAAGCAGGTGGAATCGGATCAGCAGGCGGGGATATGTACTTCCAGGCCGGGTATGAATTCCGGGATTTCAATATTTTTATGGGCGCTGGCGATGGCTGGCATACTTCCGACGGTGAATTCGCAATCTGCAATGTAGGAATCGGAGCTGCCAGGGAAATTAAAATTACAGATAGTTTTTCAGTTCCGGTAAGCGGACAGGTAATCATCAATCCGGAACGAGAGCAATTGTTTGTGGTGGTCGGTTTTTCGTTTTAAATGCTATTTTCCGGTTAACCGGTTGAACCACAAATCAGGATTTTCCTTTAAAATCCCGCTGAAAAGCGGGATTTTTTTTTGTGGGAAATACAGATGTTTTATTTTAATAATTTTAAATGGGGGTATTAATTTTAAAAACATATAAAAATAGACTATATATACAAAAATATGGGGTATAATATATAAAAAATATATAATATAAAATATATACCCACTAAAAAGTGGGGTATATAAAATAAATATATATATTTGCCTCGTCAATTAGTATTCATTTAAAACCTAATGTTATGAAAAAGCTGAGTTTACTATTTACAGGAATGGTTGCAGTATTTATACTTTCAGCCCCATTGTTTGCACAGGATGAAGCAGAGAATTCAAATTTCAGTGTTGGCGCCGACATTTATACAAATTATGTATGGAGAGGCAGTAAACTCGGAACAGGACCATCCTTTCAGCCCAGCGTAAAATTCGAGACCGGGGGACTGACTTTGGGCGTGTGGGGTGCTTTTGATGCCAACGGATATACCGAGGCCGATCCCTATATCTCTTATTCCTTTCCTTTTGGTTTGAGTCTGGGCCTGACCGATTACTATTCACCGGGACTGGAAGTCTTTGAAACTTCGGATACAGCAGGAAGTCACGCTTTGGAGATCAATGCCGGCTTTGCAACAGGAGGACTTAGCTTAAGCGCCAATTATATTGTAAACGAGGCCGGAGGCATTGCATCTGCCGGTGGTGACATGTATTTCCAGGCTGGCTATGCTTTTAAACACTTTAACATTTTTGTGGGTGCCGGTGATGGCTGGCATACTTCTGACGGGGAATTCAACCTCTGCAATCTGGGTATCGGCACGTCCAAAGAAATCAGGATCACAGACAGCTTCAGCATACCGGTAAACGGTCAGGTCATTCTTAACCCGGAAAAAGAGCAGTTGTTTCTTGTAGTCGGGTTTTCATTCTGACAGTCAGACAAAAAATAAAAATTTTAAAACGTAAGGATATGTCTATGAAAAAAATTGAAGTCGTAATTCGGAAAACCAAATTCGACGAAGTCAAGGAAGCCCTTAACAAAGCAGAAATTGAGTGGTTCACTTTCTGGGAGGTCAGGGGCGTGGGTAAGGCTCATGAATCGCGTGTATATCGCGGAATTGCCTACGATACCAGTACCATTGAGAGGATACTGATTACATTTTACTGTCGCGAAAAATTCCTGGACGGCGCTATTCAAGCCATATTGAGCTCTGCAAGAACCGGTGAGATAGGCGACGGTAAAATCTTCATCTCGGACATCGCGGATGCCTACAGAATCAGAACCGGGGAGCGGGGAGACAAGGCAATGTATTTAGAGGGCGGCGAATAATCACTTAAAAACCAAGAATCATGACAGACACACTTGCAATAGCTGATCACATCAGCACACTGGAAACAGCGCTCACAGAATACGCTTTTTCACTGAATACAGTTTGGGTACTCATCGCTGCTGCTCTTGTTTTCTTTATGCAGGCGGGCTTTGCCCTGGTAGAGGCTGGTTTTACCCGCTCAAAGAATACTACCAATATTCTGTTTAAAAACCTGATGGACTATGTAATAGGCACAATTGTTTTCTGGTTTGTCGGCTTTGGCATCATGTTCGGCAGTAAGAACGGATTCTGGGGCGGACTGGACTTCTTCAGCCAGAATACATACCGGTCGGATATGCCGGATCTTGCTTTTCTTATTTTCCAGACCGTTTTTGCAGCTACTGCAGCAACCATCGTATCCGGTGCCATGGCTGAAAGAACCAAATTCAATGCATACCTTATTTATAGTGCCGTCATATCACTGGTAATATATCCGATTTCAGGACACTGGGCCTGGGGTGGGGGCTGGTTAAGCCAAATGGCAACACCTTTTCACGACTTTGCCGGTTCATCGGTAGTTCATATGGTAGGTGGCATGATTGCATTGATTGGAGCTTCCGTTTTGGGCCCACGTCTGGGAAAATATGATAAGGACGGTATGGCCAAAGCCATTCCCGGACACAGCATAACGTTAGCAACCCTGGGCGTTTTTGTCCTGTGGATCGGTTGGTTCGGTTTTAATCCCGGATCGCAGTTGGCGGCTTCCGGCACAACCAATGCCAGGGCAATTTCACTGATATTCGTTACGACAAATATTGCCGCTGCGGGCGGAGCTTTCGCAACCATGATGTTTGTATGGCTGAAATACAAGAAGCCAACCCTGAGTATGACACTGAACGGAGCCCTGGCAGGACTTGTTGCCGTAACTGCCGGATGTGATGCAGTTTCTCCGGGGGGAGCCTTGATCATTGGATTGCTGGCGGGCATTCTTGTAGTATTGTCTGTGGAATTCTTTGATAAAATCGCAAAAATCGATGATCCCGTCGGTGCGATCTCTGTGCATGGCATATGTGGTGCCTTTGGCACCCTGATGGTCGGATTCTTTTCAACCAGTCAGGGTATATTCTACGGCCATGGAGCAGGCTTGTTAAAGAGTCAGGCAATTGGTGTTCTTTCAATTGCAGCCTGGGCACTTGCTGCAGCCACAGCCTTATTTTTTGCTCTTAAATATTTGAATGGCCTTCGCGTTGAAGAACGCATCGAGGAAGAAGGTCTGGATGTATATGAACATGGCGAATCTGCCTATAACATTTGACAATAGATGTTGTTTTGCTAATTTTCCATTAAACCTAAGGTTAGGCCTTTAATGAAAAACGCCGGGTTCTGCCCGGCGTTTGTTTTTACCTCAAAGGGTGAGATTTTGTTACGGTTTTGGATATCCGTCCAGTTCCTTCAAATTTTTGAACAGTTCCTTATCCGCCATTTCGTGCTTTACCAGTTTGCCCGTCAGGTACTTGTCGTATCCAACCATATCCATTAATCCATGACCGCTGAAATTGAAGAGGATCACCTTTTCTTTTCCTTCTTCCTTGGCCTTTTTGGCTTCACGGATGGCACCGGCAATGGCATGTGTGGTTTCAGGAGCGGGCACAATGCCTTCAACCCTGGCAAAAAGTAAACCGGCCTCATAGCATTCTATCTGATCAATGGCCATTGGATTAATCAGTTTATCATTCAAAGCAGCTGATACCAGCGGACTCATGCCGTGATAGCGGAGACCACCGGCATGTATGGGCTCGGGAATGAAACTATGCCCCAGGGTATACATGGGTAGCAAGGGAGTCATTTTTGCCGTATCGCCATGGTCATATAAAAATGGTCCGCGGGTGAGGGTGGGACATGAGCTGGGTTCAACCGGAATAATGTCAATTTTGGCGCCGTGTATTTTTTCATAAATAAAGGGGAAAGACAAACCTGCAAAGTTGCTGCCTCCGCCAACACAGGCAATCACTACATCAGGCAGCTTTTCCCCGAACTTCAGCAATTGCTTTTTAACCTCCAGGCCAATGATGGTTTGGTGCAACATGACGTGGTTTAATACACTGCCAAGGCTGTAGCGGGTCTGGCCGGTGGGATCAGTGACGGCGGCTTCGATAGCTTCACTGATAGCGATACCCAGACTTCCCGGTGTATGTGGTGTGACAGCCAGAATGTCACGGCCTGCCTTGGTTTCATTGCTCGGACTGGCAATGCATTCTGCCCCGTATGTATTCATCAGCAGTTTCCGGAAAGGTTTCTGGTCGAAACTGATGCGTACCATGAACACCTTGCATTCCAGTCCAAGGAGCGCACAGGCTGATGCCAGAGCGCTGCCCCATTGTCCGGCACCGGTTTCAGTGGTCAGCCTCTTGATCCCGAATTTCTTATTGTACCAGGCCTGGGCGATGGCAGTATTCAGTTTATGGCTCCCGGCAGGTGACACACTTTCATTTTTGTAATATATACGCGCAGGTGTTTTTAAGGCTTCTTCCAGTTCAAAAGCCCTGACAAGCGGAGTGGGACGGTAGATCGACAGCATATCAAGCACTTCTTCCGGGATGTCAATCCATCGCTGCGTGCTCATTTCCTGTTCAATCAGGTTCATGGGGAACACGGGCGCCAGCATTTCGGGACTGATCGGTTTGCCGTCGGGTCCCAGCGGGGGCAACATGGGTGTCGGAAGATCTGGAGCAAGATTATACCATTGTTTGGGCATTTCCGAGGGTTCGAGATAAACTTTCTTGATGCGTGCCATAATATGAAAATGGTTAAAGGTTATTTGCAAACAGAAAAATGAAGGGCACTAATTTAATGCTTTAAATGAAAAATACATAAAATTGCAGGGAAAGTTTATATTATTTCAAACCTGTTGTAACGTAATATTCGTAGAGACGCATTGCATGCGTTTCTCGCAATGCGTTTCTCGCAATGCGTCTCTACCTGGTCTGTGCCAAATACCGTTCCGCTTCAATGGCGGCCTGGCATCCCGAACCTGCAGCGGTTACTGCCTGTCGGTAGACCTTATCCTGCACATCTCCGCAGGCAAATACCCCGGGAATATTGGTCCTGGGCGTACCGGGAATGGTAACGATATAACCCGTTTCATCAGTCTCGAGGTAAGGTTTGAAAATGTCTGAATTCGGAGTATGGCCAATGGCAAGGAAGAATCCGTCGATCTTGATCACTTCCTCACTTTCGTCAGATTGTCCCGTTCTCCTGATAAGCACGGCCTCCTCAACAACCTGGTCGCCACGTAATTCCTTGGTATTGCGTTCAAAAAGCACTACAATGTTTGGGGCATCCATTACCCGCTGCTGCATTATCTTGGAAGCCCTCAGGAAGGGTTTTCTGACAATAAGGTAAACCTTTCTGCACATGCCTGCCAGGTACAATGCCTCCTCACAGGCTGTATCACCACCTCCCACCACGGCAACATCCTTACCCCGGTAAAAGAATCCGTCACAGGTGGCGCAGGCAGATACGCCGGAACCTTTATATTTCTCTTCTGATTCTAAACCAAGGTACCGTGCAGTTGCTCCTGTGGCAATGATGACGGTGTCCGCTTCTACTATAGTTTTATCGTCAACAATCACAGTATAGGGAGATTTTGAAAAGTCAACCGATGTGGCAATGCCCCAGCGAATGTCAGTTCCAAAACGGGCAGCCTGTTGCTCAAAATCTTCCATCATCTTGGGACCCGTTATGCCTTCAGGATAACCGGGGTAATTTTCCACTTCGGTGGTGGTGGTCAACTGACCGCCTGGCTGAATGCCTTTGAACAATAAAGGTTTCAGATTTGCACGGGCTGCATATATGGCCGCTGTGTATCCGGCGGGTCCTGACCCGATGATCACACATTTTACATGTTCGGATGGAGTTATATCAGTCGGTTTTTTTTTAAGTTCTGAACTGGTTTCCAATGGTTTGAATAAGCTCATATTGCATGTATTATAAAATGATAGGGGTAATATTCAATAAATATACCAATTAATATTTAACCTTTTTTGTCATGACAAAATTACCATTCGGTTGTAATGAATAATGCTCTATCTTAGTAGAATGAACTTAAAATGAATAAACATCATCATATGAGAATGATATATACAATCGGAGAAACAGTTCTGGATATTTTATTTAAAAACAAGCTTCCGGTGACGGCAAAAGCCGGCGGAGCCTGCCTTAACAGCGCAGTTACACTGGGCCGGCTCAATCTTCCGGTTTGTTTCATTGGCGAGTATGGTTTGGATGAGGTAGGTAATATTATTGATCAGTTTCTCAAGGCCAATCAGGTTTCCACGCAATATGTCTATCGTTACTATAACGGAAAATCAACTCTTGCCCTTGCATTTCTGAATGAAAACAACGATGCCAGTTATGATTTTTACAAAATATATCCCGAACAGAGACTGGCAGTGAACTTTCCGGAAATCCACCAGGATGACATCATTCTTTTCGGATCGATATATGCCATTACCATCGAAGTGCGAAATAAGCTGATGGAGTTCATCAACCAGGCCAACAAGAAAAAGGCCATCGTGATATATGATCCGAATTTCCGCAAGCAACACCTGCATGAATTAGAAAAACTCAGGCCTCTTATCATTGAAAACTTTACCCATGCCGATATTGTCAGAGGCTCCAATGAGGATTTCTCTTTTATTCTGGGGGCTGATGATGCTGATGAAGCCTATTCCGAAATCAGGAAGCACTGTAAAAACCTTTTATTCACGGCAAATAAAAAAGGTGTTTATGTGAGATCACCCAGAGTGAGTTTGACGTTTCCGGTCAAGACTATCGATCCGGTAAGCACGATCGGAGCCGGTGACAACTTCAATGCCGGTATCGTTTTTTCACTCTACAAACACAAAATAGGTTATAATGATCTCGAAAACCTGGATGAAAAGATGTGGGAGATTATTGTGAGTACTGCTGTTGAGTTTGCCACCCATGTATGCCTGAATTATGACAATTACATCTCAGAGGAGTTCGCAGAGAGGTATAAGTTGTAGATTGAAGATTATAGATTGAAGATTATAGATTGAAGATTGAAGATTGAAGATTGAAGATTGAAGATGGAAGATTGAAGATGGAAGATGGAAGGTGGTGGAATATGACTGGATTATTTTTTTAATGAAACGGTGATACCCATTAAATTGTCGATCTCTCTCAATTGTTTCTTATTCAATGGTTTTATATCGTCCATCCAATGCGTAATAAGTGTCATTTTAGCCGCAGCTTCTAAAACTTCCATCCGGTCGAATGCAGTCAGTAAATCTTTACCCAGACAAACAATGCCATGATTTTCCAGGAGTATGACGTTGGGTTGGGATGATCCATGTCCGGTCAGGTCGGCCACTGCCGCTGCCAATTCTTCAGTTCCCATCAGTGCGTATGGCGCCAGTACCGGTGTGCCCAATATTGCACGAGCTTCAGCGATCAATGTGCAGTTGATTTTCTTTTGCATGGCGGTGAAACTGGTGGCTACAGGAGGATGGGCGTGAACAATGGCATTCACATCAGGGCGCTTTTTATATATTGCCAGGTGCATGGCGCTTTCAATGCTGGGTCTGAGTTCCGGTGTAAGGTTTTTCCCATTGTAAGTGAGCCTGCCTACCTGTTTGCCCTTTATCAGTCCCTTATCCAGTGAGGAAGGCGTTATGAATATCCCCTTATCAATTCTCGCACTGATATTGCCGCCCGAAGCCGTAGTCAATCCCCGGTCGTATAACCTCCTCATGAACCGTGCAACATCTTTTCGGAGGATTTCCAATTCCTTACCTGTCATAACAATTGTTTTTACTGATTTGCTGGGGATGAGACAATTTTTCTGCAATTTTGTACTGCCTGATCCGCCAGTTGAATCTCACGGTAAAAATAAATAAATATCCGGTTTCGGAAGGACTATGGAAGCTCTGTTTTATGAGAAAAATGGGGACCTCGTGCGCTGTACATTATGTCCTCACCATTGCAGCATTGCTCTGGGAGAAACCGGAATTTGCCAGGTACGGCGCAATGAAAACGGCAAACTGATGGCCGGGACATGGGGAAAACTTTCAGCCTTGAATTTTGACCCAATAGAGAAAAAGCCGCTGTATCATTATCATCCCGGGAAAATTATCCTTTCTCTGGGAAGCGCGGGCTGTAATATGAAATGCAAGTGTTGCCAGAACTGGCAGATCTCGCAGGCTTCAGCAGCTGAATACAGTTTCAGCCGCACCCTGATTCCCATGGAAGTCATCAAACTGGCAACATCGCGTAGTGAAAATATAGGTGTTGCTTACACCTACAATGAACCCACCGTTTGGTTTGAATACATGAACGACATCGCCAGGCTGGTAAGGTTTGAAGGCCTGAAGAATGTGATGGTTTCAAACGGCTACATCAATGAAGATCCGCTGGTGGAGCTTATGCGTTACATGGATGCTTTTAATATTGATCTGAAAGGATTCTCAGAAGATTTCTACAGGCAGTTAACCGGAGCATCTCTGGCCCCGGTGCTTCATACTTTGAAACTGATCAGGAAGGCAGGCAGGCACCTGGAGATAACCTGCCTGATCATTCCCGGCATGAATGACGATCCGGGAACTTTCAGAGAGATGATCCTGTGGATTGAGAGAGAACTGGGCGCCAATACGGTGTTACACCTGTCGCGTTACCACCCGACTTATAAAATGGATGTAGAATCTACACCAGCCCGCAAACTGGAGGAATTATACCGGATTGCCAATGAAAAGCTTTCATACGTATATGTGGGAAATATACAAATCAGGGATTATCAGGATACGCGGTGTTGCAAGTGCGGTGCAACGGTGATCCGCCGCATGGGCTACCAGGTGGAGCTGAATAAGTTAACCGGTCAGGGTATGTGCGCGCTATGCGGCACTGCCATAATAAATTCTTAAAAAACTTCGTTTTTGTTGTAACATCGCAATAACATGCACGTCTATTCATAAACCCTAAAATAAAAACCCATGTTTTCGAATTTCCTAAAAAGTGCTTTTCGAAATATATTCCGCCACAAGACCTATGTAATCATCAATATCCTGGGACTCGCTGTCGGTTTTGCCTGCAGTCTTCTCATCTTTTTGTTCGTCATTCATGAACTAGGCTTTGATAAGTTCAATGAAAAATATGACCGCATTTACAGGATATATATCGATGGCAAAATGAACGACCAGGAGTTTAAAAGCGCTTGGACGCCTGCCCCCGCTGCCGGAACATTCGCGGAAGAATTCCCTGAAATTGAGACAGCTATCCGGATGCAACGCTGGGATGAATTGCTGATCAGAATCGACGACCAGAAATTCATTGAGTCAAAAATTGCCCTGGCAGATTCCGGTTTTTTTAACGTTTTCAGCCTGGAGCTTTTGGAAGGAGATCCCGGTAAAGTTCTGTCACAACCCAATGCGGTAGTTCTCACCAAAAGCCAGGCCCGGAAATATTTCGGCAATGGGGAAGCCGTTGGCAGGCATTTGAGGATAGGCAATGACAGCACACTGTATACCATTACAGGGGTCATGCAGGACGTTCCTGAAAACAGTCACCTGGAATTCGACATCCTGCTCTCTTTTTTGACCCATCCCCGGGCCAATGATGATTTCTGGTTATCCAACAGTTTTTCAACCTATCTTTTATTGCGTGAAGGCGCTTCGGCTGAAACCCTTCAAAGTAAATTTCCCGTTATTATTGAGAAGTACATCGGTCCCCAGGTGGAAAAATCATTGGGAATGGATCTGCAGGCTTTTGCTGATGCCGGAAACCGGTATGGAATGTTCATACAACCTTTGTCTGATATACATCTGAACACAGATATAGTTGCTGACTTCAAGCGTTCCAGCGATCGTAAATACATATATATTTTTTCTGGGATTGCTTTCATCATCCTGATTGTCGCCGGAATCAACTACATGAATTTGTCTACGGCCCGTTCAGCAAGACGCTCCCGGGAAGTTGGTCTCCGCAAGGTAGTGGGTTCATCAAAAGGAATGCTGGTCTGGCAATTCCTCCTGGAATCAGTATTGCTTACAATCATATCTACTGTACTTGCTGTCATGCTTGTGGAACTTTTACTCCCGTTGTTTAACAACTTACTGCAAACCAACCTGAAAGTCGGCTATTTTAGCCGATGGTATGTTATTCCTGGTTTGCTGCTATTGACTGCTTTTATCGGCCTCCTGTCCGGCAGCTACCCGGCCTGGTTCCTGGCTTCGTTCATGCCCGTCAAAGTTCTTTATGGGAAGCTGAAAGTGGGATTATCCAATACCGTGGTCCGGAGTATCCTGGTGATATTCCAGTTTTTCTTTTCTATTGCACTGATAATAACTTCATTGATAATTTATAAGCAGATCAATTACATGCTCAATAAGGATATGGGTTTCGATAAGGAGCAATTATTGGTGATCAGGCGTGCTGACGCGCTTCAAAAAAAAATTATCTCTTTTAAGGACGAGATAAAGAAAATTCCTGATGTCATCAGCATCACCAATTCCACTACCGTCCCCGGCTATCCCAATAACCAAAACGGGTATCAGATTGAAGGCAGATCCGCAGAGCAGCTATTCATGATGTGGACGAACTGGGTGGACTATGATTATTTTGACACGTATAAAATAAAACTGACAGATGGCCGAAACTTTAACCGTGAGTTTCCTTCAGATACGGCTGCGATGATCATCAATGAAGAAGCAATCCGACGTTTTGCACTTAGCGATGCTTTTAATACCCGTTTCATTCAACCTGGGTATACCGACGAAAAGAAATCGTATTTGAATATTCTGGGCATATCCGGGAATTTTCATTACCAGTCTCTCCAGAACAAAATCGAACCGCATGTTTTTATGCTGAAGCCTGAAAAGTGGGATTGGGCAGGATATCTTACCATCAGGGTGGGAATGGAGAATATGGATAAAACCATTGCCATGATTGAAAATACTTGGCGCAGTTTCACGGGAGACGAACCCTTCCAGTATTTCTTCATGGACCAGGAGTTTGAAAAGTTCTACAAGGAAGAAAAACGTACGGCAAAAATTGCACTGGCCTTTTCAATACTGGCGATCTTTATTGCCTGTCTGGGGTTGTTCGGTCTGACTTCTTTTGCAACAGAGCAAAGGGCAAGGGAGATCAGTTTGCGGAAAGTCCTGGGATCAACGGCAAAAAGTATTGTTTTGCTGTTTACCCGAGAAATTTCCATTCTGATTGCCATTGCGACAATTCCTGCGTGGATAATTTCTTATTTTTTCCTGAAAAACTGGTTGCAGAACTTTTCGTACCACATTGCCATCAGTCCCTGGGAATTCATTCTTTCCACAGTTCTGGTACTCATCATTGCACTCTTTACCGTAAGTTACCGTACCTACAGGGCAGCGCTGGCAAATCCGGCGGAAGTGTTGAAATACGAGTAAGGAGTAATGAGTGATGAGTAATGAATGACAAGTGGGTTTTGGGCATGAGAATTGGGAGTTCACACCCCAAACCCATAACCCGCTCATCACTCATTACTCATTACTCGTTACTTTTCAATATCTCCTCAATCTTCCCCAATTCTTCTTTGGAAAATGAAGGATTCTTCAAGGCATCGAGATTGTCATTCAACTGTTCCACAGAACTGGCTCCAATTAAAACGGATGTTACCCTTTTATCTTTAAGAAGCCATACAATGGCCATTTGAGCCAGCGTCTGACCTCTTAAAAGAGCAATTTCATTCAGTTTCTTAATCTTGTCAAGTTTCTCAGGAGTAATATCTTTTTGTTTCAGAAATCCGTGGGGCTTTGAAGCTCTTGAGCCATCTGGGATTCCTTTTAAATAACGGTCGGTGAGCAAGCCCTGCGCCAGGGGTGAAAATGCAATAAGCCCAATTCCTTCCTGTTCCAGCACATCCATAAGGCCATCCTCAACCCAGCGTTCAAACATGGAGTATTTGGGCTGATGGATCAGGCAGGGAGTTCCCAGTTCTTTCAAAATGGAGGCAGCAATTTTGGTTTGCACAGCCGGATAGTTTGAAACTCCTGCATACAAGGCTTTTCCCTGTTTAACGGCATGAGCGAGGGCACCCATGGTTTCTTCCAGCGGAGTAATCGGATCGGGACGATGGGAGTAAAATATGTCCACATAATCGAGTTTCATTCTCTTCAGGCTCTGATCCAGACTGGACAGCAGGTACTTCCTTGATCCCCAGTCGCCATAAGGTCCCTCCCACATGGTATAACCGGCCTTTGTGGAAATGATCATTTCATCGCGGTACGGTCTGAAATCCTTGTTGAGTATCTCGCCGAAGTTTTCTTCGGCCGAGCCCGGAGGCGGACCATAGTTATTCGCCAGGTCAAAGTGCGTGATACCTGCATCGAAAGCCCTCCGCAACATGGCTCTTGCATTCTCAAACACATCCACTCCTCCGAAATTATGCCACAGACCAAGTGATATGGGTGGCAGCTTTAGTCCGCTTTTGCCGCAATATTTGTACTGTAGCTGACCGTAACGATCTGTCATGGGTTGATAGCTCATCATTCGTTTTTTTTTAAAGGTAACAAAAAAAATGCTGGAAAGTTCCCGGATTCAAAAGGGTTATGATGCATTGGGCTGAAAAATGCCGAGGAAAATTTGGGTATTTATTTACTTTTAATACCTTTATTTGATTATTACAACCTCTTATGGAACCACTCGACATCAAAGCCACCAATGATACGCCGCGGGTAATCTTTGATCCTGACAATGACATTTTCGAAATCTCAGGACGGTCACTTCCCGAGGATGTGGTAAGTTTTTATCAGCCTGTGCTCGACTGGCTTGATGATTACAAATCCCATCCGGTAAAGAAAACAGAATTTATTTTCAGGTATATCTATTTTAATACTGCCACCTCCAAACTTGTGCAGGATATACTCTTTAAGCTTGAGAATCTGAGTGAGGCCGGACATGAGGTGAATATCCTGTGGTATTACGAACAGGACGATGAGGATATGCATGATTTAGGGCTTGAATTCAAGGAAAACATCAACCTGCCCTTTGAAATTATTGCATATTAATTTAGAGACGCAATTCTTGCGTCTGCATGGATTTTAAAATTTACATTCTTTCAGCACATGCACCGCGTCCGAACTATTTTTCTCCTCCGTCAGATCAAAGGTCCTGATCTTCTCACCCTGGTATTCCACCAAATGATTGCTGCATATCAGTCCGATCTCCTGGTCACTGAAATAGGGCTTTAATTGCCTGCCAAACCGGAAATCATCCGGCGTTTTTACCTTTCCGGATTCATAATCTGAACCGTAGCGTATAAGTTCTGTCAATCCCTCCACCGGTCCGGCGGAAAGATGGAATCCATTCTGGCTCGAAGAGACCACCGAAAGGCCAAATTCCTCTTTGTGGTCCAGCAATTCACGGCGTAAACTGCCCTGGGCTGCATCCGCCGGATTGGTTTTACCAATAAAATCGTTCCTGGCTGTTTTCCAGTCTGTATTTCCGGCAAGTGTGAAAGCAACGATGGAACGTCCTTTCTCGGTAAAGTGTATAAGTTGCTTGGGATGAAATCCGTTGATGAGGTATATGTCTTTCCCCTCCACCCGCATTACTGCGCAGTAAGTACCACCGGCAAGCTTTTCTGTTTTGCTTATCTGCCATAAATCATCCAATGTGAAGGGCGTATATTCCGGAAAACGCTGCAGAAATTCAATGCTCCCTAAAACAGCTACCTGTTCAGGACTGTTTCCGTAAAGCGCCTTAAACTTTCCCTTGGCTTCCCCGGAAAGGTATTCCATCGGTTTTCTGCTCAAAGTATTGATGACACCGTAGTGCCGGGCAATGATATCCTGTTTTTCAAGGTAGGATGCAGACAATATGCTGATATCCATAACCTGCATTTCATACTGGGTGAGTTTCTCAAATACCATCTCCAGGATCGAAGCTAAATTAATCTCGTTTGAATTTACTGTAATTTCAGGTTTTATGAAAAACAAAAATTCGTGTAGGAGATCTGAAATGCTTTCATTGGTATAAATTCTCTCGTAAGAAATCCTTTGTTCCTGGGCAAGACGGATAGTATGCTTTATCTTTTCAAGCAATGCCGGTGTGTTCATATCTATTGATTTAGAATTCGTTTAAAAATATCTAAAATTATTGAAATCCAGCATAAAAAGGAGCAACAATTGGCATCATTCTTGACGCTTATTCGTATACTACAACAACAAAGTGGAATAGTTGATAAGTCGGATGGATATGAGCCCAAAATGTAACAAACTAAAACTTTTACGCGGCAAGGACAGTTATAACCGGATGAGCCTGCAGATAACCTGGGCACACGCCCACAGGAGCAATTCATCATTGAAGTTTGACAGACTCAGGCTCGATTATGGGGATTCAAGAACCGACTATCTGAGCGAAAAGCGAAAACTGATTTCTGAAGGGCTGAAGATCTGATAAGCTGTTTCATTTTGAAAATCCACTTCCTCTCCATGAAAGGCCTGATCATAAAAACGGTAAATGAACGGATTGCTTTTCTCTGACTCTGTCTTTCCCAGAAAAAGATTGTGTTCTTTCAAAGCCACCTGCGTAAGATCCACATATTTTGCATTTCCGGCGGTTTTGTTCTTATTTCCCAAGCCTAGCTGATGGGCAAATCTGAGTATTTTTGCACCTTGGAGAGTTCTGTCATTCTGGTTTATCGTAACGTAAATTCTCTTTTGAATGGTAAGCTTTTCAACCCATTTTCGATGGTTTTCCTGCTTTACCGCTGCTGCATTTAAAATCAGGTTACTGAAAAGATCTTTAGGCATATGTTCCAGGAGATGTTTATTCGTGACGCTCTGAAGAATCCTGTTCCCCATACTGTGAAAGATAGCCGATACAGAAGCAGAAGGGTAGTTGTAGCCCAGCCATTTGCTGAGGCGGTTCATGGCAAAAACAAAATTAGCTGCCACTTCATCTGCATTGTGAACGGTTTTTCTCAAAGCCAGGTAATCAGTCGGCCAGTCAAATAAAACCATATTGATGCCAAATCGCCCGGTAAGTTCAAACCCCCTTTCAAGAACCTGGTTAAATGTCTTTCCATGGCCATCCACATAAACCAGAAAGTCCCGCCGGGTGAATAAATCTCCCGAAACTTCATCCACACTACCAACAGGTGCGATAAATGCTGAATCTCCAACTGTGCCGGCAGTGAAAACAAATGTGCCATACCGGGGCTCTAATCCTCTTTTCTGACTGTAGTCTTCATCAGGTTTGAAATACCTGCTGCTGATGATCATTATTTTATTTTCCGCATTCAACGGAAGCTCTTCCACAAAACTGAATTTATACCGACTTGCCAGGTACCCGGCAATATCCAGACTAAAACTTTCTCTTACTGAGGTCAGAAGGAGAAGAACGAATATGATTTTGTATATTTTCATGAATGACTGTTTAATCTTAAAAACAGATTCATGTCAGGAATGTTTAAAGAAATCATAAAAAGATTAAACAAGAAAGTTATGATTCCGTTTCCTGGATTTTGCGTGTGAGTTTGATATCGGAAATCACAGGTGCTCCGTCCACATTTTTACAGATTTCAAACAAAGTTAACAGTGCTATGCTCACTGCAGAAAGCGCCTCCGTTTCAAGACCAGTGTGGCCTATAGATCTGATAACGCTTTTCACCTCAATGCCGTTGGGAAATACATAGGCTTTTACCTCGACACCGGAAAGTGAAACCTGGTGCACAAGGGGGACTATATTACTAGTATTTTTGGCTGCCTGCATACCTGCCATTTCCGCCATGGTAATGACTTCACCTTTTTCGAGTTCATTTTCCTTGATCATTCTGATTGTTTCAGGTTTCAGATGGATGAATCCTGAGGCTTCGGCCTCTTTTAAGCCGGCAGGTTTGCCGGTTGTATCAATCATGCTGATCTTGCCCTGTTCGTCCATGTGATCAAACTGTTTCATAAGATGATTAGTATTCGATTATTTGCAGCTCTGTCCGTCGGTTCTGGCCTCTTCCCTCTTCGGTGTCGTTGGAGGCAACGGGCCTGTTCATGCCATATCCTTTGGATACAATTCTTTCAGCCTTGACTGATGCGGAAATAAGGAATTCAACCACGGTTCTGGCGCGGTTTTCTGATAATTTCTGGTTGTAATCCAAATTTCCGGTGTTATCTGTATGTCCGCTGATCTCAATTCTGATTTTCGGATTGTTCTGAAGAAACCTGACAACTTTATTCAATTCAACTGCTGATTCCTTCTTAAGAGCGTAAGAATCGGTTTCATAAAAGACATTCTTGAGAACGATCCGGTTACCTGCTTTCAGAGGTTGCAGGGGTATGTCTTTCAAATAGGGTTTGTCAGCATGGTACGTATCTTTAAGGGTAAAATTCTCGGAAAAAAACAAATAACCGTTTTTGGATACATTGAGCATGTAATTGCTGTTTACAGGTATACTTACCAGGAATTCACCGGTAAGGCTGTCAGAATATGATTGGTAAGTATTGGTGCCGGTTTCGAGGTTCACAAGTTCAAACTGAGCCCGTAGCAGTTGATTATCCTCTGCATCAAATACCTTGCCTTTCATGTAGGTTGTCATCAGGGGCCTGGACTGAACTGGTAAGTCAAATACAAAAATATCCTTGCCGTTGGTCTTATTAACATCTGATGAATAATATGCTTTGTCACCCCGTGAATTGACAACCAGGCCTATCTCATCCCGGTTGGTATTGATAGGATAGCCCAGGTTCAAAGGCGTCTGCCATTTTCCGGAGCTGTCTCTCCTCGAAATAAAAAGATCATAGCCTCCAAGGCCTATTTGCCCGTCAGAGGAAAAATACAGGGACTGATTATCGGGATGTATGAAGGGGGACATTTCAATACCCGGTGTATTGATTTCCGCGCCGATATTTTCGGGAACAGACCACAGGTTATTGTCATTGAGATGAGAGACCCAGATATCATGTTTGCCTATCCCGCCGGGCCGGTCGCTTGAAAAATATAGTGTCCGTCCGTCGGGTGTTAAGGAGGGCTGGGTTTCACGGTATGCCGTGTTTATTTGTCTTCCGATGTTTCTTGGAGAGGTCCAATGGTCTCCTTCCTTCATGGAATAATACAAATCACATCGGCCAACAGCATCATCCCTGTTGCAGCCCGTAAATACCATCATCCTTCCGTCACCGGAAAGTGTCTGTGCACCTTCATTGTCTTCCGTATTTAAAGGCTTGCCGGCATTCTTCATTATCTCCCAACTACCATCGTACCAGTGACTTATAAAGAAATCTTCCTGAACCTTCTTCGACATTTCGCCCGATGGAACAAGCCGGGTAATGGCCAGGGTTTGTTCATCGGCCGACAGACTTGGCCAGTATTCGTCATAGGTGGTATTGATGGCAGGACCCAGATTGACAGGCTCAAAATCCACGGGATTCTTCATGGCTTCCATGGAGAACTCGCATCGGACTATACCTTCGCTGGCATCTTTTTTGAATTTATCAATATAGGTTTTGAACGACAGGTATATGCTGTAACTTGATTTTGCTTTGTCATATTGTCCTTCCCTGTACTGGAGGTTGCCAAGCCGCATATACCCATATGGATAATAGCTTTCATTCATTTTCAGCGCATTCTGATACGCATCAATGGCTTTCAACGTTTGGTTTGAATCCTCATATACCTGCCCCAGCATCAGGTAAGCATCCACAAATTCGGCATCTGCAGCAAGGGCAGAAAGAAAAAGATTTTCAGCGCTTTTAAAATCATGCAGTGTATACTGCTTCAAGCCATTGTTATAAGCTTCAATGGCCTTTTTTGATTTGGTGAGCGGCTTTTCCTGCGAATGACCACAAGCTGGCCACAACAACAAAACTGTTAATAAGATCAAAAGCATGGCACTTTTCTTACTATCAAAAACCATTCCTGCTTTCAATAAACAATAAATTTAGCCTGATAAATACCCTTCCTGTCACTGATAATGATAAAATACATCCCGGCTGCAAGTTTGTTGAGTGTGATTACCATATGTTCCTCTGCAGTTTCCCAGGAGGACAGAATTTTCCCTGAAGAATCGGCAAGGTAAAGCAAGTAGGTACCGGTATTTGCGGTGAAGTACACATTCACCCTTTCTTTTGCAGGATTGGGAACGATCCGGAAAGTGCTTTCCCTTTCAACCGGCGTTGTATTTTGCACATCGCCTGCCTCAATGATCAGCCAGTGGTTCGGGTCTGCAATAACCGAGGTCACATTTCCGGGAAGGTATATCTTCCAGGTATTGAAATTACCGGTCTGCCGAAAAGTTATTAATGTATCCCTGTTGTCAACGTTTATTTTGAATTCCAGTGGTACGGTAAAAAGCTGATTGCCGGTGGAGGCAGTCTGAAGCGAATAAACGGACAGGGTATCATTCTGCTTGCTCCAGGTGATGGAATGTATAGGATATCCTTCACCAAAATACCATTGATCGAAGAAAGCAGTGAAATCCTTGCCGGTAATATCATTCAGGTGATCCCTGAAATCAATGCCAGATGCATCACTGTTCCTGTATTTTTGAAGAAATGTTTTCAAAGTGACGAAGAAGATGCTGTCATTGCCCACTTCCTGACGGATCATGTGGATGATAGCGGCTCCTTTATTGTAAGTCAAACGGTAATCAAATATCCTGTCCTCGTCGTTTATTTCTTTCTCATTTAAATAAACACTGCCACCTGGCACCGATTTAACGTAGTCGTGCACTCCGGCCATCCAAGAATCGGCAGTACTTTGGGATTTCAGGTACTGATTCGAAAGATACTCACCATAGGATGCAAATCCTTCATTGATCCAGATATCTTGCCAGGAGCTGCACGTGACAAGGTCGCCGAACCACTGATGGGCAAGCTCATGCGCAACGAGCAGGAATGAAAAGTTAACCAGGGTAGTCATGGTCTGGTGTTCCATGCCGCCTCCCAAAGGGGCAACGCAGTGCCCGTACTTTTCATCAGCAAAAGGATATTCACCGAAAAGATCCGAATAGAGCAGGATCATATCACCGGTTTTGTCGATGGCAGCTTTGTTCAGATCAAAATAATCGGTGTTGTTGTAAATATAATTCTGTACCAGGATGGAATCATTTTCGCCTGTTTTTTTAACATAGAAGCTGTAATCCATGTAATCGCTGACTGCAAATGAAATCAGGTAGTAATTGATCGGATGCCTGGACTTCCATTCGTACCTGATCCGGTTTCCGGGTAAAGGAACCTGTGCTGTCAGAATTCCATTGGAACCGGCTTTAAGATTGCTGTCAGTGCTGAGGAACACATAAACGGAATCTGCTTTATCTGTGAGAACTTGTTTGCAGGGGAACCAGTTCATGGCATGGAATGGTTCGGAGAGAGTCCATGTAATATGTTTATTCCAGGAGGAATAGAATTTGTTGTAAATGCCGGAATATGGGCCTGTGTTTTTACCCAGGCCGTGGTAATAAATTTGGAATGATGACAGATTGCCTGCATCGATGGGAGAAGTCAAGGCAATTTTTAGCTGATTCTCTGAATGAACATACGATACCTTTTCTCCATTCAGGGTTACTGAATCTGTTGACAGGGCATTTGAAAAATCAAATACAACATGCTGCAACGATTGTACCAGCGGATCAATCAATATGGCGACAGTTCCCGAAAGGTAAATTGAGCTGTCACTTACCTGGAGGTCAAGTCCGTAAAATTTAACGTCATAGTTACTTCGCTCATCAGAGATTTGTTTCAAATGAGAATAATGCCTGCCCGGACTTTCACTTATACCTCCAAGAAACCTGAATAGGATTAATGAAACGAAAAAAAGCCATTGTACATTCATAGACCTGCAGAATAAAATTTCAGGTTAAAATTACGAAAAATTGCACAAAAAAAAGATCCCGGTTTTAACACCGGGATCCAACACCCAAAACTAATAAACCCTATCTGACAAAAACCTATCTTAAATTCGCTTAATATCTATTATTGTATGAATTACAACACAAATTTACGGCGTTCCTGCAAACTAGTTGTTAACTTAACGGGTGATTCATATCATATAAAAAGGGTGATACTTATCTTTTTATTTGGTGATTTATATCACCAATATTTTTATATTGCGGATGTGTTTTGTTTTTTTTAACAGTTATCCTGTTCAATTATTCAAGATTAGCCTGCAAAATCATTAATTTTACGTTGCTAATATTTGGATTAATGAACGAAACCATCCTTAACCTGGCCATTCGCGCTTCGGGTTTATTGATATCCGGCTGTGAGGATTTGCCTAAGGGAAATGGTTCCGCGATAATCCGCCGGTATTTTCAGAGTTTCTTGGCCAAACCGGGAGATATTGGGCTCGTTGATGGTAAAATATTCACTGATAAGCTTCCGGATGAGCTATGCAGGGAAATCAACAACACACTCCGGTTTGCTGAAAAAGTTTATTTGCTGCTCCTGGTTCAGGATTGCCTGTTGCCGGTGCATGATACCCCCGGATTCAATGATAACCTTAATCAGCTGTTCAATTGTGTCGGCATCGATAATACGCTGATCAACCAATTCAAGGAATTTCTCATACAGGAAGATCCGCTGACGGTGAACCAGGAGGAATACCTGTTGCTTTCTCCCCGGGACCACACACAGGACGATATGCTGGAAGGGCGTTGGATTGATGATAATGCACCCTCAAGGGTAACCCCGAATGTTCTTGAACTTGAGGAATTCAGCAGTCACCTGCTGGTGATGTTTGTTGATCAGATCAAATCGTATGTGATCCGATGCCTGAACAAAACAGAACGCCTGTATGATGAGGACATGAAACAACAGTGCAGGTTCAGGGTTATAGGTCCGGGCAACGTACTCAGTATGAAAGGAGTCCCGGTTCTGACATTTTCAGGCATTAAGAACAAATTCCTTCATTTGCAGGAAAAAGGAGAACTGCACCTGGCTATTGACCAGGTTAAGTATCATAGAGCCAAGGAAATAAGTGGCATACAGGATTTTTCCGCCAATGAATCGACAGGCCAGCTGATCGGTATTGTTGGTAGGGAAGGTGTGGGGAAAAGCACGCTTTTAAAACTGATTGCCGGCAAAATTAAACCTGATTCCGGCAGCATATCCATCAACGGCTATGACCTCTGGCGGTATAAATACCTTCTGAAGGGGATCATTGGTTTTGTGCCTGAGGAGGACCTGCTTTTTGAGGACCTCACCGTTTCCGATAATCTTACACTCACTGCCCGGCTTTTTTACAGCAGCCTGAGCAGAAAGGAGATTGAAACCAAAGTAAATGCCGTTTTAAGCAAGCTTGATCTTCTTGAACTCAAGCATGTTGTTGTTGGTAATTTGCTGAGCAAGCACATTCAGCCCGGTCAGCGAAGGATGATCAATATTGCCCTTGAGTTATTGCGAGAGCCGCAGATATTGCTGGTCGACAATGCGTTGTCGGGTTTGGGTATGTCGGATGCAGCCAAGGTGATCAGGATACTCCATGATTATTCTTTCTCCGGTAATCTGGTTATTACCTCAATCAGCCAGGCTGACAGCAGCACATTCATGCTATTCGACAAGATATGGCTATTGGATGAAGGTGGCAGGGCTGTCTACAGTGGATCCGTGAAAAGTGCGCCTGAATACCTGCTTAGAAACCTTAAACTAGCCTATCAGGAGATGGATTACAATGATCCGGCCCAATTGCTGGATCTTGTCAATTACCGGTTGCCGGATAAGGAAGGGCAGGTTTGGAAACGTGTTGTTGAGCCCATGGAATGGCACGATCAGTTTATGCGGGAACAGGCGCTGAAAGTAAGCGGTCATCCGGCAAAATCCCTCTTGCCGGCCAGAATTCTTAAAATACCTCCCCTTGAAGTTCAGTTGCTGATTTTTTCCATACGTAATTTCAAATGCAAGTTTTCCCGTGTCAATGATTTCATCAAAACGGTCCTGACCGGGCCTGCCATTGCGCTGCTGGTTGCCCTTCTTCTCAGGTTCAACAGTCAGGGTGAATACACCCTGCTGGGCAATGCAAACCTTCCCTTCTATCAGTTTATCAGCGTGATACTGGCAATTTTCCTCGGTCTTGTTTTGAGCGCTGATGAAATAATCCGGGAAAGAAATATTCTGGAAAAGGAGGAATACCTCGAATTCAGCAGGTTCAGCTACCTGAACTCGAAAATACTATACCTTTTCCCGGTCATTGCCATTCAAACTTTGCTTTATGTGGGAACAGGAAACCTGATACTCGGTATCCACGAATTATTCTGGGTTTATTGGCTGGTTCTGTTCAGCTCGGGATCTTTCGGTATTCTTCTTGGATTATTTATTTCAACCAGCGTGCATGATTCCGGCCTGCTGCATAAAGGAGTCCTGCCCCTGGTGATTGCACTTCAACTGATCCTGGGGGGAGGAATCATTTCCTATGATCAGCTGAATCTCGGAAGAAATAAATACTCTCCGGTTCTGGGTGATCTGATGGTCTCGAAATGGGGCTATGAAGCACTGGCAGTGGAACAGTTCATGAACAATGAATATGATAAGCTGGTCTATGATGCAAATAAAAAAATAGAACAGGCCTCCTACTGCGCCTTCCAGGTTATACCAAAGCTCGAGGAAACCCTTGCTTTGTGCCGCAATACTGTTAATGAAGACAGCGGTGCATATTACACCGGACTAATGCAGAATGAGCTGGTTAAGATTGCCAGGATGCCGGAAGTATTTCCATTTGAATATACAAACAAGCTCAGGGAAATATACCAAAACGAAACGCTCCTTCAGGAAACTTCGGATTATCTCACATACCTGAGTATGCACTTTTATGAGCAGTACGAAAGCTTTGTTCAACAGAAAAACCGGCTGATGGAAAACCTGACTGATTCACTGGGCGCTGAGAAGCTGGATGAGCTCCATCAAAAACATCACAATTACGCCCTGGAGAGAACCGTTACAAACAGCAATTCTGAAGCCGAATACTTCATATCTGGCCATGATATTGTGCACAATAAGGGCACCATTTACCAGGAACCTTTATCCAATGTGGGACGTGCACGTTTATTCTGCTCCTTGAAATTATTCAACGGACAAAAAACCGATACATTGTGGTTCAACATTTCCATTATCTGGCTGCTGACGGCTTTGTGCTACCTCCTGGTTCTTTTTGATGCCGGGGTGGTGATACGAAAGCTTTCTTTCAAAGATCATAAAAGCGTCTAAAACTACGCTCGACACAATTCACCCGATTTCTCTGATTTTCCATGTTAAAAATGCAACCCTGCAAGGTCATTCACAGTAGAATGCTTGAAAACCTATTGTAACTAAGCGATGCGATGAGCAGGTATTTGCTGAAATCACTGATAATTGGCGGGTTGCTTGTGATCCTCGCTTTATTCTCCCGGTTTGATTCTTCGGACCGGATCAATGCGGAAAAACTGAAAATCAGGGATACGAAAGCCGATCCGGGTTTTCTCCTTGCTCCTTCTCCCTGGGTGGATTCCGTGCTTCAATCCCTTACAACCGAAGAGCGCATTGCGCAAATGATAATGGTTGCTGCTTATTCCAACGGAAATATAAAGAATGAAGCAGAGATTATGAAGCTGGTCAAAGATCAGAAGATTGGCGGACTGGTCTTTTTTCAGGGCACACCTTTCCGGCAGGCAGAACTTACCAACCGCTACCAATCACTATCTACCGTACCGCTTTTAATTGCCATGGATGCGGAATGGGGCCTGGCCATGCGACTCGACAGCACCATCAGATACCCCCGGCAACTGACACTTGGGGCGATTGATGATGAACGACTGATTTTTGACATGGGAAGCCAGATTGCCAGGCAGCTTAAACGTCTTGGAGTGCATATTAATTTTGCCCCGGTCATCGATCTGAATAACAATCCTGATAATCCCGTCATTAATAGCCGTTCGTTTGGCGGTGACAGGATTACCGTCACACGCAAGGCTCTATTTTATATGATCGGTCTCGAGAACAACGGTATACTGGCAGTGGCCAAACACTTTCCGGGTCACGGAGATACAGATAAGGATTCGCATGAAGCTTTGCCGTCCCTGAATCACTCCCGCGCCAGACTTGACAGTCTCGAACTGTTCCCATTCAGGGAGCTGATATTTAACGGATTGTCAGGGGTAATGACCGCCCATCTGCACATCCCCTCACTGGATCCCCGTGAAACAATACCATCCTCACTTTCTGAATTCGTAATTGACTCCCTGCTTAAAAAACAAATGAAGTTCAAGGGACTGATCTTCACAGATGCCCTGAGCATGAAAGGCATTACTGACCATTATCAACCTTTGGAAGCTGCAGAGATGGCAGTGTTGGCAGGTAATGATATCCTGCTTATGCCCGATGATGTTCCTGAAGTAATCAGCCATCTTGCCAAAATGATAAAGCGCGGAAAGATAGACCGCGAAATGATTGACCAGCGTTGCAGGAAAATACTGGCTGCCAAGTACTGGGCAGGACTGAATAATTACCATCCTGTGGACCTGACTCATCTGCACTCCGACCTGAACAAGCCGGAATATAAGTTATTACAACGCCAGCTGGTGGAATCATCGTTAACGGTTCTGCAAAACAGGGACAGGCTCTTGCCAATCAGGCATCTCGATACACTCAGGGTGGCTTCGGTTGTTTTCAGCGATCAGCAGGATACTGTTTTCCGGCAAACACTCGGGATGTACATGCCCGTTAGGAACTTCATTGTAAAAGGAGATGGCTCGGATGATATCGGAAAAATATATACAGAGTTAAAAAAGTTTAACCTGATCATAGCGAGCGTTCATTCCAATGAAATGAGCGTGACGCAGCAATACGGCATTAAGGATATCATGATTGAAGTGGTGGACTCACTGGCTTCATGTCAGAATGTAATACTGGACCTCTTTGGAAATCCTTACCTACTGAACAGGTTTAAGAAACTCGGCCACCTGAAGTCTGTGCTTCTGTCCTATGAGAATTCTCCCCTGGTTCAGGAATTGTCAGCCCAGGCTTTGTTTGGAGCTTTTGATACCCGTGGGAACCTTCCTGTGAAGGCGGCAAACTGGCAGGCAATTCAATCGGGAATTGATATTTCCGGACTGGGCAGACTGAAATTCACCATCCCCCTGGAAGCCGGTATGAATGCAGATACGTTGCTGAGAATTGATGAAGTAGTCAGCAAAGCTATCGAAAATCAGGCTATCCCGGGGTGCCAGATACTGGTGGCCCGAAAGGGCAGGGTTATTATGAATAAAACATACGGCACCCAGGTATATAAAGGGAAACGTCCGGTTTACGCCACCGATTTATATGATCTGGCATCGGTTACCAAAGTGGCAGCTACCACACAGGCCCTGATGAAACTGGCCGATGAAGGTTGTCTGGATATCAACCAGAAACTGTCAGCTTATCTTTCTTACCTTGAAAAGACCAATAAAAAAGATCTTGTCATTAAAGATATCCTCTTGCACCAGTCAGGACTGGCGCCATTTATCCAGTTCTATTTTTCAACACTGGAACCGGTATTTAAAAACCAGCCGCTGATCAGCAGCGTGCAAACCGATGTTAACCCGATCAAGATTGGAAACGGACAGTACCTTAATCGTTATACGCGTTTTGATGGTGATATCATTGCCGATAAATACAGCCTGGATTTCCCGTTTAAGGTAGCCGATAAAATGTACATCTTGAAATCATGGCCGGATACCGTTTTTGCTGGTATCGCCGATTCAAGGCTCAGCGGGAAAAAGGAATATGTATACAGCGACCTGGGTTTTATCTTATTCAAACAATTGGTGGACAGCATTACACGGGTTCATTTTGATGTATTCCTGGATTCCGTTTTTTATAGCAAACTTGGCGCACCCAGGCTCTGTTTCAATCCGCTCGACAGGTTTGACGCGGATGGCATCGCCCCCACCGAGGACGACCAGCTGTTCAGGATGCAGCAGGTCCGCGGATACGTGCATGATCCCAGGGCGGCCATGCTTGGCGGAATATCGGGTCATGCCGGTTTATTCGGTAATTCATTGGACCTTGCCAAGCTATTGCAGATGATGTTAAATGGAGGTGAATACGGTGGTGAGCGTTTCATATCACGTGAGACCATTGAACTTTTTACAAAAGAATATTCAGGGATTCCGGGTAGCCGCAGAGGATTGGGTTTTGATAAGCCTGAACCCGACAAATCCAAACCAGGATCTTCCTGTTTGTCAGCTTCCCCTTTAAGTTATGGCCATACGGGCTTTACAGGTACTATGGTATGGGTTGATCCGGAATGGGATCTTATCTACGTGTTCCTGTCCAATCGCGTTTATCCCGATGCTTCAAATAATAAGCTTTTGGAAACGAATGTGAGAACGGATGTTCAGCAGATTATCTACAATGCCATAATGGATAAATAGGGCGACTATAAAAAAAGTTAATCCGGGATAAAAAGGTTTCAAAACAATTTGTCAACGCCGCATATTTTATTTATTTTGCGACACAATTAAACAGCATTATGGACGATTATCACGCGAGCCGATTTAGTTATCAAATCATTTAGCCAGCAATCGGTCATCACGGTGACCCGTTGCCGGAATTAAATAAGGGAGGGTCACCATGATTACCTATTGGACTTATAACAATGGCTTTACAGCCCTTGAAACTTTCCGCAAAAACAGCTGGATTTCCGTTACAAACCCTACAACAGAAGAAATTGAGTATCTTACTGGCAAGCTGAAGGTGCCTGCTGAGGAACTCAATGACATACTTGACGTTGATGAACGAGCACGCACCGAAATGGATGATTCCTGGTTTACCATCATCATGCGTATTCCCATCGCGGGCAGTCATAATGGGGTTCCTTTTTCCACCGTTCCGCTGGGTATTCTGATTTCTAAAAGCAACATCATTACGATCTGTCACACCAAAAACGAACTCATCCCCTCGCTGATAAGGAATAAAAAACTTGATTTCAACAACAAGGCCAATTTTGTCATGCAGATTTTTCTTCATGTTGCCAACCTGTACATGCATTATCTCAAGTTAATCAACATTCAGGTGGCAGAAATAGAGAAGGATCTTGAAAAATCGACCCGGAATGAAGAATTGCATAAAATGCTGCGTATGGAAAAATGCCTGGTATATTTTATGACGTCATTAAAATCCAACGATATCTTACTGGCTAAACTGAGGAATTCGAAATTCATCAAATCACTTGATATGGATGAGGATCTGATTGAGGATGTCATGATCGAAAACCGTCAGGCCATTGAAATGGCAAACATATACAGCGATATCCAGAGTGGCATGATGGATGCCTTTGCCAGTGTTATATCCAACAACCTGAATGTGGTGATGAAGCAATTGGCTTCCATTACCATTATCCTGATGATACCGACACTGGTGGCAAGCTTGTACGGAATGAACGTTCCCAATAATTTGGAAAAAAACCCGTGGGGCTTCCTGATGGTCATCCTGATATCACTTGTCGCCGCGGCATTTGGTGTTCTGTTATTCAGAAAGAAGAATTTGTTTTAATATAAAAATAATTACCTTCATCTTCTGTTTTTATTTAAACACTATGAACCCCAAAATACGTGTCGGGATCCTATCCTACGGGATGTCTGGAAAGGTTTTCCATTGCCCGCTCTTGCATGTTAATCCGGGATATGTCATGTCCAAAATCATGCAGCGATCGGCGAATGATGCACTTGACCGTTATCCTTATGTGACCATTGTGAAAGAAGCCCGGGATATATTCAATGATCCGGATATTGATCTGGTACTTGTAAATACACCTGACCACACCCATTACGAGTATACCCGGGCTGCCCTGGAAGCAGGAAAACATGTGGTGGTTGAGAAACCTTTTGTGCAGGATGTCCCTGAAGGCGAAAAGCTTATTGATCTGGCCCTCAGGAAGGGCAAGATAATGACGGTGTTTCAGAGCAGGAGGTTTGAGGGCGATTTTCTTACCATCCGGAAAATAATCGATAATCAGTTGCTGGGCCGGCTGGTTGAATATGAAGCCCATTTCGACCGTTTCCGGAATTTTATCAGGGATTCCTGGAAAGAAAAACCGGAAAATAAAACAGGAACACTTTACAATCTCGGTTCACACCTGGTAGATCAGGCAATGGTGTTATTCGGAATGCCCGACGCAGTTTATGCCGATATCCGGAAACAACGCACCGGTTCTCAGGTGGATGATCTTTTTGATCTCAGTCTGTTTTACCCTTCCGTAAAGGTAACACTCAAAAGTAGTTACCTGGTCCGGGAGCCCGGGCCACGCTATTTGCTGCATGGCACCGAAGGATCCTATGTTAAATACGGCATTGATCCCCAGGAGGAGGCTCTGACACGGGGGCACTATCACAACGAACCAGACTGGGGTAAAGAAAGTGAGGATAAATGGGGAATTCTGAATACCACGTTGAACGGACTTCATTTTCGGGGACCCCTGGAAACCCTGCCGGGCTGCTATCATGAATTTTATAGTTCCCTATACGAAACCATCGTTAATGGCAGGGAACTGGCGGTAAAACCGCAGGAATCCCTCAACGGGATCCGTGTCATCAAAGCCGCTTATGAAAGCTGCGAGAAGCGCTGCGCAACCTTGACAAAATAAGCTACTTTTTCCAGGGAGGTTATCATATCGTATTCCTCCAGGTAGATCTCATCAGGAACACTGAGGTTGACTGTCGTGAAATTTAGAATACCTTTGATTCCTGATGATACAAGAGCTTTTGCCATTTGTTGCGCCGCATCGGCAGGTACTGTGAGCAAAGCCAGATTAATATTGCGTGATGCGATTATCTCCCGCAACCTGTCAACAGAAAAGCAATCCACAACCGAAGCGGTGGCTCCTATTTTCTTAGGGTCAATATCAAATACAGCAACGATCTTCAACTTCGGCCTTTTATTCATGAGGTAGGATGATATGGCCTTGCCCAGGTTACCGTAACCAACCACAGCCAGATTTAATACATCGGAAGGATCCATGATGCCTGCAATGACACCGATCAGTTCCCTGATATCGTACCCCCGGCGACCCTGACTGGCATAGCCGATAAACATGATATCCCGCCGTACCTGTACAGCGGTAATATTGTGCATATTAGCCAGTTCATGCGAGAAAATGTGCGTCTTGCCCTCATCGAGACAACGATGCAGTGTTCTTCTGTACTCACTCAGTCGTTCAATGGTTTTTTCAGGGAGGCTTTTCATACTTTGGGAGTTGTTAAGAGAGCTAAAATACAAAAAAATGCGCATTACTTGTTCATACCAAAAAGTTGGAACGGATTCAATCTTTTTTATCTTTACATCACTATTCAATATCCCCGATGAATCATCGCCGTGAAATCATTATATGTCTCGGAAGCTCCTGTTTTGCACGAGGGAATAAAAGCCTGCTGAAAATCATTCAACGTTACATTACAACCCATGGTTTGGGTGATAAGGTTTTTTTCAAGGGTGATCACTGTTTTGGAGATTGCAGCATTGGACCGAATGTTAAGATTGATGGAAAAATTTACAACCAGGTCAGCGAAGAAAATATCCATCATATACTTGCAGAAGCGCTTCAGGACTTAAAAAAGTGATGAATTATGGAACAAAGCCCGCTCATAGGACTGGAAAAGAAAGCTTGCACAGGTTGTTACGCCTGCGTAAGAGCATGTCCGGTCAAAGCTATACATATACATACCGACAGTCCCGTTCCGGAAATCAACATTAACCGTTGCATCGGGTGTGGTGATTGTGTTTTAATGTGCGGCCCCAAAGCCATTACTTATCGTAGCTCGATCATAGAGGCCAGGACATTGTTTGAATCAGACGGTAATATTGTGGCGCTGGTATCGCCCAGCATCTCTGCTGAGTTTGATGATATTTCGGATTACCGGAAGCTGGTGACCATGATTAAGGCACTGGGAGTAAAGTATGTCAATGAAGTTTCCTTTGCCGTAGATCTTTTGGCTTATAAATACCTGAGCCTCCTGAACGATTTTAAAGGAAGATACTACATTACTTCCATCGATCCGGTTGTAGTTAACTATATAGAAAAATACCATACTAATCTCATCAACAATATGGCACCCCTGGTTTCGCCTATGATTGCGATGGCTAAGGTGGTGCGCAAGATCTTCGGGGAAGATATCAGTGTGATCTATATTGGGCCTGAGATTGCGACGAAAGATGAAGCTTTGAAATTTAACGACTATGCCAGGGTGGATGTTGTCATCACCTTCGAAGAATTACGTTTGCTGTTCAAGGAGTTTAACATCGATGAGTCGAACCTTGAATATTCCAATGTAGATGGTCCCTTAAGTTACAAAGGTACACTTTATCCCTTGCGGAACGGGTTTGCCCAGACGGCAGACATGGACGAGAACCTTCTGACAGCCAGTATGTTCTCAGTTGAAGGGAATAGGGAAATGATAAAAGCCATATCGGAATTTGAAAATAATATCACAACCATTCAGCGCCATTTGTGTATAAGTTTTGGCAACGGACTCGATGGCCCCGGTATGACCAAAAGGGGGAACCGGCTATATAAGGAACACCAGGTCATCAAATACGCCAACAAAAGACTGCAGAATTTCTTCAGGGTTGAATGGTATGATAACCTGCAAAGCTATATGGAGCTGGACTTTTCACGGACATTCACAGCAGATGATCAAAGACTTCCTGATCCCTCACCGGAAAGAATCAGGGAAATTCTTGCTGAATTGGGCAAATCAGAAAATGACTTGACGGGATGTCTGGAATGCGGATATGATAGCTGCATTGAATTTGCAAAAGACGTTGCCAACGGACTTACAACGCTTGAGATGTGCCTGTCCTATGTACTTAAAAGCAATGCGAAACAAGGAGATTCACTCCGCGATATGAACGAGAAGCTTGCCCAGGCCAGAAAAGCACTCAAAGAATCTGAAGAAAAAACAGTGCTTGAAAAGGAAAGTGCGCTGCAGGCATCAGAACTCTCCAATGCCATGCTGGAAAAGCTAAGATCCGGTGTGGTTATTGTAGATAATTTGCTGAAGGTGGTAAAAGCAAATTCAACCTTCACAAGCATTCTGGGCGAGGAGGCTGAAATGATCAATGAGGTTATACCGGGTCTGGCAGGAGCCGATCTGAACCGGCTTATCCCCAGTAATTTTATCAATCTGTTCTCCTATGTTCTCACCGACAATGAAAGTATTGAAAACAGGGATATCCAGATCGGGGATAATCTGCTGAATGTTTCCATCTTCCCGATTGTAAAGGGTAAAGTAGCGGGGGGAATTATTCGCGACATGCGTGCACCGGAAGTGCAACGCGCGGAGGTAATAAACCGAATCACCGAGGTAATTGACCGGAACCTAGAAATGGTGCAAAAGATCGGATTCCTTTTGGGTGAGGGCGCCACAGATATTGAACACATGCTCAATTCCATTATAGAATTCTATAAAGGAGAGAACAAAAAAAAGAAAAGCTGAGGTATTATGGGTGAGGATTTTTTTGTTGAAGTCGATTATCAGCAGAAACCCTATGAAGGTCAGCGTATTTGCGGCGATATTTTTCTTTCCAGCAAGGTGAAAGAAGAAAACCGCATCGTCGTGGTTTTATCCGATGGTATGGGGCATGGCATCAAGGCAAGCGTCCTGGCTACCCTTACGGCCACTATGGCATTAAATTTTACCAAGGAGCATAAGGAGCCGGAAAGAACGGCTGAGATCATTATGAAAACCTTGCCGGAGTGCAGTGAGCGTAAAATGAACTACTCCACGTTTACAATCATTGATGTTGAGCAAAGCAACAAAGTGACCCTGCTGGAATATGAAAATCCGGAATGCATCCTGATTCGTGACCGGAAGATCTTTAAACCCGAACAAAGGAGCATCGTGTTGAGCAGTGAGAACAACTGCGGAAAAAAAATCAGGGTATATTCCTTTACCCCGCTGAAAGGAGACCGTATAATTTTTTGCACGGATGGCGTTACCCAGTCGGGATTGGGCACGCCGCGCTTTCCTTTTGGCTGGGGAGTTGACAACGTCGGCCGTTTTGCCATCGACATGGTCAAGCAGTATCCCCAGATCTCCGCCCGCAACCTGGCGGCGAAAATACTTAATATGGCATTCCGGAATGATGGCTTTCAGTCGAAGGACGACACCACCTGTGGTATTATTTATTTCAGGGAGCCTAGGGAATTGCTGATTTGCACAGGTCCCCCTTATAACAAAGAGGATGATACTGTTTTGGCTGCGGAAGTAAAGGAATTCAAAGGAAAGAAAATCGTAATGGGTGCTACCACCGGCGATATTGTTTCCCGTGAACTGAATCTGAAAATCGAAGATGTTTTTAAGTTTGAGGATCCCGATCTGCCCCCCATTAATGTTATGGAAAGCATCGACCTCTTTACCGAGGGCATATTGACCCTCAATAAGGTCGAAAAGATTCTGAAGGCTTATAATCCCAATACAAAACTCGGAAGAGGACCTGCTGATGAGATTGTCAAGCTCATACTGGAAAGTGATGCCATAAAAATTATCATTGGCACGCGCATTAACATTGCGCACCAGGATCCGCACCTACCTGTGGAGTTGGAGATCAGACGTACTGTTGTGAACCGGATAGCGCAGTTGCTGGAAGAAAAGTTATTGAAGAAAGTAGTGGTTAGTTATATATAAGGATTCATTATCCCACCTGGTCTTTCTTTTTCAGACTGAGCAGGGTATTGCACTTTTCGTAGGCTTCAATGGCAGCAAAATAGCTCAGAAGCTTATTAAAGAAAAACTCATCATTGAATTTGGGATGGCCGAATTCGAATTTTAACTTGCCCTGAACTGTAAGATCAAATAATTCATCATCATCAAGAATGGATGCCGGGTTTATTTCGGTGGTCTCTTCATCATTCAGTGTAGGGGAATCCTTGTATTTTTCCATGAAATTAAGCAGGGCAAGCTGTAAACTTATAAAATCATTGTTTTCGGACAGCAGAGACTTATTGACGGCATAACTTTTTTCGATCATATAAGTCCGCTCGGCCGATGCAGGTTGCTTAATTATTTCATTGATCTTGGTCTGATTCTTATTAATGATTTCCAGGTTATCCTTTACTCTCTTCTTAAGAAGATCAATAGTCCGTTGAATCAGCGCTTTCATATTCATTTTTATTCCCAAGCAAAATTAGAGAATATTTATCTTCCTTTTTTTATTTTTTGATAAAACAGGATAAGTTGGTTGTGAGACGGCTGCTATTTGGGATTATCGACAGGATGTGCCGAGCGTAAACCTTACCTATTCCAAATTGGCCTGTAAATATTTTATTTTTCCATTTTATTTTATATTTGTAGGCCCTTAAAACCGGGAAACCGGTCAATTTATGATGTAACGTACTTTGAATGAGTATGATAATAAGGAATCGAAATTGTTAATTAAATCAAACGTACATGAAAATCCTGGTTTGCATTAGTAATGTTCCCGACACCACCACCAAGGTCAAATTCGTTGATGATAATAAAAAGCTTGATATTACCGGTATTCAGTGGGTCATCAATCCCTGGGATGAGCTTTCGCTTACCCGGGCTTTGGAACTGAAAGATGATGCCTCTACAGGTGTCAAGTCGGTAACGGTAGCCCACGTAGGTCCTGCTGCGTCTGAACCTACAATCCGCAAGGCTCTTGCCATAGGAGCTGATGATGCCATCCGCGTCAATGCTGAACCTGCTGATGCATATTACGTTGCCGCCCAGCTGGCAGAAGTGGTGAAAGCCGAGAGATTTGATATCATTCTTTGTGGTATTGAATCTAGCGATCATAACGGATCCACGGTGGGGGGCATGTTATCGGAGATACTGGATTATCCTTCGGTTTCTGCCGTATCCCAGGTGAAGATCGAAAATGGACAGGCAGTGATCCACCGGGAAATTGACGGTGGCAGGGAGATCGTTTCGGTTCCGATTCCATTTGTTGCAGTTGTTCAGAAAGGAATAGCCAAAGAGCCCCGGATTGCAGCCATGCGCGGCATCATGATGGCCCGTACCAAATCCATTAAGGTCGTTGAGCCTTTCCAGGCAGAATCCTATACTGAAGTAACCGGATTTGAGATGCCCAAACCTCGCGCCACCTGCAGGTTTGTTGATGCTGAAAATCCGAAACAGCTTATTGATCTGCTTCAGAATGAGGCCAAGGTTATTTAATCATCATCCATCAACTAAACAACAGGAATTATGTCAGTATTAATATATACAGAAAACTGGGACGGAAAATTTAAAAAATCAACCTTTGAATTGCTGTCCTATGGCTCCCGTGTGGCGGAAATGCTTAACACATCCGCAACTGCCCTTTCAATAGGGGATGTTGATACCGAAGAATTGCAGAAACTGGGCAAATATGGCGTAAATAAAATTATTAGTGTCCGGGGAAACGGACTTAATGTTTTTGATAATCAAGTGTATGCAAGAACCATCACCGATTTCTCGGGCAAGGAAGGGGCAACCGTTGTTGTGCTTTCCAATAATAATTCTGGCAAAGCTCTGGCCCCCAGACTGGCGGTCAGACTAAAAGCAGGACTGGGCGCCGGAGTCAGCAAGTTGCCGCTCAGTACAACCCCCTTTGTTGTTCATAAGAGAGCTTATTCAGGCAATGCTTTTGCGCATCTGACCATCAGGACTGCAATCCGAGTTATTACCCTGGCGCAGAACTCCTTCGAACTCATTGAAAAAGATGCTGGTGCAACCATTGAAAACGTGACTTTTCAGGTTGATAATTCCCTGGTAAAAACTCAGGTTAAGGAAGTGCAAAAGCAAGCCGGCAAGATCCTATTAACCGACGCAGATGTTGTTGTATCCGGTGGCCGCGGCATGAAATCACCGGACAACTGGGGCCCGCTTGTTGAACTGGCAGACCTGCTGGGTGCAGCCACTGCGTGCTCGCGTCCGGTATCAGATGAAGGATGGAGAGGTCATGAAGAACATACGGGACAAACCGGTAAAATTATCGCTCCGAACCTCTATGTGGCCATTGGGATATCAGGAGCCACACAGCATCTTGCAGGGGTAAGTTCATCCAAGTACATCGTCGCTGTAAATACAGATAAGGACGCGCCTATTTTTGAAGCCGCCCAATACGGTATTGTGGGTGATGCGCAGAAAGTACTTCCCAGGTTGGTGGAAGCCGTAAAGGAAATGAAAGCCAGGTAAGAATGAAACAAATACTTTTTGCAGTAGCGCTTTTGCTGACGTTGGGGATCTTTGCCTTCACCGTTCACAGAATTATCGGATTTTTCAGCTTTACCAGGAAGACTTTTCCTGTCAAAGATCTCGGCAGGAGATTCGGAATCATGATGAACGTTGCCTTCGGGCAAAGTAAAATATTCCGCCGGCCGGTGATCGGATTCTTTCATGCCCTGGTTTTCTGGGGTTTTTGTGTTATCCTGATCGGCAGTATTGAAATGGTGATCGATGGGCTGGCAGGCACAGAGCGAGCTCTTCAGGTGCTTGGAGCTGTTTATGAAGTCATTACCGCTTCTGGTGATATTTTTGCCTTATTGGTGGCCATATCCATCATCATCTTCCTGAGCAGGAGGATATTTTTCCGCATCAAAAGGTTTGAGGGCATTGAAATGACCGCTGCTACACACACAGATGCCAATGTAGCGCTGACCATGATCCTGTTGCTGATGTTATCACTGCTGGGAATGAATACCTTCTATTTTGAGCGTCAGATGGTTACCGGTAGCCCGATCCATGGCGCGTTTCCCGTGAGCAGCCTGCTGGCCCCTATAATCTCTGGCCTTACGCCTTCGGCCCTGAATGCATTGCACGAGATCTGCTGGTGGACGCATATCCTCCTGATTTTCATTTTTGCCAACATGCTGCCGTATTCAAAACATTTTCATGTTTTCCTTTCAGTACCCAATGTATTTCTCTCCAGGCTCGATCCGCTCGGCAAACTACCCAACATGGACAGCATTACCCGCGAGGTGAAACTGATGCTGTATCCGGATGCTCCTGCCATGGCGGCGGAACCCGTCACGGAGGCGCCGGTTGAACGCTTCGGTGTAAAGGACGTGGAAGATGTATCCTGGAAAAATTACTTTGATTCGCTTTCCTGCACGCAGTGCGGCAGGTGCACATCAGTCTGCCCGGCCAACATTACCGGTAAGCGACTGTCTCCCCGCAAGATCATCATGGATGTAAGGGCGCGGATGAAGGAGAAGGGACCGGGCATGGTGAAAAATGGCCGGGAATATGCGGATCATAAATCCCTGCTGCGTGACTTTATCACCGAGGAGGAATTGTGGGCCTGTACAACCTGTAATGCGTGCGCTCAGGAATGCCCGATCAACATCAATCATCCCACGCTTATTGTTGATATGCGCAGGTACCTGGTGATGGAAGAAGCATCGGCTCCGGGAGAAATCAAAGCTGTTTTCAGCAATATTGAAAATAACGGAGCTCCCTGGCAGTTTTCTCCCGAGGATAGGCTATTGTGGGCCAGGGATTTGGAGATTAGAGTGAAGTGATTAGGTGATTAGGTGATGAAGTGATTAAGTGATGAAGGAAACCCTTCAAGCGGTCCTAAGACCCTTGAAGGGTGGTATAACGAAAAAAATGCTATTAAAAACAAATGGAAACTCTCAAGATTGATTTACCGGTAATGGCTGAAGTATATGCCAGGGGAGAGAAACCTGAGTATCTTTTCTGGGTAGGATGTGCAGGAGCTTTTGATGACCGTTATAAAAAAGTAGCCAGGGCTTTTGCCAAAATACTGACTCATCTCCAGGTGAATTATGCCGTTCTCGGCAAAGAAGAATCATGTACAGGAGATCCTGCCCGGCGTGCAGGTAATGAAATGCTATACCAGATGCAGGCTTTGCAGAATATAGAAACTTTTAAAAAATACGAGGTCAGGAAAATCATTACAATCTGCCCGCATTGTTATAACATCTTTAAAAATGAATATCCCGATCTGGGAGGCCACTATGAAGTGATCCACTACGTGCAGTTTCTTGATGAGCCGATCAGGAACGGGAAATTAAAACCCAACAAGGCTCTTTGCAAAGAAACCAGAATTACATATCATGATCCCTGTTACCTGGGAAGGGCAAATGACATATACAGTGAACCCCGTGCCATTCTGGAATCATTAACAGAAAATCTCGTTGAAATGAAACGCCACAAAAGCTTTGCCCTTTGCTGCGGAGCCGGCGGAGCGCAGATGTTTAAGGAAGCCGAAAAGGGGAACAAGGAAGTTTTCATGGAACGCACGGAAGATGCCCTTGAGACAGGCGCATCAGTGATAGCGACAGCCTGTCCGTTTTGTATGACCATGATGACTGACGGATTGAAATACAAAAATAAGGAAGAACAAATCAGGAATTATGATATTGTTGAATTGATAGCCATGGATTTGGATTTGTAATATTTTGTAGAGACGGGCTTCAAACCCGTCTCTATGCCTGTTAACCCGTGTCTATGCATGTTAATTATTAACCCAATATGAATAAAATGGAACCCAGAAAAACATTGAAAAGCGGTGAATTTCTCGTTGAAAAAATAGATGCCAAAGATATTTTCATTCCCGAAGAGTTTAACGAGGAGCAACGCATGATTGCCCAGACCTGCCAGGATTTTTTAAATGTTGAGGTATACCCGAATCTGGAAAGGATTGACAAACAGGACCGGGAGCTCGTGAAGAGCATACTGAAGAAATCAGGCGAGTTGGGTTTGATGGGCATTTCTCTTCCTGAGGAATACAATGGGTTTGGACAATCATTTGTTACCCAGATGCTGGCCGCTGAGACCATTGGCGCAGGGTATTCTTTTTCTGTTGCCTTTATGGCGCATTGTGGTATCGGCACTTTACCGATCATGTATTACGGCACGGAGCAGCAACGGCAAAAATATGTCACACGGCTGGCCACAGGAGAAATTCTGGGGGCTTATTGCCTTACTGAACCAGGCGCAGGCAGTGATGCCAATGCGGGCAAAACCAATGCGCACCTTTCTGAAGATGGGAAGCATTATATCCTCAACGGCCAGAAAATGTGGATTACCAATGCGGGATTTGCTGATATTCAGACGGTGTTTGCGAAAATTGACAACGACAGGGTACTCAGTGCTTTTATTGTCGAAAAGGATTTACCGGGTGTCGTCATTGGGCCCGATGAGCATAAAATGGGCATCAAGGGTTCTTCTACGGCGCAGATCTTTTACAATGATGTGAAGGTACCTGTTGAAAACCTGCTGGGCAACCGGGGTGAGGGATTCAGGATTGCACTGAGCATTCTGCACATGGGCCGTATCAAACTGGGCGCCAATGTTCTGGGAGCTGCCAAAAAAGCCATCAACGATTCAGTCAAGTATGCCAATGAAAGGAAGCAGTTTGGCATGTTGATCTCAACATTTGGAGCCATCAAGCATAAAATGGCTGAGCAGGTGATCAGGACCTTTGCCGCCGAATCCGCAAATTACCGGGTCAGCAAGGATATTGATGACCTGATCGAAAAATACAAATCCGAAGGATGCGACAAAGGACGGGCTACCATCGACGGTATCAGCCACTATGCTGTGGAAGCTGCCATTCTGAAAGTATACAGTTCGGAAGTGCTCGATTTTGTGATTGATGAAGCCGTTCAGATTCACGGAGGCATGGGTTATTCAGCCGAAATGGCGGTTGAAAAGGGATACCGTGATTCCAGGATCAACCGGATATTTGAAGGCACCAATGAGATCAACCGGCTGCTTGTGGTTGATACTGCCATGAAAAGGGCCATGAAGGGAGACTTTGACCTTTTCGGAAAAGCCAAAGAGATATACGGCAACCTGGCTGACATTTCAGAGGGTAAGTCGGGGAATGATTACTACCAGGAAAAGACAAGATACATCAGTAACTTTAAGAAGGCTGTCCTGATTGCCATTCACGGAGCATCTGCCAAATTCGAGAAGAAACTTGTGCAGGAGCAGGAAGTACTGAACAACATGGCCAATATGATCATGGAGGTATATATCTCCGAATCCCTGGCGCTCAGGGTACAAAAAATTGAAAGTTTGAAGGGCTCTGTAGCAGCCGGATTATACCGGGATATCCTGGATGTGTATGTTTACGATGCGGCTGAGAAAGTCAGAAAGGCCGCTTTGGATGCGGTTTATTCGTTTGCTTCAACCGAAGAAGCAGCTGTTCTGGCGAAGGCCATGGAAACATTGACCAGAGTGGCCGGCGTGAATGTGAAGGAGGCGAGGAGGAGAGTGGCGGACAAGTTGATAGAGGAGAATTGTTATAAATTTTAGTTAAGCGTAGTTTGAAACTACGCTTAGCATCTGAAAAACAAAAAAACCCATCTTTCGATGGGGTTTTGTTATTATGCCTGTGCGGATGGTCCCCCGAAGTTCATCGGTATCATCATACCCCCTTGTCCTTCAGCTTGCTTAATGGGTCCGTGCACCGATTCATATTTTGCAATATTATCCTTCAATGCATGGAGAAGCCTTTTGGCATGTTCGGGTGTAAGAATAATCCTCGATTTCACCTCGGCTTTGGGAATACCGGGCATAACACGAATAAAGTCAACGATGAATTCGGAAGGCGAGTGGGTAATTATGGCTAAGTTTGAATATGTACCCTGTGCAACGTCTTCCTTTAGTTCAACGCTGATCTGATTCTGATTGGGATTTTTCTTTTCTTCCATAACCCGTTAGTTATGTTCTTCTTTAACTGCTTCGCGTGAGAATTTCTTTTCCTCTGTGAGTTTGTCAAATTCTTCCTTGGATCCAACGATCAGGTTGGAGAACCGGCGGTTGCCAGTACCTGCCGGAATAAGATGCCCGACAATCACATTCTCCTTCAGACCTTCGAGAAAATCAACCTTGCCGAATATTGCGGCCTCATTGAGAACCTTGGTGGTTTCCTGGAAGGAGGCTGCTGACATGAAGCTCTGAGTCTGCAGGGCTGCCCTTGTAATACCCTGGAGGATCTGTTGTGATGTTGCAGGAATAGCCTCCCGTGCTTTAACGGGTTTCTGGTCGCGGCGTTTCAGCATGGAATTCTCATCGCGGAGTTTTCGCGCCGTAACGATCTGACCCGGTTTGAACGTCTGTGAATCACCGGATTCCTCAACCACCTTCTTACCGAAGATCCAGTCGTTCTCTTCGAAAAATTCCCATTTATCAACAAGCTGCTTTTCCAGGAATTTTGTGTCTCCCGGATCAATGATTTCCACTTTGCGCATCATCTGACGGACAATTACCTCAAAGTGTTTGTCATTTATTTTCACGCCCTGCAGGCGGTAAACTTCCTGAACCTCATTGACAATGTATTCCTGAACTTTTGTGGGACCTTTAATGGTCAGAATATCTGAAGGGGTGATAGCACCGTCGGACAGTGCGATCCCTGCTTTAACGTAGTCATTCTCCTGAACCAGGATCTGTTTGGAAAGGGGTACCAGGTATTTCTTCAGTTGTCCGGCCCTCGTGGTGATGGTGATTTCGCGGTTACCGCGTTTGACTTTGCCGAATGACACCTCGCCGTCAATTTCGGATACCACTGCCGGATTTGACGGATTACGGGCTTCAAACAATTCCGTAACACGGGGCAAACCACCGGTAATATCACCTGACTTGCCAACTGCGCGCGGTATTTTCACCAGAATATCACCGGCCTTTACCAGGGTGCCTTCATCAATACTCAAATGGGATCCTACCGGCAAATTGTAAGTTCTCAGCACTTTGTCATTCTTATCCCGGATTTCGATACCCGGATTCTTGGTACGATCCCTGGTTTCGATGATAACTTTTTCCCGGTAACCCGTAACCTCATCCGATTCTTCCTTGTAAGTGATGCCTTCGATGACACTTTCAAAGGCCACTGATCCGGGAACCTCCGAAATGATCACAGCATTGTAAGGATCCCATTCGCAAACCAGGTCTCCTTTTTTAACCTCGGCACCATTCTTTACATACAGCCTGGCGCCATAAGGTATATTATTGTTAGTCAGTGCAATGCCTGTTTTCTTATCGATAACGCGCAATTCGGCCAGCCGGCCTATTACAATGTCTATTTTTGAGCCATCGACTTCAACACGTTCAACAATGCGTAACTCGTCAATCTCAGCAATGCCGTTATATCTTGCTACGATGCGTGATTCAGTGGTTATGCTCATCGCAGTACCTCCCACGTGAAATGTACGCAGGGTAAGCTGGGTACCGGGCTCACCAATTGACTGTGCTGCAATGACACCGACAGCCTCGCCGTTTTGAACCATGCGGCTTGTAGCCAGGTTCCTGCCATAACATTTGGCACAGACTCCCTTACGGGATTCGCAGGTGAGAACCGATCTGATCTCCATATGTTCTATGGGAGAATCGTCAATCATTCGGGCTATATCTTCCTTGATCTCATCACCCGACGAAACGATAAGTTCACCGGTAAGCGGGTGATAAACATCATGCACTGCGGTACGGCCCAAAATACGTTCATACAGTGATTCCACCACTTCTTCGTTGTTCTTGATCGCCGTGGCAATCAGTCCGCGCAATGTGCCGCAGTCTTCCTCGCTGATGATTACATCCTGCGATACGTCTACAAGACGACGTGTCAGGTAACCAGCATCGGCTGTTTTCAGAGCAGTATCAGCAAGACCTTTACGGGCACCGTGCGTTGATATAAAGTATTCCAGAACCGACAAGCCTTCCTTGAAGTTGGCAAGGATAGGGTTCTCAATGATCTCTGATCCGGTGGAACCCGATTTCTGGGGTTTTGCCATAAGACCTCTCATACCCGATAACTGGCGTATCTGTTCTTTTGAACCCCTGGCGCCGGAGTCAAGCATCATGTAAACCGGATTGAATCCCTGTTTGTCATTAGACAAACGTTTCATCAGGGTTTGTGTCAGCTTGGCATTGGTATGCGTCCAGATGTCGATGATCTGATTGTATCTTTCGTTATTGGTAATGAAACCCATGTTATAGTTATTCATCACCTCATCAACCTGCTGATAACCCTCATTCATCAGGGATTCTTTTTCCTCGGGCACAATCACGTCATCGATGTTAAAGGAGAGACCTCCCTTGAAGGCCATCTGGAATCCAAGATCCTTGATAGAATCAAGGAAATGGGCGGTCTGGGCGGTTCCTGTCTTTTTCAGTACGTTGCTGATGATTTCGCGCAGAGATTTCTTGGTAAGGATTTCATTGATGAATCCAACTTCCTTGGGAACGACTTCATTAAAGAGTACTTTACCAACGGTAGTCTCTATGATCTTCTTTTCAGGAGTGCCGCTCGAATGGTCCATGATCCTCACCTTGATAACGGCGTGCAGATCAATCCGTTTTTCATTGAAAGCAATGATAACCTCTTCGGGTGAGTAGAATGTGGATCCTTCTCCCAGAATCTTTAATTCCGGAGTGCTCTTGGCAGCCTTGGTCATGTAATACAATCCAAGAACCATGTCCTGTGACGGAACATTGATGGGAGCTCCGTTGGCAGGATTGAGAATATTGTGTGAGGCGAGCATAAGGATCTGGGCCTCGAGAATGGCTGCATTCCCAAGAGGTAAATGAACAGCCATCTGGTCACCGTCGAAGTCAGCATTGAAAGCGGTACAAACGAGGGGATGAAGCTGAATGGCCTTACCTTCGATAAGTTTTGGCTGAAATGCCTGGATACCAAGACGGTGCAGTGTAGGAGCACGGTTCAGCAAAACAGGATGCCCTTTTAAAACATTCTCCAGAATGTCCCACACCACGGGATCTTTGCGGTCGACAATCTTTTTCGCGGATTTGACCGTTTTAACAATGCCTCTTTCAATCAGTTTTCTGATAATAAAAGGTTTATAGAGTTCGGCCGCCATTTCCTTGGGCAAACCAGTCTCATGAAGCTGCAGTTCAGGACCAACGACAATAACGGACCGTGCAGAATAATCAACACGTTTACCGAGGAGGTTCTGGCGGAAACGACCCTGCTTACCTTTCAAACTATCGCTGAGTGATTTCAATGGCCGGTTGGCATCGGTTTTTACGGCATTGGATTTCCTCGAATTATCGAATAATGAATCCACGGCTTCCTGCAGCATGCGCTTTTCATTTCGCAGAATCACTTCAGGCGCCTTGATTTCGATCAGTCTTTTTAAACGGTTATTCCGGATGATAACACGGCGATACAAATCGTTCAGGTCTGATGTGGCAAACCTTCCGCCATCCAGCGGAACAAGCGGTCTGAGTTCAGGGGGTATCACAGGGATGACCTTAAGTATCATCCATTCGGGGTGATTTACACCTTTGGATGCCCGGAAGGCTTCAACAACCTGCAATCTCTTCAGGGCTTCGTTCTTTCGCTGCTGTGAGGTTTCGGTATTGGCTTTATGCCTGAGGTCATAGGAAAGAGTGTCCAGATCGAGCCTTTGCAGCAACTGGTAGAGTGATTCTGCACCCATGTTGGCAATGAACTTGTCGGGATGCCCGTCATCAAGCAACTGGTTTTCCTTGGGAAGCGATTCAATGATGTCGAGATACTCTTCCTCGGTAAGGAAATCAAGGTATTGAACACCATCTACAGACTTTACACCGGGATTGATCACAACATAGCGTTCATAATAAATAATGCTGTCGAGTTTCTTGGAAGGCAACCCGAGCAGGTATCCGATCTTGTTCGGCAGTGTGCGGAAATACCAGATGTGTGCCACGGGAACAACCAGTGAAATATGGCCCATGCGTTCCCGGCGCACTTTCTTTTCAGTAACTTCAACGCCGCAACGGTCGCAAACAATACCCTTGTATCGTATTCTCTTGTACTTGCCGCAATGGCATTCGTAGTCCTTAACAGGTCCGAAAATACGTTCACAGAATAGGCCATCGCGTTCGGGCTTGTACGTTCTGTAATTAATCGTCTCGGGTTTCAATACCTCACCACTGGAGCGCTCGAGGATTTCCTCGGGGGATGCCAGGCTGATGGATATTTTGGAGAAACTCGATTTTACTTTTGTGTCCCTTCTGAATGACATATATTAATTCTCCTTATAAATAGCAATTGAAAATTAGCTAAGCAGCTTAATAAGCTATAGTTACACGAGGTTGATGCTTAAACCAAGACCTCTTAACTCATGAAGCAGCACGTTGAGTGATTCTGGTATTCCCGGAAGTGGCAAGGGTTCACCTTTGACCAGAGATTCATAAGCCTTGGCCCTGCCCACTACGTCATCCGACTTGATGGTCAGGATTTCCTGGAGAATATGGGCAGCACCGAATGCTTCAAGGGCCCAAACCTCCATTTCACCAAAACGCTGACCGCCGAATTGTGCCTTACCACCCAGCGGTTGCTGCGTGATAAGTGAGTAAGGTCCAATGGAACGGGCATGCATCTTGTCATCAACCATGTGTCCCAGTTTGATCATATAAATGATACCCACTGTGGCAGGCTGATCAAAGCGATCACCGGTTCCGCCGTCGTATAAATAGGTTTTTCCGAATTTCGGCAAACCGGCCTTTTCCATGTATTGTGCAATCTGATCAACTGAGGCACCGTCGAAAATCGGGGATGCAAATTTTACACCCATCTTTTTTCCTGCCCAGCCGAGTACGGTTTCATAGATCTGTCCCAGGTTCATACGTGATGGCACACCAAGCGGATTCAGAACAATATCCACAGGGGATCCGTCTTCCAGGAAGGGCATATCCTCGCTGCGGACAATCCGGGAAATAATGCCTTTATTTCCGTGGCGGCCCGCCATTTTATCGCCTACCTTTACTTTGCGCTTCTGGGCAACATAAACCTTGGCAAGCTGAACAATTCCTGCAGGCAATTCATCACCAATGGTGATGCTGTATTTCTTCCGTTTGTATACGGCATCAATTTCCTTGAATTTGATAATGAAATTATGGATCAAGGTTTTGATAACTTCGTTTTTATCCTTGTCCGTGGTCCATTTATTCGGGTTGATATTCTGGAAGTCGATATCCTGCAAAAGTTTCAAAGTAAACTTGGCACCTCTCGGGATGACATCCACGTTGTAGTAATCCTTAACACCCTGTGAAGTTTTACCATTCACAACAATAAAGAGTTTGTCGATTACTTTTGCTTTGAGCTCGTTGGAATTCCTTTCGAACTCTTCTTCGATCTTGTCGAGTATCGGTTTCGTGGATGACTTGAGCTTTTTATCCTTGATAGAACGCGAAAAGAGTTTTTTATCGATAACAACACCCTGAAGTGAAGGGGGTGCCTTTAAGGAAGCATCCTTTACATCACCGGCCTTGTCGCCGAAAATAGCCCGCAGCAGCTTTTCTTCAGGTGAGGGATCCGATTCACCCTTGGGGGTGATTTTGCCGATCAGGATATCACCCGGGTTGACCTCGGCGCCGATACGGATCAGTCCGTTCTCATCGAGATTGCGGGTTGCCTCTTCACTCACGTTGGGAATATCTGCAGTAAGTTCCTCCAATCCGCGTTTGGTATCGCGCACCTCGAGCATGTATTCATCTATATGAATGGAAGTGAAAAGATCCTCACGAACCACCCTTTCTGAAATCACGATAGCATCTTCAAAGTTATATCCTTTCCAGGGCATGAAAGCAACCATCAGGTTCCTTCCCAGGGCCAGCTCACCTGCGCTGGTCGAGTATCCTTCGGTCAGGATCTGACCCTTGGTAACCTTTTCCCCCTTCTTTACGATGGGCTTCAGGTTGATACAGGTATTTTGATTGGTCTTTCTGTACTTGAGAAGTTTATAACGCCTGACATCGCCGTCAAAGCTTACGAATTTTTCTTCTTCCGTCATGTTATAACGGATAACCACTTCGTTGGAATCCACATATTCCACAACACCATCTGTTTCAGCAATTAACAGAAAGCGGGAATCGCGTACAACCTCATGTTCAATGCCAGTGCCCACCACCGGAGCTTCGGGATTGATAAGTGGTACAGCCTGACGCATCATGTTGGATCCCATCAGTGCACGGTTTGCGTCATCGTGTTCGAGGAACGGGATCAGGGAAGCTGCAATGGAGGCTATCTGGTTTGGAGCCACGTCCATCAGGTCTATTTCATGAGCGTCGGAAAGCGGATAGTCCGCATTGTAACGCGCTTTGACTTTAGAATTTTCGAAATCCCCGCTGTCCTTGATCGGAGCATTTGCCTGGGCAATCACCTTTGATTCTTCTTCTTCTGCGCTTAACCAGATAATTCCTTCGGAGGTGAGGTTAACGGTGCCATTATCAACCTTGCGGTATGGCGTTTCAATGAAACCAAGTTCATTGATCTTTGCATAGACACACAAAGAAGAAATCAGACCGATATTGGGTCCTTCAGGAGTTTCAATCGGGCACAATCTGCCGTAATGGGTATAGTGAACGTCACGTACCTCAAAACCTGCACGTTCTCTTGACAATCCGCCGGGTCCGAGTGCTGACATCCTCCGTTTGTGGGTGATCTCAGCAAGGGGATTGGTCTGGTCCATGAACTGCGAAAGCTGGTTGGTTCCAAAGAACGAGTTGATAACCGATGAAAGGGTTTTTGAATTGATAAGGTCAATGGGTGTGAACACCTCATTGTCGCGAACATTCATTCTTTCCCTGATGGTACGTGCCATACGGGCCAGGCCAACTCCAAACTGGGAAGCCAGTTGTTCTCCGACAGTCCTGACCCTTCGGTTGCTCAAATGGTCAATATCATCTACATCGGCTTTCGAATTGATAAGTTCAATCAGGTACTTGATGATGCGAATGATGTCTTCCTTGGTAAGGACCTTGACATCCATCGCAGTCTCGAGCCCGAGCTTCTTGTTGATCCTGTAACGGCCAACTTCACCCAGGTCATACCGCTTGTCAGAGAAGAACAATTTATCGATAACGTCGCGTGCAGTAGCCTCATCAGGGGGTTCGCTGTTGCGCAGCTGGCGATAAATGTGCAAAACGGCCTCTTTTTCGGAGTTGCAGGGGTCCTTCTGTAAAGTATTGTAAATGATCTCGAAATCGGTAAGATTCTGTCCCTCCTTGTGCAGAAGGATGGTTTTTGTGCCGGAGTCGATAATGGGGTCGATTTGTTCATCGAGCAGAACGGTCTCACGGTCAATGATGATTTCGTTTCGTTCGATGGACACGACTTCGCCGGTATCCTCATCCACAAAATCTTCAACCCATGATTTCAGCACGCGGGCAGCAAGCTTGCGGCCGACCAGCTTTTTCAGAGCCGTTTTGGATACCTTGATCTCATCGGCAAGGTCAAATATCTCGAGAATATCTTTATCACTTTCAAAGCCAATCGCTCTGAGAAGTGTGGTAACGGGCAGTTTCTTTTTGCGGTCGATATAAGCATACATCACGTTGTTGATATCGGTCGCGAATTCAATCCAGGAACCTTTGAAAGGAATAATCCTGGCGGAATATAATTTGGTGCCGTTTGCATGTATACTTTGCCCGAAGAACACGCCCGGTGATCTGTGCAACTGTGAAACCACAACACGTTCAGCACCGTTGATAACGAATAATCCCCTTTCAGTCATGTAAGGAATCGTGCCCAGGTATACATCCTGGATCACCGTGTCAAAATCCTCGTGCTCGGGATCCGTGCAGTACAGTTTGAGCTTTGCCTTCAGCGGAACACTGTAAGTCAAACCTCTTTCAATACATTCTTCGATAGAATAACGGGGCGGATCAATGAAGTAATCCATGAATTCAAGAACAAAATTGTTCCTGGTATCAGTTATGGGAAAGTTTTCCTGGAAAACCTTAAACAGCCCTTCACTTTTCCTGTTTTCGGGAGTAGTCTCAAGTTGAAAAAAATCGCGGAATGACTTCAGTTGGATCTCAAGAAAATCAGGGTAGGACATCTGGTTTTTGGTCCTGGCAAAACTGATTCGTTCTGAATATAATTTGGTCATTATGTTGTATAATAAGATGTTGAACTAAAGTTGTGAGAATGACAAAAAGGTCTAATCCCGACACGTCGGGATTAAACCTAAATGATATCATTACGCAGGTAAACTTTATTTAAGTTCAACGTCGGCTCCTGCTTCTGCTAATTGAGCTTTTATCGATTCAGCTTCTTCTTTGGAAACATTTTCCTTTATTGCAACCGGGGCTTTGTCAACAAGCTCTTTTGCTTCTTTCAGGCCCAGATTGGTAATGTCCTTAACCAATTTAACAATTTGGAGTTTGGCACCACCCGGATGGTTCATAAATACTGAGAAAGTTGATTTTTCCTCAGCTTTTGCACCTTCGGCACTGGCGGCAGCAGGACCGGCAACAGCAACAGCTGCGGCTGCAGGTTCAATTCCGTACTCCTCCTTTAATATCTTGGCCAATTCGTTTACCTCTTTAACAGTTAAGTTAACCAATTGTTCTGCGAAAGCTTTCAAATCTGCCATTTTAATTGAATATTTAATAGTTATCTAATAATTTACTCTTTTTCACTAAGTGTTTTAACAATACCAGCCAGTTTATTTCCTCCTGACTGTAACCCGGAAATAACGTTTCGGGCGGGTGACTGCAATAGCAGTATGAGTTCGCCGATCAGTTCTTCCTTAGACTTAATACCTGACAATGCATCGAGCTGATCATCGCCAATGTATATTGATTCTTCGACATAAGCAGCCTTGAGAATGGGTTTCTTGTTTGTTCTCCGAAACTCCTTGATAAGTTTGGCAGGCATGTTATTGATGTCTGTGATCATGATTGAAGTTGAATCCTTCAACGCTTCATACAAACCTTCGTACTTACCTTCAAATTTCTCCAAGGCCTTCTTAAGCAGGGTATTTTTAACAACAACCAGCTTAATCTCCCTTTCAAAGCATGCCCTTCTGAGCTTACTGGTGGTTTCGGCATTCAATTCCGAAGTGTCAGTTAAATAGAAGTGCTTAGCATTGCTGAGGGTATCAGTAAGGCTGTCGATTATCCTGTTTTTTTCGTCCCTATTCATAATAATGTAAATGGTCTTTAAATTACTCGTCGAATGCTTTGGCATCGACCTTAATTCCGGGGCTCATCGTACTGGAAATGAAAATGCTGCGGATATAAGATCCTTTTGCAGCAGAAGGTTTTAGCTTGACCAGGGTGTGTAAAAACTCCCTTGCATTGTCGGTCAGCTGATCCGCTGTGAAAGACGCTTTTCCTATGGAAGTATGAACGATTCCGGTTTTATCAACTTTGAAGTCGATTTTACCCATCTTCACTTCCTTTACTGCTTTTCCAATGTCCATTGTTACAGTTCCGCTCTTGGGGTTCGGCATCAATCCGCGGGGTCCGAGGATTTTTCCCAATTTACCGATCTTACCCATTACAGCGGGCATGGTGATAATCACATCGATATCTGTCCATCCACTCTGGATCTTATCAACATAAGTATCGAGGCCAACGTAATCAGCACCTGCTGCCTTGGCTTCTTCTTCCTTATCGGGAGTGCAAAGCACAAGTACCCTGATTTGCTTACCGGTACCATGGGGTAGCGTAACTACGCCCCTAACCATTTGATTGGCCTTTTTGGGATCGATACCAAGCCTCACATCAATATCCACAGAAGCGTCGAACTTGGTTGTGCTTACTTCTTTTACAAGTGTCGCAGCTTCTGACAGTTTATATTGTTTGGCAGGTTCTATCTTTTCCAAAGCCAGTTTTCTGTTCTTAGTCAAATTTGCCATGTTAATCCGGAAATTTATTTACTTATTTACTGGGGCATCGCCCTTTACGGTTATACCCATACTGCGGGCAGTACCGGCAACCATTTTCATTGCTGAGTCGATGGTGAAACAATTCAGATCCGTCATCTTATCTGCAGCAATAGCTCTAACCTGTTCCCAGGTCACGGAAGCTATCTTCTCCCGGTTTGGCTCAGCCGAACCGGCTTTTGATTTGGAAACTTCCAGAAGCTGAACGGCTACCGGAGGGGTTTTTACGATAAAGTCAAATGACTTATCGCTGTATACCGTAATCACAACCGGAAGTAGTTTACCAGCTTTTTCCTGGGTTCGGGCATTGAACTGTTTACAAAACTCCATAATGTTCACACCCTTTGAACCCAGAGCAGGCCCTACTGGCGGTGATGGATTGGCGGCACCTCCCTTGATCTGCAATTTAATTAGTCCAGCAACCTCTTTTGCCATAATTTACTTGTTTCTGATTTATATAGTTGATCTACACGCAATCGGGACGATCGTTCAGGAAGCATTAGGGATTTCACAATCATCCGGCCACGTATTTTTTACATTCAGTTTATTCCTTTTCCACCTGCATAAAGCTTAACTCGAGCGGGGTTTTACGCCCGAATATTTTCACCATTACTTTAAGTTTCTTCTTTTCTTCATTAACTTCTTCAATAACACCTGTGAAACTGTTGAATGGACCGTCAATGACTTTCACGGATTCGCCAACATAAAAAGGTACATTCAATTCCTCATCGGTTTCTGCCAGTTCATCCACCTTGCCCAGTATACGGTTTACTTCTGAAGTCCGCAAGGGGGTCGGCAATTCTTCTCCTTTAGCACCAAGGAATCCAATAACATGTGTTATATTCTTCAGAATGTGCGGTATCTCACCTACCAGCGCAGCCTCAATGAGAACATAACCAGGGAAGTAGCTTCTTTCCTTGCTGATCTTTTTTCCGTTTCTGATCTGGTAGACTTTCTCGGTGGGAATTAACACCTGTGAAATGTACTCCTGTAAATGAAGGCGTGTGATTTCACTCTCGATGTATTCCTTGACTTTCTTTTCCTTTCCACCAATTGCACGGAGAACATACCATTTTTTTTCCTGTCCTTCCATTTCTATAGTTTTCCGTGTTGATTAAGAGAAAAGACCGTAAACAGCATTCATCAGATTTTTAAATCCCAGATCCATAAGCGCCACCACAACTGCGATGAGCAAAGAAGTTACCATCACAAGAATAGCACTGCCCTGAAGTTCTTTCCAGGCCGGCCAGGTGACTTTGTGTACGAGTTCTTTATAAGACTCCTGAAAATATGTAATGATTTTTTTCATATTCTATTCTGCTTGGCACGGGAGGAGCGACTCGAACGCCCGACACCTGGTTTTGGAGACCAGTGCTCTACCAACTGAGCTACACCCGTAGGCCATAAACAGGTAAATCCGTTATCACGGAGGATAACGAACCTACCTTTTTTAGTATTGTCTGGAAATTATTCAATAATCTTAGTTACCTGTCCTGCACCAACTGTACGGCCACCTTCACGTATTGCAAATCGCAGACCCTGATTCAAAGCAACCGGGTAAATCAGTTCAACGATAATGGTAACATTGTCACCTGGCATAATCATCTCAGTACCTGCCGGGAGTGTGATTTCACCGGTAATGTCAAGGGTACGGAGGTAGAACTGAGGCCGGTACTGATTGTGAAACGGGGTGTGGCGTCCGCCTTCTTCTTTCTTCAGAATATAAACACTGGCTTCAAACTTGGTATGCGGAGTGATTGATCCTGGTTTTGCAAGTACCATACCCCTCTTGATCTCTTTCTTATCGACACCACGGAGGAGTAAACCAACATTGTCACCTGCTTCACCATCGTCAAGGATCTTGCGGAACATTTCAACACCCGTCACAACGGATTTCCTGCTTTGTGCACCCAGGCCAACGAGTTCAACCTCATCACCGGTATGAACAACACCTGTTTCAATTCTTCCGGTGGCAACCGTACCACGACCGGTAATGGAAAATACATCTTCCACCGGCATCAGGAAAGGCTTTTCTTTCTCACGTGGAGGAATGGGAATATATTCATCAACGACCTTCATCAGCTCGATAACCTTTTCTTCCCACTTGGCTTCACCATTGAGGGCGCCTAAAGCGGAACCGTGAATGATAGGGGCATTGTCACCGTCATATTTGTAGAAGGTGAGCAGTTCCCTGATCTCCATATCAACCAGTTCAATAATCTCAGGATCCTCAACCATGTCAACCTTGTTCAGGAAAACAACCACTTTGGGAACGTTTACCTGATAAGCAAGCAGAATGTGCTCACGGGTCTGGGGCATCGGACCGTCGGTGGCAGCTACAACCAGTATAGCACCATCCATCTGAGCAGCACCAGTAACCATATTCTTAACATAGTCAGCGTGACCAGGACAGTCAACGTGCGCATAATGCCTGTTTTCTGTCTGATACTCAATGTGCGCTGTATTAATTGTAATACCCCTTTCTTTTTCTTCAGGTGCATTATCAATTGAATCAAAGGAACGGAAACTGGCAAATCCTTTCTTTTCAAGAACTTTAGTAATTGCAGCAGTTAAAGTGGTTTTGCCATGGTCGACGTGACCAATCGTCCCAATGTTAACATGAGGTTTAGACCTTTCAAATTTTTCCTTAGCCATAATTTGAATATTTGATAGTTATTGTTCGATTGTAAAATAATTCATCCTTGAGCCAATGACGGGAGTTGAACCCGTGACCTCTTCCTTACCAAGGAAACGCTCTACCAACTGAGCTACATCGGCGTTTTGAGCGGGAAACGCGACTCGAACGCGCGACCCTAACCTTGGAAGGGTTATGCTCTACCAACTGAGCTATTCCCGCGACTAGCGTGTGAGTGTGAGTGTGGGTGTGAGTGTGATCGGGTGTTATCAGCATGTGCATGTTGCAGGTTCACACCCACACTCACACCCACGCGCACACCCAGTAGTGGGGAGAGCAGGATTCGAACCTACGAAGGCATCAGCCAGCAGATTTACAGTCTGCCCCAGTTGGCCGCTTTGGTATCTCCCCTTCATAAATAAACCGGATCAACCGGTTTACTGAAGTTATCTTCGAAAATAAAGAACAAAAAATACAATTTTCGAGCCGATGGAGGGATTCGAACCCCCGACCAGCTGATTACAAATCAGCTGCTCTGGCCAACTGAGCTACATCGGCAATACCCTCCAAAATCGGTTCGCAAATGTATAACAATTTATTTATATCACAAAATTATTTTTGAATTATAAGCCCCGCAGCTTCTCTTTGTGTTTAAGAATTTGCTGTTTTAATGCATCCACGACAGTGTCCGTTGATTCTTCAAAAGACTTGCTTTGTTTACGTGCAAACAATTCACTTCCAGGAATATCCACTCTGATTTCAACTACCTTGTTTTCGAGATCAGGTGTGTTCTCAAGCTTTAAGTACACCTCGGCATTAATGATGTCATCGAAATAACGGGACAATTTGCTGACTTTCTTCTCAATAAAGCTTACTAGTTTGCTGTCGGCATCAAATCTAACTGCGTTAATTCTGACGTTCATGACTATTCCTCCTAATTTTATGCTCGTGGATGAGCTTGTTTATATACTGATTTCAACTTTTCAAATGTATTGTGGGTATATACTTCAGTGGCTGACAGATTGGCGTGGCCTAACAATTCCTTGATGGCGTTCAGGTCAGCCCCCTGGTTTAAAAGGTGCGTGGCGAAAGTGTGACGGAGGACATGCGGGCTTTTTTTATCAGCAGTAGTGACCATCGATAAAAACTTTGTCACGATCCGGTGTACCATGCGTGGATAAATCTTTTTCCCGGCATGGGTCAGAAACAGCCAATCCTCATCATGGCCCGGATGTTCGGTTTCCCTTTCCAGCATGTATTTCCCGAGAACTTCGCAGTAACTTCTGCTCAAAGGAATGATCCTCTCTTTATTGCGCTTGCCAAGTACCTTGATTTGCTGCTGCTGTAAATCTACATCGGAGATCCGCATGTTAATCAGCTCGGAACGCCGGGTACCGGTGTTGTAGAATGTCTCAATGATCATCCTGTTGCGAAAACCATCAAAATCATCCCCGAAGGAAATATCATCCAGTAAGGTCTCCATTTGCTTTTCATTCACAAAGACGGGCAGTTTCTTACCTGATTTTGGTGTGAGAACCCTGGCTACCGGATTGGAAGTAATGACGCCTTCTTTTAGTAAATACCTGAAATAAGTTTTTAATGCTGATACCTTGCGGTTGGTGGTTCGCGCCGAATGGCCCGATTCCATTAAATCCACAATCCAGCCGCGTATGAGGTGATGATCTACTGATGATTCTTCCGAATGGCTGTCTGCTGAACAATAAACAAAGAATTGCTCCAGATCTTTCCGGTATGCATCAACAGTGTGGGGAGAGTAATGTTTGATGAACTGAATATATTGTAAAAAGTCACCGAAGTGCCTCATAAACTCAGGGATAATTAATTTGCCGGACTGATAGGGTAATTTGGATTATCCCCGCAAGATAACTTTTCTATTCTTCTGCCTGCTGAAGCTGTTGAATGTAAACGGCACGCTTTACAACCTCGCGTTTACGCATGGATGGTTTCTGAAATGCCTGCCTCGACCTCAATTCCTTGACAACACCTGTTTTTTCAAATTTCCGCTTGAATTTCTTTAATGCCCTCTCAATGTTTTCGCCTTCTTTAATAGGTACAATAATCATACTTTAATTTTTTAATGAGCCGCAAATTTATTACTTTGACTCATATCTACCAAATTTCTGGTAAAAAAAATTAAGTTGCAGTTATCCAAAATAATAACCTCTATCAGTCTGGTAATATCTAATTCCTTAAATTTAGTGAATTAATAGGAAAAAGAAAAGTTTATCACTGTTAAAAGAAGTTAAATATACAGGTATTTTTCAAGCTTTTCTATGTTTTCAGCAGGGATCAGGCCGTTCCTGACAAGCTCATCCAGACTCCTGATGGTCTGAACACTGGAACGGTACCTGATAATTCCTCGTGCAACGAACCTCCCGATATACGGATGCCGGGAAAGATCACTTTCACTGGCTTCATTCAGGTTGAGCTTTTTAATCCCCAGTGTATCTGCCAGCAACCTGTTCCGGATTATGAAATACACGCTGTCAGAGATTCCATAAACCTCTTTTATTTGCCCTGCATCGTAAAAACCTCCTAACTGGTTTCTGTAGCGTATAATTCGCCTGGCCAGGACCGGACCGATACAGGGCAGTTTCTCAAAATCCGCTGAATCGGCCGAATTGATAGGGATGGGAACATACATGGCTACCGGATCATCCCATGTCTTTCGTGCCTGATAGTCTGGATAATTCCTGAAGGTTTTGCTGTTTTTTCGCCCGTTTTCTTTGCGATATAGCGCAGTGCGCGGAAGACTGCTGTCCTTTTCAACCGTCAGCTGTTGCTCGAATGCCTGCAATTCCCGGAGGAAAACCGTGTGTTCTTCATGATCCGCTTTAGGTTGACGGTGAATCAGATAGAAGTTGAGCCCGGTACTGAGAAAGATAAGAATGATCAGTACTGCAACGCCTTTTCTTTCAAGGGAAGAAAATGAAAAAAAATCACGCAACAACTTTTTCATATAACGAGGTTTGGTAGAACGGATGACAATTTCCGGACAGATAAAAATAATAATTTTATCTGATTTGATATGCAAAACCGGTCATCCTGAGCGGAGTCGAAGGATGATTTTCTAGAAAGGATACCCGATCCCAAACTTCACATGCAGATCCCTCAACCCGAAATCCTTGAATACCGGTATCCACCTGTCGCCATCCGGCAGGGCGGGATCACGAAGCTTGATGCCAAAATCCAGCCTCAGCAGGAAAAATGAAAAGTCAAACCGGGCCCCGAATCCCGAGCCCACTGCAATCTCCTTGTGAAACCTGCTCCAGTTGAATTCAGCGCCAGGCTTATCATCCTCTTTCCTCACCGCCCATATATTACCCACATCGAGAAACAGCGCGCCTTCCAGTTTCCAAACCACCTTAAACCGGTACTCGATGTTGGCTTCAATCTTTATGTCACCATTCTTGTTCGGATAATAGAACACGGAACTCAGGGTGGTATCTTTTTCCACATAGGAACCCGGCCCGAGATCACGGGTGTTCCAACCCCTGATACTGTTCGGACCTCCGGCAAAATATTTCTTCTCATAGGGAAGGGTGGTGGAATTCCCATACGGGTAGCCTAAACCAATGAAGAAATGATATACAAAGGTGTTTTGCCTGTCAACGATATCGTAATAGCTGAATTCAATGTCGCCCCGCATGTATTGAAAATAGGGGACATTGAGTAAATTATAAGGTTCCTCCCGGTTCCCCTTGTTTAAAATCCGGCTGGAAAGATTCACCAGATTACCAGCAGACTCAATGGTAAACCGCGTGAAATAAAAATCCTTGCGCTTACCGATACTCTGGTTATTCAACTCAAAGCCATAACGTGCCACATTGACTGTATGATCTTCAAAGCTGTAGCCTAATGGAGTATTCCTGATGGAGTCCAGAAACTCAGCCGATGAAAGATTCTGAAAGATATTAACATAGCTGAGCTCGAGAGGCCATATGGTATGTGTAAGGTAGGGATTGCCTTTCCATCTGTATGAGAATGAACTGTTCGCAATGGAGCGTGTATAGTCGGGTCGCGACTGGTAATTGAAGGATACAGAAAAAGATGTTTTTGGTTGGTATTTTTTTACGAAGCTTTGCAGTCGCAAGGGCGAAAAGAACTTTGGGAAAACGATGCTGGTTTCAGCACCGACTTCCTTCATGCTCCTGTATTTTCCGTCGGACCGGTTCTTTAAGGCTTCAATGGCACCGGTAAACTTCATGTTGAACACTTCAGCACCCCTGAAAAGATTCAGGTTCTGATATAAAATGTTTCCCCTTATCCCTAAATCACTTGCAGAATTGGTTCCTGCAATTTCGGTCTGGTAAGACTGCCGCCTCTTTAGGGCCATTTCTATGTGGCAATCCAGCAGCCCTTCAGATCCTAAGGACTTCAACGAATCATGATCCCTGAAAGTAATGTTGGTATACCGGATGATACTCAGATCCGACAAATTCCGGTAGGTTCGGCTTACATCGCTCAGTTTGTAATATTCTCCGGGAACAATATAGCTTGAATTGCCGATCACTACAGGTCTGAGGGCTGGTTTGCCCGTGGTGATAAAGTACTGTCCCTGGAACAGGGTGGTATCTGTTAACAGGGATCCGGTTCCCCTGGTTGTGGTGTTATCCAGGACCGAATAACTGGGATACACAAAAACATTGCCTATTTTGTACTGGTGATGCCGTTTCACCTTGGTTCTCGGATCAGGCCTGCCTTCAACAAATTCCCGGATCCTTATCACCAGGTCCACCGTATTATCATCCGGATCCAGGGTGGCGGTATAAAAGATGTACTCTTTGGAGAAATAATAAAATCCTTTTTCCTTCAGCAGGTTCTCAATTCTCAGCCTTTCCAGCTGCATAATGTCTTTATCGAATCGCCCTCTCTTTTTCAGTAAGGAATTAAGCGTATCCGGTAAAATATATGAGACAAGCCCTGTATCCTCAAAAACGTATGAAATATTGTTAATCCGGTAAGAATGATTGGCTTTGACAGTGTAAAGCACTCGGGCATTTCTTCTCCTGAAGGTCACCGTGTCTTTCACTTCGGCGTGATAGTAGCCCTTGTTCTCAAGGTATTGCTTGAGCTGACCGGTACTGCTCTCTGTTAACCCCGGGCTGTAAATAACCGGTTCTTCCCCGATCCTCCTGAGCCAGTTATGGGGCCATTTTTCCTTGTTGATATTCGACAGGTTATACAGGAACAAATAAAACCTGAATCCTAAGAGTTTCTTGTTGGGTTTCTGAATGATATAACTTTTGAGCTGATCTTCCGGAATTTTTTTCTGAACATTATCAATCTTATTTTTGCTCAGCAGGTATTCCCCTTCAGGCACATACCTGGCCGGGGCACAGGAAGCAATTGTAAAAGCAACAAGGATCAGAATGCCCTGAAAAGCCCGGTTTTTTATGTATTGCAGGAAATGCAAGGGACCAGTAATTTGAAATAATAGTAAAACCGGCAACCATGACAGGTTACCCTTGGACAAAGATAATGGTATTCACCATATGGTGATTACAAAAACATTTGTCAGATTAAAAACCCTGCCAATAAATCACCCCGTTTCTGCATATTCTTTACTATTTTTAAGCCGGCTTTCAGACTTTATAAATAATATTATCAGATTTAATCCAATAGTGCTAAGCAGGAATCAAATAAAATACCTGGGTTCACTTAAGATCAAGAAATTCAGAAGAACTCACAGGCAGTTCCTCGTTGAAGGTGATAAAATTGTCCGGGATCTTATACAAAGCAACCAGACAGATATCCGGCAGCTTATTGCCACGCCTTTGTGGTTATCAGAAAACCGGATCGTTTCTTCACCGCATATTCAGCAGATCTTGGAAGCTGAACTGACTGAAATCAGCCGCATAAGCTCTATGGAAACACCTCCTCAGGTCATCGCCGTGCTGGATTTACCGGAAGTCAAATACAATTATGACGAAGTTACATCTTCCATTTCCATTGCGCTCGACGCAATCCAGGATCCGGGCAACCTGGGCACGATCATCCGCACTGCCGACTGGTTTGGGGTCAGGAACATTTTCTGCAATGAAGCATGCGCCGACTGCTACAATCCCAAAGTGGTACAGGCGTCGATGGGCGCTATTCTCCATGTCGGGATCCATTACATTGACCTTGCGGAATTCCTTGCCGGGTTTTCCGGTAAGCCTGATTTTACGGTTTACGGCACATATATGGACGGAGTACCGGTCACGTCTGTCACTCCTGCAAAACAGGGTATCATCATATTTGGCAACGAATCCCGCGGAATTTCCGCGGAAATTTCGCCCCTCATCGGGCAAAGGTTGACCATACCGCCCGGAACAACGGAACAGGGCCGCGTGGAATCCCTGAACGTTTCCTCTGCCGTGGCCATTATCTGCAATGCTTTTATGGGAATAAAAACATCCTGAAGTATGAAGAACTATTTTCCTTTAATCCTTAAATATTTTAACATGAAAACGAGATTATTTTTGCTTTCCCTGGGTTTTGCAGCGCTGATGAGCGCCTGCAACCAACAAAAACCTGCTGAAACTCCTGCAGTTGACACTACTGCTGTTACTCCTGCAGTAACTCAGAAACTGATCACGGCCAAGGTTTTCCTGAAAACCGAAAAAGTGGCAGATTTTATAGCTGCTGCCAAAGCCATGGTTGACAGTTCCAATGCCGAAGCAGGTTGTATCAGCTACCAGCTCTACCAGAACCCTTACGATCAGAGCCAGTTCATATTTGTTGAAGTATGGAAAGACCAGGCCGCCATTGATGCCCATTTTGCCATGCCCTATTTTACAGCCTGGGGACCCAAGACACAGGACTGGATGGCAATGCCTGCGGAATTGAAGATTTATGATGTGGCGGCTCAGAATTGAAGCCGTTTTCAAAACATATACCAAATGCATGAAATATGAAACCTTTTTCCTGTTTGCTTTTGCTTGCTGTGCTGTTTGTTCAGTGCCGTAAAAGTCCGGATAGTTCTATGGAAAAACAAGCATTTATTTTGGAAAACGCCATGACACTGGTAGTTGATTCACTTGTTCTGAAGCATGGTGAAGAACAAAGAGACCGGATTACCCGCGGAGTCGGTCAGGCTGCATCCTTCTGGAAAGAAACGGACGGAACCGGCGATGAATTTGCAGCGTATTGCCGGAATAATTATATCAGTGACAAGGATCAGCTGGATAAGGTTTTTCAGCGGATATCAACCAATATGGAGGTTATCCTCGGTTATTTCAACAAGATATCAGCTGATCTGCAGCGTCCCCTGCACCTCGATATGGGTGAAATACTTCCGGTGGATGAGCCATTCGGATCCTATAGTCCTGGTACCCATTTCAAGGATGATTTCTTTAACAACAAGATCGCCTTTCTGATTGCCCTGAATTTTCCGCATTACAGCCTGGAGGAGAAAACCAGGCTGTCGTCATCCTGGTCCAGGAAAGACTGGGCTTATGCCAGGCTGGGCGATTTGTTTGATTCCCGCATTCCTTCAGAGGTGAATCAACTGGTTGTCAACTCGCTGATAAAATCGGACATGTATATTGCCGATTATAACGTTTTCGCGGGGAAACTGGTAAATGACGCCGGCAAAACCCTTTTCCCGCCTGATATGAAGTTATTGAGCCATTGGAACATACGGGATGAGATCAAGTCCAATTACGGCAACTCGGAAGGACTTGAAAAACAACGCATGTTGTATGAAGTGATGAAAAGGATCATCACCCAGGAGATTCCTTCGCAGGTGATCAATTCATCGGTCTATACCTGGAATCCTGTCAGCAACAAGGTGCTTGATAACGGGAATGAAATTGTGGCCACACCGGAACCTTCCGCCAGGTATGCGATGATACTCGACTACTTTCATGCCCAGCAGAAGGTGGATCCCTATTATCCCAATCTGAATACCTACCTGCTCCGCAGTTTTGAAAAGGACATGGAAGTGCCGCTGGCTGATCTTGAGAACCTGTTTACAACCTATCTTTCATCGCCTGAAATGGGGAAAATAGCCGGGGTGATCAGGAATCGCCTGGGTCGTGACCTGGAACCTTTTGACATCTGGTATGACGGCTTCAAGACCCGCACATCCATTCCCGCGGAGACGCTGGATATGGCAACCCGGAAAAAGTATCCCAATCCGGAAGCTGTTCAGCAGGATCTGCCTAACATTCTTGTCAAACTGGGATTTGACCGGGACAAGGCCCTATCACTTGCATCCAAAGTACAGGTGGATCCGGCGCGTGGATCGGGGCATGCCTGGGGAGCAGAAACACGCGAGCAGAAATCATTGCTCCGGACCAGGATCTTCGCCGATGGCATGGATTACAAGGGTTATAATATCGCGGTGCATGAATTCGGACACAATGTTGAACAGACCATCAGCCTGCACAACGTGGATTATTACCTGCTTCATGGTGTACCCAATACGGCTTTCACCGAAACCCTGGCTTTCCTGTTCCAGAAGAATGATCTGGCACTGCTGGGAATAACCGGTAACAATGCACGGCAGGAGTATTACAATAATCTCGACAATGCCTGGGGCCTTTATGAGATTATAGGGGTGTCCCTGGTGGATATAGGAATCTGGAAATGGCTGTATGCCAATCCGGGAGCCAATCCAGAATCCCTGAAGGAAGCGGTGAACGATATCGCGAAAGAAATCTGGAACCGGTATTATGCTCCGGTCCTTGGGATGAAGGACCAGCCCATACTGGCCATTTATTCGCACATGGTGAACTCGCCCCTGTATTTACCGAATTATGCCTATGGTCATATCATTGAATTTCAACTGACCGATTACCTGAAAGACAAGGATTTTGCCGGTGAAGTGGAGCGCATGTACAGCCTGGGACGTCTTACACCCCAGCAATGGATGCAGGATGCCGTCGGCAGCAGTATCTCGGTGCAGCCAATTTTAAATACCATAAATGATGCATTATTGAAAATGCAGTAGAGACGCATTGAATGCGTCTCTATTCATTGAATGCGTCTCTATGGTTGATTAATGATCATGATACCCGCCCGGAGGTGGACCACCGCCCGGAGGTCCACCCGGAGGCATCCCCGGAGGCACACCGCCCGGGAAGTTGCGGCGGAATTCATCGGGCTGGTTTTGCTGCTGTTGCTGTGAAGCCTGCCCTGCCTTGGATCTTAAATTATAAGTGAACAGTACCAGGAAGTAGCGCCTGTAGGTGTTCACTCTTGTATCCTGTATGTAGGTGGCAGTTACATACCGGTTGATGCTCTTACTCTGATCGAGAATATCATAGGCTCCCACCTTAAGCTCAGCTGCCTGGTTCTTCAGGAACTTTTTTCCGATGCTGGCATTCCACACCATGTATTTTTCATTGTAGCCTTCATAAAGTCCCTTATTGTATTGCGCGACCACATCGGTATTAAAAGTTATCCCCTTCCACAATACCAGGTTAAGCTTTGCGCTGGCCGACTGGTACCAGTAATTTTTGTCTTCACGCGTAGCCACTTCATTTTTTACTTTGGTGAGGTTGGAAGTATATGAAAGCGTGAAATCTACATTAGAATTGATATTGCTGGTGACAATAAGGCTGTTCATCAGGTTATAGGAATTGGACCTGTTGATCAGTGATCCTGCATATTCCGGAGATTGTGAATAACCGCCTCCGGTTACCAGACTCACATTGCTTTTGATGGGCTTTACGAAATAGCTCAGGTTAATCATGGTGTTCATTGACACGGAATGATCCAGGTTAACAGGATATGTTATCTGCCCGCCGGGATACAGCGTTACATCAATTCCTTCTGGACGCACTATGGTATCACCACCGGCATAAATAGTCTTATTGGTCATTACATCCGCAGTGTAGCTTCCCATCAGGAAAATGAAGGCATTGAATCCTGAGGTGGGATTGGCATAGGAAAAGTTCGACATCAGCCGGTGGCTGTATTCCTGTTTCAGATCGGGATTGCCGGTCCTGAGCCGTAAACGGTTGGAATTATCAATAGCAGTCTGCAGCTCCGTTACAGAGGGCGCATCGGTGCGCGTCCTATAGAAAATCCGCAGGTTGGTAATATCGGAGAACTTATAATTGATCATTAAATTCGGAAGTAAATTCTGAAAGGTTTCAGTCACATCCGTTTGGTTCGGGAAGGTTTGTGTACCTTTCAGATGTGCCCTTTCATAGTTAACGCCGGCTGAAAAATTCAGCTTGTTCTTCTGGAACAAATAGGACACACCGCCTCTGTTGGTTGTGTAATTGTTTTCATATACATTGGACAGAGAATCGAGACGTCCCAGGATTTCAGATTCATCAGCCAGACCAAAAAGCTCCTTTTCGTAATTGCTTCTCCTGAAATTATTGTTGTAATTCAATTGCAACTGACCATTTTTTCCCAGAGGTTCCGTGTAATTCAGGTTTGTGTTCAGACTGAGGTTTTTGGTTGTTTCATCGGAAAACTGGTTGTCAGGAACCGAATCAATGGAAGCCAGCTGTGAATTTTCCGAGTTTCTTTCATCAAATGAAACGGAGGATCTCACGGACAAAGTCCTGCCTTTTTTCAGGAACTTATGTCTCCATGTCAGATCGTTGCCGATATTGTATCCTGCAGCATCGGTCTGACTGAAGTTCATGGTTTGTGAATTTACTCCTCCACCTGAAATAAGTCCGATGGAATTGCTTCCGGAAGTATTGTCCTGTGCGCTGAACCGCGGTACAATGATCAGCGAGTTGAGGGTGTCAATTTTGTATTCGATACGCATATTCACCCGGTGATTGTAATTTTTAGATGTAACATAACTTGAATCCTGCGATAAATTTCCCTCATCGACCATGAGGTATTCAGTATCGGAACTGGTTATTCGTGTATTCTCAGAGGCGTTGAAGAAATAGCTGCCGGAGACGGAAGCTTTTTTACCCCAGTTATCCTGGTAATTAAACCCGAATGAACTGTTTGTGCTGATTCCGCTTTGTCCGCCAAAGGACCTTCCGCCAAAACCTCCCCGCATTCCCTGGTTACCGCTGGAACCAACAAGGTCCTGCATGGCAAAGTTCTGCTGATTGATGTTGTTGGTCATTCCGGTAAAGGTAAACCTGCGCGGTCCGCTGAAAAGATTCAGATTGCCCGCAGCCAGGTATTTGTCGTCGAAATTGGATCCGATAGTTGCTTTGCCAAACGTGCTGTACTTGCTTCCCCTCCGGGTAATTATATTGATCGTCCTTGAGGACTCGCCATCGTCAAAGCCGGTGAGTTCGGCCTGGTCGCTTAATTTATTAAATACCTGTACCCGGTCGATGACATCGGCAGGCAGGTTTTTAAGCGCAACCGACGGGTCATCGCCAAAGAAGGGTTTGCCGTCAACCAGTACCTGCTTGACTTCTTCGCCACGGGCTTTGATTGTACCGTTTTCCACAGTAATACCTGGCATTTTCTTTACCAGGTCCTCGGCGTTGGCATCAACATTTACCTTAAAGGCATCAGCTGCCATGGAGGTAGTGTCGCCTTTTTGCACGGCCGTTCCCTGACCAACAACCACAACTTCGTTTAACACTTTGCTTTCCATGGCCAGACTTATGGTACCCAGATCAGTGGTATTGGTTTTAAGTTCAATAACCCGGGATTCCCGCTCATAATTGATGCTCTGTATGGTAAGGCGATAGGATTTCCGTTTGAGATTTGACATGTTGAATTTACCATTCACGCCGGTGGTGGAGGCCTCCCTTTGCGTGGAGTCATTCAGGTCCGTAAGATATACAAAGGCACCAATGACCGGCTGATTATCATTTTTATCAATGATTGTTCCGCTAACCCTGAAATTTTGAGCATGCAAAGCTGTGAAAAAGGAAAACAGGAAGGCCAGAATGAACAAACTCCTGCTGTAGAAAGTTTTTGACATAAACGTATGTTTTAATGAGTGCTAAAGTAAAATTCAGTGTAAAAGTATGCTGCGCCAATCCGGAAACCAAACGAAATATACGAACACCTCACATTTATAGATATATACCCTTATTCATAGAATGTACGACCTTATATCCTGCAGAAATTTCGATAATTGATATATATTAGACGAACATTTTTGAATGCATTATGATAAAACATATTATCGTAATCGGATTGGGGGGATTTATCGGGAGCGTGGCAAGGTACTTCCTGTCAGGACTCAATTTGAAATTTGATTTTTTCTCCATTCCGGTAGGCACCCTTAGTGTAAATATCATCGGGAGCCTCATCATTGGATTTCTCACCGGCATAGCTGAGAAAAGTGATATTCTTACCACGGAATGGAGACTTTTTCTGATGGTCGGCATATGCGGCGGATTCACTACATTCTCTACGTTTACCAATGAAAACCTTATGTTGATGCACAACGGACAGTTCCTGGCGGTTGTATTATATACCTCAATGAGTGTAATTTTTGGTTTCCTGGCAGTTTATTTGGGTTATAATCTTACTAATTTGCTTTAAAATGGAAAACTCCGAAAACAGCATTCTTAAGATCTATGCAAGCAGCACAGATAAAATCGGTTCGAGATTGCTCTATGAACATATCGTTTACCTGGCCAAAGAAAAAGGCATATCCGGCGTTACCGTCTATCGCGGCATTATGGGCTACGGATCAAGCAGCAGCCATATCAGCACATCGAGGTTCTGGGAATTGACTGAAAAGCTTCCGGTAATGATTGAGATCATTGACAGAACGGAGATGCTGGAGCTTTTTTACGGTCTGATTGAACCGGACCTGGTTAAAATGCCCAAAGGTTGCCTGGTATCCATGGAACCTGTGCTCATAAAGCTGCAAAAACCGGGGGGAAAGAAATCTTAATTACCCTTTTCCAATATAGCTCGCGCACCATGCAGCAATATTTTCCCCGTCCACGGCGGATGAAACAATGCCCCCGGCATAGCCCGATCCTTCACCTGCGGCAAAAAGATTGGGAATGCGAACATGACTCCCCGTTTCGGGATCCCTGGGAATTCGAACAGGTGATGAAGTGCGGGATTCGACTCCCACGATCACGGCGTCACGCGACAGGAAACCCCTCATTTTTTTATCGAATATTTTAAATCCTTCCTGCAGGTTCCTCTTTACGAAGTCAGGCAACCATTCATGCATGGGGGATACCACGGTTCCGGGAAGGTACGAACATACGGGCAGGTCCTGTGACGGACGGTTGCTGATAAAGTCGGTGAGCCTCTGCGCAGGTGCTCTCTGTCCATTGTGTATTTGCCGGTATGCTTTCTGTTCAAGAAGTTCCTGCAGGCGCAACCCGGCCAGTCCCTCCATGTTCTGATAGGAACTGAAATCCGAAGGTATGACCTGCACCACAATGCCTGAATTGGCGAAAGCCGAATCTCGTCCGGAGGCCGACATGCCGTTCACCACGATCTCGGATTCAGCCGTTGCAGAAGGAACAATCTGGCCTCCGGGACACATGCAGAATGAGTAAACACCGCGGTCATTGACCTGTTCTACCAGACTGTAGGTAGCAGCCGGCAAATACCTGTCCTTTCTGCAATGATACTGGATATTGTCGATCAGTTCCTGCGGATGCTCGACCCTGACTCCCATGGCAAAAGGTTTCGCTTCGATCAAAACACCTTTGGCATTGAGCAGGTAATAGACATCACGGGCCGAATGCCCGGTGGCAAATATATAAGCCCTGCCTTTGATTTTCTCATGCTTATCTGTCAGCACATGGGTTATGAGGCCACCTGCCAGGCCAAGATCACCTACCCTGGTGTTGAAAGAGATCGTGCCCCCGGCATTGATTATGGTGTTTCGGATCCGGGTAATTATTCCCGGTAGTTTATCGGATCCTATATGGGGATGAGCCTCATACAGGATGCTTTCATGCGCTCCGTGAAGATACAGGATTTCAAGGATGCGGCTGATATCGCCCCGCTTCCGGGAACGTGTATAGAGCTTTCCGTCAGAGTAGGTACCTGCCCCCCCTTCACCAAAACAATAATTGGATTCCGTATTCAGGATGTGGTTGTTCTCGAGAAGATCGATATCCAGTTTTCGTTCGTGCGCTGTTTTGCCCCGCTCGATTAACACGGGTCTATAACCCAGTTCGATCAGGCGGAGTGATGCAAACAGGCCCGCCGGTCCTGCCCCGATGACAACGACTTCGGGTTTGTCATGCACATTCGGGTAATGGAATGAGTTTTCAACCGGGGATGAGGCTTCCTCGCCTATAAATACTTCAAATGCAATGTTAATTCGGATATTTCTGCCGCGGGCATCCACAGACTTCCGGATGATCCGTATGGCAGTGATATCGAACGGGGACATGCCGAGTTCCCCTGCTACAAAAGGCAGGTATGATTCTTCCGAATAGGCCTGAGCGGGTGACAATATGAGTGAAACTTCCTTTTTCAATGGAACCGGATAAACTGCTAAGATAATCAGGAGATGACATTATTCAAAATGCAGGGTGATCATAAACATCCTGGAATAGAGATGATCAATGGCATCTGTAAAAACAGCATCCTCCGGATCGGGAACGATAAAGTCACCGTGTTTATTGATGCTGGTCCGTAAAACGTCCCTGATCCCTACAGAGTATTTAAATTCAACGGCAAATTTGAAATACTGCAAATAGAAATCCATTCCGGCGCCTATTTCATAATAAAAATCAAGAGGCCTTACCAGTACAAGGTTGTTTTCTTTCCGGGATCGTCCCCATGTTTTTTTTGTAGCAGCCAGGTCAATACGTGTGTTTATTCCACCGATCACAAAGGGTCTGAAATTATTAAGCCGCAAGGACTTGTATTTCAAAAGAAACGGAAATTCAATAAAATTCGATTCAACCCTTACAGGATTATCTTCAGGATCTATAAGCGTGCTTTGCGGATTAGTAAGTATATAATTGACTTCCCTTACCCCTCCGAACGCTATACCAGGAGTAAAGCGCAAATCCATGAAATCATTCAGACGGAGATTCGACAGCGCATGCACATGAAATCCGGGTCTCAGCAAGGAAACTTCAGTATAAATTCCCGAGTCGACAGCCATCTTTGAACTTCGGATATTGAAATCCATGGTGTTTAAACCCAGTGAAAACCCAAAATGGAGCCATTTGTCATCATGATTGGGATCAAACTGTACCTTTTCCTTTTGTGCGTTGAGGAGAAGGGGATAGAATGCCAGCAGGAGAATAAATCGTTTCAATACTCAGTGTGTATATTCAGGATTAATAACGCGGAGGCTGTAAAAATAGTATTTTAGAACTAATCTGCAATCTGCAATCTGTAATCTTCAATCTGTAATCTGTAATCTGTAATCTGTAATCTATTAAATTAGTATTTTAGCATCCTTTTCAAAACAATTTAATCAACTGTAACATGTACCCTGTGAAATACCTGTCCGAATTCACCCGCAATGTCTTCATGAAAATGGGATGCAGTGAACCGGATGCCTTGCGGATCGCCGAAGTGTTCATAGCTGCCGAGCTGCGTGGACTGCCATCACATGGCATATTGCGGATAAAAGACTATTACCAGCTGTGGAAAGCCGGTCGTATTAATGTAAAACCGGATGTTCGCGTGGTGCATGAAACTCTGTCCACCGCTGTTGTTGATGGAGACGGGGGCGTGGGCATGGTGGCTGCCGTGCAATCGATGGAATTGGCCATTTCAAAAGCAAAAACGGCTGGAACCGGATGGGTATCCACACGCAACTCAAACCATTACGGCATTGCCGGATATTACGCCATGATGGCACTGAAACACGATATGATCGGGATATCCATGACCAATGCCAATCCCCAGGTGGCGCCTACATTCTCGGTAAGTCCCATGCTGGGTACCAATCCTATTGCCGTTGCCATACCGGCCGGTCAGCAACCTCCCTTTGTGGCGGACTTCGCAACAACCCCTATCGCCCGTGGAAAACTTGTTGTGGCTGAAAAGAAAGGAGAAAAGGTACCCTTTGGTTTTGTTCAGGATAAAAACGGGATCCCTTCCGATGATCCTGCCGTATTAAAAGCCGGAGGATCCATGCTTACCCTGGGCGGCGATTATATTCACGGCAGTCACAAAGGATTCTGCCTCAGCGCTATCGTGGACATATTCTCGGCTGTATTTTCCGGTGCTAATTTTGGGCCGTTTGTCCCGCCTTCCGTTGCTTATCTTCCGCTACTGGAAAAGAAGGTGGGAGAGGGGACAGGCCATTTCTTCGGGGCCATGCGCATTGATGCCTTTCAGGAAGCATCAAGCTTCAAAGCTTCCATGGATGAGTGGATCATGACATTCCGCCATTCAAAGCCGGCTCCTGGTCAGGAGAAAGTTCTCATACCCGGTGATCCGGAACGGGAGAAAGAAGCCCGCATCCTGAAGGAAGGAATTGCTGTTCTTCCTGCGGTTGTGAAGGAGATGAAGGAGATTGGCGAGGAGCTGGGAGTGGAGTTTGTTAGTAACGAGTAATGAGTAATGAGTGATGAGCGGGTTATGGGTTTGGGGTGTGAACTCCCAATTCTCATGCCCAAATCCCACTTGTCACTCATTACTCCTTACTCCTTACTCATTACTTGTTATTTAAAAATCCCTGCTTCTCAATTACCGCGAGCAGCTTTTCTGAAAACGCTACATTGTCCTTCCTCGTATACCGCTTTTCTGTGAATATCTGCGCCAGCGTTTCCAGCTTGTTCTCCTCCAGCAGCTTTGCCGTAAGTGCGGAAGATTCTTTTTCGGAATACAGCCTGTCAATATCTGCTGAGGAGTAATTCCTGTACTTTTCATGATGCACCACTGCTTCAACTGGGAGTCTGTCCGTTAATCCGGGTTGTTCATCCGGATAACCCATGACCAGTGTGGTGACCGGGACTACCGCCTGGGGGAGTTCAAGGATTTCGATGATCTTTTCTGCATTGTAGAGGGTTGTCCCCAGGTAACATATACCCAGTCCGTATTTCTCGGCTGCAAGCGCGCAGTTTTGCGCTGCCAGCAGTGCATCAACGGCACCCGTCATGAATGACAGGAAATTATCATATCCTGGATCGGCTTTACGAAGACTGCACCAGGTATTGAACCTGTTGAAATCAGCACAGAAGGTCAGCACCAGGGGCGCATCCTTTACCATATTCTGCCTGAAATGAACCTCCCAGAGCTTTTCTTTCAGTGAGGGGTCAGCAGTAACTATAATGCTGTATACCTGCATATTGCCAGTTGTTGAAGCCCTGGTGGATGCATAGAGAATTTCTCGAAGCAGGGTATCGCTTACAGGTTCGCTGTTGTATCTGCGGATACTTCTATGATTATTGATCAAGTCGGGCATAGTCGTTTTAAAATTTAATCATAAAAATACCTGATTCCTTTGAATAACATGATAGAATTATTACTTTTCGCTTGTTGAAATATACTTTGAAAGAAATCATATTCTTGTTGTTCATAAGTTATTTTGTGTGTTAATTTTACCTGCAACAAATTAGAAGCCCATGATTTTCAAGGCGGCTTTGGTGGAGAATCTGAAGGTATCGGTGAGTTCCGTGAAAACCAACAAATTACGGACTGCTCTCACGATACTGATCATTGCTTTTGGTATCATGGCCTTGGTTGGAATACTCACTGCCATCGATTCCATAAAGAGCACGATCACCAAACAGTTCGCCACCATGGGTGCCAATACGTTTTCCATCGAAAGCAGGGGATTTACGGTTCAGATCGGCAAAAGCAGGTACCGTAAAAAAAACCACCCGTATATCACCTTCCGCCAGGCGCGTGAATTCAAGAAGAGGTTTGATTTTCCGGCGCGGGTTTCGGTTTATACCACTGCCTCCTTTATGTCCACGGTGAAATACAGATCGGAAAAGACCCATCCCAACGTCAGCGTTATTGGTTCTGATGAAGATTACCTTTACACTGCCGGCTTTGAACTTGAAAATGGCAGGGATATTTCATACCAGGATGTGCTGATGAATCGGAATGTTGTGCTGATTGGCGTGGACATTGCCAATAAGATCTTTAAAAACCAGGAAGATCCGGTTGGGAAAAGAATATCCATTGGTCCGGGTAAATATACCATCATTGGCGTGCTTAAAAAAAAGGGTTCGAGTATAAACAGCAGTGATAACCTTTGCATCGTTCCCTATACGAATGTCAGGCAGTACTTTCCGTCGCGGCGACAGGATTACTCCATCAATGTTTCACCCAATGCGGAAACGCTTTCCGAAGCAGCGGAAGGATATTCCGAAGCTTTGTTCCGGTCGGTCCGCCGTCTGAATGTGATTGATGAAACTGATTTCAACATCGTCAGAAGCGATTTTCTTTCCAACATATTCAAGGAACTTATCGGCATTGTGCTTGTCGCGGCTACCATCATCGGGGTGGTTACTCTTTTCGGCGCGGCCATCGGCCTGATGAATATCATGCTGGTTTCCGTGACCGAGCGCACTGCAGAAATCGGGATCAGAAAGGCAATCGGTGCGCAGAGCAATATGATCAAACAGCAATTCCTTTTTGAAGCCATCCTGATATGTCAGTTTGGAGGGATTTTGGGGATCGTATTAGGAATTCTCGTCGGAAATATTGTATCTTTAATCATGAAATCCGACTTCCTGATACCATGGTTATGGATGGTGGCAGGCATTGTATTATGTTTCATAGTCGGATTGGTGTCGGGTTATTATCCGGCGCAAAAAGCATCACGTCTCGATCCTATCGTAGCATTGCGGTATGAATAATTTTTTTAATTTCATTATACCATGAAAGAATTGATCATCAAAAAGACAACGAATACTCCTAGTATAAATTTCAATCCGGAAACAGGTGTTATGAAAATTGAAGGAAGATCAATACCTGAAAATCCGGGTGATTTTTTTGATCCTCTTATTGAATGGCTGGAGGATTATTTTGAACATCCGGTTGAAGTTACCCGGTTCGAAATGAGCCTGGAATATGTCAACAGCGGATCATCCAAATACCTGCTCGGGATCTTTCGCATACTGAAGAAAAAGCATGATGATGGAAAACAATGCTCGATCAGCTGGTATTATGAAGAGGATGATGAGGCCATTTTCAGCCTGGGCGAACATTACCGGAACACGGTCAAGGTTCCGTTCAACCTCATTGAATACATACAATAGCTGGCAACGAACCTGTTTATCAGGTATATCTCACTGCATCCGCGGGATTTACGTTGGCTGCCTGGAATACCCTGAGACTGACCGTCAGCAGGGCTACAAACAATGAAATAAAAAGTCCCGCAAAAAATATCCACATCTGTATTTCGGTTTTATAGGGAAAAGATTGCAGCCATTTGTTCAAAACATAGATGGCAACCGGCGCGGCAATGATATTGGCCAGCAATATCCAAACCGAAAACTCACGCGTAAACATAAAAACAATATTATCGGCCGAGGCACCTGCAATTTTGCGTATTCCAATTTCCCTGGTACGGGTTTGCGTGAGAAATGAGGACAGACCTAACAGTCCCAGCGCAGCAATGATAATTGTGAGGATGGCAAAAGTTTCCGTAAGCAGGCTGATGCGTTTCTCGCCCTGGTAAAATTCCCGGAGGTTCTCATCGAGGAATTTGTACTGAAAGGGGTACTGATCATTGAATTGCTGCCGGACCTTATCAATATATTCAATGGTTTGCTTATTATTGATTCCGTTGATGCGGATATTGGCAAAAAAATGAAAACGATCCTGGTCGTTCAGTTGAATTACAACAGGTTCTAAAGGATTACGCATGGATGCATAATGGAAATCCCTGACAATACCAATGATCTTGCCGTCGCGAACAGTGTTTCCTTCAATATCAACACCATTCATAAACCGCTTGCCAATGGCGCTTGCATAATTGCCCCCTGTCCTGCTGGTGGAATCAATCCAGCCGAACTTTCGTGCGGCGGTTTCATTGATTACAAATGCTTTTTCAACATCGGATTTCATGTCGCGGTCGTAATTTCTTCCTTCAATGATTTTCATGCCCATTAATTCAAGATAATCATAATCCGCATAGAAGTTGTTAATCGCCCTGTCCACCATGGAACCGCTGTCACCTTCAATACGCATGACCTGGATGCCCATACCATATCCAGGGTTGCCGGATGAAAAAGCTACTCCCTTGATGGCGGGATTTTTCAGCAATTCCTGTTTGAAAGGTTCCAGGCTCTTCTTGAAAGTGGTATCGCGCATCTCCATAACAATTAAATTCTCCTTGTTGAATCCCAGGTCTGAATTCTGCATAAACCGGAGCTGGGAACCAATGATGATGGTGCCGGTGATCATTACAACTGAAATGGTGAACTGAAAAACAACGAGCACTTTGCGCAACAGTCCGTTGCCTCCTTTGGTGTCGTTTTGTCCTTTGATAACATTTACAGGGTCGAAGGAAGAAAGGTAAAACGCCGGGTAGCTTCCTGAGATCAGACCTACAAGTATAGCAAGAGCTGCAATTCCTGCAATGATCCATGGGGTCCACAATACTGAAAAATCAAGACTCTTATTGGCGATCATGTTGAAGACCGGGAGAAGTACCCGGCTTAACAATAAAGCCAGCAGGGTGGAGAACAAGGCGATGACCATGGATTCGGTCAGAAATTGCCTGATCAGCAGTTTTCGCTGAGCGCCGGCGATTTTTCGCATGCCGGTTTCTTTGGATCGTTTCGCGGAACGGGCTGTGGCCAAATTCATGTAGTTGATGCTGGCAATGATCAGGATCAGAAAAGCCACTATGGTAAATACATATATATATTTGATATTACCAGCGGGTGCATCATAACCGAGATCGGATGAATAATGATGTACCCTGGCCAGGGGTTTGGCCATCAGTGTGAAGGATCCGTTGATCTGCTCCCCGATGGATTTCATGTACTTGTCGTAAAACTTGGGAAACTTTTCCAGTATAGGCTCAAAACGGGTACCCTCCTTGAGCATTACGTAAGAGTAAATGCCGATATTCCAGAACGCCCCGGCGCTGCGGTCGTTAAACCGCTCTGCACCCACGATCTCACGAAAAGTGGCAGCAGAAAGCAGCCCGTCAAATTTCAGGTGAAGATTGCCCGGCAGGTCCTCAATCACCCCCGTTACTTCATATAAATTACCCTCTACTGATTTTATAGTCTGTCCGATAGGATTGTCATCTCCAAAGTACTTTTCGGCCATTGATTCCGTAAGTACAAGCGTATAAGGCCTGCTCAATGCCGTGGCCGGATCACCCTTGATCATGGGATGTGTAAAAACCCTGAAAACGGTAGAATCACAAAAATAAATACTGTCCTCCTGGAATTCCCGCTCGCCGTACTTCAGAAAAAGTGTACCGGCAGGTGCTATACGAACATATTCCTCTATTTCGGGATATTCATCTTTCAGTGTTGGGGCAAGCGGAATCTGGGTGGCTGCGAAAAGATCATCCTTCCCGTTGATGACAAAGTGCGATTCGAGCCGGTAAATGCGTTTGTGGTTGACGTGTGACTTGTCATAGGTAAGTTCATCAATGATGTAGAGGGCAATGAAAATGGCAGCTGTAATACCAATGGCCAGACCGGCAATATTAAGAAGTGTATAAAATTTATCCCGCGTGATATTACGCCAGGCGGTGATGAAGTAATTTTTCAGCATGGTAAAATCAGATTGGGTTACAAACTATAAGACGACTGCAGCGCGCTGAAGTTACAACAAATCTGATTTCATTGTGCAAACTTTTTATTTTGCCCCTGTTTCCAACGAACATCTGTTGAGTACCACATCCATCAGGTAACCCGTGCAGATTCCCTTGACGTTTACCCGAATACCCTTTCTGATCAGCGCCGTATCAATGGATTCCTTCTCAAAACTACAGATTACACCGGCTATAGCATCACCCTCCTTCAAATAAACCGAAATTCCCAGCGAGTCTGAAGAAACCGATTCAACGGTGCCGGACACAAGAAGAATCTTATCAAGATAAAGCGCATTGGCTGCATTTTCATCTGTTTCAAACGATTGCAGAAGCTCTGAGGAGGTTAAGGCATAATCCGGCTTTTCTGATGATACATTCATGCCGGATTCCCGGAAAGCATACCTCCAAATGATAAATACACCTACCAGCGTAACAATCAGAATTGCCGGAATATATTTGAGTTTACCTTTCATCTGAATGTATTTAATTGGAGGCATAGGTGCCTTCCACCGTGACCTTAACTTCTTTGGCAATTTTATTTTCAACAACGGCAGGAATGGCAATGCCATAATCCGAAGGCTTGATAACAAATTCAGCCCGGGCAGTGACTGCGGCTCCTTTTACCTCGATGGTTCCCTTGGTGGTAATGGATTTTGTCACATTATGAATGGTCAGGTCGCCTGTGACTTCAGCGGAATATACACCGTCTTTCTTATAATCAACGGCGGCATTGTTTGTAATTTTCCCTTTAAAGGCGGCTTTCGGATATTTGTCCGATTCCATGTAATTCTCATTAAAATGCTCCTGCATGAGGGCAATCTTAAATTCAAAGGATTTCACCAGCAGGTTGAACCCGAGTTCACCGGTGGCGGGATCCAGAATGCTGACAGCCTGCCGGTTATGGGCTTCAATATCTTCCATAGGCGTGTGGGAATAAAACCAGACATGGCTGTTTTTAGATACCAGTTTTTGAGCATTCTGTATTTGAAAAATACCCAGTAATGCGAGTATAAAAATTCCTGTTTTCATTTTGTATTAGATTGTTTAAGTAAATCATTATAACAAAGCAAAGGGAAAATTGATCATTTCAGGGCAAAAACCCTCGAAATGTTAAATCCCAGGTGTATTCCGCCATCCTTCCAGGTTCCTGTGGTTTCACCGATGAATCCTTTTTCGATCATCGCCAGGGAGTTTGTCAGTAAAATTGTAAAAACATGTCCTCCGGTTTCAATGTCAACGCCAAAGGAAAGGGGATTGAAAGTTTCTACACTTTGGAAATCATGGCGGGGAGGTATTATGTAATAGTACTCTGCGTTGAGAGAGAAACGTCGGGTAAGCTTAAATCTTGCACCGCCGCCAATAGCCCAGACATCATTCGGATCAAGTTCAGTATCCACCATATTGCGGTGAACGTACGTAGGATTGATTTCCAGTGAGAATCTTTCATTTAATTTTCTGGCGACAAGCAATTGCTGCACATAGCTCACGCGATCCCAGAAATCAAGGGAACCGGGGCCTGTCCATTTCAGCGAGTTAACAGCTGAACTGGCAAAATAGGACAATGAAACCGGCATGTTCCTTTCACCTTTTGATTGCCGGAGGATAGAAAACTTAAGAAAGCCGTCGAATGTTTTTTCATAGGTGCCCCGACCGATACCCAGCATCACCCAGTCCGTAATTCCGTATTCCAGGCTGAAATGTATATTGGCCTGGTCAAGTCCCCATAAGTTGTAAGCCCCTGAATTGATCTCCCCGAAACGGTGCGAGATCCGGAAGTCCAGCTGGCCACCAGGCATCCTTTCAATGGAGTGGCCGTTGAGAATGCGGGTGGATTTGAATGTCGCAGTTGCGTATTCAGTTGAATTATCGGCGGCTTCCTCCAGAAGCTGATCCATGTCCTGGGCACATAAGACGCCGGAAACCAGGGTTAGGAACATGCTTATCAGCAGAGAAATTACTCGGGCTTTCATGGGGCGTTGCATTAATTGTTTGGAGCTCCTGTATCGATCCATTTCTGCACAAGGGCAATTTTGCAGTCCTGAAGTTTGGCCGCCCCCAATGGCATCGTGGAGAAACCGCCGCTGTGGGAGATGCTTCCGTAAAGACTTCCGTCATCAGCACGTATTTTCACATCGGCATAATCCTCGAGGCGGATATTGCCTCCCAGGGATGATGTACTGTTGCTGTGACATCCGTAACAATAGCTTTGAAGGAGTGGTTTAACCGATAGGCTAAAAGTGACATTGGCGGTGTCACATGGATTTCCCAGCTGCGGATACAGGTATTCCTCGCTGTCGTAATAGCAGGCCGTCACAAGCATTATGACACATATGATAAAAACCGGAAATAATAAATATTTCATATTAAATTAGTTATTTACGACACCCTGTTCGATCCACAATTCAATCTTCCGGATACTGCAGGCATCCAAAGTGAATGACGGGGGCATGGGCTGGAAACCGCTGATTCTGTTAATTACTCCTGTAAGAACAGGTGTGCCGTTCCGCAGGGTTTGCGCCTGTAAGGCCACCTGGGCATATCCCGCCAGGTTAACACCACCGCTTGCAAGGGTTGAGTTGTGACAACCGGTGCAGTTTCCCAGCAGAACAGGATTTACCTGGGAGGAGTAACTGATGGTTCCTGTGGTGTCACATTCATTATCGGGACAATCACTGTTTTGTGCACCGTCCACGATCCATTGCCTCAATGCAGCGATTTGAGCGGAAGTTAGTGGTGACCTCGGCGAAGGTGGCATGCGATCGTCCCCGGTTTCCGTAACCACTTCATAGATCTTGCTGTCATTGGGATCAAAAGGTTCAATCCCGTTCTGCACAATGGTGCTGTAACTAGTCAGAACGTAGCCGTCCTCATGGGTTACAGCATCGTGACATCCGGTAGTCCCGCAGGTTGATACCATCATGGGCAGGATATCCTGCACAAAGCAGATTTCGTCATTGCCTCCGCCTCCATTCCCTCCGTTGCAGTTTGTTTCAAGGGCCCCCTGTGCTATCCAAACCTGGATTATTGTCCGCTGCTCCAGGGTGAGCGGCCGATCAGGGGGCATCATGTGTTCGCTGTTAATATCCGTAAGGACCTTATACAATTCACTTCCCCTGGGGTCGCCGGGATTTACAGCCTGCATGATGGTCTGGTAATTGCTGACATCAAAACCTTCAGCAGCGGATCCGTTTCCATGACAGCCCGTCATGCCGCATGAGGTCTGAAGAACAGGCAAAACCTCTGTTACAAAACATACGGTATCCAGTTCACCGATACCGGCGGGATCATGCGTGCAGGAAGTAAGAGATACAAAAAAAAGGAGGCTTAGGAGGTTAAAAGAAAGAAAGGCATTCTTGAAGTGAATTGGATTCATACCTGCAATGATTAATGCCAGTTTAAAACGGTCAAGGATTTATATTAGTATATGTAAATATATAATAATATAAAATACAATTATCAAATCAATTCATAAAGTACATAATGCTAATTTAAATAAAAAACCCCAAAGGCAAATCACCTTCGGGGTTCATTCTCTTTTTGCTTAAAACCTTTGGCCTTAAAACCTTTGGTCTTATTTCACCGTGTTCATGTGAGCTATCATATCCAGCAGCTTGCAGGAATAACCCCATTCGTTGTCGTACCAGGCAACGATCTTAACGAAATTGGCGTTGAGCATGATACCTGCTTTTGCATCGAAGATGGAAGTGCGGTCGTCACCGATAAAATCACTGGAAACCACCTCATCTTCGGTATAACCGAGAATGCCTTTCAAAGTGGTTTCGGAAGCTTTCTTCATAGCAGCCTTTATGGCGTCATAATCGGTAGCTTTTTCCAGACGGCAGGTAAGGTCAACAACGGAAACATTCAGGGTGGGCACCCGGAAAGCCATGCCGGTAAGTTTTCCTTTCAGATCGGGAATAACTTTGGTGACAGCTTTGGCGGCACCTGTAGAGGATGGTATAATGTTGCCGGAAGCTGCACGTCCGCCTCTCCAGTCTTTGGCTGAGGGACCGTCAACAGTTTTCTGCGTGGCAGTTGTTGAATGCACTGTAGTCATAAGACCTTCAACAATACCGAAATTGTCATGCAGAACCTTGGTTACCGGTGCAAGGCAGTTTGTTGTACAGGAAGCATTGGATATAATGTCCATTTCTTTCTTATAGGTAGTATGGTTTACACCCGGTACAAACATAGGGGTATCATCTTTTGAAGGTGCTGACAGAATGACCCTTTTAGCACCTGCCTTGAGATGGGCTTCCGCTTTTTCACGGGTTAAAAACAAACCGGTGGATTCAATAACGTATTCCGCTCCGACCTCGTTCCATTTCAGGTTGGCCGGATCTTTCTCGGCAGTAACGCGAATGGTGTTCCCGTTAACGACAAGGTGGCCGTCCTTCACTGAAACGGTGCCTTTGAAACCACCATGGATAGTGTCATACTTGAGCATATAAGCCATGTATTCAACATCGATCAGGTCATTGATTCCGACGATATCAATATCATTCCTGAGAATAGAAGCTCTGAAGGCGAGCCGGCCAATTCTACCAAAACCGTTAATACCTACTTTAATTTTTGCCATATCTATGTGTTAATTAATTGGTTATAAAATGAAAAAGATTTATCATTCACCAGAATGCAAATCTATAAAAAAATAGAGACTTCTGAAAAAGAATTCAGCGGAATTGCGAAAGGTGAGTGAGGTTAATTGGTTTGCAGTTTCCCTTCCCTGGTTATTTTCGGGGCTTTATACTTGGCGTCCCGCACCCAGCCAAACCGGTAACAGACAAACAGGCTAAGGAAGAACTGGTTATTGTAATCGGTATACATGATCGGTATTTCCTTTGCAAAAGCATCGAAAACCATGCCCACCTCAATGGCATTGATCAACTGATTAACTGAACTGTATTCAAAACTGAGGCCTGCTTTGGCATGCAATCCGGGATACAGCTTTATTTCATTGAATCCTTTCCACACGGGCGCGCGACCAGCTATTTCCTTGGTCTGGGGATGCTGAACAAACTCATATTTCTCGACTTTGGTATCGATGATATAAGCTTCGCCGTTATAAACGCCAATGATGTAAAAGTTGTAGTAAATGGGCTTGGTGATACCCAGACTGGGTCCGATGCTTCCGTAATATTTCACAGCCAGGCTGCCCCTGTCCTCCTTGGAAAACACTTCACGCTGATATCCGATGGAAGGTCTCAGGTTCAGGAAAAGGTTGGTTTTTCCATAAACGTATTTCCTGCTGCTGGCATATGAATAAGGCGAGGCAGATATTTTAACTTCCTTTGGATGTTTGATATAGGCGAAGTCAATATCGTAGATTACTTTGCTGAGATAGGTCTTTCGCTGTCCGAAACGGAATCCGGCTCCAAAACCATTTGAATTCAGAGAAAGGGAAACACTTCTTTCATTCTGATACAGGATTTTTTCCTGCGTGTCAATTTCACCCTGAGCGAATCCCGCAAGGCAATACAATGTAAAAAGCAAAAAAACAACAGTATTTTTCAATGGAAGACGTTGTTTAGTTAAATCTGCCGATACAATGAACTGCCGGAACTAACTACAAGATTGATGCCAAAATACACTAGCTGTTTGGTGTGGCTGGCGTTTCAACTGTTTCCTGTGTGTAAGCCGGGCAGATATTTTTTGTGCCGCTGCAGGCTACAAAGGTAAGAGCAAATAATGCTAAAAAAAACAGCGAAATAAAAAATTTTCTGGCATTCATGTTTTTTCTGTATTTATTGGATAAAATTAGAGAAAAAGGTTCAGAATTAAAATCATCAACCGTTGTTTTCAGCCTGCTCAGTTTTGTTATCCATGACATAGGCCGGACAAACACTCTTATTGCAGGATACCGTCAAGGTGATCACAACTACAGCCATAATCAATACCAATACTACTTTTTTCATCGTTTGAATTCGTTAATGAACATAATAACCATTAATTAGTACGGAAATCTGCCTGAGGGGTTACAATATCCCTGTATGCCATTTGATAAATAACTGGAAATCGGGGACGAATATTATCCGGAGGATTTATAAAAAACGTAGAGACCCCGCTTAGGCGGGGTCTCTACGTTGACATTAAATCCATCCGGTTATTCGTCGTATTCCTTTAGGATATCCTTCACCATCTCGGGTGATACCCTGCCGTAAGTTTTCTCTCCGACCATTACCACGGGGGCAAGTCCGCAGGCACCAACGCATCGCAGGCAGCTGATCGAGAATTTTCCATCTGAAGTGGTTTCACCAACATCAATCTTCAGGTTTTTCTTAAACTCGGCCAGCACATTCTCAGCGCCCCTTACATAACAGGCTGTACCGGTACAAACTGATATCGGATGTTTTCCCTTGGGTATCATGGAAAAGAATGAGTAAAATGTTACTACACCGTATACTTTTGCCACGGGAACATTCAACTCCCTGGCTACAACCTCCTGAACCTCCGCAGGCAGATAGCCAAAAGTATGCTGCGCTTTATGCAAGACATTGATGAGTTCACCGGGCATATTATTGAAGGACTTGCATATTTCCCTGATGGTATCCACGTCCTTCTTCTTCAGTTCTACTTTAATTCTAGACATCTTATGTTTTCGCTTTAAGATTATTAGCTATCAAATATAAATGATTTTTTTACTCTTGTCCACGTAATGCGTATGGAGAAGTTTATGCGATTTCTCACTCAAGGGTTTGCCCAGAAATTCCTCGTACAGCTTTATGATGTAAGGATTCTCATGGGATTTCCTGGTCGGTTTACTGGCATCCTCACGATAGATCGCGGCAGTCCTATTTTTCAGGATCTCAACATTCCCGTGATGCAGCGGCTGACCGCCTCCTCCTATGCAACCTCCCGGACAGGCCATAATTTCAATGGCGTGATAATTGCTTTTACCGCTCCGGATATCTTCGAGAAGCTTTCGGGCATTACCCAAACCGTGCGCGATACCTATTTTTATCGGGAGACCGTCGAAGTCAAGAGTTGCCTCACGAATTCCTCCCATACCACGTAGTTCCACGAAATCAACCTTTTCCAGTTTCTTTTTGGTAAATAACTCATAGGCCGTTCTTACAGCAGCTTCGATCACACCTCCGGTTACACCGAAAATTACGCTGGCTCCGGTTGATTCTCCGAGCGGATTATCGAATTCCTCATCCGGAAGACTGTGGAAATCTATATTTGCCTGCTTTATCAGGTGACCCAGTTCACGTGTTGAAATTGAATAATCTACATCGGGATTACCATCCACCTTGAACTCATCACGGGTACATTCATACTTCTTGGCCAGGCACGGCATGATGGAGACCACAACCAGGTCCTGACGTTTCACCTGGATCTTGTCGGCAAAATAGGTCTTGGCAATTGAGCCGAACATCTGTTGCGGTGATCTTGCTGTTGAAGGTATTTCAAGCATGTCGATAAACTGGGATTCAAAAAAGTTTACCCAGCCCGGACAACATGAAGTTAGAATTGGCAGTTTTACGGTTTTATCACCGTTAAGATGCCGGGTAAGCCTGTCCAGCAATTCCGTGCCTTCCTCCATAATGGTTAAATCAGCACTGAAATCCGTATCAAAAACATATTTGAATCCCAGTCTCCTCAAAGCGGCCACCAGTTTACCGGTAACCAATGTTCCGGCCGGAAGATCAAACATTTCTCCAAGCGCTGCCCTGACAGCGGGAGCTGTTTGGACGATCACGGTTTTATTCGGATTGGCGAGGTCACGGATCAGCTGCCGCGTATGATCCACCTCGGTCAATGCACCGGTAGGACAAACAGCTACGCATTGCCCGCAATAGGTGCAGACAGAATCTTCCAGATCCATTTCAAAAGCAGGGGCAACGACCGACATGAAACCACGGTTGATGGCTGATAGTGCGCCGACTGTCTGAAAATCGTTACACATGGTCTCGCAACGGCGGCACATGATGCATTTGTTCAGATCACGGATGATAGCCGGGGAAGTGTCCATCCGGTAGGTAGACATCTCGGCGATATCCTCGTTATGGATCTCACGGATTCCCATCATGATGGACAGGTTCTGAAGATCGCAGTTGCCTGATTTGGCACAGGTCAGACATTCCTTGGGATGATCGGAGAGAAGAAGTTCCAGTACCGTTCTTCGGGCATTCAAAACCCTGATGGAATGAGTCTTGACAATCATTCCTTCGGTTACCTCCGTGGAACAACTGGGAGCCAGGTTCCTGCGTCCTTCTACTTCAACCACACAGATCCTGCATCCGCCGGGTTTATGTTCAATATTAAGGTCTTTCAGGTCCATGTAACAAAGCACGGGAATATCGATGCCAACCTGTTTGGCTGCTTTGTAAATTGTGGTTCCCTTTGGAATTTCAACCTGTTTATTATCTATTGTAAGTTTAACCATTTCCATTTTTTCAGACAATTAATTTACGATTACTGCATTAAATTTACACCTGTCCATACATGCACCGCACTTAATACATAATGCCGGATCAATCCTGTGCACTTCTTTTCTTTCGCCGGTGATAGCGCCAACGGGACAAGCCCTGGCACATGCTGTGCAACCGACACAATTCTCAGGAATAATCTCATAGACCATGAGTGCTTTACATACACCTGAAGGACATTTCTTGTCCTGAATATGCGCTTCATATTCTTCGCGGAAGTTTTCGATTATTGACAAAACCGGATTGGGAGCTGATTGTCCCAGCATACAAAGCGAGGTGTCCTTAATAACATTTCCCAGGTTAAGCAGCCTGTCGATATCATCCTTGGTGCCGTTCCCCTTGGTAATATTGTTCAGCAGTTCATGCATGCGCTTATTGCCCACCCTGCAGGGCGTGCACTTTCCACAGGATTCATCTACCGTGAAATCGAGGAAGTATTTGGCCACGTCAACCATGCAATCATCTTCATCCATGATGATCATACCTCCGGAGCCCATCATGGCGCCGGCAGCTATCAAACTTTCATAGTCGATAGGCACATCCAGATGCTTATAGGTAAGACATCCGCCGGATGGGCCACCAATCTGAACCCCTTTAAATTTCTTGCCGTTCTTGATACCACCGCCGATCTCAAAAATAACCTCACGCAGCGTGATCCCCATAGGTACTTCAATCAATCCTACATTATTAACCTTGCCTGCCAGAGCAAATACCTTGGTTCCCTTTGACTTTTCGGTTCCGATACTGCTGTACCATTCGTACCCCTTATTGATGATTACCGGAATGCTGGCAAAGGTTTCCACATTATTCACGTTGGTAGGTTTTCCCAGGTATCCCTTTACCGAAGGAAAGGGAGGTTTCATGGTGGGCTCACCGCGACTTCCTTCCATGGAATGGATAAGGGCAGTCTCTTCACCGCATACAAATGCGCCTGCGCCATACCTGAGGTTGATGTCAAAACTGAAATCCGTACCAAGAATACGCTCACCCAGCAGCCCGTATTCCCTGGCCTGTTCGATGGCTTTCTTCAGTCTTTCGATGGCAAGCGGATACTCAGCCCTGATATAAACCAGACCGTTGGATGCACCTGTACAATACCCGTTAATGGCCATGGCTTCAATTACAGAATGCGGATCACCTTCCAGAATTGACCGATCCATGAATGCTCCCGGGTCACCTTCGTCAGCATTGCAAACTACATATTTTTCCTTACCGGGTGATTGCCTGGTTATCTCCCATTTCAGACCCGTCGGAAAGCCTGCTCCGCCTCTTCCGCGAATTCCCGACTTCTTGATGATCTCAATGGTTGCTTCAGGCGTCAAGGTTGTAAGAACTTTACCAAGAGATGCATAACCATCACGCGCAATATATTCCTCAATGTTCTCGGGATCAATCACCCCGCAATTGCGAAGGGCAATGCGCACCTGTTTCTTGTAGAATTCCATCCCCTTGGAATCGGAAACGATCTTATCTGACTTCGGATCCTTGTACAACAACCGGGATACCTTACGGCCTTTGACGATGTGCTCTTCAACGATTTCTTTTGCATCTTCAGGCTTTACCTGGGTGTAAAAAGTATTGTCGGGAATTATTTTCACAATAGGTCCCTTTTCACAGAACCCAAAGCATCCTGTGCCAACCACCTGTGCAAAGTCGCTAAGTCCCTGGTTTTCAATAGAACTACGCAGGTGTTCTGCCAGGATCTGGCTTTCTGATGATTTACATCCGGTACCTCCGCAAACCAGCAAATGAATTTTATAATCCGCCATGGATAGTTGCCTCCTTAATTTTATTATTGGTCAATTTTCTTATAGTTAACCGGAATGATCCCCTCAACGAGCATTCCGCCCTTGATGTATTTTTCAATGATTTCATCAGCCCGTTTTGCGTCTACATACCCGAATACCAGGGGCTCTTTACCCGGCACAATCACCTCAACCGTAGGTTCAGCATAACAATAACCCATGCAGCCGGTTTGTGTTACCACTGCATCAATGTTCCTCTTATCAAGCTCATCAACAATGTAGTTCATGGTCTCTCTTGAACCTGAGGCAATACAACAGGTGGCCATGGCCACCTTAATCTGCACCAGCTGATCAGGTGATTCACTCTTATCCCGGAGTTTGGTTTTCGACTGAAGCTTATCCTTCAGCTCCCTCAAATCTGCAAGATTTTTTATTTTCGTCATAATACCTGTTTAATTATTTGTTCTATAAATTTATTTCGAAAGTGAATATTAAAGTTCCTTTACCCAATGATTTTCTTTATATCTTCTTAATTTGTAAATAGTCTTAATAAATATTATTTCTTACACTTCTTTAATTTTCAATGCCTTTAGATTTTCTCTGATATAATCAGTTATATAATCCAGCACTTCGCGTGCATTTAGACTTATACCTTGCAGTTCTCTTCGGATTTCAGCAGTATCCAGAATAAACTCCCCTTCATCTGCCCTGTGCCGGTATAGGAAATCACTTTCAGGATTGGAGGCGATCAGGGATCTGAATGTCATCGCCAGATCACCTTGTGGTATCATATCAATATGAAACTGATGGAACAGGGCTGTGACAATAGTGCCCCGGTTCCTTTCAGATTCAATCCGGAGACGGCCCCCGGTAAGTTCGGCATTCTGTTTCAGAAGCGGTAAACCCAGGCCCACTTTCTTTGTCAATGAAGTGGTGAAAAACGGGTCGGTTATCCTTTTCAACATGTCTTCTGTCATACCGCATCCATTATCCCGGATCTTCAGTATCAGTTCACCGGTTTCATTATTCTCCGTTATGCTGATCTCAATCAGGCTGGCTCCTGCGTTGAGCGAATTCCTGGCAATATCAAGAATATGGTACGAAATGTCTTTCATAATGTCCTGACTTTTCTGCCGTTTTCATTTCTCAAAGCCTGCCGGATCTCAATGAAATAGGGTCCTTCCATATAAAACTCAGTCACCGTTTCACCTATTTGCTTGATTGTATGGGCATCTGAGTTGGTGATCAGGCAAAAACCGGCAGTCTCAGGGTGTTCTTTCAGAAAATCCTCATAACCCGGTCTGCGAGTTATCTCCAGGGCATCCGCCATTAATCCGGAAGGCATGAAGCCAAGCTGGCTGTAAATTCCATTATGCAACCTGTTGATGTGAGCAGGGACAAACAGGCCACCCAGCTGATTAACACAAAGGAAGAGCTCATCAATACCCATTCGCAGAGATGAAACCAACAGCCTGGTTTCCTCACCGATGATATTTTCTTCTTCATCCACCATGAGCTGGTAGCCGAATATCTCCGGTTTGTTAGGAATTGAAACCAGATTCTGATCGATAATCTGCTGAAACTGATCCGCTTTTTCAATATCTTCAAAGAACGCCAGACAATGAATTTCTTCTTTTGTATTCAATTCAGCACCGGCTATGACGCTAATCCCGTATTTTTCTCCAATCTGCTGTGTTATTCCGCAATGCCGTGTGCTGTTGTGATCGGATATGGCTATAATGTCGAGCTTTTTCCTTGCTGCCTGCTGAATAATGTTTATAGGACTCATATCCAACCCGCCACACGGTGAAAGCACCGTATGAATGTGCAAATCCGCCCTAAACCAACGCATTCCTTTCCATCATTTTATAAAGTTTACCACAAGTACTGAATGACCTGTCACCGGTGCCCAGCAAAATTACGCTCTCCTGCTCTGCTGCAGCTATCGTTTCCTCCTCGGGTTTGCCCCCGTTAACAATCAGAATGGCCGATAAATCTTTCAGTGAAGCCACAGCAATGATATTTTTATGGGTCTGCATCGTGATCCATAATTCACCTTCCCTGGCTTTTCCCATCACATCACTGAGGAGATCGGAGACATAGGCTCCTTTAACCTTCCTGCCTGTCTTGTTTACCCCTGCAAATACCTGCAGGTCTAATTCGTTAATAATGTTTTCAACGGTCATTTTTTTTCAATTTTGAGAAGCCACAGGTGGCTGCCCCTATGTTTAATCAATTATCATCACCTAATCCCCTTGTCCCCTTGTCTCCCCATCTCCTTGTCTCCCCATCTCCCCATCTTCCCTCACTCTGGTAATATATTTTTAAAACGCTTCTTTCCCCAGATCTTTTCAGTGTAATCCACAACCTGGTTCATCGTTTCGCCGCCCTTGACTTTAATGGCCACGAAAACACAATCGCTCGTATGGGCCCGCTGCTGCACAACGTCTTCAGCCAAAGCGCGACAACCGGGTGAACCACAGGCAGCACAGTCAATGCCAGGCAGATAGTTCTTGATTTTCTCGATTTTCTGCATTTTCTTCATGGCCTGCACCATATCTTCATCCAACTTCATGATGGACCGTGGTTCAACCTTCCCGATGGAGGCATTGCCGGCTACATAATCCCGGTACTTGGTTATGGTCTTGTTATTGAAGATCTTTCCCTGGTTCTTGTCAATAAAATATTGTTCGGCCCGTTTATGCAAACGCTCGGAGACCAGAAACCGGTTGGTCGCTGAAAGAATGCCTCCGGCGCAGCTCTTGTCACAGGCGCGCATTTCAAGGTAGTCAAAACTCCCGACGGTATCATTCTCGATTTTTTCAAGAAATTCGATCGCGTTCCCAATCCCGTCGACCGACAGGCAACGGCCATGGATGTGCCTGGCCTCACCGCCGGTGAGCGTCCATTCCATTTCCTCGGGAAGCAGTTGTTCCTTCTCCGGAACAATGCAAAAGCCTTTTTCTTCCCGCCTGATCAAGGCATACACCCGGTTAAAAAGCGTATTCATGTTTATTACCCCGTTGATGGGTGAGCTTTTTTCCCCGACCGGACTCTTGACTGCAGCGATTTTAGCTGCACAGGGCGTCACGTAAAATACACCGATCTTATCACCTGGGATTCCCTCGTCAAGGAGCTTGCGGCGAAAGGATATTTCAGCCAGATCAAGCGGTGCCTTGTAGGGTAAAATGTTGTTTACCAGGGCAGGGAACCGTACCTGTATCAACCGCACAATTGCGGGACAAAAGGAAGAAATTACCGGCCGGATCTCAGGTCGGGCCGACAGGTGCCGGTTAATCAGATCAATCAGGATACCAGAGCCATGCTCGGCTTCGTATACATGGGTGAAGCCTTCCTCGAGTATACCGCTGTATATCTTTCGGGTAACAATGTTACGGGGAAATTGTCCGATGAATACCGATGGAACCAGGGCAACACGGTAATCATACTGAAATATCCTGCTGAAATCATCTTCTTCAATAATTATGGCATTAACCGGACAGGCACGCATACATTCGCCACAGTCGACACACCTTTCCTCAATCAACCTTGCCTTTCCCTCCTTAACCCGGAGGGCTTCCGTTGGGCAAGCCTTGATGCAATGCGTGCAGCCGATGCAAACATCTTCCTGAATTTTCAAAGCATGATGAAATGCCATGGTAATCCGGTTATTCTTTTATTAAAGTGGTCATCTCCAACACTGTCCCCTTATTCAACTCACTGTGAATCTCCAGTTTGTCTGTATTCTTTTTGATATTTGATAAACCCATGCCCGCACCGAATCCCATTTCCCGTACTCTGTCCGATGCCGTTGAATAACCCTCCTGCATAGCCTTTCCTATGTCCGGTATCCCCGGTCCTTCATCTTCCACCCGGATGAGGATTCTTTCGGGACTGACAAGCACTTTCATGATTCCCCGATACGCATGTGCCACAACATTTACCTCAGCTTCGTATGTTGCAACCGCTATGCGTCTTACAAGATTCGGATCCAGGTTGAGCTGGTTGAGGATTTTTTTCAGGCTGCTGGATGCATATCCGGCCTTGACAAAATCACCCCCTTCTAAAGTATATTCAAACTTCATATCTTTCATTTCAAACCAGGGCTTAAGACCAGGTTGGTAAACCGGCACAGGCTAATACAACGGTTGAATACCGTGCTGATAAAGCCTGCCGCTCGCCGAGAACATCGATATCGGGCTTTCAATGATCACAAGACTGTTGTCCCTGGCCAGATCAATCATTTCCTGATTGGCTCTTTTATTGCGGACCAGTAAAATGCAGGAAACTTCTGCAATCTCTGCGGTACGTATGGTTTGCAAATTAGCGACTCCCGTAATCAAAAGAATCCCGGTCCGGTTAATGGTCAGCACATCACTCAGCAGGTCCGATGAAAAAGCATGGCTTAAATCGGTATTCAGCTTTTCGTCCCCACAGATCACTTTGCCATTCGCAATGCTAACAATTTCAGCTATCTTCATGCTTTAATCCAATTAAAACCAGGCCGTTAAGTGTATTGATACGAATTTCAGGAAATTCTGTTACAAAAATAACACTTTTATTGTTATTAAAATAACAGTAATGGAAAGTTGTTATTATATAGATTGATTCTAAAGTCGGAGATATGTGATAATGTGGAAATGTGCAAATGTGCAAATGTGCAAATGTGGAAATGTGTAAATGTGCAAATGTGGAAATGTGGAAATGTGCTGCTGCTGAAAAAGGACAGGCCATGGCCTGTCCCTACGGGTGCTGTTTCTTTATCCACTCGATCCACTTCCCGAATCCATCTCCAGTTTTGGCAGAGAGTTGCAGGAACTGAAGCGCAGGATTAATTTTTTGGGCGTGCCGGATAAACTTGTCCATTTGAAAATCAACATACGGAAGCAGGTCAGTTTTATTGATCAGGCAAAGATGAGCGCTCTGAAACATGTTGGGATATTTCAGGGGTTTGTCCTCTCCTTCTGTAATGCTCATTATTATAATCCTGTATTGTTCACCGAGGTCGAACAGTGCGGGGCAGACCAGGTTCCCGACGTTTTCAATGAGCAGTAATGAATCATTATCAGGATTCAGGGTTCTGACAGCTTTGCTGATCATTTCTGCATCGAGATGACAGCCGTTTCCTGTATTTATCTGAATGACAGGTGCCCCTGCAGCCTGGATGCGGTCCGCATCCAGGGAGGTCTGCTGATCACCTTCAACAACATAAACACGCTGTCCGGGAAGGTTTGCAAGGGTTAGTTCCAGGATGGTGGTTTTACCCGAACCGGGAGAACTTACCAGGTTCAGCGCCAGGATATTTTTAGCTTCAAAATAGCCCTTGTTGCGCTGGGCAAGCAGGTTGTTTTTCTGCAAAACATCGGTTTCAATAAGGATCCGGTTTCCGGTACCGATATGTTCATGGGTATGATGATGACCGTGGGGATGTTCATGATCGTGTTCGTGCGGATGCTCATGAGAATGAGAATCAGAATGAGTATGTTCAAGCTTGTGGTTGCTTTCAGCCGGATTGATCAATGAATAACCGGTACCTTCACCGCTGCATCCGCAATGGTCGCACATGATGTCTTAATTGAGATTAATAATGTCTAAAGGTAGCACAAAAAGGAAAACTGAAAGAAAATAATTATTTGTTCTTGACCTCTATCGCTACCACCCTCAACTCCTTTCCTGATATAACCTCCGGATTGACATCCCCGCAAGCGGGGCAGAGATCAAAAAGTTCATCCGGTTGAAAAGTTTTTTGGCAGGTTCGGCATCTGACCACGAGGGGTATCTCTTTCAGAACCAGTGAAGCCCCCTCAAGCAGCGTACCCCTGCCGGCTGCTTCCCAGGCGAATTCCATGGCATCCCTTACAACTCCTGCGGATTGACCTACCTCCACCTCCACTGAACTGATTTGTCCGGCACCATTAATCCTGGCCGTTTCCAGCGCGATTTCCACAATGCTTTGCACTATTGAGAATTCATGCATGATACTGTAAGATTCAGATGGATCAGCAGATTCTTGGCAATTGCTCTCCGGCCAGCTTATCAATGATCCTGGTACCCCCAATGACAGATTTCATAAGCACCTTTCCGGGATTTTCACGGGTGACCTCGCCGATTATCCTTGCATCCCTGCCTATTTCATACCGTTGCATCATCTTTAACGCCAGATCGGCGGATTCGGGAGCAACTATCATCAATACCTTGCCTTCGTTCGCCAGGAATAATGGATTAAAACCATACACTTCACATAATCCGGTCACCTGCTCGCGCACTGGTATGACCTGTTCTTCGATCAGCACACCATGTTTCAGGGATGTCGCGACTTCGGCCAGGATGGTTGCCAGACCTCCCCGGGTGATATCTCGCATGAAACGGATTTCCACCCCCGCTTCCAGCAAGGAACGGATCATCGGGTTGAGCGAGGTTACATCGGAAATTACGGGTTCTTCAAAGTTCAGCTTTTCGCGGGCGGATAAAATGGCAATTTCATGATCTCCGAGATATCCGTTGACCAGGATCCGATCATTGGGTTTAATGAGACTGCCTCTCGAAATGCTGGCAAATCGTTTCTCAATGATACCGATCCCGGTTGTATTGATGAATATCTTATCGCATTGTCCTTTTTTCACAACTTTGGTATCACCGGTTATGATCTGCACCCCGGTTTTTATGGCTTCTTCTGCCATCGATTTTACAATCCGCTCCAGGTCCGCCAATGGAAAACCTTCCTCGATAATGAAGCCTGAGCTTAAATACAAAGGCCTGGCGCCTGAAACGGATAAATCATTGACAGTTCCGCAAACAGCAAGTTTACCGATATCCCCGCCGGGGAAAAAAATCGGGTCAACCACAAATGAGTCCGTGGTAAAGGCCAGGGTGGTGTCACCTATTTGAGCAACTGCAGAATCGGTAAGCACATCGAGGATCGGATTGTTGAAATATTTCACAAACAATTCCCGGATAAGATCACCAGTCATGAGCCCCCCGCTCCCGTGTCCCAGAAGTATGGTCTTGTTCATACACAAAATTTTGTAAATATAGCCAAAGCTGGCTGATATCATTTCAACATATTGTAAATGCCATTGTTATTCTTATTTTAGTGCTCACAAAACAGAGCAAAACAAGATAGTCCGCTTATGATTGATTTTAGTACCCCTTTGCAAACAGTGCCCTTCGATAAAATTAACCCAGGGCATTATAAACCGGCTTTTGAAGCAGCCATTCAGGAGGCCCGGACCGGACTGGAAAAAATTGCCGGTGCTGCCGGGAAAGCTACTTTCTCCAATACCATCGAAGCCCTGGAATTCCTGAATTACAATTTGAAACGCCTGGAGCAGGTATTTTTTAATATCAATTCCGCTGAAACGAATACAACCATACAGCAAATTGCCCAGGAAATATCACCCTGGCTCACTGTCTATTTCAATGATATCACGCTTGATGAAAGGCTCTTTAAACGAGTAAAGCAGGTATATGATGAGAAGGAAACCTACCAGCTTGATACAGAACAGCTGAAACTGCTCGAAGATACCTACAAAAGTTTCGTGCGCAGCGGAGCCAACCTGAGCCCTGAAGCCAAAGAAGAATACCGGAAAGTGACCACGGAACTTTCCACGCTTTCGCTCAAGTTCGAGGAGAACCTGCTCAACGAGACCAATGCCCGTCAGCTGCATATCACAAGGGAACAGGATCTGGAAGGTTTGCCCGGCTACGTAATAGAAGCAGCATCACTTGAGGCAAGGAACAAAAACCTGGCCGGATGGCTGTTTACCCTGAAAGCACCGAGCTACCAGCCCTTTATGAAATTTGCGGACAACCGGAAACTTCGCGAGGAACTCTACCGGTCCTATAATTCACGTTGTTTTAAGTCTAATGATAAGGACAACCGTGAGATCATCCGGAAGATCGTGAATCATCGGCTGACACTTGCCAATTTGCTCGGTTATAAAACGTATGCCGATTTTGTGCTCGAGGAAAGAATGTCCCGGTCGCCCTCCAGGGTGAATGACTTCCTGGAAAACCTGCTTAAACAGGCCAAACCAGCAGCCATCAGGGAGCTGCAGGAAGTGCAGTCCTTTGCCCGAAAACTGGGAGCGGATTTTGAACTTCAGCGGTGGGACTGGGCCTATTATGCCGAGAAACTGAAGAATGAAAAGTTCTCTTTTACCGATGAAATGACGAAGCCCTATTTTAGGCTGGAGAAAGTGGAAGAAGGTATTTTCGGCCTTGCCGGCAGGCTATACGGGATTACTTTTCAGACTGATTCTTCCTTCCCGGTATATCATCCCGATGTGAAAACCTGCAGGGTTTTTGATCAGGATGGCTCCCTGCTGGCATTGCTGTATCTGGACTACTTTCCGCGTGAGAGCAAACAGGGCGGTGCCTGGATGACCAATTACCTGGAACAGTACAAGATGAACGGGAACGACTTCAGACCCCATGTATCCCTGGTTATGAATTTCACCAAACCCACTGAAACTAAACCTTCCCTGCTGACATATGATGAGGTCAGAACTTTTCTTCATGAATTCGGACATGCATTGCACAGCATTTTCAGCAACTGCAAATACATGAGCCTGTCGGGAACAAATGTATACCGTGATTTTGTTGAATTGCCTTCCCAAATCATGGAAAACTGGGCTGAGCAAAAGGAATGGCTCGATAGCATTGCCGTACATTATGAGACTGGTGAAAAAATTCCGGACGGTCTTCTGGAAAACATGCTGAAAAGCAGAAATTTCAACAGTGGTTTTGCCTTTATCAGGCAGCTCAGCTTTGGCCTGAATGATATGGCATGGCATACCCTGAGTGACTCTGCAAACCGGCCTATTAGCGAGATTGAGCAGGAAGCCATGGCACCCACAGAACTTTTTCCGCCGGTAGACGGCTGCAGTGTCAGTACAGGTTTTGCCCACATATTCAGCGGTGGTTATGCCTCCGGTTACTATGGCTATAAATGGGCCGAGGTGCTGGATGCGGATGCCTTCTCCCTGTTTATGGATCGCGGTTTATTTGACAAGGCAACTGCACAGTCATTCCGGAATAACATCCTGTCGCGTGGTGGTACTGAAAATCCTATGGAGCTTTACCGGAGGTTCCGGGGACAGGAAGCGTCGGTGGATGCGTTGCTTATCAGAAGCGGATTGAAGTAGTAATGAGTAAAGTGTAATGAGTGGGTTTTGTGTAACGGGTGTGATCACGCATCACTCATTACTCATCACGCATCACTTCTTTTCTTCTCGTAAAATACAATCCCAAGAAAACAAGCAACCCGTTAATAATCAACAATTCAAATCCAAAATTATATCCCCGGAACCATTGTTCGGAGTTTTTGTCGAGAAAGTAGCACAGTACCGGTGAAACAAATGAGATGTAGGGAACAACCTTGTCGCGAATCTGATAACGGGTGAGAATTCCGAAGGAAAACATTCCCAGCAACGGTCCGTAAGTATACCCGGCTATTTTGAAGAGGGCATTGATGACACTTTCATTGTTCAACACCTTAAATAGTATAATGGCTACGAAGAATAACAGGGCAAATCCGATGTGCACCAAATTGCGTGTGCCCATCCTTTGATTGTCTTCTTTAAAGCCCAGAAAATCAATACAGAAGGATGTAGTGAGCGCTGTTAAAGCCGAATCGGCGCTGGCATAGGCTGCGGCCAGCAAACCCATGATGAAAACGAAACCCACGGCCGGGGGCAGGTAATAAAAAACAAGGAAGGGAAAGAGTACATCTGTTTTATTGCACTGCATACCTTCAACGCCCGGATATTTCAAACCAATCGGACAATTCTGAAGCAGTTCGGGATTATTGAAGTTCTCAACGATTATCCCCTTTGAATTGGAATAAATATAAAGCAAGGCACCGAGTGAAAGAAACAGGATATTGACAATAACCAGCAATGTGCTCATCCAGTACATATTTTTTTTCGCCTCATGGATATTCTTGCAGCTCAGATTCTTTTGCATCATATCCTGATCCAGTCCGGTCATTACAATACAAATAAACATACCGCTCAGGAAATGCTTGAAAAAATTATTGCCCGGCTTCCAGTCCCAGACAAAAATTTCAGAATATCGGCTTGACCCAATGCTGTTAATCAGTCCGGCCAGATCGAGATTAAGCTCTTTGGAGATCATTACGATCGAAAGAATAACGCCGAGAATGAGAAAGGTGGTTTGGAATGTATCAGTGTAAACGATTGTTCTTATACCGCCTTTAAACGAATACACATAAATAAGGCCGATGGTTATCAGCACGGTAAGCCAAAAGGGCACACCCATTTTCGACAGAATAAAACCATCAATCACCAGAGCTACCAGGTATAAACGAAAGGAGGAGCCAATCACTCGTGAAAGGAGAAAGAAAAATGCTCCTGTCTTATAACTGTATAAGCCCAGTCGCTGATTCAAATAGACGTAAATGGAAGACAAATTCATCCGGTAATACAATGGCAAAAGCACATTCGCAATGACCAGGTACCCGGCAAAATATCCGAATACAAGCTGAAGATAAGAAAAGGCGCTGGCACCTACTTCACCGGGAACAGAAATAAATGTGACCCCTGAGATCGATGCGCCGATCATTCCGAAAGCTACAAGGAACCAGGGTGATTTTCGGTTCCCGACGAAGAACGATGCGTTATCGGCTCCACGGCTGGTGATGATGGAAATAAGGATAAGCAGGGAGAAATATACAACAACGATGATGAGTAGTATCCACGGATTCATGATGGGAAAATTGGTGATCTTTTGTTTGCAAGAATACTAAAAACATTCAAGCCGTAAAACAGTTGAGGCAATAAAAGCGTATTTTTGCAGCACTGATTGTGGTTTGTTCTATTTATTACGGTTTGAATCCATGAACCTAAACTATCCTTCCAGGCTGCTTGAAGCAGCTGTAAATGAGTTTGCCACCCTGCCGGGTATTGGTCACAAAACTGCACTGCGGTTGGTGTTGCATATGCTTAGACAGGACAGCGCTGCATTGGAGACATTCGGAAATACCATTATCCGTTTAGGCACTGAACTAAGATTCTGTAAAGTTTGCAGGAATGTCTGTGATGAAGATATCTGCCCGATTTGTTCCGATAAACGACGGGACCAATCCATCATTTGTGTTGTGGAAAACATCAAGGATATCATGATCATCGAAAATACCCAGCAATACAGAGGTGTTTATCATGTCCTTGGCGGGATAATATCTCCGATGGATGGTATGGGACCCTCAGACCTGAATATCAGCAGCCTTGAAGAGCGGGTGAAAAAGGGAGGCATCAGGGAATTGATACTGGCCCTGAGCGCCACCATGGAAGGCGATACGACCAATTTCTATCTATACCGGAGACTATCACCCTTTAAGATAGAATTTTCAACGCTTGCAAGAGGAGTTTCCATCGGTGATGAACTTGAATATACCGATGAGATAACTTTAGGCAGGTCAATACTGAACAGGATTCCCTTTAATGCTTCTTGATATTGACCTTGGCTGCCATGGCAGCCCCAATAATTCCGGCTTCATTCAGGAATTTGGCTGGTACAATTTTGGCTTTCAGGTTTAACTGATCCTTAAAAAGATCCAGCTTTTTACTTGCACCACCACCCAGAATGATCATTTCGGGCCAGCAAAGAAATTCTATGTGCGACAGGTACTCATTCAGTCTTTTTCCCCAGGCTTCCCAGTCAAGATTCTCTTTTTTGCGGGTTGCATCCGAAGCATAAACCTCAGCATCCATGCCTTTGAACTCCACATGACCAAATTCAGTATTCGGATACAATTTGCCCTTGATAAACAGGGATGAACCAATCCCGGTTCCAACGGTCAGCACAACGATTGCGCCTTTGAATCCGGCTCCGGCTCCCAGTTTGACCTCAGCCAAACCGGCTGCATCCGCATCGTTGATTATCCAGACCGGAAGTTTGAGTGTATCTTTAAGAAGCTTTCTGGCATCGGTATTGATCCAGGATTTGTCGATATTTGCTGCAGTCCTGACCACCCCATTTTGCACAACGGCAGGGAAGCCGCAACCTACAGGTCCTTCCCATTTAAAATGTTTGACCAGCTCTTTAATGGCCTTTGCAACTTGTTGTGGGGAGGAAGGATCCGGCGTGGGTATTCGGTGCCTTTCATCCAGCAATTTACCGGATTTTGTATCTACAGGCGCACCTTTGATCCCAGATCCGCCAAAATCTATTCCAAGGACTTCTTTAAAATTCATAAATTTAGGTTTACTATATGCTAACGCAAGATAGCAATAAAAAGCCAAAGTCAGATCTTTTAATGCAGATTTTGTTTATTATCGCCCCATGTAGAATTTTTTTACACAATGTTGGCCGGATATTTCTTTTAAATTAATATTTTGGTGTAATTTAGAATCTGTGTTATCCCTGCCTTGTGAACCGGGAAACTTTTGAAATTTTATTTTGATATCTACTTGATGGAGAGAAGCATTAACGCACTGTTGAACAGTAACCTCAGGGTGATCATACCTGATTTCGGAGCCTTTATTATCAGGCAGAAAGAACCAAGGATTGTTGTTTTCAATGAGTTTCTTCGATACAATGACGGACTCCTGATAGGATATGTTGCCAAAACCGAGGGCGTGGATCTGGAAATTGCAGATCAGCTGGTAGGTGATTTTGCGACGAATATCATCAAGGTCCTGGACAGCGGGAAAAGTTATAATCTGGAAGGTATTGGCCTGCTTCAAAAGGACAGCAGCGGGAAGATCATTTTCGAAAGTGAAGACAAAAATGCGAAACCTGATGTCATTCAGGAAATCGAGACAGAATCGGCCATACTAATGAGTGAAGAAGAACCGCCTGCAATTGAAGAATCGCCTGCAATAGAAGATCTGCCTGTTATAGAAGAAAATCCAGTAAAAGAAGAAACACCCATAAGAGTAGTAGTTCCTGAAAAAGAAGAACCAAAATCAAAACCAAAATCAAAACCAAAGCCAAAACCAAAGCCAAAACCGCAGACTAAACAAAAGGCCAAGGTTAAAACGGTTGGTAAAACAACTATTTCCCGAAAACAGGCAGCCGAGCCCGTTGAAATTCCACATCCGGCAGAAGATCAGGCTGCGCCCGATGAGAAGTTACCCGAACCGATTCAGCAGGCAGAGAAGCCTGCCGCCTTTGCTCAACCTGTCGTGAATGAGATTAAAGACGATGAAAAGGCTCCTGATCAGGTTAATCTGATTATTAAATGGATTGTTATCATTCTTTTGGCAAATGCTGCCATCATTGCCTGGTTCATTTTTGGCGACAGTATACGTGGACTTTTCAAAACGAAGAAACCACAGATAGGCATCATGGATTCGGTTTACGAGAATTTATCTGATTCTGTGAGAGCTGCGGCCCTTGATACTACGCTCATTTTCAAGGAATCCTCAGAATTAATTGCCATCGAAAAGGATACTTCTGCCAGGGAGAATCTTCGGTATTACATTGTCGCCGGATGCTTCAGAGATGAAATCAATGCAGATGAACTGGTGAAATCACTGAAGGATCAGGGTTTTAGTGCTGAGAAGTTTGGCAAGATCGGCAATCTGTATGCCGTAAGCTTTGCATCTTTCAATGATAAGGAGATGGCAGTTAAAGAGCTCAAACGCATACGCGAAGATATTCATCCGGAAGCCTGGATGACAAGATTCTAAAAATTTATTTACCAATCTAAAATTGTTTATCATGTGTAAATTCAGACTATTTAGCATTGCATTGATATTGAGTGCAATGCCGTTAGTACTATGGTCCCAGTCAAACACACTCATCCTGAATACTGATCTGACCGCAGATACGATTAGCCGTCATATTTATGGCAATTTCTCTGAGCATCTGGGCCACTGCATTTACGGGGGTATCTGGGTGGGTGAGAATTCCCCCATTCCCAACACCCGTGGTATCCGCAATGATGTGGTAGCAGCGCTGAAAAGGCTGAACATACCTAATCTGCGCTGGCCGGGCGGTTGTTTTGCCGATGAATACCACTGGATGGACGGTATAGGTCCGCGCGACAAGCGTCCTAAAATGATCAATACCCATTGGGGAGGGGTATTAGAAGACAACAGCTTTGGAACCCATGAATTTCTCGATTTGTGCGAGCAGGTTGGAACCGAACCGTATATCTGTGGCAATCTTGGGAGCGGTTCAGTTGAAGAAATGTCGAAATGGGTGGAATACATTACCTTCGATGGTCAAAGTCCCATGTCGGAATTGCGAAAACAAAACGGCAGGGAAAAACCCTGGAATGTCAAACTCTGGGGAGTTGGAAATGAAAACTGGGGTTGCGGGGGCAATATGACAGCCGAATTCTATGCCGACCAGTATAAGCGGTACGCCACGTATACCCGCAATTATGGAAATAACGTCCTTTTCAAGATAGCAGGCGGTCCAAATACCGATGATTATCATTGGACAGAAACCCTGATGGACAATGTTCCCCTTCATATGATGAACGGAGTATCGCTCCACTATTACACAGTTCCGAATTCCTGGCAAAAGAAGGGATCATCCACACAATTCACCGAGGAGGAGTATTTCACCACGATCCGGAAAACGCTGTATATGGAAGAACTGGTTACACGACATGCTTCCATCATGGATCAATATGATCCGCAAAAACGGGTGGGTCTTATTGTTGATGAATGGGGTACCTGGTACGATGTGGAACAGGGAACAAATCCCGGATTCCTTTTCCAGCAGAATACCCTCCGGGATGCCCTGGTGGCAGGCATTAATCTGAATATCTTCAACAATCACTGCGACAGGGTTAAGGGAGCCAATATTGCCCAGATGGTGAATGTTTTGCAGGCTATTATATTCACCGAAGGTGAAAAAATGGTACTGACACCTACTTACTATGTCTTCGAGATGTACAAAGTGCATCAGGATGCTGTTTTAATTCCCGTCAGCTTCAAATCACCAGATTATGTGCTGCAGGGTGAAGCAATTCCCGCTGTTACGGCTTCTGCATCAAAGGATAAAAGCGGGAAGATTCACATTACTTTTACCAATGCCGATCCGCATCAGGAAATCGAAATAAATATCGAAATCCGTGGTGCCCAGGCCGGTAAGGTTACAGGGACCCTGCTTTCTGCCAGGGAACTGTCGGCTCATAATTCCTTTGTCAACCCGGGGACCATCAAGACCCTACCATGGAATAGCCTGAAACAAAATAAAAATATATTGACTGTCAAGCTGCCGGCTTCTTCTGTCAGCATGCTTGAAATTAATTAACGCTCTAATCTTGCCGCCATGATAAATAACCGCAGGGATTTCATTAAGAAAAGCGCTCTTGCAGGAGCAGGTGTATTGGGAATGAATTTATCCGGTCAGGACGTGTTCGGCCAGTCGGATAATATACATGAAAGAGGCATCGAAGGTCAGGTGAAAGCGGGCTTCATAGGAGTTGGAAGCCGGGGCCGCAGCCATCTGAATGATAGCATGGCGCTTAAGGATGTTGAGATAGTTGCTGTCTGCGACATTCAGAAATCCTCACTGGATGAAGCCCTGAAAATGATAGCAGGGAAAGGTCGTAAGGCACCCAGAATATATACCGGGAACGACAAATCCTTTGAGGATATGCTGAAAAATGAAACACTCGATGCCGTCATCATTGCAACACCATGGGAGTGGCATGTTCCCATGTCGATAGCCTCCATGAAGGCCGGAATACCCTACACGGCTGTTGAGGTTTCAGCCGCCAACACCCTGGAGGAGTGCTGGGATCTGGTGAATGTTCACGAGGAGACCGGTAAAGAGCTGATGATCCTGGAAAATGTATGTTACCGGCGTGATGTTATGGCCGTGCTTAACATGGTGCGAACCGGACTCATGGGTGAGATCATCCATTGCCGGTGCGGCTATGAACATGACCTGCGTTCCGTGAAATTCAATGACGGGGTTCATTATGATTATATCCCGGGAGGGGAGCTCAAAATGGGCAAGGAAGCTTATTCCGAGGCACAATGGAGAGCACTGCATGCTATCAGGCGAAACGGTGACCTGTATCCAACCCATGGAATCGGACCTGTAGCCAATTACCTTGATATCAACAGGGGCAACAGGTTTATAACGCTTTCGGCAATGGCTACCAAATCGCGCGGATTGCATAAATTCATCATCGAGAACGGTGGCGCGCAGCATCCATACGCCAATATTGACTTTAACCTGGGTGATATCGTGACCTCCATGATCAAATGCGCCAACGGGGAAACTATAATCGTTACGCATGACACCAATCTTCCGAGGCCTTATTCACTTGGTTTCCGTGTTGAAGGTACAAGTGGTTTGTGGTACAACGACGGCGATACGATTTACATTGAAGGAAAGTCAAAGAATCCCCACCAGTGGGATGAATCCAAAGAGTGGACCATCAGGTATGATCACAAATACTGGCGTGAAAGGGGACAGGAGGCTGAAGGCGGTGGTCATGGCGGTATGGATTTCATTATGTTGTATGATTTCTTTGATGCAGTCAGGAATAAAAAGCCTGTACCGCTTGATGCATATGATGCGGCTGCCTGGAGCGCCGTTTCGGCATTGTCTGAAATGTCGGTCAACCGTGGAGGATCCCTCGTAGATTTCCCCGATTTTACCCGCGGGAAATGGATCAAACGAGAACCTTTGTTTGCCAGGGATGAGAAATTTCCCTTGGATCCCAAACGTGCGCTGATCAACGATTTGTTCTGATATTTACGATTAACTATTATGAAAGCTAAATTGCTTTTTCTGGTTGGCGCATTTTCTGTGAGCGGAGCATTTGCCCAATCATTCTCCGCGAAAAACTACAGCTTCGACAACAACTGGAAGTTTCACCTCGGTGGCGCACAGCGGGCCGAACAGCCAGAATTTGATGATTCCGGTTGGAAAACAGTGAATTTACCGCATGACTGGAGTGTTGAGGATTTGCCGGGAACACAATCTCCCTTTGATCGGGATGCCATCAGCCAGGTTAGCGGGGGATTTACCACCGGAGGCACAGGTTGGTACAGAAAGACTTTCATGATTCCGGACAGCATGAAAAGTAAAATCGCCACCCTTCTTTTTGACGGGGTTTATATGAATGCTGAATGCTGGCTGAACGGACATTACCTGGGCGGTCACCCCTATGGTTATACTTCGTTTCATTACGATGTAAGCGAATTATTGAAGTACGGAGACAAAAACGTAATGGCAGTCAAGGTTATTAATGAAGGGGAGAACAGCAGGTGGTATTCCGGATCCGGGATTTACCGTCATGTATGGTTGAACCTGGATGAACCGGTACACATCCCGCTTTGGGGTACTCAGGTAATTTCTCACACGGTGACTGAGAAATCGGCTGACCTTGAGGTGAAAACCAAAGTCTTCAATGGAAGCAATAAGCGTTCTGAGATCAAACTGATCACAAGGATCAAAAACAGGAAGAATGAGCAAGTCACTTATGCCGAATCAGTCAAAGCGATGGATCCGGGTGAGACAATCGACTTTTTGCAGAACCTGCAGTTGGCAGATCATGAACTCTGGACATTGGAAGATCCCGCTTTGTATACAGTTGTGAGTGAAGTATACAGTGAAAGTATTAAATGCGATCTGGAAGAAACGCATTTCGGGATTCGCAGCGTAACTTTCAGCACCTCTGAAGGTTTTTCGCTGAACGGGAAACAGTTGAAGTTGAAAGGGGCCTGTTTCCATCATGACAACGGACCTTTGGGAGCAAAGGCATTCGACAGAGCTGAAGAAAGAAAGGTTGAATTATTAAAGGCCAGTGGATTCAATGCCATACGGTGTTCGCATAATCCTCCGTCTTCCGCTTTTCTCGATGCCTGTGACAGGCTGGGTATGCTCGTTATCGACGAGGCTTTTGACATGTGGGCGGATGCCAAAAATCCCAGTGATTATCACCTGTACTTTCACGATTGGTGGCAAAAGGATGTTGAAAGCATGATCCTGCGCGATTTCAATCATCCTTCGGTCATTATGTGGAGTATCGGAAATGAAATTCCTTACCGGCATACACCTGAGGTGGTGGAAGTGGCAAAAAAAATGCGCGATTTCGTCAGGGCAACTGATCCTTCAAGAGCTGTCACTGCTGCGGTCAACGATCTCAAGCCGGATAAGGACCCGTATTTCGCCGTGCTGGATGTTGCCGGCTACAACTATGCCGCAGGCGGAGATCACCTTCGGCCGGGTGTTTACGAGGAGGATCATGTGAGGGTTCCCGAACGCGTAATGATGGGCACGGAATCCTATCCCCTGGAAGCTTTTCAAAGCTGGATGGATGTGTTGGATCATCCCTGGGTTATCGGGGACTTTGTATGGACAGGGTTTGATTATATAGGTGAAGCCAGCATCGGATGGCGCGGTTACTGGCAGGAGCAAAGCTTCTTCCCCTGGAACCTCGCTTTTTGCGGAGATATAGATATATGTGGCTGGAAAAGGCCTCAGTCTTATTACCGTGATGTTCTCTGGAAAGCAGACCAGTTGTCGGTATTCGTCACACCTCCGGAACCTTCGTTTGCCCTTAATCCCAACCGGCAATCCTGGTCGAAGTGGCACTGGTACGACGCTGTGGCCGACTGGAACTGGAAAGGTTATGAAAACAAACCCTTTGAAGTTGTAGTATATTCTTCATGTGAAAGGGTGGAACTGTTCCTGAATGGCAAGTCACTGGGAATTAAGAATACAAACCGGGAAACGCGGTTTATGGCAGCCTGGAAGGTGCCTTACATGGACGGAGAGCTGAAAGCCATCGGTTACAGGGGCAGGAAGGTCATCAATACATCGGTATTACAAACTGCACAGCAACCTGTTCTGCTGGCCATGAAACCTGACAGGCCGACGGTTCTGGCAAACGGACAGGATTTATGCTATGTCACCGTTGAACTCAATGATGCAGGAGGAATCCGAAATCCCAGGGCCGAAAACCTGGTCAAATTTGAGATCGATGGACCCGGCGCGATCATTGGTGTTGGTAATGCCAATCCCGTCAGCCTCGAGAGCTATTCGCTTCCGCACAGGAAAGCCTGGCAGGGCAGGTGTTTGGTTGTTGTCAGGGCAGGGAAGGAGCCCGGGAAGATTGTTCTAAAGGCAGTGTCGGAGGGTCTGCAGGCCGCGGTGGCAGAGATAGAGGTGAAGTGAGAGGTAAGCAGTAAAAAGTAAGCAGTAAAAGGTAAACAGTAATCAGTAATCGGAAACACTGAATACCGATTACCGGCTGTTCACTGTTCACCGTTTACCCATTTCCCCAACTCCTCCGGAGTCACCTTTATCTGTTCCCCGGTAGCCATGTTTTTGACAGTCAACAATCCTTCCTTCATTTCATCCTCCCCAACCAGAACCATAAAGGGTATGTTTTTAGAATCTGCATAGGAAAACTGCTTGCTGAGTTTCACCGGATCAGGATAAAGCTCTGCATTTATATCTTTCTGCCAAAGATGGGAAAGTAAAGACAAACAATAAGTTACTTCTTTATCACCATAATTGGCAAAGAGAACTTTTGAAGCCGTCTCTGAACCTGCTTGAAAGAGATTCAGGTTGTTCATGACATCATAAATCCGGTCGGCGCCAAAAGAAACGCCGACGCCCGAGACATCTTTCAAACCAAAGATCCCGGTCAGGTCATCATAGCGTCCGCCACCGCATATACTGCCAATTTCAGCATCCAGGGCTTTAACCTCGATGATTGTACCCGTATAATAATTCAGACCTCTGGCCAATGAAATGTCCAATTCGGTTTCCGAAGGGATTGCCAGAGTATCAATATATCCCAGCAACTTTTCAGTTTCCTCAATACCCTGTATACCTGATTCGCTGTTTTGCAGAAGTTTCCTGAGTTGCGAAAGCTTTGCCCGGTTATCACCTGTTATGGCAAACAACGGTTCCAGTTTGTAAATGGACTGAACCTCCAAACCTTTTAGCTGAAGTTCCTGCATTACTGCATCCATTCCGATCTTATCCAGTTTGTCAATGGCAACTGTTATATCGATAATTTTTTCAGGTTGTCCAATATAATCAGCAATTCCAGCCAGGATTTTTCGGTTGTTTAATTTAATTTTTACGCGGACAGCTAGTCTTCCAAATACCTCGTCAATGATTGAAATGAGATCGGCCTCATTCAAAAGTGAATTGCTGCCGATAATATCTGCATCACACTGGTAGAACTCCCTGTATCTTCCTTTCTGCGGCCTGTCAGCACGCCAGACAGGTTGTATCTGAAAACGTTTAAATGGGAATTTTATCTCATCCCTGTGTTGTACCACATACCTCGCAAACGGAACTGTGAGATCGTACCGGAGACCTTTTTCACAGAGCAGCAGGGACGTTGCATTGGCTCCCGATGCCTGCATTTTCAGCGGATCAACGCCATTCAGAAAATCACCCGAGTTCAGGATCTTGAACAACAGCTTATCGCCCTCTTCACCATATTTGCCAAGCAGGGTCTCCAGGTTTTCCATGGCTGGCGTTTCAATCTGCGCATACCCGTGTTTTTGAAAAACACCCTTGATGGTATTGAAAATGTAATTCCGCTTTGACATTTCTTCCGGCCCGAAATCACGGGTGCCTTTCGGAATTCCTGGTTTTTGATTGCTCATTTTTCAAATCGATTAATTACTGAATAATTCCAATCCTCTCTAAAATCATCTTATTATATTCCTGACATTTGACCTCTCCTTCCTTAGGCGCCCAAGATGCAAAGAATTTATCATCTGAGGGATCCCAGGGCCCGTCCTTTACTTCATAGACAACAGATCCGGATTCAAGGGCAATCAGGTTGTGCCAGTATCCCGGCGCAATTTCCACACCATAGTTGCCGGTCCGCGAATCCAATATGATATAATCGTCCACATCACCTGCATCCGTAAATTGCACCGCAGCAACCTTCCCCTTAAGGATGATGAAGGCTTCACGTTTATCCGGATTCTCATGCTTGTGGGGTTGAACGTAGGTTTCCGGTTCCATTGCATGAAGCATGCGATGTATGGGATCCGAAGCAACCGGGTGAAAATTCAGGTTCTTTCTTTTCCTGGCAGATGAACGTGCCTCATCTGTCAGTTTTTCAATCATTGGCTGATCAATGTGTATCATTTCATAGGTATAATCCGGTTGGCAAATGTAGAAATTGTAAAATTAAAACAGATGATTGTCTGACAGTATTCAGAAGGGCTCTGACAAATTGAAAATTTCGATATATGAAGATATATTATAAATATCTGTATTATAACATTTTAATAATTGATTTCCGGGAAGCTCCTGCATTTATTCATACTCCAAATGTTGCATATATTCAGGAAATGTTTAAATTTCGTTCATAAACTTAATAAGAAAAAACTATGAAAAAACAATTTCTATTGATCACTAGTTTTGTTTTCTTTGCTACCGTTGCATTTGGTGGCGGCATAGTGACCAACTCGAACCAGAGCGCATACTGGGTCCGGACCCTGACCCGTGATGCTTCTACCAGGGCGGATGCCGTGTATTTTAATCCGGCGGGACTTACCAGGCTGGCGGATGGATTTCATTTTTCATTGAGTTCTCAGACGATTTTCCAGAGCAAAGATGTGTCTAACGATTATGTGAATTTAAAACCCACTCCCAAAAAGTATCTTGGAGATGTTCTTGCACCTGTATTCCCAAGTTTTTATGCTGTGTGGAAAAAGAACAAGATAGCCATATCTTTCGGGTTCAACCCGGTGGGTGGTGGCGGCGGCGCTACTTTTGAAGACGGATTGCCTTCATTTGAACTGGGTGTTGCTGATATGGTTCCAACGCTCAATGCACTCGGAGGTCCCATTGGTTTATCAGCAACCGATTACAGGAGGGAAGTGTATTTCAAGGGAACTTCGGTGTATTTCGGTTACCAGTTGGGACTTTCTTACCAGATCACGGATGTTGTATCTGCCTATTTAGGAGCCCGATATGTAGCAGTCAAAAATACGTATGAAGGGTATATTAGAAATGTGGAAGCCAATATCGGAGGAGAATGGACCAATGTGAGTGAGGCCTTTAGTGATATTTCCACCACGTATTCCGGGCTTGCTGCCCAGGCAACAGCTGGTGCAGCCGGTGCCACCAATATTTCGGGCACCATGGGCGCATTGATCGGTGGTGGTTTGCCCAGTGGTGCAACCCTTGCAGATGCTGAGGGCGCCGGTGCCATCACAGCACTTCAGCGTGCGCAGATTGAAGGTGGTCTTACTGCCCTGGGAATCGGCATAACAGGGGGGATTGGAGATATTCAGACTGCCTGTAATACGACCGCAACTACTCTTACTACACAGGCTGCGCAAGCCAGCGGCGCATCCGGCCTCGCAGGTCAGACTGCTACCATGACCGGTATGCTTCTTAACCAGGAAGCCGATGTAGTGCAGAAAGGTTCAGGATTTACCCCTATCATTGGTGTGCATCTTGCATTTGACAAACTGAATATTGGTATCAGGTATGAATTCAAGACCAACATCGATATTGAGAATGATACCAAAAAAGATTTTATTGTAGGGCTGGACGGGGCAACTCCAATCACCATGTTCCCGGATGGAGCCAAGGTCAGCAGTGATATTCCGGCCACGCTTTCCGTTGGCGCTGACTACAAGTTAACCCCGAAATTCACCGCTTCAACCGGTTTCCATTATTACTGGGACAAGGGCGTAGGATATGGCAAAACCATGGACGGTGTAGAAGTTGATAATTCAGAAATCATCGACAATAATTATTTAGAATGGGCTCTTGGTCTGGAATATGGAATTACCGACAAGCTACTTGTCAGTGGGGGCTATCTGCTGGCAAAAACAGGGGTAAGTGAGGATTACCAGAGTGACCTGAGCTTCAGTCTGACTTCCAGTACAGTAGGTGGCGGACTGGGCTTTAAATTCAATGAAAAACTAATGATCAACGCAGGCGTTGGTTATACATTCTATAAGGAGGGCACAAAAACTTATCCCCATTATCTGCAGGCAGCTGATACAAATATTGACGTAACCGATACCTATTACAAAAACAACCTGTTTCTGGCAATAGGTGTGGATTTCAGTTTCTGAACCGCACCCCTCTAAATAACTTAACCTGGTATGCACGAGGCATACCAGGTTATTTTTTTTCATAAAACACAAACAGATCCGGCGACACTGTCTGCGCCCATGGATGAGGAACTTAGGATCTTGGTCTGAAATTCCGTCTTTCTCCTGAGTTATTTTCTTTCTCTCTGGCCTGGTTAACGTTTACTGCACGTCCCTTGATCTCTGTACCATTCAGATTGTCAATAGCTTCTTTTGCTTCCTTGTCATTCAGCATCTCAACAAAACCAAAACCTTTGCTTCGTCCGGAATACTTGTCGGTTATTATTTTAACCGATGCTACTTCGCCATATTCCTCAAAAGCTTTTCTTAATTCGTCTTCACTAACATTGAAATGAAGATTACCTACATAAATGTTCATAAAATAAATAAATAAAAAAATGAATAGTTTATCAATACAAAAATACGTTAATTATTAAGATGTGGAAATATTTTAGGATTTTATTTATTAATCTTCTTTCTTCTCCTTCGAATTCTCATAAACACGAATAATAAACCGCCTGCAATAATCCAGAAAGGCCAAAACTTAATAACCAGCAGCGTAAATGAAACCAGTCCGTACCAACCTTTGGTAAGGGATACCTTTAACCTTTCAATGAATTTATCCCTGTTTCGTGAAAATTCGTTAAGATCAGGCTTCTTACTGATCTGCAAATCAAGTGCGCTAAAATCCACCTGGTTATTCAGAAATTTCAAACGACCCTGGACGCTTTCTATTTCTTCCTGTATCAAACGGATTTTTTCTTCGATCTCAAGTATGTCTTTTACCGTTTTGGCCTTCTTTAACAGTTCATTGTATTTCAACAGGTAGTTGCTCTTGTTTTGCAACCTGGTTTCCAGATCAATAAATTCTTCCGTTACATCTCTCGATGTCAGATTTTTATAGGTAACTTCTCCGAAGCCCGACTCGATTTTGCCAATAAACGCCTCAAAACCAACATAAGGTATCCTGATCCTTAGATTGTACCTTTGCGCGAAATCCATATTGGTATAGGTCTCATCGGCATAATATGCCTTAAACAACCTCACCAGGCTGTCGACTTTTCTTTTGGTATACTCCAGATCTTCAACCGTGATTTCCATCCGGCCATCCTTAATAATTTTGTTTGTGATTGTATTGATGTCAATCACTGCGCCGGAACTACCTGGCTGATAGAGTATGCCTCTTTCCTCGGCAGATACATCCGGTAAAGGAGCTGGTGCTCCAGCAACGTCCATCACTTCCAAGTTGGACATTTTTGCAGTTCCTCCTTCAAAGTTTGACGGACCTGGCCGGCAAGAGATCAGCATCTGTGAGATCAATGCAATAACGGATATTAAACGAATAGTTTTCATATGAAGTATTTTACCTATATATCTTTCTGACAGGGGTTCAACCCTACAGCCTATTGCCTACAGCCTAATACAAAAAATTCAACCCGATATACAATCCGCTTTCACCGTCTCCCGGGTCAAGCGCACGGCCATAATCCACGGCAATGATAAAATTCTGATTCATGACAAAGTGAAATCCGGCGCCGGCACCAAGATGGAGCTTTTCATCTGCATTTTCCACCAGGTTAATCTGACCTGAGGGAATCCCGGATTTATCAAAATCATATTTTTTGGTGACAATTCCGCCATCCAAAAAGCCACTTAAGGCCAGATAAACATTTTGGTTGAATATGATGGTCCGCAAAAACTTCCACCGCAATTCAATATTGCCGAATGCAAAACCTTCTCCAACAATCCTGTTGCGCATCACTCCGCGCACGGTCTTGGCTCCTCCGACACCGTCGCGGGTATAATTAGGTGCCGTGTTGTACACAAAAGGAAGCATATAATAGGGCATATCCCCGCTGAGTTTCGATTGGTAGCTGGCACGAAAAGCCAGATTAAGCACCTGGGGCACCAGTGTGAAATACTGCCTGTGTGTCAGTATAAACCTGGTATACGACAGGTCGTCGTTACCCAGGAATGACGGGGCCATAAGGAACTGCAGTTCGGTCCATATTCCTTTCATCGGGTTGGCTTCTATATCCCTTGTGTCATATACCAATCCTGCTTTCAGCAGTGTGGTATTTCCGCCATCAGCCTGGTCCTCGGGAATAACTCCCCAGTCCACGAATTTATCGAATAGCAATGCCGTATCAGGCAGCTGATCTTCAATATCTTTTCCCTTATTGAGCTTTTCAATGTCCACCGTGCCTGTTATTGCATGGTTGTATTCAATGCCTGCCATCCAGCGGAATTGCGGTCCGGAAATTTTGCCCTGGAAATCAGCTCTTAGCCTGGTAAGTTTTCGATCCATGTTGTAGTACATTCGCGACAGGTAATCATCGCTTTCTTTATCCTCCCAATCGGCATTAAAATAGGATTCATATCCGTTAAATCCATAAAAATCCAGTGATTGTTCGGTAAGATAGCTTGCTTCTGCCGAGACTCTGATACCGGGTATCAGATACTCGGAATCATAAATAAATTGGTTGATACCGCTGCCCTTGGTTGTACGTGACCATTCAAAATACAGTGAATGACGGTATTTTGGGTACTGTGTTCCGTCGCCGTAATGAAATATATTCACCAGAGCACCGTACTTAAAACCAATATCGGTATCATAAGCTATAACAGGAACCCCGCCAAAATTCCAGCCGGTCTTGATCTTATCGGCTTTTACCGATGATTTTACGGAATCAGCCTGACCCATGGCTGTTAAAGTCCCTGCAAGGAACATCCCCAATACATAAAAATGTAAAAATTTGATTTTCATAAATTTACTAGTTAGGCAAGCTTAGTATCACAACTAAATTAGTATTTTTAATGATGTTACCAACCGGGTACGCGAAAAAATGTTCTATTTTTAATATCCTCTATTAAAACATTGCACATGAAAATTGTAAAACGTATTCTTTCAGGCCTGCTGATATTGCTGATACTGGCAGCTATTGCAGGTTTTGCTTTTGTCCGGCACCTGGGACGCAGAGCCCTTCCGGATTATAACCATGATCTTCCATTGAAGGGACTTCATGCCCCTGTGGAGGTGTACCGCGATAACTATGCCATACCTCATATTTATGCGGATGATGAACACGATTTATACATGGCTGTGGGATACATTATGGCAGAGGATCGCCTCTGGCAGATGGATATGTTGCGGCATGTAACCGAAGGCAGACTGTCGGAAATTCTGGGGAAGAGTTTTGTGGATACGGATTTGCTCTTAAGGGCGCTCCGTTTCCAGGAGAAGTCGGAAAAGATACTGGCGCAGACTGAACCTTCTACCCGGGAAGCTTTGGATGCATTTGCTGAAGGGGTCAATCAATATATTGAAAATAATATACGCACATTGCCACCTGAGTTTGGTATCCTGAGGTATAAACCTGAGAAATGGGAGCCCTGTCATTCCCTCAATATGGTGGGTTATATGGCCTGGGACCTGAAAGCCGGCTGGAGTGAAATCATTCTGTCCGCCTTGCAGAAAAGTGTTGATTCTGTTCGCTATCAGCAATTGCTGCCTGATCTGTTGAGAAGTCAACCCGTTGTTTTTCCTGGTAAAACAACGGAGATATCCACTTCTACGCTGCTGCCGGATATGATGCTCCACCTTGCATCACTGAAGGATATCGGGGCAGACGTGCTTGAAGCCAGTAACAACTGGGCTGTTTCTGGTTCGAAAAGCACTACCGGAATGCCGCTACTTGCCAATGATATGCACCTGAGTCTGAGTGCCCCGGGAATCTGGTACCAGATGCATCAGGTAGTGAAGGGAAAGTTAAATGTCACCGGTTTGGGATTGCCCTGTACGCCGTTGATTATATGCGGACACAACGACAGTATTGCATGGGGCATGACGAATACTTACGTTGATAATCTTGATTTTTACGAAGAAATTGTCAATCCCGAAGATTCGGGACAATATAGATATAACGGTGAGTGGATGGATTTCGATGTCCGGATAGTATTGATCAGAACCAGTGCGGGAGAAGAGATTGAAAAAACACTGCGGTTTTCACATCGCGGACCTGTTGTATCTTCCTTTAAAAAAATTCCGGATAGGGTGGTCACCATGCACTGGGCGGGAGATGAGATGAGCGATGAGTTCCGGACCATTATCTTACTGAACAGGGCTGATAACTGGAACGATTTTACCGCAGCACTAAAAACCTTTCAATCCATTAGCCAGAATGTGGTTTATGCAGACAGAAAGGGGAATATCGGCCTTTACTGCGCTGCCGGAGTTCCTTTAAGAAAGCGGGATATTCCGTTTGGAGTATTACCGGGAGACACCGATGAATATGACTGGAAAGGTTATGTCCCTTTTGAGGAGTTGCCTTATCTTTTCAACCCGGTAAATGGCTATGTGGCTTCAGCCAATAACCGCACTGCGGCTCCTGACTATCCCTACCACATCGGATCGTGGTATCAGCCACCCGATCGGTTTGAAAGGATTGTGGAACTACTGTCTGCCAAAGAGATTTTATCTGTTGAAGATTTTAAATCCATACAACTCGATCAGAAATCCAAAATGGCGGACAGGTATATGCCATACATTTTGAGCGCACTGGGCGAGATGAAAGATATGAATCCTGCTGAAAGCAAAGCTTTTGAGATCCTGAAAGGCTGGGATCATACCATGGTTGCACAAAATCCGGCAGCGGCGATTTTTGAGACTTTGTATACCGAGTTTGTCCGTTGCATATTCTCGGATGAACTGGGGATTGAACTCTATGGTAGCTATAGCGGAGTGAGCTCCCTTTACCGAAACGCAACGGATCAGTTATTGATCAACGGCAGGAACTCAGATTGGTTTGACGATGTTGCCACGCAACAAAATAAAGAAAACTTCAATGACAGGGTTGCCTGCGCGTTTTCCAAGGCGGTTTCATTCATTGCGACTACGCAGGGAAATAATCCCGAAACCTGGCAATGGGGCAATATGCACCAACTCGTGCTTGCCCATCCGATGGCCACCGTGAAGGTGCTCGATAAGGTATTCAACCTGAAAAGAGGCCCCTTTGCTGTTGGAGGAAGCTTTCATACGGTTTCACCCTTCAGTTATGATAACAACAAACCATTCGAGGTCAACCATGGTTCATCCCACAGGCACATCTATGATCTGAGCAACTGGGACAATTCACTCACCGTTATTCCCACAGGCAATTCCGGCATCCCCGCCAGCAAACATTATTGCGACCAGACGGAATTATATCTCAACGGTCAATATCATCCGGATTATTTTTCCAAGGAAAAAGTATTGGAGAATGCCAAATACAAGATGAAATTCACCGACTAATAATTCATAATTCATAATTCATAATTGATAATTCATAATTGTCCCCAAACATGATCCGAAAATTATTTAGAACCCTGGGAATTATCATTTTGATTATCATTTTATTGGGCATTATTTTAGCTGCCATTTACTTTCCAACCTTTAAGAAACTGTATTATGGAGAAGCAGAAATTAAACCTGACAGTGCATTAACCATTTACCTGGGAGGCGGAGGAAATACAGTAGTATTCAATTCGGATTCGGTCATACTGGTGATTGATACCAAGTACGGAAAGGCAGCTGAAAGTCTGTATAACCATGTGGAAGCGCTTGGAAAAGGCAAGCTTGTAATTGTTGTCAATACCCATTCCGATCTGGATCACACGGGGGGAAATCCGCTTTATAAAAACGCCAGAATCATTTCGGGCAAGGTGGATGAGGAATACTGGATAAGTGCCAACAAAGGCAGTGCCGGAATGCCTTCGGTATGGTTGACAGATACACTGGATCTTAAGCTGGGAAAGGAGACAGTGTCGCTTATCCCTGTGGGACAGGCTCACACATGGAGTGATATAGTGGTTTACTTTCACAATAGGAATTTGCTGGTGACAGGCGATCTGGTTTTTAACGGAATCAATACCTTTTTCGATGAGAAGAAGGGAAGCAATGGCTGGAAATCGTTAACAGTTTTAAAGGCCCTTGAAAAACTGCCGGAAATAAAAATGGTGGTACCTGGACACGGTGAAACCGGCGGCAGGGAACTGATCACCCAAATGCAGGCTTACCTGGAGGATATGGCCCTGGCCGCTGATAATCCGGAAATGGAAAAGGAAATCAGGAAGAAATACAGAAAACTCGCTGCCATGCCGGGTATGTCCTCACCGGGTATCGTAATTGATTATTTCAGGAATAACAGATAATAATGACCTGCAAAGCCATCATTTTTGATCTCGACGGCACACTTGCCGATACGCTTACCGACATCGCCGACTCCATGAACCGGGTATTGAAAGCCCACCGGTTTCCGCTTCATGGTTTGACAGAATATAAGTTGCTGGTTGGAAGAGGACTGGATAACCTGGTAAAACAGGCATTACCGGAAAGTGCCCGTCAACCTGGCCTGGTGTCAAAGTGCCTGGCCGATATGATGGAGGATTACAAGGAAAATTGTCTGGTTAACACGTGTTTATACGACGGAATAAAGGAAATGCTGATCGGGCTGGTTAAATCCGATGTCAAGCTAGCTGTGTTTTCAAATAAGGCCGAACCACTCACGCATAAAATCGTCAAGCACTTTTTGAGCGATATCCCTTTTTTTATGGTTATTGGAGCACGATCCGATCTCCCTAAAAAGCCCGATCCCGCCGGAGCGCTGTCCATCAGCAGAAAAATGGCTGTTCATCCGGAAGAAATGATTTATATGGGTGATTCCGATGTGGATATGATCACCGCCACCAGGGCCGGTATGTATGCCGTGGGGGTATTGTGGGGTTTCAGAACAGGTGAGGAATTGCTGGCGAACGGAGCAAAAGCTTTGTTGGAGAAACCTTCTGATTTAACAGGTCAATTTTTTCGTTGACAGATAAACAATATACAAGTTACAGAAATCAATCCTATGTGGCCAGAATCACAAGCCGGAATGAAAAAAGAAGCTAAATTCCTCGGCGTCAGCAGGAATATACTTTACACGGGTCTGACCAGTTTCCTGACGGATACTTCCGTAAAAATGGTTTATTCCGTGATGCCGATGTTCCTGATGTCCATCGGAGCTTCAAAAACCACTCTGGCTTTGATCGAAGGAATTGCTGAAAGTACGGCATCGCTGATCAAGGCACTTTCAGGATTCTGGAGTGATAAAATCGGGAAGAACAAACCCTTCATGATCTTGGGCTACGGGATCTCCGCCCTGGTTATTCCGTTGTATGCGCTTGTCATCTCTCCCCTGCATGTGCTTGGTCTGAGGTTCATAGAAAGATTCGGAAAGGGTATCCGGACTGCCCCCCGCGACAGTCTGATTGCCGGCTCGGTGGTTAATGAAGAAACCGGCAAAAGCTTCGGGGTGCAGAAGGCGATGGATAACAGCGGCGCAATTATCGGTCCCCTGGTGGCATTTATATTGCTGTCCCAGTTGCCCGGGAATTACCGGCTGATCTTTTTGCTCGCCGGCATACCCGCCATACTGTCGGTCTTTGTTATCATTTTCAAGATCCATGAAGCTAAAAGAAAGAAGCATGAGCTATTCACCCGGTTTAACTTCAGGGATTTTTCAGGAAGATATTATTTTTTTCTGGGTATCATTTTTGTCTTTACCCTGGGCAATTCAACCGATGCCCTGCTGATGGTCAAGGCCAATGAAGTGGGGGTCAAGGTGGCTTTGATCCCCCTGGTATACCTGATCACCAATGCAGTATCTGTGCTTGCTTCGGTACCGCTTGGATCGCTTTCCGACAGGATTGGCAAAGAGAAGATCCTGGTAACAGGCTACCTGCTTTACGCTGCGGTATACTATGGCTTCGGGATCACTTCAAGCACCGGAACAATAATTGCCCTTTTTGCCCTGTACGGCCTTTATTCAGCTGCCACTGACAGTATACAAAAGGCATACATAGCGGACATCATCGATAAGAATAAAAATGGCACGGGATTAGGGATCTACAATGCGCTTATCGGGATCACCTTACTCCCGGCAAGCCTGATTGCCGGGATCCTGTATGACAGGGTGGATTCCAGGGTTCCTTTTTACTTTGGCGCCGCAACAGCTTTACTATCAGCTGTTCTGATGGTTTTTTTCATGAAAGGCGGGAACAGGAGAAACCAGGGGCAGTTACATGAACTGATTTTTAAGAATTAACCGGCATCATAAGCAGATATAGTCTATTTTTAAGATTTTAACTTCACGAGATAAGCGATGAGATCTTTCTATAGCACAAGCCTCGAAGAAACACTCGGTCATTTTGAGGTGACCGCGGCAATAGGATTGACTTCAGCCGAAGTCGGGGCAAGGCATGAAAAATACGGATACAACCAGTTGACGGCCAAAAGGAAAAAAACATTTCTTCAAATGTTTCTTGCCCAGTTCAGGAGTTTCATGATCATCATTCTGCTGATCGCCGCGGCAATATCGGGTGTGGTGGGAGTTATGGAGGGTGAGGGTTTGTTTGACACCTTTGTCATCCTGGGCATCCTGGTACTGAATGCTTTTATCGGTGCATACCAGGAGCGTAAGGCTGAATCGTCGCTCGAAGCCCTGAAAAATCTGGCGGCTCCCAACACCAAAGTTCTGCGTAACGGTCAGATCATGGAGATTCCTACGCTTGACCTGGTTCCGGGCGATATCGTGATACTCGAGACGGGAGCCATAGTGCCGGCTGATCTGCGGCTGATTGAATCAGTGAATCTCAAGGTGCAGGAATCAGCCCTGACCGGGGAATCTGTTCCGGTGGACAAGCATATCGAAGCACTGAAGGATGAAGATATAGCTCTTGGTGACCGAACCAACCAGGCCTTTTCGAGCAGTCTGGTCACCTATGGACGGGGTCGCGGAGTTGTAACAGCCACAGGAATGCAGACCGAGGTTGGAAAAATTGCGGATATGCTGCAACAGACAGTTGAAACGGAGACACCCATGAGCCGTCGGCTGGAGCAACTGGGCAAGATATTGGGGATTGTGGCACTGATTATTTGCGCTTTGATATTTCTGGTGGGCGTATTGTATGGCAATTCGATGATGAGTATGTTCATGACCGCAGTCAGTCTCGCTGTTGCTGCCATTCCTGAAGGTCTCCCTGCCGTATCGACCATTGTGCTTGCCATTGGTGTGCAGCGACTGGTGAAAAAGAACGCGATCATACGCACACTTCCGTCGGTGGAAACACTCGGCAGTGCCTCCGTGATCTGTTCTGACAAAACCGGAACCCTGACGCAGAACAAAATGACCGTTGTTGAAGCCTATGTCAATCATAAAAAAGAAGTGATCAACAGAACTGCTCCCGCCAGCGTGCTGAATGATGAGGAAAACAGGCTGCTGTCCATTTCGGTATTGTGTGCCGACGCGCAGGTTAGAACCAGGGAGGATGGAAAACATGAATATACCGGAGATCCGACTGAAACAGCACTCCTTGATTTCGGTATTTTATATGGACAATTGAAAGATGATCTTGAAAAGCAATATCCACGGGTAGCGGAGATTCCATTTGATTCCGAGCGGAAACGTATGACCACGGTAAACCGCTTGCCGGACGGAGGTACCAGGGTAAATGTCAAGGGTGGACTTGACGAAGTGCTCAGCGTATGCAGCAGGATCATTTTAGAAGGGGAAGTAAGACCTATCAATGCCAGGGACAAAGAACAGATCAGCCAGGCCAATCTTTCAATGGCAGATTCAGCACTGCGTGTGCTGTCCATGGCCTACAAGGACCTTCCTGAAGCACCTCAGAAGGTAGAGATTGGCGAACTGGAGAACGAACTTATATTCATCGGCTTATTGGGTATGATTGACCCGGCCAGGCCAGAGGTTGTTGATGCGGTAGCCAGATGCAAAACAGCAGGCATTCGGCCGGTTATGATCACGGGCGATCATAAAAGCACTGCCCTGGCTATTGCCCGTGAGATCGGCATTTACGATGAAGGTGCCAGGGCCATTACCGGTACCGAGCTCAGCCAGCTCAGTGATGAGGAATTCACCCAAAACGTATCAGCGTATGCTGTGTATGCAAGGGTTGCCCCGGAGCATAAAGTGCGCATCGTGAAAGCCTGGCAGTCCCATAATCATGTGGTAGCCATGACCGGTGACGGAGTAAATGATGCACCGGCCCTTAAACAGGCTGATATTGGCGCCGCCATGGGAATTGTGGGAACCGATGTGGCAAAAGGAGCCGCCGATATGATTCTGACGGATGATAATTTTGCGACCATTGTGTCTGCTGTAGAGGAAGGAAGAAGAATTTATGACAATATTCTGAAAGCCATTCAGTTTCTTCTTTCTACCAACGTTGGTGAGATCTTCCTTTTGTTAATCACTTCAGTCTTCAATCTTGGCACACCATTGCTTCCCATTCATATTCTGTGGGTAAACCTGGTGACCGATAGTCTTCCTGCACTGGCACTGAGTGTGGATCCAGCCGAAAGAGGTATCATGAACCGCAAGCCGCGCAGTTCGAAAGGTGGTTTTATGACCCGTGGGATGGTGTGGAGAGTCATGTACCAGGGAATCATGATCGGTGCCATACCACTCGTATCTTTCCTGATTGGCCTGCGTGAGCAGGGATTGATGCTGGGCCAGACCATGGCATTTTCAACACTCATGTTCGCCCAGCTTGTGCATGTTCGCAACCTGCATTCCAATAAGAGATCAGCCCTTGCCATCAATCCGCTGAATAACAAGCCTCTTATCGGTGCGATCTTTGTTTCTGCTGCCCTGGCGCTGCTGGTTTTGTTAGTGCCTCCTGTTCGCGAAGCTTTTAGCCTAACTGCAATGGATGGAAAACACTGGTTGTTTGTTGTCCTGATTTCGCTCTCGCCTATTTTGATTGTTGACCTGTTTAAGCTTTTCAGAATCAATGGCACAAAGAATGAATAAGAACGCTGAAATGTATCGCTTCATTTTATGAACTGGGCATTGCTTATCGAAATAGTTTACTTTATTTTTCTTGCACTGGTGTGCGTGCTTATTATTTATAATACGCGCAACACAAGCAAAACACTTGCCTACCTTTTGCTGGCCATTTTTGTTCCTGTGGGAGGCATGGTGTTTTATTTCATGTTCGGTACCAATATGCGCAAACATATTATTTACAGCAAGAAGCTGATTTCCGATGAGAAAAGGCTCAAAAGCCTGAATGAAAAGATTATCTCATCCACTGAAAAAATAATAAAATCGAACCGGGAAGAGATAATCGAGGGTGAAGGCCTGATCAATCTGCTGTTGCAGGAAAATTTGAGCCCGCTTACGGTGGGCAATAAGGTGACCTTGCTGATCAACGGCGAAAATAAATTTCCCGAAGTCTTCAAAGCCCTGAAATCCGCACGCAATCATATCCACCTGGAATATTACATTTATGAGGATGACAGGATTGGCAATCTGATGAAGGACATCCTCCTTGAAAAAGCCCGGGAGGGTGTCAAGGTACGCCTTATTTATGATGATTTCGGCAGCCGGTCCATTCGTAAAACCATTACCAGAGAGTTCAGGGAAGGCGGTGTGGAAGCTTATCCTTTTAACAGGATCAGGCTGCTGTTTTTTGCCAACAGGATCAATTACCGGAACCACCGAAAGATAATCATTGTGGATGGCAAGATTGGTTTTACTGGAGGCATCAATATCAGCGACAGCTACATCAACGGGGAAAACAACCCTGAGAAACTGCACTGGCGTGACACGCATTTACGTATAGACGGCCCGGGGATTTATAATCTTCAGCATACCTTTCTGTGCGACTGGAATTTTTGTTCCGGTCAGAAAATTCAGCCATTGAGCGAATACTTTCATATGGTTCCGCAAACCCGGAAGAATTTCAGTGTTCAGATCGCATCCAGCGGACCCGATTCTCCCAATTCCACCATTATGCTTTCTTTGTTGAAAGCCATCACCATTGCTAAAAAGGAAATCCTGATCACCACACCTTATTTCATTCCCGGAGGTAGCATAATTGATGGTATTAAAATGGTTGCACTGGGAGGAGTCACTGTGAAAATTCTGGTACCCGGCATTCCCGATTCGGCCATTGTGAACCTCGCAGCCCGGTCATACTATGGTGAATTGCTGCGTGCGGGAGTTGAAATCTATCTATACCGGAAAGGTTTTATCCATGCAAAAACCATGGTTATTGATAATTCCATTTCAATTGTAGGAACTGCAAATATGAATCACAGAAGCTTTAACCTTGATTTTGAGGTAAATGCCATTGTATATGCAGCAGAATTTGCGCAACAATTGAACAAGGCTTTCCATGATGACCTGGCAGATGCCGAAAAAATCGAATATCATCAATGGAAACTCCGGCCGCCTTATGTTAAAATGGCTGAAAGAACAGCCCGACTTTTGTCGCCGGTTATGTAGTATTTCCTACCGGATCTCATTTTCCAGGTAATACCTGGCCCAGAGGTTGTTATTATAAGCCTTGAGGGATTTGGTCAGTAGTTCTTCCGCCATCGTTCTGTTTCCAATACCCAGGGCGCTTAAGGCATGAAGGTAATAACCTTCTGACAATTGCTTCTTTTTATCCAGAATATCATCCCCATCAGGAGTGCTTGTTTGCATGGCGGCATTGCCGGATTTAATCCTTTCACTACCCATATCAGTGAGAAGCCTGAAAAAATCCGCTGCTTTTTGTGTATCCCCTGTTTTCTGACAGGCAAGGCCCTGGTAATAGATAAGATCTGTCCAGTTTCCCGAGTTTACTGACTCTTTGCATTTTTCATAAGCATCTTTGGCCTTGTTTTTATTTCCCATCTTCTCGAAAACCTTTCCTATAAAGTAATAGATCATCGCATTCCGTTCGTCATTCAAGGATTTTCCCACTTCGATGTTTGCAGGATAAAGCAATGCGGTTTCAAGATCAGCAATCGCTTCTTTGTATTTGCCCGACCTTAATCTTTGCAATGCCCTCAGCGTGTATGCATCTACATAATGCCAGTAAATGCTCCGACCTCCTTCCCAGGTCCTGAAATGATGGGTCTCAAGCAGGTTGATGGCTTTATCATATTCGCCAACAATATTATAAAGTTTTACCAGGCTCTGTGGCGCGGTGACATTTTGTTTTACCATATCCAAATGCTTTTCGAAAATGGCAATGCATTCTTCAGGTTTCAGTCTTGAATCATCGTAATATTTTTCCAGCTCGGCATACCAGATTGGGTGGCTGCCATCAGCTTCAATTGCTTTCCTCAGATAATAGACAGCACTGTCCTGGTTGTTCTGATGATAAAATGCACCAAAAGCAAGGTTTCTCCATACCATAGGCAGGTTTTCAGCGGATAATGATGCTTTGTTCCATGCTTCAATAGCTTCAGCCGGGCGATAATCATACAGTAGATTTCCCAGAAGGTAATAAGGATAAGTACTTTCAGGATCAATGGAAATTGCGTATTGCAGAACTTTTTCGGTTTCCTGCCTGAAAGGGAAACAATAATCGAAGTGAAGGTTGCGTGCTGATTTAGTATATCCTATTGCCTTTTCAGGTTGTCCCTGTTTCCCGTACAGATATGCCAGGTAGTAAAGAATTAACGGATTTTTGGGATTCTCCAGTGAAGTCAGCAATCCGGCAGCATCTTCATACATGCCTGCATTCATATAGTTTACAGCTATTTCGAGATAATTGTTCTCAACATCCTGCATGTTTTTATGCAATCCGTCGAGCGTAGTGGTTCCCAGCAAAAGATCTTTTTCATAAATAGCGGCAAAATTGACCGGGTCGTATGCAATGAGTTCATCCATAAGCGTCAGGGCTTCATCTTTCCGAAGTTGTTTTCGCAACAATGCACTGTAAAGCAGAAGGATACCGCCATCATGGTTGTTGGTTGAATAGGCATTAATGATATATTCGAGCGCTTTTTCATAATTGCCTTTTATGCTCTCCATTTGTGCCAACTGAAAATTTCCCTGCGAAAACCATTGATAATAGAATGCACCGCGATGAAAATTGCGGCGGGCATCGTAATCTTTACCTTGCGCCCGCTGCGCCAGGCCCAGGTAATAGAAAAGCTCACCTTCCAAAGGCTGTATATATTGTGTTTTAAGCTTTACTGCCGCTTTTTGTAAAAATATTTCGGCCTCAGCATACCGCCACTGGTTTACCCTTCTGTTGCCCAGGGCCAGGTTTACCCTGTAATCATCAGGCGATTTTTTCAGGGCCTCGAGGTAATAATCGTCGGCATTATGGAAGGGACGTGAAAACTGCTCAACAAACCTTCCGGTAAGGTATAAATCCTCGACACTTTCAATTTCTTTGGGTGATTTCACCCGTTCAAAAACCGCCGGCAATTCCGGATTTTTCATTTTGTAGGGAGTATATGAAACCAGAATTTTTCCCTTTTCATCCATCAGGGAGATGTATAGTTTATATTCATCCATATCAGTCCTGCTTATCCAGGTGGATGTGAATGGGGTAGTGGGGTCAATATCAATGGTTTTTGAAACAATCGTGTCGTTATCGTATTTCAATACAATTTTTGCGTTCTTAAATACCCCGGTGGTGTTGAAACCGTAGAAAACAGTTCTCGGATCTCTCATCTGGAGGGTAACAGCTGCATCCAGGGTGGCATTTTTTGCCATTTCAATTACACGCAGCGGATACCAGAAATTCTGTGCCTCTTTCACAGTGTGCGGTGCAAACCAGCTGTAATCGGGTTGATTGTTGGAAAAGGAACCCGTCATCAGTTCCACGTAATCCCTGCCATCGTCGGTCAGCTTTCGCCTGGCATTTTCGCCCTCGAGACCGGGTCCCCATTCCCATAGTTTCGAGGCGCGGTTTATATATTTATCACCCACATGCATCACACCGGCTTTCCGGAGATAGTCATATCCTCCAATAAAACCTTCTTCTCCTTCCCAGAAAAAAACAGATACCGGTGAAGGATGGTTTTTATACCAGGTCATGTCAACACCGGCGGTATAATCGGTTCCTTTATATTTTTCATGAGAGACAGGCCAATGTGTAAATGAAGAATTATTATGGAACACGCCTATTTCCTGGCTGGGAGGGAAAAACGTCCGGAAGTTTTCATCAGCAGTAACAGCTACATTAGCCCAGAACATGAAATTACGGGTAACGGCATTGGGATTATTCAGGCGGTACTCCACGTCTATGTATGAACGCCCGGGATGTAAGGTAATGCCGATAATACCCCGCAAGCGCAAAGTCTTTTCGGTTTCACCTACCCATACTGTTGCGCTGCCGTCCTTGTTGGTAACGATCCGATAGTCCGCGGGCATGAAAGTGGTTGTGCGGTGATGATGCGGGTAGCACCATTCGATGCCCCCGGATATCCATGCACCTAATGTACCTATAAGGTCGGGTTTAATGGTGCTGTTTCTGTGAAATAACTCATGGCCATTGGTTTTATCGATTGCTGAAAAGAGCTTTCCTCCCAGGGCCGGTAAAATGGACACTTTCAGGTACTCATTCTCCAGATAAACCATATCATAAGCGACATCACTGAGTTTCTCTCCCAGCGTAATCTGCGCCGGATAAGGATAGTAATGCCCGGCAGCGCCCTGCACATTCCTGCCTGTATAAAAAATCGGGCTGGATTCATCAGGGCCCAGCTTATAGGTGGGGATAGTTTCCCTGCCTTCATAAACTTTTACCTGGGAGATTATAACCTGGCATGAAAGTAAAAGGCAAAACAGTACCAAAACTTTTCCCGGGTTGATCATTGGATGTAGGATTGTTGCGAGACTGGGGTGCGGGTTCATAATCAGGTATCTTAATTTTCTATATGATCTCATCTGTCCTGTTCGGAAGCGGCTTCAGGTCCGTAAGCTCCTCAATTTTTACCGGCCGGCCCTCATCGATGCTCTTGCGGGCGGCCACGCCGATCAATATGGCCATAGCCCCGTCTCGCAATCCGGCAGCATGCTTCAAGGGATCGGGTATGTCGGGATTCCTGAAAATCTGATCCTGCAGGCGTCTATCCCCTCCGCCATGACCAGATCGAACAAATGGAACCTTTACCAGTTCTGATTTTCCGAAATTCTCGGAAACTATGATCTCATCGTAGGCAGACGATTCAGGATCGGCAGCCTGATTCATTTCACGCGCGTGTCTTTCGGCCTGGCTTACCTTTTCCTGGTCACGCCAGGGAAGATCCTGCCAGGAATCGATACGGCCGGTCATCCCGTTAAAGGCAACGCTGAGGCCCTCATACGGTGAATAGGTAGTGAGCGAGTAGCTCACCTGAACGTCATTGGCGTATTTGATCTGGACAGCCATTTTATCGAATATATCTATCTCATTCCGCCACAGGCAATTGTCCCTGATGTATCCGTCATATTTTTCATTGTCAACATACAGCTTCATCATGTTAAACTCCCTGGTAATATCCCAGAAGAATTTACACCGGCTCTTATGTTCACAGGTCCGGCACTTTTCGCCCCTGAATGCATTGTTCTTGCCATAATGCTCCAGTCTGCCATAGGCATTTACTTCCACGGGATCAGAATCAATCCACCAGTTGAGCAGATCAAAGTGGTGACTGGCCTTGTGAACCAGCAAACTTCCGCTTTTGGCCCGAATTCCATGCCATCTTCTGAAATAATCAGCGCCATGGTAGGTGTTAAGATACCAGTGGAAGTCCACAGAAGTGATCCGCCCGGCACGTTTCTCGGCAAGCAATTCCTTTAGCCTGGTGAAAAGCGTTCCGTAACGGTAATTAAAACCTACCCTCACTTTTTTCCCGGTTCGCCTTTCAGCGTCCAGTATTTGCTGACATTTCACCTCATCGGTGGTCAGGGGTTTTTCGGTCAGCACGTCGGCTCCGTAGTCCAGACCTTTAACTATGAATTCGTTATGAGTGGCGTCAACGGTGGTGACGATGAGTAATTCCGGTTTGGTTTCCCGCATCATGGCATCAAAATCAGTATAGGTATTGCAGGTGACACCCATGATCTTTTTAGCATAAGCAAGGCGACCGGGGTTTATATCACATAAACCCACGAACTCCACAATATCGCTGTATTGCTGAACAACAGGTCTGCCCCAGAATCCGGTTCCCCGGATCCCCGTGCCAACAAGCGCTACCCGCTTTTTACCGGTCACAGCGGCAATACCAAATGCATCAGTCTGACTCAGGAGCATTCCGCCAGCTGCAGCCAGTCCTGATGTCTTGATGAAGGTTCTTCTTTCCATGTTGGAGATGGTTTTAAATTCCTTTTAATATCCTTGTGTTTAAATTGATAAATATTTTCTTTCAAATTCGAACTTAAAACATAACTGCACTGTCATTGACATTGAAAGGATATTTCCGGAGCAGTTTAATCATTTCAGAACCTGCCAGGAGCAACGGTCCATAACCATGCGCCGCATAAACATTCACAGGCCGGTAATAATAAAAAGCCGGATCAAATGCCATTCCGGTGCCAACGCATGTGCCCTCAACCTGCCCTTCTGCATTTACTTTTGTTGCAACAGCATCCCAGGCCAGCAGGGCGACAGGACCATAGGCATTTCTGTTAAGCCAGCCCCGGTTAATACCTTTAGCAATGGCATAGTTGTAGATTGCCGTAGCAGAGGTTTCCAGATAAGAATCATTTTTATCCAGGAGCTGGTGCCAAAAACCAAATTCCGACTGACAGGCTGCAAGTCCTTTGGCATGAGCCTGGAATAGCTCCAAAACGGCTTTATACCCCGGATGACTTTCGGGCAGTACATCGAGCAGTTCGGCCATGGTCATAAAAGCCCAGCCATTGGCACGAGCCCAGTGAAACGCGGGATGGGGTTCCATGTCCTGAACCCAGCCGTGCATGAATAATCCCTTCTCCCTGACGAACATTCGCTGCGAGAATTGTAAAACCTGCTTTACAGCATCATCAAAGTATTTCACTTCACCAGTAAGCCTGCCCATTTGGGCCAGGGCCGGAACGCTCATAAACAGGTCATCCAACCAGATCGTATTGGGCAGCGGCCGGTTGCGCGCCAGGGTTCCGTCGGACAGCCGGAATTCCCGAGTGGATATGTAATGGATGTAATTATCAATCATGGGACGCAAATTATTCACCTTTCCAGTAAGGTTTGCCTTAATCATGGCCGCACACATGGATCCTGCGTCATCCAGCGCCCCGGGGGTTATGATGGATCCCAGGGCATTTATCCTTTCTGTTGCATCGGTCTGAGATTTGTAAATCGGATATATTTTACCCAAAAAGGAAAGACGATCTGTTGTGTAAGATGTGAACCTGTCATCACCTGTGGCTTCACCGGCGTTCAGCATTCCGGCGTAAGTTACTCCCCATTCATAACTGATCAGCCGGAAATCCCCCCTTTTAAAAACCACATCGTTGCTGATTTTTGAATAATCAGTTATTTCTTCATTGGTTTTCACATTCATCAGCGAAGCCGGTGTTGTTGCATCCAGGTAGGCATAAACCCTTTCAAGCAAAAGCTGAATCTCATCAATTGTTGTTCTGCCATAAGGGATCTGGTAGTCAGGTTGCAGCAAGTGCAGAGGGGTGTTCACGTCGTTTCTGACGGCAGCATTCTGTGCGTCTGATAAGGTTGATTGAACACAAAAAACCATAATCAGCCATGCATGGGAAAAACAATTTGATTTCATGATTTTTGGCTATTTCATATAAAAAACTTCTTCCAGGGAAACTGAAACAGGGGAATTATCCGGATTGGTTTCCATGATGTCAGCCATAAAAGCCCACCATTTCTGAACAATGGGATTTTCACCCAGGTCTTGCGATGAGCTTTCTCCACTCTGATTTTGAACAGCAAAAAGCAGATCAGTCTCCTCATCAAAGAAAATGTAATAATCGCTGACCCCATTATCATGCAATAACTTCACCAACTCAGGCCAGATGGCGTTGTGCCTGCGTTTATACTCTTCTTTCTGACCCGGATTCAGTTTCATTTTAAAGGCTTGCTTTGCCATATTGAAGGATTTTAGTTTGATCAATTAACTGTAGCGTTTAATAATCAAATATATCATTCATTTCGTGGATTTTCAATATACAATCTGGGCGAAAGCTTGCACAAAATGGTGCGTATGTATTGCCTGCCTGTTAAACAATTGTTATCTTGCAACCTGATTGCTTACTCATTGTATGAGGCAGATTATGCGCGTCAGCGATTAAGTTAACCATTTATGGATTTGATTGTTAATCTAAAAACGAAAATATGAAAAGAATTTCCTTTGTATTATTAGTGCTGGGACTGGTGATGGTTAACATACCTGTGCGGGCCCAAAGTCAGACGGATCAGAAACTGCATATCATCATTATCGGCGCTCACCCCGATGATCCTGATGAAATGGGTGGCAGTGCCTATAAATGGGCTCAGCTGGGTCATGACGTGCTCATGGTATCTGTTACCAATGGTGATGCCGGGCATCAGTCGATCAAAGCTCCGGAATTGGCCAAAATAAGAAGAGAAGAGGCCCGCAGGGCAGGTGAGGTAATCGGAATCAGGTACATTACGCTGGACAACCACGACGGACAACTGATGCCAACTTATGAAAACCGGTTGCAGATCATCAGGCTTATCCGTGAACAGAAAGCGGATATTGTCATTTACCCGCGTCCTTATGATTACCACCCCGATCACCGGTATACCGGAACACTGGTGAATGATGCAGCCTATATGGTGACCGTCCCAACCATATTGCCTGAAGTTCCGTTCCTTGCAAAAAATCCGGTATTTTTGTACATGGCTGACGGCTTTACACATCCCGAACCTTTTAAACCCGATGTATGCATTGACATTGATGATGTCATTGAAAAGAAGATGGATATGTACCACCAGCATACGTCGCAGATGTATGAATGGCTTCCCTTTAACATGGGAATCCTGGATCAGGTTCCTGCTACAGATTCAGAAAGACGCGCCTGGATGGGTAAGCTGAGAAAATCTGGTTGGAATGCGGATCCTTACAGGGCCAGACTGGTTGAACTTTATGGAGCAGAAAGAGGAGGTAAAATCCAATATTGCGAAGCTTTCCAGGATTCCGAATACGGGACGCGCCTGACCAGGGAAAATATACACTATTATTTTCCATTTTTACCATCTGCAAAGAAGTAAGTAAGAAATATTCGTTTTAAAACCAGATAAATCATAATCATGAAACCTGCCTTGAATCAAATCGCCCGTTACTGGATTGCTTTGTTGTTGTGCACATTGATTTCTCAACAAGTGAATTTTGCGCAGGACGAATTTGAACAACCCATCCCGGTGGACGCAAAAATCAGGATCGGCAAGCTGGAAAACGGCCTCACTTATTATATCAGGAAAAACAGTAAACCTGAGAACCGGGTTGAAATGAGGCTGGTTGTGAAAGCCGGTTCGGTTCTGGAAGATGAAGATCAGCTTGGATTGGCTCATTTCGTAGAACATATGGCTTTTAACGGAACCAAGAATTTCGCCAAGAATGAGCTGGTGCATTATATGCAATCTGTTGGTGTGCAATTCGGACCTGAAGTGAATGCTTCGACGTCATACAATGAGACCATGTACATGCTCACACTCCCTACTGATTCGGCCCATATTATTGAAAAAGGCTTTCAGATCATGGAGGACTGGGCGCATAACCTGACCTTTGACGGAGTGGAGATCGACAAGGAAAGAGGCATTATCGTGGAAGAATGGCGTCTGACACAGGGACTCAGCCAACGGTTGATGGACAAGCTGTATCCTGCATTATTTGAGGGATCACAATATGCGAGGAGGCTCCCCATTGGTAAAAAGGAAATTATTGAAGGAGCTCCGCACAATACGATCAGGAGGTTTTATTCCGATTGGTACAGGCCTGACCTGATGGCTTTTGTGGTCGTCGGTGACCTTGATCCAGATGCTGTTGAGAAAGCTATCCGGGACCATTTCAGCGGGCTTAAGAATCCTGCAAATCCGCGACCCCGAAACAATATTCCTGTTCCGGATCAACCCGGTACCCGCATCCTTGTATTCTCTGATAAGGAGATGCCTGTTGTTCAGATAGTCTTGATCAACCAGGTAAATCCTGATAAAGTAGTACTGCAAAAAGATTACCTGAAAATGCTTTCTTATCAGATTGTTACGGGTATGCTTACGCAACGGTTGAATGAACTGAGAGAGCAGGCAGATCCCCCGGTTGTCGGCGCCCAGGCTGCTTACGGATCCATTGTGCCTGAAAAAAGTATCTTTCAACTGATGGCCATGGTACCCGAAAAGGGAATCGAAAGAGGCATTGAAACACTGATTACCGAGAGTGAAAGAGCGGTCAGATATGGTTTTACGGAAGGTGAACTGTCCCGGCAGAAAAAGGAATTCCTGGCAATGATGGAAAATGCATTTAATGAAAGGGATAAAACTTTGTCATCCAGCCTGGCTGCCGAGTATCTCCGTAACTTCCTGTCTGATGAACCGATCCCTGGTATTGAATTTGAGTACGATTTCGCCAGAAAATATTTGGAGGGTATCACCCTGGATGAAGTGAATGACATACTGCGTAAAAATCTGACACAGGATAACAGGCTGGTGTTTATACTGGCCCCACAGAAGGAGGGTATGCAACTGCCGGATGAAGCAGGGGTTCTGAAATCAGTTGAATTGGCAACCAAAAGCGAAATTACTCCCTACCAGGATAAAATGGCAGGCAGTCAGCTCATGGGCGAAAAACCTAAAAAGGGTAGGATACTGCTTACCAAAAAGAATGAGAATCTTGGCGTTGTTGAGATGAAGCTGTCCAATGGAGCCAGGGTTATTTTAAAGCCTACCGATTTTAAAAACGATGAGGTTCTTTTTAGCGCATACAGTCCGGGTGGGTACTCGGTATACGGAACGAATGATCACCAGTCGGCTTACTATGCAGACGATATTGTGAATGAATGCGGCTTTGCAGAGTATTCCAATTCTGATATCACCAAATTGCTGGCAGGTAAAAATGTTTCAGTAAGCCCTTATATCAGTGATTATTATGAAGGTATTGCGGGTTCATCCTCTCCGAAAGACCTTGAAAGCATGTTTCAAATGACCTACCAGTATCTCACCAGTCCCAGGAAAGACAGTGCCATGTTTGAATCCCTGATGTCTCTCCAGAAGGAGTACTTTAAAAATGCAACATCCAGCCCTGAAGCTTATTTCGGGGATCAGTTCACGAGAGCGAAAACCCAGAATCATCCACGGGCTGATGTGATTCCTGCCGAAAGTGAACTTGCACAGGTTAACCTCAGCAGGATATATGAAATCTATGACGAGCGATTTGATGATGTATCTGATTTCACTTTCTTTTTGATCGGATCATTTAAAACAGACAGTGTCAAACCTTTCATCGAGAATTACCTGGCAAGCCTCCCATCGAACAAGCGTGAAGAGAGTTGGAAGGATATGGGCATACGGCCTCCTGCAAAAAAAACCGACATTGCAGTGTACAAGGGCAATGATCCAAAAAGCCGTGTGGGAATTTATTTCGAAACCGTTACACCGTATGATCCCATGGAAGATCATGTTTTTGAATCACTCGGACAATTGCTGTCAATCCGATACATTGATGTGATCCGCGAAGAATTGAGCGGCGCATATACCATCAGCGCCTCCTGTGATCTGGTTAAGATCCCTTATTCACACGTGGCCTTGAATGTTATGATTCCCTGTTCTCCCGAAAACACAGATGCGCTGACAAAAGCTGCCATCCATGAAATCCGTAAGATCCAGAAAGAGGGTGTTACAGCGGAGGACCTGGTGAAAATCAAGGAAGCGCAACGACGTGACCTGGAGAGGAACCTCAAGGAAAACGGTTACTGGCTCAGCCGGCTCACCAGTGCATACAGAAATGATGATCCGGGTTTGATCAACCAGGCCGCGGACCGGATCAATGCCCTGAGTTCTGCAAAGATTCAGGAGGCAGCCGGAAAGATCAATTTGAAAAAGTATGTGAGGGTAGTTTTATATCCTGAGAAATAAATAAACTTTTTTTTCGTATGTTTGTTAATAGTTTAATGTAAAACATTAAATAAAACAACATTTTGGATAAGCGTACTTTTATTAAATCAATATTCCTGACCGCGGCCGGTGCATTTGCACTGGGCTCTTCATCAGCTGTTAAAGCAGCACGAAAAAAGAGGAAGTGGAACGGTGAATTTGTTCTCCCTGAATTACCATACGCATATAACGCTTTGGAACCTTTCATTGATGCAAAGACCATGGAGTTGCATCATGGGAAACACCATGCAGCCTATACCGAGAGATTCAATGCCGCTGTAAAAGAAGCCGGCTTAACCGGAAAGACTGCACTTGAAATTCTGTCAGAAGTGTCCAGGTATTCGCCAGCCATTCGGAATAACGGGGGCGGCTTCCTGAATCACAAGCTTTTCTGGAAAATGATGGCCCCTGCAAACGGCCAGCAGCCATCCAATGAACTGATGGACGCATTGAACAGGGACTTTGGATCATTCGATACTTTTAAAGAGAAATTCAATGCTTCTGCCAAATCAGTTTTTGGTTCCGGATGGACCTGGCTTGTTGAAGACGGAGGCAAACTGAAAATAACCTCAACACCAAATCAGGACAGTCCGGTTATGGACATCGCAGCAGAAAAGGGCGTTCCACTCCTTTGCATTGATGTATGGGAACACGCCTATTATCTGAAATACCAGAACCGGCGTGCTGAATTCATTGATGCCTTCTGGAATGTGGTAAACTGGGATTTTGTATCACAGCGATACACCAATAGTATCAAGCCTAAAACAACTTAAGGCAGTTTTTCTATTCCGAAGCCTTGATCAGAAACTGATCAACCAGCCTGTCAATCCTTGTAACATTCTTGCGCATACCGGATATCACCACAGGATTTTCATTGGGAGAAATGACAATGCTGTCTTCATACCACTGGGCAAAGCGCGCATATCTGGATTTTCTGCGATATACAATTCTATCCGGATCATCTGCAGTTTTAACATAATTCAGTGTTTCGAAGGCTTTTTCGAATACACCGCGATTATCGGCAAACGTTCCGTTCAGGTGCCGCTTAATTTTGCTAAAGCCAACTAATGGATATATCAGAGCATAAGCTAGTAAAAAGGCAAGGAATAACATGAATTTCTGATTCTGAAACATTTCCCTGAGCGTTACCGAGGGGGAAATGCCCTGGGTTAAAAGGGGATACAAAACAAGCACGAGAAAAAAAATGACAGCCATGTAAAGGATGAATTTAACTGTGCGTCTCAGATAGTCTTTCATGATATTATGAATTGATTAGGTAGTTTCGAAAGTAATGAATACAAATGATAAATGCAAACAATCTGCACGGATAGGCTCGCATAGCCCCTTTATAGAAAGAACAAGGCAACTCCTGCCAGACTGATCAGCGTCCCGATAACCTCCCTGGTGGTCACCTTATGTTTAAAGAGCAGAACACTGGGTGGTATAATGAAGATAGGCACCAGCGCCATCAGGGTAGAGGCAATTCCAGTGGAAGTATACTGCACAGCCAGCAGAGAAAAAGATACACCCAGAAAGGGGCCAAAAAACGAACCGATTGTAGTGGATACCATTGCCTTTTTGTACGAAAGCGTGGATATTACCGGTCGCCATTTGCCGGTCAGGGTAATCAGCACAACAAAACCAAGAATGCCGATAATAATCCGGATCTGGGTGGCTGCAAAAGGACTGTACTGTTCCATGCCATATTTGCTCAGTACTATGCCCAGCGCCTGGCCCAAAGCCCCACCAAAGGCATACAAAATGCCAACCAATGGCTTGCTGACCGTTACCCGGTGGCTTTCCTTATCTCGACGGAACATGGCAATGATAATGCCGGCCATGGTAACCAGGATACCAACTCCGGATAAAAGGCTGAGGTTTTCATGGAGCATGATCCAGCCGAAAAAGGCAGCCATGGGTGGCGCCAGGGTCATGATGAGCATGGCAAACCAGGAACCGATTATGGTATAGGATTTAAACAGACAATAATCACCAAGTACAAATCCGATCAGTCCGGAAACCGAAAGCCAGATCCAGTTGTGTGTTGAAGCATCGACAGGGAGAAGGTGACCTCTGATGATAAGGTTCAGCAAGGAGAGAAAGACCATGCCGATCACCAGCCTGATGATGTTAACCGGCATAGAGCCTACTCTTCTGCTGGCGTCTTCAAATGCCAGGGCGGAGGCTGACCAGAAAACTGCAACCAGCAGGGCAGCTAATTCACCGGAATGGGATTGAAGCATGGTTCAGTCAGATCGTTAAAAATAAAATTGCGGCAAATATAGGAAAAAGTAGTAATGTAGCTACAGGCCATGGCCTGTCACTATCTGAAAAACCACGCTTGGTGCGGTGATACAGCCTATAATATTATCCACTGATTTTCGTTTTCTATAGGTGATACTTCTTCCTTCAAACCGGATATTCAGATGAATATCTGTTTTATTTTATAACTTAGCTATAACTAAACCAATTCCTATGGCATCTTTAAACCCTGTTACCGGCCAGCTTGGCGAAAAAAAGGCCGCGCACCTGCTGCGCAGGACTACCTGGGGACCCACCATCGGCAGTATTAGGAACTTTGCCACATATACTGCAGACCAGGCCCTGGCCACCTTGTTCACTGAACCTCCAGTTCCGGCGCCTCCGGTTGATCTGCTCACCTCGGAAAGCTGGGTGAACCCGCCTTCCTATTCAGCGGCCACAGAATCCAACAGCGAACAGGAAAGCCTGTTCGATTATTTTAGAACCTGGCACCTCGAACAAATGCGCACATCGGGTGATAATCTCAAGGAGCGCCTGACCTGGTTCTTTCACACGCATCTTCCCACTGCATGGACAGTCATTAACCTAAGTGAGGCTGTTTATTACCAGAATGCACTTTTCAGATATTATGCATTTGGAAATTTCAAGGAACTATTTAAAAAGATATGCGTCGACAATGCCATGCTGCGCTATATCGATGGTGAATCCAATGACAAGGACAGTCCCAATGAAAATTTTGCCCGTGAAATGTTGGAACTTTATTCCATCGGCAGGGGACCACAACTGGCCGAAGGCAATTACACCAATTATACTGAGGATGATATCAAAGCTGCCTGCAAGGTGCTCACCGGCTGGCGGTTTGATGAAACATTCTCCATTTATGATACAGATACGGGGCTCCCTACAGGCAACCTCATTGGACCGGCCATAGGAGACACCTTACCGACCAATGTGGCCCTTCGTCATGATCCCGGAATAAAAACCTTCAGTGCAGCTTTTCAGAATCAGACCATTCAACCTTTTGATCTGTCAGAGGGGTTAGCCACCAAAGCCGCTGCTTTAAAGGAATTTGACGACATGATTGAGATGATCTTCGGCCAGCCGGCTACGGCAAAATTCATTGTGCGGAAGATCTACCGTTTTTTCATGTATTATGAAATATCCGAAGAAGTCGAAAATGATATCATAACTCCCCTGGCAGAGACCTTCAGTAACGCCGACTTTGAAATTAAACCCGTGATTGAACAGCTATTGAAAAGTGAACATTTCTATGACTCCGATACCGTAGTAACAGCCGACGATAGTATTGGTGCCATCATTAAGTCACCGCTGGAGATCATCATCGGCTCACTCCGGTTTTTCGGAGTAGAAATGCCCGCATCACTTTCTGATCTTTATAATAAGAGCTACATCGGAGGCATATTGCACTTCATCAAAAACCAGGGGCTCGATTTGTACGAACCCATTGATGTTGCCGGTTATCCGCCATATTTCCAGGGACCCTCCTATAACCGCGATTGGATTACACCCAACAGTCTGGCTTACCGTTACCACTTTTCGTTTGCCCTGCTGGGAAACGAGTCGGGTGAGCATGATTATGGATTTAAACTCGATATTGTCGACTGGGTAAAGAATTCCGGCAATATCAGCAATCCGGCTGACGCTGCTTTGCTGGTACAAACCCTTACCGGTTATATGCTGGCAGTGGAAATCAATGAAGAACGTAGGAATTTCTTCCTGAATGAAGTGTTCCTTGACAATCTTCCGGCAACCACCTGGACGACCGAATGGAGTTATTATACCTCAGGCGGCGATGATACAGTGGTGAGAGAGCGCCTCGAAACCTTGGTTTCAGCCATCATACAGACTCCCGAATTCCAGTTATTATAACCTTAATCCAAAACTGTTATGAACCGTAGAAAGTTTGTCAGGAATATGGCTCTTGCTTCAGCAGGATCCATGATGATCGGGGGAGTACCTTTAAGGGCGCTTGCCGGAAACAGAAATATGAAACGGATCGCTGCTTCGGGCAACGACAATGTACTGATATTTGTGCAGCTTCATGGTGGCAACGACGCTCTGAATACCCTGATTCCATTGAATCAGTATAACGAATACTACAATTTCAGACCTAATATAGCCATACCTGATCATGGTGAACGTAAGTTCATCGTGGTTGACAACACCCTGGCGCCGGATGACCAGGTCGGACTGCACCCAGATATGATCGGTTTCAAAACCCTTTATGATCAGGGGAAAGCCACTATTGTACAAAATGTCGGGTACCCCGATATGAATATGTCACATTTCAGGGGCAGGGACATTGTGTTTATGGGTGGTGACGCTGATGATATGTATTCATCGGGATGGATGGGCCGGTTCCTCAATCATGAGTACCCGGGTTACCCCGATTCCTTTCCGAACGAGGCCATGCCCGATCCCATCGGTATCGAAATGGGCAATGAAATCTCCCTGGCGTTTCACCGGGAAGCTGGAATACCCGTTGGTATTAACATTGAAAACCCGGAACAGTTCTACCAGCTTATTACCACAGTGGGGGTGGAACCTCCGATTCTTTTTTCCGACAGTCATGCCGGTGATGAATTGCGGTACATTATGGAATTTGAAAAGAAGTCAAACCAGTACGCGGGTCGGCTTAAGGAAACCTATGACAACGGCAGTAATTCATCGGTGAACTATCCTGAATCCTATCCACTGACTGCGCCGGATGCCTTCCTTCACAATCCGCTCTCGGGCCAGCTGAAACTCATTGCACGTTTGCTAAAAGGCGGACTGAAGACTAGGATTTTTCTTTGCCGGATCTGCGGATTCGATACCCATGGCGAGCAGGTCGAAAAAACTGATTCCACTAAAGGAACACATGCCGCTTTGCTTTATCACCTTTCCTCGGCCATCAAGGCATTCCAGGATGATCTGGCAGCATTGGGTCTGGAGGACAGGGTGCTGACCATGACTTTCACCGAGTTTGGCCGCCGGGTTTATTCCAATGCCAGTTACGGCACTGATCACGGATCAGCGACCCCAATTTTCCTGTTCGGAAAAGGTTTGAAGGGTGGTGTCCTTGGCGCCAATCCTGATCTGGGAGACCTGAACGGAGGTAACCTGAAATATGCTATTGATTACAGGAATGTATATACCTCAGTGGTTCAGGACTGGTTTGGTGCTTCCAATGAGGCCGTGCAGGCAACCGGTTTTGATGCCTGGACATCGAGCAGGCTCGATCTGTTTGCAGGCCCAAGCAGTTTACCTGGCAGGGATTTTTCAAATAACAACTACCGCCTTCTGGGTTGCTTTCCAAATCCTGCAGCGGATATCACCACACTGGAATTCTTTATGCAAAGGCCCGGCCAGGTTTATATTGAAATATATAAGACAGACGGCCGCCTGATCAAGAGATTGGAACCCTTTGCCGGGGAATTCGGTTACCAGTCGAAACCCATCAACCTATCGGGTCTGGAAAGCGGTGTTTATTTGGTAAAACTGAGAACGGGGAAGTTTGGGGGAACAGTGCAGGTGGTGAAGAAGTAAATAGGTGATTAGGTGATTAGGTGATTGGGTGATTAGGAATTTACTTAATCACTTATTCACCTAATTACTTAACTACCTAAATTCTACCGTTCCAAATCTCTGGTAATCATGAAAAGTGGTATCTACGGGCATCCATAACCAGTGATCTGATCCGTTGTCGTAGTCGATCCGGTAAAAGTTGGCACGCCAGCGTGTTCCGCTTTTGGGAGGTGCCTGTACCATAGGCTTCAGCAACTCGAAGGGAATGAAAAACTCACCGGTCCATGACACAATTGCGGACTCGTTTTCATTTTCGTGTTGTATGAAAACCGCGTGCCTGGTTAACCTGTCCCCGGTGTAATGCCAGGGGATCCATCCCAGGAAGTTTCCGTTGTAATTCGGGACCATAAGCACCAACTCGTAATTTAAAGGGGAAAGCTCATACTCGAAATAAACTGGAACCTTTTCATCTGCCCAGAAGAAAGCTTCAATAACATCTTCACGATAAATATCCAGGTTTTCTCCTTTGAGGGTGGCGGTGATCTTATTGTCCTCACAATGGTACAGGCAATAAATACCGGTTCCCGAATACAGGATTTTAAGGCTGGTCTTATGCGGCGATCTGGACTCCGGGTGATCAAGCACTATCCATGCGGTTTTGTTCCATTCCGTGTTGCTGCCATCGCCAGTTACTACAAAATCAGAGCATTTGATTACTGGTAAAATACTATCGGCAGGATTGGAAATTCCAGGATTCTGGCCTGATATTACCGAAGAGCCTGTAATGAGAATTATAACTGAAATATTCAATAGCTTATGCATGTTATTGTAATTTAAATAAATAGTCATCAGTATCCACCCGCTGCTGCTGCCCCCGCCGCTGGCGGGGTCCTCGCCAAAGGCGAGTCTGCCGCTGCCGCTGGCCTGTCCCTACATTAGCCATTTATCCAGCCATCCGAAAAATTCCCGTTGCCACAGTATGCTGTTCTGGGGTTTCAGAACCCAATGGCTTTCATCGGGATAAAAAAGCAGTTTGCTGGGGATGCCACGAAGCTGGGCTATATTGAATGCCTGGAGGCTTTCGGTGTAAGGAATCCGAAAATCGTTGGCTCCCGTAACCAGCATAATGGGTGTATCCCATTTATCAACATAGAGATGGGGTGAGAATTGCGTGTAGCTTTTGGGCTTGGGCTTATCCCAGTAATAACCTCCAAGGTCGTGATGCACAAAAAACATCTCTTCGGTGCCGGACGTCTGGCTTTCGAGGTTAAACATGCCGCAGTGGGCAATAAAAGCCTTGAAACGCTTTTCATGCATGCCGGCCAGGTATAATACGGAATAGCCGCCATAGCTGGCGCCTACGGCGCCCAGGCGATCGGAATCCACGTAAGGTTCTTTTTTCACGGCGTCAATGGCGCTCAGGTAGTCTTTAATGTTCTGTCCCCCATAATCACCGGATATCTGGGCATTCCATTCCTGTCCAAATGTGGGCAGTCCCCTGCGGTTCGGGGCCACCACAATGTAACCATTTGCTGCCATGAGCTGCAGGTTCCACCTGTAGGAGAAAAACTGTGAAACCGCGCTTTGCGGACCTCCCTGACAATAAAGCAATGCCGGGTACTTTTTGGAGGCGTCAAAATCGGGAGGGAACAATACCCAAACCAGCATATCTTTACCATCGGTGGTTCTTACCCATTTTTCCTCCACTTTCCCCGATTTGATCACATCATATATGTTTTTATTGGTAAAAGTCAGCTGAGTTTCCGCACCGGTTTCAGGATCAATCCTGAAAATCTCAGTAGCCATCGAAAAGGTGGTTTTGGTGCCCGTCATCACCTTGCTTTTCATGGCAAAACTGGTATAGTCATGCTTGCCTTTTGTAACATGCCTGATTTCCCTGCTTTCGGGGAGGATTTCGTACACCTGGTAAGTGGCCTGGATCCCGCTGATGAAATAGATCTTTTTACTGTCATCACTCCAGGCGAAGTTACCAGCATTCTGATCCAGTTTTTGGGTGAGGTATGTTTTGGTCCGGTTGGTTAAATCATACAGGAAAAGCCTTTCTTTATCTGCTTCATAACCGGGAGTTTCCATGCTCATAAAGGCAAGCTTATTGCCGTCGGGTGAAAACACCGGGTACCGGTCATATCCCATCATACCTTCGGTAATGTTCTCTGTGATTTTACCATCGATGTCATAGATGTAGATATCTGAATTGGTGCTTACTGCGAAATCTTTTCCTGTCAATTTCTTGCAGGAATAGGCTAATTTCACCCCGTCGGGGCTCCATGCAATATCGGCAGCATCAAAATAGGGCGGGAGAGGAGAATCATAGGGTTCTCTATCCAATATGTCGGTGCCCCCGCTGATTTTCCCCTGGTCATAATCAGCTATGAAAATGTGACTGTAGGAATAATCCGACCAGGAATCCCAATGCCGGTACATCAGGTCATCAACTACCAATCCCTTTGCCAGTGGCAGGTCAGGATACCTGTCCTGTGTCGTGGAATCCGTTTTTACATCCTGCAGGTAAAAGAGTCGCTTGCCGGTGGGCGCAAATTCAAAACCATTAATATCCTTTTGATTTTCTGATACAATCATTTTATCAGAGCCGTCAGCATTCATTCTCCAGATCCTCATCACATCCTTGTCCTTGCTCAGATAGGCAATGGTTCTGTCATCAATCCACCTGGGATTGCTGCATGAAGGCAGTCCCTCCGTGAGGTTGAACGGTTGTCCTCCTTCCGAAGATATGGTGAAGATCCAGGTATGCTTTTTATCCGTTTTGGCATCGTAACGGGTAACCAGGTACATTACCCGCTTTCCGTCAGGTGAAAGCTGCATATCAGCAACCCGGCCAAATTTCCACAACAGTTCCGGGGTCAACCTGGCGCCCTGGATTTCCTGTTCCGTGATCTGATTCAGAAAATCTCCCTCTTCCGGCAGAATGACTTTATCTTCCTTGTTCTGGCAACCGTTAAATACCATCATCAACGCAATTACTGTAAATAATAAAATTCTTTTCATAGTCTTTACAATTCAAAACTTACCCTAAAGATAATGGATATTTCTAACCGTTCCACCTTTCCACCATTCCACTTTTCCACTGTTTCTCTATTCCACCTTTACGTCAATTCATTATCTTTGAGAACACATCAAACAATAAACGATTTTGATATGAAGATTGAACTCAGGAAAAACTGTGCATATTCTTTGTTGGTACCCACCAGCATGGGAATCCGTCTTGCACCGCTCAACGGTCAGCCCATACACAGCAGTGAACTGTTTACCATGCAGGCAACAAGCGCTGAATCGAATGTAGTGAGCATTTCATCCTATCTCGGCCTTCCGGTAAAGTTACTGACCGCCTTTGTAAAGGACAGTCCGATATCACAATTCATCAAGAACAACCTTGCAAGCCGGCATATAACCTATGAGGGTAAGGAAATTGCCCAGGGCGGCCCCTGGGGTTTCCGCCACCAGTTCAATATTGCGGACAGCGGCTATGGATCACGCGGACCGCGTGTAACGAATGACCGCGCCGGCGAGGTAGGCCGTACGCTTAGTGCAAAGGATTTTGACCTGGAAAAAATCTTTGTGAAAGAAGGAGTTCAGATCGTACACCTTTCAGGTTTAATTGGCGCACTTTCACCTGAAACCAGCGCTTTCTGCCTTGAACTGGCCAGGGCTGCCAAAAGAAATGGCACCCGCATTTCATTTGATCTCAATTATCGGGCATCATTCTGGAAAGGATGTGAAAAGGAACTACGAGCAATTTTTACCGAGATAGCCAGCGTATCCGATATTCTTGTCGGCAATGAGGAGGATTTCCAGCTCTGTTTGGGTATCGAAGGCCCCGAGGCCGGAGGCAGGGACATTGCCGGGAAAATTCAGGGTTTCAAAGGAATGATCAGCAATGTGAAAAAAGCATTTCCAGGCACGTTGGTTTTCGCGACTACCTTAAGACAGGTAATCAGCACAAACAGCCACATATGGGGAGCTATCATGCTGGAAGGCGACAAGTGGCATGTTGTTGAGCCGCGTGAGATCACTGTACTCGACCGTATAGGAGGCGGCGATGGTTATGTGGGAGGCATGCTGTATGCCATATTAAAAGGCTGGGAACCTGAAAAATGGATCCAGTTCGGCTGGGCATGCGGCGCACTGGCCACGACATTCCTGACCGACTATGCCCAACCTGCTGATGAGGAACAGATCTGGAGTATCTGGGAAGGCAATGCGAGGGTTAAACGGTAAATATCACCTGCTGACTTTAACCGGCATCATTTCTATGACTGCCGGTTGCGCCAAGGATGAAAAGCAACAAGCTGACCGTCCCAACATTGTTTTTATCATGAGCGATGATCATGCCTATCAGGCAATCAGCGCGTATGGCGGTCCGCTTGCAAAGCTTGCTCCAACACCTAATATCGACAGAATCGCCCGTGACGGAATGCGGTTTAACCGATGTCTGGTTACCAATTCCATATGCGGACCATCAAGAGCTACCATTCTCACCGGCAAGTACAGTCACCTGAACGGCTTTGTTACCAATGAAAGGGAACCATTTAACGGGAATCAGCAAACTTTTCCCAAACTGTTGCAAAAAGCAGGATATCAAACGGCCATAATCGGCAAATGGCATCTGGAATCCAGGCCTACCGGATTTGATCACTGGGAAATACTTCCGGGACAGGGAAATTACTATAATCCTGATTTTATAAATGCCGAAGATACAACTCGGGAAATGGGTTATGTTACGGAAATCATTACCCGGAAAAGCCTTGCTTGGATTGCCGGGGCTATAAAGGGTCGAAAACCCTTTATGCTGATGATTCACCATAAAGCCCCTCACCGTTCCTGGGAACCGGGGCCAAACGAACTGGGCATGTATAGCGATGTGATGTTCCCGGAACCTTCAACGCTGTTCGATGACTATGCCAACCGGGGTGTGGCTGAACATAGTCAGGATATGACCATTTCCAAAACCATGACGTTGGAAACGGACCTGAAATTAATAAAAGACAGTCCCCTGAAAAACCTTACGCCGGAACAATCCCTTGCCTGGAAAGCGGTTTATGATCCGATTATCAAGAAATTCCTTGAATCAAAGCTTACAGGAGATGATTTAACCCGTTTCAAGTACCAGCGCTACCTGCAGGATTATCTCGCCTGTATTGCAGCAGTTGACAAAAGCGTGGGAGAAGTTCTGGATTATTTAAAGAATAATGGGCTGGATAAGAACACACTGGTAATCTATACCTCCGACCAGGGTTTTTACCTTGGAGAGCATGGCTGGTTTGATAAACGGTGGATGTTTGAACAATCACTGCGAACTCCATTGCTGGCCATGATGCCGGGCAGTATTAACCCCGGAAGCATCAACAATGATATGGTTTCCAACCTCGACTTTGCTGAAACCTTTTTGGATATTGGTGGCGCTGAAATTCCATCGGATATGCAAGGGATAAGCCTGTTGCCACTATTGGAAGGTAAGAGGCCCAGCGACTGGAGAACGGAACATTACTATCATTATTACGAGTACCCGGGTTGGCACAGCGTAAAACGGCATTATGGAATTACCACTGAAAGGTACAAGATGATTCATTTTTACTATGATACGGATGAGTGGGAAATGTTTGATCTTGAAAAAGATCCTGATGAGATGATCAATGTATACAATGATCCTGCTTATGATGTGGTTAAAAGCAACCTGCACGGGCAGCTTGACCAGTTGAGAAAAAAATACCTGGACAGTGATTCATCCCGGCAGCAGTTTCTTCCAACTGTTGCTTCGGATGTAGAATAGGTGCCGTACCATGCGGGAAGTTAAAGTTCCTTCAAAACAGTATTCCTGTCTGAATTCCTGACATCCTCAGAAAATGATTCGACAATCTGGTTCAGTTTGATCAGTTCCCCGGTTTCTTTTTCAAATGTCAATTCTTGTCCCTGTTTATCAAGGGCATCAATTACGTAACTGATGGTGATCTTTGCCGGATCAAGGGCAGGCTGATAGGCTACCTCCCGGACCTCGTGCGTGACAGTCTCAATAATTATCCGGGCATTCAACAACTCATACAAAAGATCACGTACAATTCTTATCGGGATCCCCAGCTGATTTGAGATTTCTGAGGCATTCAGGGGAGACTGTCCATCCGAGAAATTCCGGACAATTTTTTGCGCCACCAGCAATCCCAGGACTCTGCGATGTTTCAGGCTTACTTTCACATCTTCGACTTCCTGCTCGTAGTGCGTCGCATTCTGATAGGCAAAGGAAATCTCACCTCCCAGCAATACAATGAGCCAGCTGAACTCAAGCCACATCATGAACAGCGGAAGAGCGGCAAATGTGCCGTATACGGCACCATAACCCGATAACAGGGATTGGAAATTCACATACCCCCACTGCAGGAGTTGAAACAAGGTCCCGGCTATGATTCCTCCAATCAGGGCCGGTACAAATCTCACCTTGGTATTGGGCACAACAATGTATATCAGCGTAAATACAAACCAGATGAGTGTATAGGATAGCAGGGAAAACAGAACTTTTAATACCGAATTAAGATAATGCAGGAAGGGAATCCCTTCAGATATGCCTTGCAGTTTGGATACGTTGAAACTGCTCGCTATTACAAGGAAAACAGGGGCAATCACCAGCAATGATATGTAATCGGTAAACTGACGCGCAAACATCCGCGATTTTTTTATTTTCCAGATGTTATTAAAGGAGCTTTCAATATCACCCAGAACTTTCATGACCGACCAGAATAATACGATAAGTCCTACACCGGCAATATACCCGGAATTGATGTTGCCAAGATACCTGTCAACAAATCCCAGCAAAACGTTCAATATCTCCTGCTGTCCCTGAAGACGCTCTTTCAATATCGTGGCAAGACCCTCATCCAGCCCGAAACCCTGGGCAATCCCAAAAACCATGGCCAGAATGGGAACGATGGAAAGCATGGTATAAAATGACAGAGAGGAAGCCCGCAGCTGTATTTTGTCATTGTTGAATCCCTTTACTGCGATAAAGAGGATCCGGCCCTGCTTAACCGAGAAACTAAATACAGGATGTTTGCCTTTGGTGGATATTTTCCAGATATCCTTTTCGAAGAATTGCGTCAACTGCTGGATTATATTTTTTTTCATGGCGAGGTCCCCCGTATAAAAGTACGATTTTTTATACATTTACGCTGAAATGCCCAATAGGTTTTAAATGTCCCCTCCCAATCTCGAAAATCGAAAACTACTTATCGTCGAAGATGATGACATGAGCTTCGTGTATCTGAACCATTTGTTATTGCTTACCGGAGGCATTATATTCAGAGAGAAAACGGGACTTGATGCCCTCGAATTGTACCGTAGAAATCCGGAATTTGATTTGATCCTTATGGATCTTCAACTACCGGGAATGGATGGGAAACAGGTTACCCGGGAGATCAGAAATCAGGATTTGTATATTCCCATAATAGCCCAAACGGCCGATAAATCACCGCTTGAAAAGGAACTGGCATTGGAAGCAGGTTGTACTGAAGTGATCACAAAGCCGTATACGATGGAGGTATTGTTTGAGGTCATCGGGAGATATATCAAGGGTTAAAAATGTTGTAAGTTGTAAGTTGTATGTTCAACCTACAGCCTACAGCCTACAGCCTACAGCCTACAGCCTATTACGTATAACTCGACCCGTCCCAGCAATGCGTGCATAGTTTTTCCTTGGGAAGACCAATGGCATCTACCAGATCATCCAATTTTTGATACACCAGTGATGTAAGATTCAGGTTCTTCCGGATCTGTTCCACCATGGCGCAGTATTTTTCGTTGGTGATATCGGAATAGTCTTTCATATCGAACTCATCTTTTCCTTCGAGTTGCCTGACTGCCTTGTGAGTGGCCAGATCGAGATTTGATCTGGAACGGCTGAAATTCAGGAATTCACAGGGATAGGTGAGGGGGGGACAGGCAATACGCATGTGGATTTCCCGGATGCCTGCCGCATGCAAATCCCGAACATTATCCTTCAGCTGTGTTCCCCTTACGATTGAATCATCCAGAAACACGCCTCTCTTGTCTTTCACTACCGATTGATTTGTAATCAGCTTCATGCGGGCAACCAGGTCGCGTGTCACCTGGTTCTGCGGCATGAAACTCCGTGGCCAGGTTGGGGTATATTTGGTATAGGGCCTTTTCAGGGGAATATGTTTTGCATTGCTGTAACCAATAGCATGCCCTATCCCTGAATCGGGGATACCTGCAACAAAATCAGCCTCCACATTGTCACGTTTTGCCAGCGCGGCACCGCAGTTGTATCGTGTTTCATCCACATTGATATTTTCATAAAACGATGGAGGATACCCGTAATAAACCCAAAGAAATGAACAAACCTGCATCCTGTCGTTGGGCTTGCGTAACTGTTCATAGCCTTCCCTGGTCAGTTTCACTACCTCGCCGGGACCCAGGTATTTTTCTATTTCAAAGGAAAGATTTGGAAAGGAGCAGGTTTCAAAAGCCACAGCCAGACCATCTTCCCGTTTTCCAAGAATGACAGGAGTCCTCCCAAGTTTATCCCTTGCTGCAATAATATAATTCTCCGTTAGTAATATCAGTGAACAGGATCCCTTGATCCGTTGGTAAACATTTTCAATGCCGGACAGGAAATCATCACCTTCGGCGATAAGCTTGGCTATCAACTCGGTTGGATTTACCGAACCCTGACTGGTTTCGGCAAAGGTCTGATGCTTCTTTAAGAAATAGCTTTCGAGTTCAGCTACGTTGATAATCTTACTCACTGAGGCTACGGCAAAACGTCCCAGGTGGGTGGTCACCTGAATGGGCTGCGCCTCGGTGTCGCTGATCACACCAATCCCGATACTCCCTGAAAAACCAGGCACATCGCTTTCAAATTTATTCCTGAAATAGCCGTCTTCCAGACTGTGAATCGCCCGCTGAAATCCCTTTTCTTCGGAATAGAATGCCATTCCTGCCCTTTTTGTGCCCAGGTGGGAATGATAATCTGTACCGTAAAATACATCATACACACAATCGCTCTTGGATACACAACCAAAAAAACCACTCATAGCCGCCAGGATTAGTTAAAATTCATGACCTAAAAATAAGAAACTAATCCATCGAAAATCCGGTTGTTGATAAATGATTTAGAAACTTAGTATCTTTGAGAAAACAGCACTTTAATTACAAACTGATAGCCATGTTCAAATATTTTTACAATGAATTTGCAACCAGGTTCCTTGTTGTCGTCCTTCTGCTTTGTCTTGTTACCGTGAACGGATACACGCAACAGCCGGAGGCCAACTATGATGAAACCAGGATACCCGCCTATACGCTCCCGGATCCTCTTGTGCTTCAGAATGGCAAATTGGTCACCGGCGAACCGCAATGGTGGAAAGAACGCAGGCCTGAAATCCTGAGCCTGTTCGAAATGGAAATGTTTGGAAGAACACCCTCCGCCGGAGCTTACGTTGGTTTTTCAGTGGCAACACAGGATAGCAATGCACTAAACGGTAAGGCCATCCGGAAAGAAATTACAGTTCATTTTGCAAAGGATAAACCGGGCGCTTCCATGTCCGTTCTCCTGTATCTACCCAAACTTAATACTCCTGTACCGGTATTTCTGGGATTGAATTTCGGAGGAAATCATACCATGATAGATGATCCCGGGATTTCTGTCTCCGCCAATTGGAAAGCTGCAGAACACAGGAGAGGTGAGGATTCACTGAGCTGGCCCGTTGAAAGAATTATTGAAAATGGATACGGACTTGCCACCATGTATTATGGTGATATTGATCCTGATTTCGACGATGGTTTTCTGAATGGCATTCATCCCTTGTTTTACAGGGAGGGTCAGACCAAGCCGGATCCCGATGAATGGGGTTCCATTGGCGCCTGGGCCTGGGGCCTGAGCCGTGCTATGGATTACCTGGTGACAGATGGTGCTGTTGATGCCCGGAAGGTTATCGTGATTGGCCATTCCCGTCTTGGAAAGGCTGCATTATGGGCCGGAGCACAGGATCAGCGTTTTGCCATGGTGATCTCCAATAATTCGGGATGCGGAGGAGCAGCACTTTCAAAAAGAGCTTTTGGTGAAACGGTCGGTTCCATCAATACAGCTTTCCCGCATTGGTTCTCCACGAACTTCAGGAAATATAACTACAATGAGGCAGCCCTGCCCATGGACCAGCATATGCTGATTGCACTGATAGCTCCCCGGCCCGTTTATGTTGCCAGCGCGGAAGAGGATCGCTGGGCAGATCCGAAAGGAGAGTTCCTTTCGCTCCTTTATGCCAGTCCCGTTTATAGACTCCTGGGAAAAGATGGACTATCTGTAAAGGAGATGCCTGCCTTGAATGAGAAGGTGATGGGAACCCTGGGATATCATATCCGTCCTGGGCGTCATGCGATCACGCTGTATGACTGGGAACGATATCTTGAATTTGCCAAACTGCATTTGCACTGACTGCTAAATCGGTAAATTAACCTCTCCTCTCTCGCAACTTCGTAGAGGTTGAATGAGGTCCGATTCAAACAGTTAAACATTCCTTAACTATAGCGTCTACGTGAATTTTTGTTGTATTCAACATCGGTATGTTAGCATACTCAGATTGCGTAAGTATTAACGGAAATTCCGTGCAGCCCAATATTAGCGAATCGATATGCTCTTCAGTGACCATTCTTTTAATGATTTCGATCAGCAGGTTTCGTGTATCCTCTTTAAAAATGCCGAGTTCAATCTCACTGAATAGCTTCTGGTTCAGAATTTCTCTTTCGTCTTCATCGGGCAGAACGATCGGAAGGCTATACCTGTCAAACACTTTTTGATAGAACGTTGATGCCATTGTAAATCCTGTTCCGAACAAGCCCGGCCTTTTAAGTTTTCTTTTAACAGTGGCCTGACAAGTAGCCTCTACAATGCTGATCAATGGCAGGGGCGATTTTGCGCTGATCTCATCATAGAACATATGGGGTGTATTGGCGGTGATGGCTGCAAAATCAGCTCCCGCTTTTTTAAGCATATTGATCCTGTCGATAAGAAGCGGTGGTATCTTTTCATACGCTTTAGCACGCATCATACCTAGAAACTCTGATAAGTTCACACTGTAAATGATGATTTCCGGGTAGTTGAGATCACCATCTGTTTTAAAAGCATCAGTAATCCTGCTGTAATAGTCTAGTGTGGATTCGGGTCCCATTCCACCTATTAAACCTATACGTTTCATAACTCAAAATTTATCCAAATTACAAAATTTTATGAATCACTTCATTTTTAATTTCGGTCAACAAATTCAGTACATAAATAATTTACAATTAAATAGTTGAAAAACCTGCATTTTTTTTATATTTACGCATGAAGCACACAACAAAACCCATTAAAGACATAAAAAAGGTTACAGCAGATGACGATATTATGCCTGTTGAATTATCAGATTCAGTAGCAAAAATGTCGTATGATGAAGCGATGGATGCGCTTTCTGCGAGTCAAAAAGCTACAGTAATCGATTTTGGGAATCAAATTCAGAATCTCCTCATTGACATTAAGCGAAATAGTTTTGACATCGGACGTATGCTCTTTGCTGTAAAATCGATAATTCCGCATGGGTATTTCGAAGCGTGGATTCAACACTTCTTCAAGAACGATTTAAAACCAAGCACGGCTCGATTTTATATGCGTATATACAAGGCGTTTAAAGAATGTCCTCAGAAAATACAAGATTTTCCTTCAGAAATTTTGCTAATGATGACACAGGATCATTTTCCTGAAGAAATGTTTAAAATGCTCACAGATCATGCAGAAAAGATACAACCTGCACAATTGACTGAAGTCAAATCAGTCTGGACAAATCTCAAGAACGGCAAAATTGAAAAAAGCATAGCACTCAAATTGGCTGAAGATCATATTGCAAAAAGTGCGCAGATGAAATTCGATCGCGCAATGGGTAAGACTCGTCGTCGCATCAATAGCAATGAGCGCCAGCTTCTGGAACTGGGCATAAGTAATATGTGTAAACAAATCCGCGCTGTGAGGGAATTAGCGCGTGATTACGCAAGCATGTACCCATACGATCCTGAAAGTCCAGACCATATAAAACTCATAAAAGAGATCGATGACGTAATCATTGAACTTCATCAACTCAAGGATGATCTTGAGGGTCGTGGAGGCAATAGTTAAAGAATGCCGGACATGATGATACCGTTGTTACGGATTGTCTGATCTTAATGCATCCAGGTATTTTTCAATATACAATTGTTTTGACCGTGTCTTGTATTGCATAATGTACCTCGGATGTTCAAGGGCAATAATCTTTTTGAAGAAGTGATACTCAGCATTTATCCTGCGTAAAAAGTTCTCGTTCTTACCCGTACCGAGACAGAATCCTATGGATGTGTCAATGCCAAAATCCAGTTGCTTCTTTATATTTTCAATGATGAAACGGTAAACCATCTTGGTCATCATGGGACTATCATAGTAATTGTAATTGACTGCTTTTCCTTTTTCGTTTTTCCTGGTAAATCCGAGAGGGCAAACGGCGCTGAAAAAGAATTTTTTATAGAAATCATAAACTCCGCCATAGGCGTCAATCATCTCATAAATGAACGAAGAAGATGGCTCGTACGTTCTGAATTTATCGAATCGGATTCCGCATTTTTCATTGAGCCGTTTAGTATCAGTAAATGGAATTCCGGTTGCCCCGGCTCCAAACCGTCCCGGATTGATGCCGAGAATGATAAACCGGGTATCTTGGTCGCTGCAAAACCTGGTATAGAATTCACCTGCCAGTTTCACTACATCCGGATTATCTGCAAAAGGATTCATAATGGAAACACCCGAAGGCAAAGGACCGCTATAATTCAACCGGGAATAAAAAGCGATGACTTTTTCAGCGAAGGTCATGTTATTCAGAATCAAGATTTAAGATTCAAGATTCAAGATATAAGAACCAAGATAATTGAACACTACCCAAAAATAAAGTTAATCTTAATTCATGAATCTTAAATCTTAAATCTTGAATCTTCGATCTTACATCTTAAAACTGATCCCCCCAAAAACCGTTGCTCCCGGCATAGTATAAAAGTGATTGTTTTCATAAGTCTGATCCAGCAGGTTTTCACCGTTGACAAACAAACTGAAATATTTCCAAACCTGATATATTACCTTGGCATTGAACAGTGTATAGTTTTCACGGGTATTGATCTTTGCTGAAACATCGGTATCCAATCCGCTTACGTGGTGCAATCCAGCTATAACGGTCAGATTATTCAACCTGTATTGTCCGCTGATGTATAGCTGATGTTCAGGGGTGGCATATACAGGCGTTTTCATATCGATATAACTATAAGCCGCATTGACATTGAAATTATTCAGAGGATTTGCCTGAACCGCGATCTCAATTCCCTTGTTATCGATTTCCCCTGTGTTAAACAATTTTCCCATTTCACCTGTAACGATCAGGTTATCGCCTTTGACCATAAATCCGGTAAGTTCAATGGAAAGCTTCTTCTTAAACATAAACTGCGAAATTCCGGCTTCGTAATTCAAGATCCGCTCGGGAGATAAGTCCGGGTTGTGATTCCACAGGAACAATTCACGGATGGTTGGGCTTCGGAAGCCTTTCGAAATGTTCAGTTTAACGGATGTATTCTTCAGGAGTTTATACACCAATCCTCCGGATGGTATCCATTCCGCATCGTATATCTTATGATGCTGAAGCCTTAAACCGACATTTAGCGTTAATTTCTCGAAGAGGGTCTGCTGCACAAAACCATAAACACCGGTTTCATTTACCGAAGTGTCCACTATGGACACATCAAATTTCACATTTTCGGCGTCACCTCCGTAATTCATGTGATCAATTCCGAGTGTGATGCTGTTGCCGGCAAAAAGTTTCAGGGCTTCAAAAGCATTGAAACCATAATTGGCATCCCTGGAATGAAATCCATCCGTGATATCATGTTCGCCGAAATTGTAAAAGAATTTGGCGGTTCCCGAATACCGGTCATATTCATTATCGAAAGAAAGCGACCAGTAACCGCGGATTATGTCAATCGAGTTTCCGGCAACAGCATTAGAGGTATCTGGACCGGGATCGGTGGCTTGAAATCCGGCAATGCTGAAATCAGCGCCTGCACGCAAATGGGGATTAATGGCATACCCCAGTTTCAAATACCCGTTGGTGATTTTAAAATCCGATTCCGGACGGTGACCGTCAGTCTGATCATGATTCACTGAGGCAAATACAGAGAATCCCTTCCTGACATAGCCGAAATTGGCCATGTACTTTTGTGTATGATATGAACCGTACATAAGACGTGCATTGGCATGAAATCCATCCTGCAATTGCTTTCGGGTAATAATATTGATCACACCACCCATGGCATTGGATCCATATAGTATGGATGCGGGTCCACGAATTACTTCCACCCTGTCGGCATCAGAAGCCACATAGGAGTCCGCCAGTGGGTGACCAAAAATGCCTTGAAACTGGGGATGTCCGTCAATTAAAATTAAAACTCCTGTAGTAGGGCTGCCACCGATTCCGCGCATCGTGATCTGCCCGGCCGCACCGGTAGAAACACCGAAACCTGTAATACCCCTTTCGGTGACAAATAATCCCGGTACCCTGCCACTCAGGACAGGTAAAAGCGATGATTCATCACCGGTTATGTTGTTTTGGAGATTGACCACTGAAACCGCCATGGGAATACTGTTCCGGTTTACCTTTACAGTTGTTCCGGTTACCACAACCTCATCGATATTGATGGTATCCTTGTCAGACAGGCCTTCGGTTTGCGCCAGGCTACTGATGATTAGGCAGAATGCCATCCAGGATGTCAGAAATGCTTTTTTCATGATATTGAAATAGGATGTTACGATATTTATAAAAGTGTTACTATAAACAAATGTAAACAATTTTCTTAATTTTGATGCTTTATGATAAGATTCTAGTCATATTTTGCTGCTGTTTCAGCAAAAATCCCATCTGCGATGACAAGTCAATTCTTGATCATCCGATAATTTTTTACCTAATCACCTAATCCCTAATCACTTATTCACCTCATTTCCAATCCCATGAACACCCTCGAACAATACGGCTGGAATTCATTTTTCAATGATCACCATATAAAAACCAATACCAACAAAGATTTTCAGGTTGGCCGGGTTATTTCACTCAAAGGATTCAAATACCACCTTATTACTCCTTCAGGAGAAACAGAAGCTGAATTATCAGGTAAGTTGCTGTATGGAGCAGAACCTGAACTTCTGCCCCGGGTTGGAGACTGGATATATTATCTGGATTACGATACCCAGGGTTATATCACTGAAGTTTTTCCCAGGCTGAATGCCCTGTCGCGAAGGAATCCGGGTAACCGGACGGAGAGACAGATACTGGCAGCCAACATCGATTTTGCGCTGATCGTGCAGGGTCTTGACCGTGATTTCAACCTGATGCGGCTTGACCGCTATATTGTGCAGATCACAGCCTGCGGTATCAAGCCGGTGATCATTCTGAACAAGGAAGATCTCATCAGTGACCGTGAGGTCATCAGTCAGGAAGTTGCCCGGTTAAAGCGCAATTGTCCGATTTATTTTTGCAGTACGCTGGAACAATCAGGTCTTGAAGATCTTTACAACCAGGTTTTGGTACCCCGGAAGACCCATATTTTAATAGGATCATCGGGAGTGGGCAAGAGTTCACTTTTAAATGCCCTGATGGACGATATTCATTTGAAGATTAATACCCTTAGCACGTCAACGCATAAAGGCAAACACACCACCACTACACGTGACCTGTTTCAGATGCCAAACGGGAGCCTGGTAATTGACACACCCGGCATGCGTGAATTTGGTATTGCCCTGGAGGATGAGATAACATCTTCGGGATTGTTCCCCGCTATTGACGAATTGGCGGGCAATTGCAGGTATGCTGACTGCCAGCACCTGGGAGAAACCGGATGTGCTGTAATTCAGGCTTATGAGAACGGAAGCCTCGATCCGAAAATCTATGACAGTTACCTGAAACTTGTGAAGGAGCAAAAGCATTTCGAAGTTAAAATTGAGGATAGAAAACGGTTGGGGAAGCAGTTCGGGAAGATGGTGAAGGAGGCGAAGGAGTATAGGCGGAAGTATAAGTACTAGAAGGCATTGGCAGCAGCAGTAACAGTAGCAGCGGCATTAACACTATTCCGACAGTAAACAGTGAACAGCCTGTAAACAGCAACTGAATACCGTTTACCGAATACTGAATACCGATTACTGTTTACTTTTTACTTTTCACCGTTCACTTTTTACTGCTCCTGAACTCCTGTAAGGTTTCCCCTGTGTGGCTTTTATAAAACTTGCTGAAATGCGCCGGGTCATCAAAACCAAGACTGTAACCGATTTCTTTGTTACTTTGCTGTGTGAAAAGGCTCATGCGCCTGGCCTCAAGTATCAGCCTGTTCTGAATGAAGTTTTTGGCAGATAATCCGATGTTTGATTTAATGACTTCATTCAGATAATTTGGCGTGACATGCAGGGCATCGGCATATTCCTTCACCTGGTGCCATTGATGAAAGTGCTTTTCCACTGCTTCTTTAAAACTCTTTACGAGGGTTCTTCCCACTTCAGCACTTTGCGGATTTGGATCGGGATTTAGCGAACAATGGGTATTGCATTCGATCAGGAAGAGTTTCAGCCATGCGCCGATGGTATCGAACTTCATGTCGCCGGGAGTATAGTATGCATATAACATATTGTCCGCAAACAATTTCAGTTGATGCCTCATCCGGTCATTCAATGCCAGTGGCGGGGTCTCATCACTGTTTTGGAATAACCGCAGATTCGATATGAAATCCTCCCGGATGCTGTATTTCTCAAGAAATGAACAGGTAAACTGGATCACTACTCCTGTCGGGTGTCCTTCAACAATTACCTGGTGAACCTGTTCAGGACTTACAAAGAAGACATGATCAGGGGATATCGGGTATTCCCTGAAATCAATGATATGCCGTCCCGAACCCGTGAAAGGCCAGATGATGGTGTAATAATTATGACGGTGGGGATCATCGGCTGCTCCCTGCAGTTCCTCATCCACTGATTCCATGGTTTTGATGACAAAGGAAACAGGTTGCTCTCTGTAAATAAGATCTGTATTGTAAATCCGGTTTGTCATGGTACGAAGGTAGGTAATTATACAACTGATTCCGTAATTTGTCCATTTATGCGTTTTCCCTCGATACCTAACTTTGCAGTATTAAATATGTGAAAATTAAATCAATAAATCAATAAATCATGAAATCAACTAATAAATGGATCATTGATCCGGCACACAGTGAAATACATTTTAAAGTTAAACACCTGGTTATTGCAACAGTAACCGGAAGTTTCGACAAGTTTGAAGGATCTCTCGAAACAGAGGCAGATGATTTTTCAAATGCACATGTAGAATTCTCAGCTGATGTTGACAGCATCAACACCAATAGCCCTGACCGTGACAACCATCTGAAATCACCTGACTTTTTTGATGCTGCCAATTATCCAAGACTACTCTTTAAATCCAGGTCGTTCAGAAAATCAGGTGATTCAGAATATAAACTCACCGGCGATATAACCATGCGCGGTGTCACACGTGAAATCACGCTTGATGTTGAATTTGGCGGAACGATGAAAGATCCCTGGGGAAATGAAAAGGCTGGCTTTGAACTGAGCGGTAAGTTGAATCGTAAGGACTTTGGTCTGAACTGGAACGCGGTGACTGAGGCTGGTGGACTGGTTGTCAGTGAGGAAGTCAGGCTGCAGATGAGTGTTGAACTTGTGAAACAATAATTCCTCGAACATGAAAACAATTGTTCACCTTGGCAATACACGCGGACATGCCAATTATGGCTGGCTCGACACTTTTCATACCTTCAGTTTTGCGGATTATTTCAACCAGGAGCGCATTCATTTCGGGGCGCTCCGTGTGTTGAATGATGACTGGGTTGACGGAGGGGGTGGATTCGGAAGACATCCACACGACAATATGGAAATTGTGACCATCATGCTCGAGGGGGAACTCAGGCACAGTGACAGCATGGGACATACGCAGGTGTTGCACGAAAACGAAGTACAGGCTATGTCAGCAGGCACAGGGATATTTCATTCCGAGGTGAACAATCTGGCTGATAAACCCGTTCGTCTCCTGCAGATCTGGGTTTTTCCCGAAGAAAGAGACATTAAACCACAGTATGACCAGAAATCCTTTGACTCGCAATTACGGAAAAACCAATGGCAGTTGCTCGCAGGTCCCAATCCGCAGAATGGAGAAATGAATATAAAGCAGAAAGCCTGGTTTTCGAGAATAGACCTGACAAACGGTACAGAGGTTTCCTATACGCTTTATGACGGCCTCAACGGGATTTATTTGTTTGTTATAAACGGATCAGTTAAATTTGAGGGAGACCAGCAGCTTCACAAACGTGACGGTGCAGGAATATGGGAAGTGGAGACAGTAAAACTCAGCGCATTGGAGAACAGTGAATTGCTGGTGATTGAGGTTCCCATGTTGGAGTAATCAGTGACGAGTGACGAGTGACGAGCGGGAATTGGGTATGGGTTTTAAGTGTGGACCAATGGTAACCCTTCAAGCGGTCCTAAGACCCTTGAAGGGTGATTAAATTATAAACAATCCTAAAATGAACAAATCAATTTCGCTGCTGTCAATTATGCTCTGCTTGCATTTTTCATCCTGTAAAGATTCTTCACTGACAACCGGCAGATATTACTATGTTGATCCTGTCACCGGCAACGATTCAAACACCGGCAGATCTCGTGAAAAACCCTTGCAATCCCTGGTGAAGGCCAGTGCTTTATTGCTGAAACCCGGAGACCGCATTCTTTTGAAAGGCGGACAGGTATTTACGGGAAGCCTGAGGCTTATGGATCTGCATGGAACTGAAACAGATCCCATTATAGTTTCTTCTTACGGGGAAGAGAGGGCAGTTATAGAATCTGCCGATTCAGTCGCCATCCTGGCAGGGGATTGCAGTTTTCTGACTTGCAAGAACTTAGTAATTAAGGGTTCCGGACGATTATCGGGCAGCCAAACCGATGGTATTCTCTTTCGGAATGTCAGACAAGGATCGATTGACAGCCTTGAAGCTTCAGGCTACCTTTACAGCGGAATTCATGTCCGGGGCGGCAGCAACATTGTCATAACCCATGCTTATGCGTATGATAATGGATTTTGCGGCATTTACGCCGAATCGGGAGAACCGGAATACGGTACGGACGGGAAAAAGTTCAAAACCCTGAAAAATGTTTACATCGGCCATTCTGTAGCAGAAAACAATCCGGGGTGCCCGGTGATAACTGACAATCACAGTGGCAATGGCATACTCATCGCGGGTGTTGTCAATGGTATGATAGAATACTGCGAAGCCATGGAGAACGGATGGGCCATGCCCCGTGAAGGTAACGGTCCGGTAGGTATTTGGGCATTCATGAGTGACAGTGTCACCATTCAGCATTGCTATTCCCATCATAATAAAACTTCCGAATCCGGAAAAGACGGCGGAGGTTTTGATTTTGATGGGGGGATTAAAAATTCAATCCTTCAGTATAACCTGTCGGCTTTCAACGAAGGCGCCGGCTATGGAATATTTCAATATGCGGGTGCAACAGAATGGTCAGGGAATATCGCCCGGTATAACATAAGTTATCACGACGGAAGCAAAAACAGTCATGCCGGTTTTTTCATGTGGTGTGATCCTGCTGCGCAAGCCATGAGAAACTTCCGAGCCTATAACAACACTGTTGTCTCATCATACGGATTAGGGGCGAATTTCGAGCCGGGGGCCTATGCTGATTTTTTCTTTGAAAACAATATCTTTCTGATAACCGGCAAAACCGACAGGTTTGTTGATGGAAACTATACCCTGGCGGTCTTTAATCACAATCTATACTGGTCGTTATATCATGCTGAACTTCAACAGCTACAGCCTAAATTTAAGGCTGATCGTGAATCCGTTATTGCAGATCCTGAAATGATCCTTCCCGAAGGAGATCAGTTTGCAACTATCAAACCTGAATCTTTACATTCGATTCCCTGGTTTCATTTGTCTTCCGGATCCCCGGGCATTAAAGCCGGAACTACGGTTGCTGATCCTGCTGGTTTTGATTTCTGGAATAATCCTGTTCCTGCAGATGGCAAACCCAACCTGGGTGCCTGGCAGGGAAATTAACCGGCCAGGCCTGCATTGATTACAGGGATGGCGTAGATTTTCAGAAGCAGTTCTTCCTGTTGGCTGGTATCACCGGTAAGAACCGACAGCTCCTTATCCATATAGGATCTGAATTCTTCCACTTCGGCAGTTGTATATTGATCAGTAAATTTGCTGCTTTGTTGTAACAGATCATAGGCGATATAATGCGTCGGCCAGAGCCGGAAATGAGCATAAACTGCAGAATCCATCAATGCAGCCAGTTTATTGATTTTATCATTGACGTTGGGTAATCCATCTGTTTCAGAAAGCATCTGCTTCATGGTTGGTCCAGCAGCCAGGTGGATACGGCCCTTTTGTTGCGTAATACCAGTTACAATACTTACCAGGTCCTCCCTAGGTTCCTTCTGGTAAGGGATGCCTTTGATAACCGACATTAACTCCCTGACCTTGAAAGCGCAACAGGGTTCATATTCATAAGACACCACCAACGGTACAATATTCAATTCATCAAACGATTGCCGGAAATCGAAGCCACCGCTGAAATTGAACATTTTTAGCAATCCGGTTTCGGTTTTATCATTGCCGTCCTTGGTACGGCCATTCCTTTGGGCAATCCAGGCAGATGTCTTCTTTTGGGTAATGGTGTAACGTATGTAGGCCGAAAGGATCTGGGAATTCCGGAATAGTTCCTTCCGGTTACCGCCCCGGTAAACTTTAAACATCCTGTTCACTTTGCCGAGGTCGATAATGAACTGACTGGTCATCAGATTGCTGCCGAATGTTATCTCGGATGTTTCGTGTCCGTGATCAAGCAATACCACCTGCAATATGGCTGAATCGAGGACTATATCGCGGTGATTGGCAACAAAAAGGTAAGGTGTTCCGGGATCCAACAGGTCGAATCCGCTGGTAGTAAGTCCTTTTGAAGTTTTGCGCACAATGGAATTAACCAGCGGATGCATGAATCGCTTTTGAAAATCCAGCGCTGAATAGGTTTGTGTCAGATCGTGAATGATCTGATCTTTGTTTTCACCGGGGAAGAGAAAATCAAGGATCTTGCCGAATTCGGGTACGCTGACAATTCTTTTAAGAGCTGGATTGATTTCTTCATCATGGTATGGCCGAATATCCTCAAAATCTCTTTCTTTATGCATCACAGCAGGATTTTACGTTATTCGATTTCCTTTTTCAAAGCTATCATTTTTATAGCTGTAATGGCAGCTTCATCACCTTTGTTGCCATGCCTGCCTCCGGACCGGTCCCTGGCCTGTTCGATAGTACTGGTTGTAAGCACGCCAAAAACAATCGGGATTCCAAAGGTAAGGTTAAGCTGCATGATACCCTGTGCAACTCCCTGACAGATAAATTCAAAATGCCTGGTTTCTCCCTGTATCACACAGCCTATGCATAGTATTGCGTCAAATTCATCACTTTCAGCAAGCCATTTTGCGCCCAGAGCCAGTTCAAAGCTTCCCGGAACATGTTTGACAACAATATTATCATTATTGGCACCATGGCTGTTCAGTGTTTTAATGGCAGAAATGCACATGGCATGGGTAATCTCACTGTTCCAGTCAGAAACAACAAGACCGAATTTCATGTGCCGTGCATCGGGAACTGTCCCCGCATCATAGGAAGATAAATTTCTTTGTGAAGTTGCCATAGGTTATAAAATAAAAAAGTATCAACAAACTGATATTCATTGATACTTTTTTGTTTTGGATAAGTATGATCAGTTCATTTTGACTTTAAGCGCTGTAATGTACTTTTTAATCTGTCTTCCTTCTTCTGTCTCCGGATAGTTTTTTTCAATGGTTTCATAAGCTTTCAGAGCCTTTTCATATTCCTGCAGGCTTTCTAAAACGAGACCGGCTTTTTTCAGATACAGGGGAGATGTGAATGAATTCTTCTTGCGGGCACCTGCTTTTAAATAAAACGCAGCAGCTTCTTCTTTGTCGTCCAGTTCAAGATAGCAATCACCAATTGCACCGAGAGCTACAGAAGCCACCATGATATCTTCGGCGTCGAATTTTTCGAGATGTTCAATGGCATCCTCGAACTCTCCTGTTCTCATATAACATATGCCGGTGTAATAATGCGCCAGGTTAGCGGCTTTCGTAACACTGTACTCATCAATGACATCCAGGAAACCGTAATTGGCACCGTCACCCTCCAGCGCCAGCCGGAAGGAATCCTGTTCGAAATACTGTTCAGCAAAGTACATGGCTCCGTGGGCTTCCGCGTTTTTAGGCTCAAGATAGAATTTCTTGTATCCCAGGTATCCGCCAACCACAACCACGATAGCCAGGATAATTATCGTGAGACTTTTCTGATTCTCCTCGATATATTGCTCCGTACGACTTAATGCGTTTTCAACACTTTGAAATCCAGTTGGATTATCTTCGATCTTTTTGCTCATTACTGCAATAATTTTTTCTGACAGACCGCAAATGTAATTTATTTTTATCGTTTCGCAAGAAAGAATTTCCTACTTTTATTTTCTGTCCCCGGCCTTCATCAACAAATTTTCATCCTAATTTCATTATCTTTCCTATTTTGGTAACACGTTAATCCAATATCTCGTACATCCTTTAATTGTTAACTTTGAGTAACTATGCCTGATTCGATGAATATATCTGCAGAGAATGAAGCCATGGCTTCGGACAAGAAAAAGGTACTGGGCATTTTTGACCCGCGCACCTGGAGTTTAGAGTGGAAGGTAAGGCTGAATTTTTTCCTGAGGGCGATTGTGGCCATTGGATTGCTGGTTTTATTGATTAATTTCTATCAGCGCAGAATCACAATTCAGGAAATCAATGACAAGCTCGTGCTCCTTACAGGAGCAAAAGCAAAGTATGTGGAAGACCATTTTGCACATATCAGCCAAAGACTTAAATCATTTTCAGCAGAACGACAAACGATTGAGGCTATCAATCAGCTTAGCGAGGCTTTTCTGAATATTGAAAGCGATAATTATTTTACCTCCACTGTAACGAGTCTGGACAAGATCAATACCCTGACCGAGGGCTTCTACAATGCTGAAATCCTGCCCGCTCTCGATGCTTCGGCAAATGCAAGCGTCAATTTGCGAACCTTGCTGCCGGATGATAAAAAACAACGCATACTTCAGTATTTATATCTCGCAGCAAATTCAAAACCCATGGGGGCAAAGAGCACTGTCAACAAAGCTGACGACGGGAGCACATACAGCTTTATGCATGCACAGTATCATCCTGAGATGCTCAAATTCGCGCGGGAAACAGGTATAACGGATATACTATTTGTGGATTACAAAACAGGATATGTTACGTATTCCATGAAGAAAAATCTTGATTTCGCATCAAACCTGTTTAACGGACCTTATAAAAACAGCGGACTGGGTCTGGCATTCAAAAATGCAATAGGACAACCTTCGGAGGGGCCGGTTACCTTAATGGATGCATCGCTTTACATACCTGCGTTGCAGCAACCTCAGATCTTTATGTCGTCCCCTGTATACAGTGGTTCACAGTTGCTGGGAGCTGTCATTTTTGCTTTGAATATCACTTCGCTGGATGGTTTGCTAACGCTTGATACGGAAGGTATATCATCAGGGGAAAGCCTTAAAGCTTTGTTAATCGGGGATGATTTCATGTATCGCAGCAATGACCCGGAATTTCTCTCTGATAAAGAATCGTATATCCGAACGTTAAAAAAGCATGCCGGTAACGGTAAAATCGCCTCCCAGGCTGAAAGGATTGGCACTACGGCGTTGATACAGTCCGTTGATAAAGCATCATTAGCGGATGCAGTGAACGACAAGGAAGGCCTGGCAAGTTACAGAAGTGAAACCGGAAAGAAGGTTCTGTGTTCCTATGCCCCCCTTAAGATTGATAACCTGAACTGGATATTGGTAACCCAGATGGATAAGTCGGAAGCATTATCATCTGTTCATAAATTCCTGCTGATCATAACCGGAATCGCTTTGCTGATAGCAGCCATCCTTTATTACATGTCAGGTGTAACAAGCAATGCCATTTCTGGCAGACTGTTCAGACTCAAAGACAAAATTGTTTCACTTTCAAGGGGCGAAAGACTTCATGACATGGAATCCGAATCCGGTGATGAAATCGGGCAGGCTGTCAGAGCAGTTGGCAAACTCGGCAAGAGAATCGAAGAATCTGCGGTTTTCGTTACCGAGATGGGAAAAGGCAACTTTGATCATGACTTTAAAGTGGACAGCCATAATGATCATTTGGGGATTTCCCTGAATGACCTGAAGAAGAGTCTCGTTTTAAAGAAAGAGGAGGAAGAGAAACGACAGAAGGATGATGAGATCAGGAACTGGACGGCCCATGGCATCGCCTTGTTCAATGATATACTTCGTTCGGACAATAACGACCTTGAAAAGCTTTCTTTCAATATAACCCGGAGTATTATTCAGTATGTGTCAGCAAACCAGGGAGGGCTTTTCCTCATGGAAGAGGAGGAAAATACCAAATACCTCAACCTGGTGGCATCCTACGCATACGACCGTCAGAAATTCCTTAAAAAGAAAATTCATATCGGAGAGGGATTGGCAGGGAATTGTGCATTGGAGAAGAAAACAGTTCTTCTGAACAGAATCCCCGATAATTATATCGAGATATCTTCAGGCCTTGGCGGATCAAAGCCGCAGTGTCTGATGATCGTTCCCCTGAAAAAGGATGAGGATGTCCTCGGTGTGCTTGAAATGGCATCATTCAGCGATTTCAAACCCCATGAGGTTGAATTTGTCGAAAAGGTTGCTGAAAGCATTGCCGCGTCACTCATAACGGTCAGGTTGCATCAGCAGACCTCGCAATACCTTGAAAGATTCCAGCAGCAGGCAGAAGAAATGAAAGCCCAGGACGAGGAACTCAGGCAGAGCATTGAGGAATTGCAGGCCACCCATGAGCAGATGGAAAGGCTCAAGCAGGAAGAAGAGGAGCGTAACCGGCAAATGATCAAGGAAATGGATGATTACCGCAAGTTGTTGATTTCTGTAATCAATGAAATTCCTGAGAAAATCTTTGTTAAGGACGAAAAAGGCAGGTTTATCATTGCCAATAAACCTGTGGCGGACAATTATGGTAAGACTGTGGAAGAAATTTTGGGCAAATCTGATTTTGATTTTTATCCCAAGGAAGAGGCTGACAGGTATTTTGCACAAGAACAGGAAATCATTGATTCAGGCAAAACCCAGGTTTTTGAAGAAGGTGATCCTTCCAAATATGACGGACTTATCGTCAGATCTATCAAAAAGCCTTTTTATATTGAACATCTGGGGACAACCGGCTTATTTGGGGTTCAGTTCGACATTTCAGACATTAAACGAAAAGAATACGAAGCCACAAAACTGGCTGAAGAGATTAAAGAAAAGCAGGAGGAACTGCAGAAAGAAAAGGCTTTGTTGGATGCTTTGCTAACAAGTGTTCCGGAACATATTTACTTCAAGGACATGGAAAGCAGGTTTATCCGTTTCAGCCAGTCCATGATACAACTTTTCGGACTCGAAAAAGCGGAAGACCTGGTGGGCAAATCCGATTTTGACTTTTTCTCCGAAGAACACTCCAGGCCTGCCTACGAGGACGAACAGAGAATTATCAAAACCGGCATACCCATCATTGATCTTGAAGAGAAGGAAGTAATGGAGGACGGACGGGTGAGTTGGGTGAATACAACCAAGATGCCCCTTCGTGACAGCAAGGGTGAGATCATTGGAACGTTTGGCATCAGTAAAAACATTTCTAAAATCAAGAACCTGGAGATTGAAGCCAGGGATATGCTGAAAACCATTGAGAGTAACAGGAAATTGCTTATAGACATTCTCAATAGAGTACCGGCCAAGATATTCTTAAAGGATGAGAAAGGCGTTTTTGTGGTTGTTAACTCAGCTGTTGCTTCAATTTATAATAAAACGCCGGAACAAATCATCGGAACCAGTGATTATGACAACCATCCGGATGAGGATGTCGACAGCTGGCGCAAACAGGAACTTGAGATCGTTGAGAAAGGTGAGAAATCCTATCTCCACCTCGAAAAAGTCAAAGGAAAACCGCATTATCTCAATACAACCAAAATGCCGTTCGTGCTGGCCACAACCGGCAAGACCGGATTGCTGGGCATACAGATTGATGTCACCGATCTGAAAATTATGGAAGAAGAGGTGCATAAGCTGAAAGCGGAAGTGGAGAGGCTGAAGAAGTAGGGAGTAGGGAGTAGGGAGTAGGGAGTAGGGAGAAGCAGCAGGGGCAGAGGTAGCGGCAGCGGAAGGGGGCAGGGGGAAATACTTAGATAAAATTGAAATAAGAAACCATCCGGAATCCGAATTTTATTATTTTTGCAACCTTTATCATTAATCCGGTTCACTTTCAGGTTCATGTTCTTTTTCTTAAATCTTGAATCTTAAATCTTGAATCTTAAATCTTGGATCTTGTATCTTAAATCTTTGATCTAACAGACGGTTCCGTAGCTCAGTTGGATAGAGCAACAGCCTTCTAAGCTGTGGGTCGCGCGTTCGAATCGCGCCGGAATCACATATATTTTGGGCGGCCTTTGGTCGCCTTTCTGATTAATTATTGACGGCGCGATCACGAGCGGGATTGCGGGACGGACTGTGGGAGTCGAGCTAATCGCGCCGGAATCACACCGGAAAGACAAAAGTTAAAGGCCACCATTGGTGGCCTTACTCATTTTTAATTGACGGTGTGATCACGAGCAGGTCGCGGGCGGGCACGTGGGTGCGAGTAATCACAGAACCTTACCACCTGTAACTGGTATTCTCAAATATATTTTTAGTTCTTATATCCTCTGAATGATTTGTCTTGTAAGCATCATACCAGTCCAAATATAAATCTGCAACATCAATTAACTCTCGCCCTGATAATCTGGAATAACCTTCAGTTTCAGAAAAGTCTGAAGTGTCTCTCAAACAGGGCTCAAGTGAAGGATATTTATTTGAATAACGTATTCCGTCAATAGTCCAGAAAATGCATTCGTTAAGAATTTTTGGATTCGTATACATGGATGAAAGGGGATTTGTAGGAAATTCTTCAATCCGGGAAGTATCTTTTGAATAATGTAACAGACCCGCAATATGCTCCATTGTAAAATTCGGAAGTTCATAACCCACTTCAATAAAATAATTGCCATTTTTTACAATACTGACAAATTCATCGACATCCGGATCATTTATATCAAAATCATTCTTCGAACAGGATATGAGTGATATTAGGCTCAGAATTAATAAATAAGCTTTTATTTTCATGATAGTATCAATTTTCATGGTACTCACAGCTTAAAAAAAAAATTGAAATACTGAAATGGACTTTAAAGGCTTTCATTTGGCACAATTTCATAATAGATGAAATAAGTAGTCAATGGTTGCTTTACAAAATTAAACCCTGTATATGCTTTTGGTTTTTCCTCCTTTTATTATCAACCATATTGCAAGTCCAAGCTCTCCAAGTGCCATCGGTAGAGTAAGTACATTGTTCAATGTTTCAGTAAATTCTGATAATTGCGGAAGCATTGATTTTAAAATGTGAACCACAACATAAGAAATCCCTGCAATTAGTGTCAAAATCCAAAGTACTTTTGGTATATTTCTATGTACTTTCATAAGTATTCCTACGGCTAATAAATGTAAGCCAAATACAATCAGTCCAAAAGTCCATAACGTTTCAAATGAATTAAAATTACTGTTTAATAATTCGTTATTGCTCCCTTGTCCTAAATTCGCAATCAAAAAATAGGTGGCTACTCCAAAAATAGCAGCATAAATTATTCTCAGAATAAAAGATATTATGGCAATTTTCTTATTATCATTTTTAAAAAACTGATAAATAGTCCACGAAACCAAAATGTCTAAAATTATTACCAAAACAATTCCAATCAGCATTGAACGATAAAGTTGCAAGTTCCCTGATAGATTGCTATGTGTAATTTCAGGCTGATTTACATCAAAGAATTTTGGAAAAGCGTAACCAATAGAAAATCCTGCTACTACAGCCATCAGGGTAAGTAAATATCCTGTCATTATTGCATTTAATCTTTGTCTGTTCATTAATTTGACGTATTTGTTTTACTTGTATGCTCTGGTTTCTTCTACGCTTACCGCAACTAGTTTATAGAAGCGGGTCATCCGCTTCTAAAAAACCACAATTGGGTGCACCGAAACGGTTTTTCTGATTTTTATTACCTGCTGATCCTGACATTCGGTAAAACTGAATCCATTTCTGAAAAGTAGTCTAATTATCAATGAATTCCAAGGATTTACTACGAAAGATTAGTTCGAAGTTATCGAAGCTCTGTTTAACAATATGGTTATTCACGTATCATTGATAATTTCCATAAACAGGTCACCAATACGTGGTTTGGAAACATTATTTTTTACATTTCTTCTACAAACAGGGCGCACCTACGGTGCTACGGTGATTGGTAAAAGCCTCTCCGACTGCTAATTACACAGTTCTCCATTATTAACGGAAGTTTAGTTATTGTGAACAACCAGATAGTCGGTAATGTAGTTACTAACTAATGTTTCATAAGGCTTGGTTAAGAAAACTAAGCCCAGCAGGGGCAATGGGTTTCTCTGATGCCTGTGAAAGCGAACTCCGATCCGGTGGAGGGACCCCACCAGATACCTCCCGTTAGTATGATTTTAACCCGTTAAAAGGCTAATTTTTTGAGAAGAAGAGTGCGAAAATAATGATTACCAATACTACGAACCAGGTGTTCACAAAGTATTGATAATTGATCTTTCTTTTATTGAAGATGGAAAGGAGGAATTCAATCAAGGCTGCAAATACGGCAGCAATAATATTATAAACGATCATACCCAGGAAGGGAGTCATCCCTGGCTTCTTTAGGATGAATATGATAAGGGATAACAGAAGCATACCAAGGATCTTATAGGTATTGCTCAATGAATTAAATGAATCAATTATTTTCATGGCATTTCATGGGTTTGTTGGTTGCGATGGCTAATTAAATCATGATAATGAACTCGGATTAAAAGAAAGTTAGTTAAAAGAAATAACAGAACCAAAACAAGTTGGCACTCTGTGCTTTCATAAATCACTTAAGTTGACAACTATGGTTAGAAAAACTACGCCAGATGGGAGCTAGGTTAATTTAATGGATTCGTAAATAACAGAGCTGAAAATCAATTTTTTACTTGACTTTTCCTTTTAAATGTTGTAACTTTTATTTTCTTAAAATTCAACCCATCAGACCATGAAAAAGGCAACCACTTTTTTAATGTTCCTCAGTTTTATGGTAATCAGCCTGACGCAATGCTGTGACAATACGACTATTGTCCCGCCCGGCACTTTTCCTGAATCAAAAGATTCAGTTACTTTTTATGAATTAAAGGATACAGTAGCCATCTACCTGACATCTGTTAAACGAAAGGATGTAGATGGTAAATTTTCTTATCACCTTGCCATGTTCGATGCAAACGGCGATTGGGGTATCGATAACCTTGTAACTATAATCAAGATCGATCCCAGTAAGTTTAAATCCGGGAATATTCAATGGATAAAAATTAAAAAAAGTGGAATAAGGAGGATAATTGAAATTAGATCCCTGACAGATTCTACGATAATATTTAAAAACGGTACGTATGAACACCCGCATGGTGTGTGGAATCTTAATTTACCGGAAGAAATATTTATACATCGGGGTAAAACAATTGAAGAAGAATACAAAATTACATATATCCCTGAAGATAAGGATACAATAATTATCATTGATCCCATGATAAGGGTCCCACCTCCACCCAAAGGAGGCAATTGACAAAATGTACTTTCGCATTGTTTCAGCTTTTTGTATTGCATTTATTATAGCAATAAACTCACTGATAGCCATTAAAGCGCAATCAGCCGATAGTCTTTTGTATATATTGCACAATGACCTGCTTAAGGATGATACCGTAAAATTTGAGCTTCTTTGCAAGATAGCCTCAACATCCACGGATGCTGATACTATTTTACAATATAGTGAACAGGCCATACAACTTGCTGAAAAATTGAATATCTTTCCTGCTCAACCAATTGTTTACAAAGGATTTGGCTACCTTAATTCCGGTAAGCTTGTCTCAGCACTTGAATGTTTTATCAAAGCTGCCGGTTATTATAAAGAAAATCACAACAACAAAGGCCTGGCAGCAGTATATCTTTATTTAACCGAGGTATATAACCAGCTGGAAAACTTTGATAATGCAAAATATTATCTTAAAAATGCCATTGAAATCTACAGAAAAGAAAAGGATTCAATAAACATGGCCTCGGCCTTGCACAATTTAGGATATGCAAATTATAGTATGGGGCAATACGACACGGCCTTAATCTTATTCTCAGAAACAAGTGAAATATACCAAAGGTTAGGACACCTTACTGAATATGCTTATTGCCTGGGTAATGCAGGATTGGTTTATTCCAGGCAGTCGGAATTCGAAAAAGCAGAAGATCATCTTCTCCGCGCTATTGAAATACTTACCAAACAGGGCGATGAATATGCCGTTACAGAGTATGCGATTGAATATGCCGGCATTCTTCAGCATAAAGGAGAAATTAAGAAGGCCATGGACTTTGCAACCAAAAGTTTTGGTTATGCTGCAAAGAATAGCATTCTTGCCTTTGAACGTGATGCAGCCTATCGTCTTGCCCAGCTATACAAGGTTTCCGGTAAGTATGACAGTGCTTACCATTATCTGTCGCTGTATGTAAACGCCAATGACAGTATTAAAAGCTTTAATAGCTTTAAGAATATTCAGAAAATGGCTGATCTGCGTACGGAATTTGAGGTGGCAAAAAAGCAGGCAGAGGTTGATGTATTGCAAAAGAAAAAGATAATGCAGCGAATTGTGATCGGAGGATTGACACTCATTCTATTGTTGGCCATGGGACTCATCATGCTTTACTATTACAGCCTGAAACGGTCAAAAAAGCTTACGGCTGCCCTTGATGAACGTCGCATATTATTGGAAAATCAGAGCGCAGCACTGAAAGAACACCAGGAAGAATTATCGCAACAAAAAGAAGAACTGCAGTCAACCCTTGAAAATCTTCAGAAAACCCAGGAACAACTTATTGAATCAGAAAAAATGGCTGCCATTGGCAGCCTGGTGTCAGGGGTTGCGCATGAGATCAATACGCCGGTAGGTATAGGTATTACCGCCATTAGCAGTCTGCAGGATGATATACAAAGGATGGCCGGATTATATGACAAAGATAAAATCAGTCGGGATGATTTCAAGAGATTCATACAATCATCCCAGGATGTAGCCAACCTGATTCATAAAAACCTGGAACGCGCAGCTTCACTTATTCAAAGCTTTAAACAAGTTTCAACAGACCAGGTTACTGAACACCAGCGGGTATTTGCATTCAAGGAATATTTGAACGACATACTCCTCAGTTTACGACCGAAATTCACCGAAAAGAATATTAAATTCAAAATCGAATGTGATCATGCCCTGGAAGTGAATTCATTTCCCGGAGTATATGCCCAGATCTTTACCAATCTGTTATTAAACAGCTTACAGCATGGATTTCGCAATAGGGATACCGGCACTATTGGCATTAAAGCAGATCTAAGCAAGGACTTGCTGAAAATCCGGTATACCGATGATGGAGCCGGTATTAGCAAAAAAGACCTGCCGCATATCTTTGAACCTTTTTATACATCCGATCAGCACCGCGGAACCGGATTGGGACTGAATATTCTTTATAACCTGGTTAAACAGAAACTCCATGGTACTATAACCTGTGAAAGCGAAAATGGGAAAGGCGTCTTGTTTAAGATTGAAGTGCCGGTGAATATTGAGTTACTATAAATGATGCATGTGTTATATTACAATTTTATAAAAATCCTCTTCCTGTATAGTAACCATGCCGGAATATAACAGAATGCCACGTAAAATAAAGCATAGATCAGACTGGCAAATTTGGCTGACAGGGAGATTCCGGTGCATAGATTCAGAAAATGCAGGTTAAGGCTTTGATCGCCTATTTTCATGGAATAAAAGAACCAGGTCATCAGTCCTGCAAATACATAAATTGTGATCGCATTGGCACCGAATACAATGCCGATTTTTGTAAAACGCTTCCTGCCCAATATGTCCACGATAAAAATGCTTGCTGCGAGGGTCATGTACGCCAGTCCCCCCGTAAAGACCACGTAAGAACTCGTCCAGAGATTTTTGTTCAGGGGGAAAACCCAGCCCCAGGCTTGTCCGACAATGGTGGCCAGAAAACCTGCCGTGAAAAGCCAGAGTACTTTACGCTCCTGTTCGAGCTTGCCCGTTATAATAATTCCTGCCATCATACCGGCGATTCCGGTGGCGATGGATGGGAATGTGCTTAATATGCCCTCCGGATCCCAGGTCCCTTCCCAAATACTGCCCGGCAGGAAGTTGGTGTCGAACCATGCAGCCAGGTTAATCCCGGGTTCAAGCATGGGTTTTCCATAACCCGGCGTTGGAATCAACATCATGGCCAGCCAGTAACCCATCAGGATAACAACACCTGTAATCAGCTGGGTGCGCCAGGAAGTGAAAAGATACAGCAACGAACAAACCAGGTAAACAATGGCAATGCGCTGCAGTACACCGGCAATGCGTAGTTCGGACAAACTCATCACATAAAGAAAGTTCAGTAATACGCCCAACAGAAAGATCTTCAGGAAGCGGGAACCGATTTTATTTACCATTTTACGCGGTGGAACACCGGCAGTTATTCGCTTTGAGTAAGCCAATACGATGGAAACACCTACAATAAAAATAAAAAACGGGAATATCAGGTCGGTGGGGGTAACACCGTTCCATTCTTTATGCAACAATGGAGCATACACATGATCCCATGAACCTGGATTGTTAACCAGGATCATGGCTGCAATTGTAAATCCCCTGAATGCATCCAGGGAAATCAGGCGTTCATTTTGCATGGGATTTGGTTTTATAAGATAAATGCCGGGAAAGTGACAAATTAAGCTTGAAAGTATGAATTTTAGATGAATTATCCAGCAATGTAACCGAGATTTTTGACGCAACCTTTGTCCTCCAATCATCATCTTACAATTTGAGCGTTACTTTAAGTACATGATTCATATGATCAAAACACTTTTACCTGGAATAGCCATTGTGTTATCGCTTATTGCATGTGAAAAAGATCCGGGTATCACCCATACCTTTATTCCTGTCAAACCCGGTCCGGAGGTGTTTTTTGTGACAAGCGACAGGCTGGCCTACCAGTTTAGTGAGTTTGACTTTTATGATTCTTCAACCTGCATTTTCTATTTCAAAACCATCCATCAGGAATTTGAAGATTATGAAAAGGGAACTTTCTCATTCCTCGACAATGGTGATACCATTTATACCGGAAGTTTCTGGCCGGCGTACATGAGTTCCATGCCATCAGGTCCCTATATTGGTTCGATGCCGTCATTTTATGGCAACTATGCTTTCCGGGTCGATTACTACTGGTGGCATGAAGGAAGTTCTGATCCCAGGAATTGCCCCGAAATGATCGAAGTACTGGAGGAACGCAGTCTTTTACATTCCGGAATTGCGCTATGCTTAGATACAGTCGAGATCAGCGGGAAAACGCTGGATTATTCCTTTACAATCACCAATGCAGATGTTACCTCGCTGTTGATCCTCGACCCGGATAAAATGGGTGCAAAACTTTTTCATTACTTTACCAATGGCTTGTACCTGTCTGATATGGAATACCAACAGGTTTTTGCCAGCGGTATCCTGCATGAGGCGCCCGATCCGTGGAACGGTTGGAGGATTGAATGGCTTTCGGAGCTGCAACCCGGTGTGTCCATGACCTTTACCATCCATGATACGATCGATACTCCTTTAAACCCGGGTGAATATTGGGCAAACTTCAGATTCCCCGGATTGTCCTACCAGATACCTATAGATCAGCTCTACCAGGGAGAGGCCAGAATATGGCTAGGGGATGTTCAGGTATCCAAAAGAATTGTTTATTGATCCTTCACACACCGCACCGATAATCCTGTTTTTTTGGAGTTGATATTGTAAAAGATTCCACCGGAATCCGCACGGAAATAAAACCGGCGGGATACAGCAAAAAGGTCGGCATCATAGGGATCTGCCGTTGAGGACCAAAACCCGGCAGAATAGCCCATTTCACGGAAGTATTTCTGATCGTTCCAGGAACGGTAACCTGCGGGTAAAGCTGTAAAACCGGTACTATTTGTTTCCTGGTTCTCAAATACCCAGTGTGATGCCCCGGCCTCACGTAATTGGCCTCCTGCCTGAGATTCGTTTCCCAGATTTGAGGTAAGCGTTAGCCATTCACCATCGGTTGGCACATGCCAGCCGGCAGGACAAATTTTTTCAGTGTTAATGGCATACCAGTTGTACAAAGCACCATACGGATTCTTGAACTTCGCATCGTTAACATACCAGCAGTAACCTGGTGTTTGAAGATCAATCCAGGCGTTGAGGCCTGTCACCTCGGGTATATCATTCCCGTCAATGTACTTCGTGGTTTTCAGGTTTTCGGCCATCCAGGTCTGACTTCCAATCTGAATTGTCCTGTATGTGTTACCCTGGAAATCAGTTACTGAACCATACGTCAGATCTGGATTAAACACGCTTTCACCAGTTATATCACCAGTGGTTGTGAGCACGATAACATCTCCCGCAACAGCACCGGCACTATTGGAGGAATAGGCCTGAACATAATAGGTGAGCCCGGGAGTCAGGCCATCCATGAAACCGGTAAAACTGCCGCTTCCCCAGCCTCCGTTATACCAGTCATCAGGATTAGCATAGGGTTGAGTCAGCAGGTTACTCCAGCATATTCCGCGGGCAACGATGTGGTCTCCGCCTGAAGTATTTGAATTTCCTTCAACCATAGCAGAGGTGTCGGTTATATGGCTTACAAAGCCTGTAGTTACTATAGGAATTACAATATTGCTGAAATCCTCTTCACAACTGCCAACAGCAATCAGTGACAAAAGAATCAACAGGAGAGGCCAAATAAAAAGATTGTCATTGGTTTTCATTATCATGCGATTTTATCGGGCTGTAAATACCGGGATAAAGTTAAACCAATAAACGGAAAAACAGTTGTGTTAGCTTGTTTGGCGCATATAAAATTTAAAAGCCGGAGTCATAAACTCCGGCTTACCCTAATTGATGTTGGGTCTTTTATTTCAGAAACCAAAATATTTTATCTTATGGTCTTTTTTTGCCGATCATAAAAGGGGCAATTGTATAAGCGCTTCCATCAGCTATGGCTTTTTTGTCGGGATATGGAAGAAAAACATCTTCACCGGGTTTCCAGTTGCCAGGGGTAAGAACATTCTCCTTGTCACTTGTCTGCAAAGCGATTACAGTTCGCTCGATTTCATCAAGATTCCTGCCGATTTCCATGGGATAGAAAAAGATCGCCCTTATTTTATCCTTCGCATCAATAATAAATACACCGCGTACATTCCTGGTTGAGCTTATCTCCGGATGTATCATGCCGTACATTTTGGAAACTGACTTTTTGTTATCGTCAATCAAAGGGAAATTAATGGCCACAGGAGCCCTTTGTTTGTATTTCAGCGTATCGAGGGTTTTCACCCAGGACTGATGCTGATAAAGGGTGTCTGTGGATAACACAAAAAGCTTTACCCCCAGTTTTTCAAAATCATCCTGCTTTTGGGCCATTTCCAGTATTTCAGAAGAGCACACCGGAGTAAAATCCCTGGGATGGCTTACCAGGATCTTCCATTTGTTGTGATAATCACCCGGGAAGGAAATCATTCCTTGGGTGGAATGCGCCTTAAAGGACGGGGCTTCTGATCCGATAAGCGGGATCGGGCTGACAGGTTTTTCTTGTGCCCATAAGGCGTTCAATGAAAAAAGCAATGCACAAATCAATAAGATTCTTGTTTTCATAGTGACATGATTTTAAATTAGTTTTAAAAAATGTAATCCCTGAGAAAAGATCTATTCATCCTATTTTAGGGGGATTCCTTAAATAGGATATAAAGATATATAATTCTTTAATACAAAAATGAAAACATAAAAAATATATTTGAATAATGTTCAATATATTGTACATTCGACCAATGTAATCGCGTCATGCATAAATATTTTAAACACAAACGCAGTAAACCGGGCGCTGCACCGGGGATCGAGCACGATGAAATTGCTGATCTTCCAGGTAGCTCTGGTAAGGTAGTTGTTACATGCATTGATTACAGTCCGGGTGAGGTTTTGGTGAGTGACATCGGCAATATAGAGGGCTTTCTCAGCTCCCATCGGCCGGAATGGACAGCTGTAAGGTGGATAAGTGTGGAGGGCCTTACAGATTTGCATGTTATTCAGGCTCTGGCGACCAAGTATGATCTGCACCCCCTTGCTGTGGAAGATATGCTGCAGCAAACCCAGCGGTCCAAAGTTGAAGCATACGGCGGCGATGAAAGTGAACTCATGGCGCGTTTGTTCATCGTCACCCACACCATGCAGATCCTTGAAGGGCATTTGCATCATGAGCAGATCTCCATATTCCTGGGTCATAAAACTGTTATGACATTTCAGGAAAGCCGCAACACTGCATGGGAAATCATTCGTCAGCGAATCAAGGTCAAGGGTTCCCGGCTTCGCAACAGCGATGCCAGCTTTCTGGCATATTCACTGCTTGATGTCCTGGTTGATAATTGTTTTCCCATTCTCGAATACCTGAGTGACCGTGCTGAGGAATTGGAGACTCTGATTCTCGAACAACCCCGCCCCGAATTGATCAGTGATATCCATCAGCTCAAACGTGATTTGTTGATGGTGCGTTGGGTAGTGTGGCCTTTGCGTGAGGTTGTCTCCTTCCTGCAGCGGGAAACACACGAATGTATAACGGATACCACACGCATCTATCTGACGGATCTATACGATCATGTTGTGCAGATTATTGAACTCATTGAAACCTATCGTGAAATCGCCAGCGACCTTACAGAAACCCATATTTCATCGGTTTCAAACCGTATGGGAGAGATCATAAAGGTTCTTACGGTTATCGGAACGATTTTCATACCCCTGACATTTCTGGCCGGGGTTTACGGGATGAACTTCAAATACTTTCCCGAACTGACGAAGATCTGGGCTTACCCCGCATTCTGGATGGTTTGTATCCTAACCGCCGGGATTATGATTTATTTCTTCCGGCGACGGAAATGGTTGTAATGGTTCAGGGCTGTTCGTTCCGGGTGCTGAACAAAGAGATTGAAACGCCTGTGCTGAAACGAACCTGGTACATCTCATAGTCAATGTTGTCAAATTCAGGAACAAAGAGGCTCTTGAATCCAACCTGCAAACGACTCCAGAAATACAGCCTTTGATTAATTCCGTACCAAAAACCCAGCAACAGGCCACCATCCCAGACATCCAAAAAATTGTTGAAATCATAACTGGTATTGGCAACACCCGGCAGGGGTGCGGTGTCAGTTATGGACTTATCATCGGAAAGCACACCGTTTGTCCCGCTGGTCCTGAAAGATCCTTCAAGAATTCTTGAATAGTATGCGCCAAGTGCAAGGGACCACCTGGAATTAATAGAATACTCAGCCAATACTGGAAATTCAAGAAAACGGAGCTCAACATCGGTGCTGGTATTCCCGGAGAAGTAAAGGATGTCCAGGTGATTATCGAAGTAGAAAGGCTGACTGCGAACATCAGCCTTGGCTGAGAAAGCCAGGAGATGATAACTGACTTCCAGGCTAAGGCTCCACCTGTTGTAAAGTTGATGACTGAATCCAAATCCCAGATTGGGATTAATTTTTGGAGTGCCTTTAGCTCCGTCAGGAATATCTGAAAAAGGGAACGGTGTTGCGCCTCCCATATCTACTCCCAATGACGGATATACACGCCATTTGTTATTCTGCGCCTCAAGCGATAAAGAAAAAAAGAGCGCCATCAGCAAACAGATACTCTTCATTTCAAGTTGTGTAAGTTTTTTCAGGTCAATACATTAATAAACCAGTTCCACATCATCAACAAGGAGTGTGCTGCCGACGGCACCTGTAAACAAATCGCCGTCCTTGCTCGAGGAGAACACAACTGAGATGTGCGTGGGTTTTTGATCGGAAGAATAAACGAAAGGCAGTGAAATTTCCGTGAGTTCATCCTGCAGATCCCCTGAGGTCATTTCAGCACGGCCTATTTCAACAACGCCAGATCCGTCACGCTTCTCAAGTATGGCATACCCTGTAAACATATCATTCCCCTGCAATTCAGTAACCGTGAATCCTCCGAAAATATTGTCAGGATTGTTCAGGGTGGCACGAACGTAAAGGTCGCCGGGTTGATAAGAGTACTTGAATTTGAAGGAAACGGGTCGCAGACTGAATGGAGTGCCAAAATGGGTGGCCTGCCTGGGATCAGTAGGATGATTGATAGCTCCGTTAATGTCGAATCTCCCGGTAAAAAGCGTTCCGGCAGTCACAGGAATGGCTGTTGCTCCGGTACTTATTTGCGCAACCGTATTATCTCCAATGGCAAGCGGTTTGGTACCGTACGTACCGTAAATGCTGGTTCCTTGATTGGCTGTGGCCCAAACTGTATACTCGGCAGATTTTCCCGGATCGCTGTAAGGATTTCCGTCCATGCCCACGGTACTGTACCAATCTTCAAAATCACGGTCTGGTAGCTGGTTGTCTCGCAAAACCAAATGGTAATCAACCTGTTTCCCATTCTCAGCCGATACCGTAAACTTTAAATGCTGGTCAATATTGGGTATTGTAACCTGCCCTCCCGAGGCAGGATTGGATGTTGCTCCTGCCGGCAGGGCAAAACTCACGGTGAATTGCAACGGAAAAGAATCTGCAGGTATGCCGTTTGAGAAAAGCAGGTAAATGATTTTGCTTGAATCGTCCTGAAATACCTGGTCGATGGTAAAGCTTGACCTGTTCAAATCCGTCGCTGAAAAGTCGGTTATTTTGGTATCACTTGATGACTGGTCCTTTTCACAGGCTGTGAATATTACTGCAAGAAGTACTGGTATTAAGATATTTCTCATAAGCTATCCGATTTCAAAGAATTTGCATTATTACTTAAAGTCAGTCGAATTCCTAATAAATTCAACAGGTTCAAATCTATGTATTTTTTATGAGAATAATATTGCATCTGTTTAATCCCTGTTCCAACTGATGGATGCCACCAGGATTAACAGCAATAATACATATTTGTTTACAGGTTGTAAGGAGTATTGGTTAAAACCTGTACGTCAGCGTTATTCCGGCATGACCCGGTGCATAGTAGGCTCCTAAATCTATTTTACTCAGTTTCTCCTGGTACTCCTTCATTCTTCGGCTGCCAATGCCGCTTAATACAATACCGGTTATGAAGGCTCCGCTGCCCACAAATGTAAGCGCCAATCCAACAGGTATCTGAACAATGCTTTCGAGGATATCTTCATCTTCCTGAGCATTTGACTTTTTTATACCTGTTTTATATATGATGAACCCGGCAACCGCGACCGGAAGGCCAATAAAGCCGATAGTGGCGCCGGTGTTTTTCAGGTTCTTGTAATGATCGATCTTTTCCTGATAAAACGCCTGATCCTGGCACCGGATTTGAAAGGAGCTCGTGATCAGGATGAAAATGGTAAAAGTTACAGGTATTGATTTCATAGGTTTTGGTTTTGATGGTTTGATTTTAAGTTACAGATAAAAATTGAAAAACAGAACATGGAAACCTATTTTAAATTTATCCACCTTTGCTTATACATACAAGGATAATCATAATGGAAACCAGACGAAGATTCATTAAACAGGTAATAACCGGGGCTGCCGGCATTACTCTCGGCGGGACAGCTTTCGCAGGCTCTCCTATTAGTTACGGCAGGATAACAGGTGCCAACGAAAAAATCAGGGTCGGAGTGGTCGGTTTTTCCGATCGCTTTAAAGCATCCCTTTTACCCTGTTTTCTGGAACATGCAACAGAATTGAACTTTGAGATAGTTGCCCTCAGTGATATTTGGAGTGTGCGGCGTAACGAAGGGAAAGACTGGATCAAAGAAAAAGCAGGGTGGGATGTAGCCCTTTGCGCAAACAACGATGAGCTTTACGCCCGCAATGATATTGATGCGGTCATCATCAGCACGGCCGACTTTCAGCACGCTCTTCACCTGGTTGAGGCAGCACATGCCAAAAAGGATGCATACGTCGAAAAACCTTTTGCGGAAACCATGAACGACGCCAGGGCAGCTCTGAGAGCTTGCCACGAAAGTGGCATTATTGTCCAGATTGGTTCACAGCGCCGGAGTGGCGCCAATTACGAGGCTGCCAACGAATATATCAAATCGGGAAAATTTGGCGACATTGTTATGGTTGAGATGTGTTGGAATGTGAACCAGCCGGGACGCTGGCGCCGGCCTGCACTGGTTGCAGCTATCCGCGAACAGGACACTGACTGGAAACGGTATCTTCTGAATCGTCCCTTTGAGGAATGGGACCCCAGGAAATATCTCGAGTATCGGCTTTTCTGGCCCTATTCATCAGGTATTCCGGGTCAATGGATGTGCCATCAGATTGATACCGTTCACTGGTTTACTGATCTGAACCATCCCCGAAGTGTGGCTGCCAATGGCGGGATATACCAGTGGAAAGACGGCCGCACCAATGCGGATACGCTCACAGCAGTTTTTGATTATGGCTCGCCCTCCGATCCGGGAAAGGGATTCCAGGTGGTATATTCCTCCAGGTTCAGCAATTCAGCCGGTGGAACCAAGGAATTATACTATTCCAATGCAGGTATGCTGAATCTTGATCATAACTCAGTAACGCCTGAAGGTGGCTTGCGGAAACAAGAGGCAGATGACATGAATCTTGCTCCAAACCTGCTGGAATCATTTAAGCTGCCTGAAATTGACGTTGTTACTGGCGCCAATACAAGCGGTGATCCGCTCACCTCTGCCCATATGCGTAACTGGATGGAATGTGTGCGGTTGAGGAAACAGCCCCATGCCCCTTTAGAGGCCGGTTTTAATCATGCCGTTGCCTGCATCATGGCCAATGCTGCTTACCGGACAGGCATGCGAACCACCTTTGATGAAAAAACACAGGAGGTTATGGCTGGGGGGAAGGTTTTTGTTTATTAGGGACAAGGGGACAAGGGGACAAGGGGACAAGGGGACCAGGAGACAAGGTTAAAAATAAAACCCTTCAAGCGGTCCATAGACCCTTGAAGGGTAAATAAAGTAATTCAATCGGATATGCAGAAAATATTTTTTCACATCGTATTGGCTTTTTTGACATTACCTGTCATATCACAGCAAAAGGAGATTACCGAAAATGGCATTTTTATTAAAGTGGATGATCCCGGCCGTAAAGTGGATGTTTTTTTCGAAGGCAGGTATTTCACCTCCTATATTTATCCCTCAACACTGGAAAAGCCTGTACTCTTTCCGCTGACAACATCCGATGGTACGGTTGTGACCCGGGGATTTCCGCTTCAACCAAGGCGGGGAGAACGGGTGGATCATCCTCACCAGGCAGGCTGGTGGTTTAACTATGGGGAGGTAAACGGATTTGATTTTTGGAATAATTCATATGCCATCCCCGATTCTTTGAAGGCACATTACGGAAGTATCCGGCATATCAGGGTCGTTAAAACTGAAAGCGGATCAGACAAAGCCAGGCTGGTTGTGATGTGTCAGTGGGTGAATTCCCGGAATGAAGTTTTGCTTGACGAAGAAACGACTTTTGAATTTTCAGGTGATATACTGAGACGTCGTGTTGTGAGAACAACAAAGCTCACTGCGATGTGTGATACTGTTCATTTCGGCGACAACAAGGAAGGTTTATGTGCCTTGCGGGTTGACAGGGCATTTGAGGCACCTGCCGAAAAGCCGGAACTGTTTACCGATGCATCCGGAAATCCTATGGCCATACCGGTTCTTGATAATGCGGGGGTTAACGGCATTTACAGAAACAGTGAAGGAGTTGAGAAGGAAGTGGTATGGGGTAAAAGGGCAAGATGGATAAGCCTTTCAGCAAGAAAAGATAATAATGACATATCCATATGCATGTTTGATCATCCGGAAAACCCGGGTTTTCCCGCATACTGGCATGCCCGCGGTTATGGTTTGTTCGCTGTCAATAACCTGGGTAAAAAATGCTATGACAATTCTGAATCAAGTCAAATAACTGTTTTGAAAAAAGGAGAATCCATTACTTTCAGACACATGTTGCTGATAAAACGCGGAGGTTTCATGGCACACGAGGATATGGAAGAAGAGTTTAAGCAATTCAAAGATTTGAAATGATCCTGATCCAAAACCGTTTTTCACGATGGATCCTGGGTCATCACTACAATGCCATGTGTGTATGGCCCATGCTTTTCATCAAGCCGGGTACAGACCTGTCGGGGTCTATTACACTCAATCATGAACGGATCCATGCCCGGCAGCAACTTGAGATGCTGTGGCTGTTTTTTTTTCTGTGGTATGGAGTTGAATTCGTTGTGCATCTTGTTCAGCAACGTGATCGTCATAAAGCTTACCTTGCCCTGTCACATGAAAAGGAAGCTTTTAACCATGATGAGGATTTGAACTATTTGGGAAGACGAAAAGCCTATGCATGGATGAAATACCTGTAAATCGTGTTATAAGGTCTTTATTATCAAATGCTTATGCATGTCCTGCAGATCCGTGGGCCATTCCCCGTCCCAGGATACTTCAATGCCGATTAGTTTCCGGGGATGATAGTTTTTCGCAACTGTTTCTATATGGTACCGGAAGGTTTCATTTTTTGAAAGATTGCCTTTGAAGCTGTTCAGAATAGGCGTAACTGTGGGTTTGAACTCCTTTCCATTATCCATGATGTAACCGAAATCGATAATTTTTTCCAAAACAATGTCAGCGTCTTCCGGTGATGTTTCAGCAGGTGTCCAAACGTACCTGGGTGGAACGGATAAGGGGATATCTTCAAATACTCCACTGCCATTCCGTTTCTGGATCCTCTTAAGGAATACCCTGCATTTATGAACGATTACGTGTCTTTTGTTGATAATCCGGAGATGATAATAAACTACCTTGTGGCCATTATCCAATGTTGTCAGCTCGCCATTCTTATCAAGGATTTCCACGGTAAGGCTGCCGGGAAATATCTTCTTTCTGATCCAGTCGTTAAAAAGGGCAACAAGTATAACTCCGAATAAGCCCAGGGCTATCAATGAGTTTATAAACAAACTCCATTTTTCATAACTGTTCATCGCAATGTTTTTGGTTGAACCGGGAATCAAATAACTTGTTCTGTTTTACGGGTAGTTTGATATGAAGTTGTAAACAAATTCAAAATTTTCAGATCATCAGAAGCTTTTCTTTTCAATTTTCTGATGCACTTTCAGGTATTCACCCAATGCTGCAGAACCGTACCATTCCAGAATATCCGTTTCGAATACCTTTTCTCTTATCGCCGGATCATTCATCAATAAAGCATTAGCTTCTTCCTTTGTTTTTAAATTCAGAATAAAAATTCCACGATAGGATTTTGCATTTTTACCAAACGGACCTGCTACAATGAGCTTTCCTTTGTCAGCCATGTCCTGAATATTTTTCATATGATCGCTGAAGAGAGTATCCAGTTTAGCCTGATCAGTTATGGTGTTGGGGCCTGATTTCAGAACTACCAGTATATAGGATTTCATACCGTAATCATCTGCGCCGAGTGATTTGGCCAGAGAAGAGTCATACCGGGGATTTTCGGACTGTGAGAAAAGCTGGAGGTAAACAAAGAAGAAAAGGATTGTAAGTATTGGTTTTCTCATAGGTCTTAATTTTAATCGAAATTAATAATAAACATGATGAATAATCTAACTTTAACCTGTTTTTCCGTTGAGTATTTTCATGGCAAACTGTAAGCTGAATATTTCTGATTTCCTTGATAAATCTCATACTCTGCCGGTCATTGACGTTCGATCCCCGGCAGAATTCGAACACGGACATATTCCTGGTGCCGTAAACCTGCCTCTTTTAAGCAATGAAGAGCGATCCGTAATCGGTACCCTGTACCTGCAGAAAGGATCTTCCGAGGCCATGCTGAAGGGTCTTGAACTTATCGGGCCAAAAATGAAAGAATTTGCTTCCCTGGCCCTGCAAATAGCGCCTGACCGTCATGCTCTTTTACATTGCTGGCGGGGCGGAATGCGCAGCAACAGCATGGCATGGTTGTTAAACACCTTAGGAATACAAACAGACACTCTCGAAGGAGGGTATAAGAGTTTTAGAAACAGGGCTCATGTTTGCTTTTCAGAACCTTTTAACCTGGTAATCATTGGTGGCATGACCGGTTCCGCCAAAACGGATGTGCTGGAAGCGCTTGAATTAATGGGAAAACAGGTTATCCACCTCGAACGACTCGCCTGTCATAAAGGATCGGTCTTCGGAGGATTCGGAATGTCCTCTCAACCCACCACAGAACAATTTGAGAACAATTTGTTCATGCAGCTCAGGCAAATCAATCCCAGCGAGATTATCTACGTCGAGGATGAAAGCCTTGCCATTGGAAGGATTTTCATACCCCGGCCATTTTATGATCAGATGGTTTCAGCCCCGGCTGTGAACCTTGTCGTTCCGCGGAAGCAAAGAATCCAGCGACTCATGGCCGGATATGCAGGTGAAAACAAAGATCAGCTCATCTCAAACGCTCAAAGGATAAAGAAGAGACTGGGCCTTGAAAATACATCCCTGGTGATCGAGTCTATACAAAACGGGGAGATGGAAAAAGCGATAGAGATGGTTTTACAGTATTATGATAAATTATATGCACGCACTATGAGCCTGCATCTAAGGGAAAAAATGGGCGAAATCATGATTCACGATGAAAAACCCAGGGAAATTGCCAATATTGTAATTGCTTTTGCACAACAATCACAACAATCACAACAATCACAACAATCACAACAATCACAACAATCACAACAATCACAACAATCACAACAATAATTAATTATGTCAACTCCCGATATAAAACTTACCCAGTTCAGTCCCGGTGCGGGTTGTGGCTGCAAGATCTCACCGGCTGATCTTCGTGAGATCATCCGCATGGTGCCGGATAAATCACATTTTGGCGCTTTGCTTGTGGGTTGTGAATCGCGTGATGATGCGGCAGTTTATGATCTCGGGAACGGGCAGACCATTATCAGCACGACAGATTTTTTTACGCCTATAGTTGATGATCCCTGGGATTTTGGAAGAATAGCCGCTGCCAATGCCATCAGTGACATTTATGCAATGGGTGGCAACCCCCTGATGGCTATATCCATACTGGGCTGGCCGCTGACCAGGCTACCTGCATCCCTTGCAGGACGGGTGATAGAAGGAGCGGTGGATATTTGCAGGCTGGCAGGTATTCCGCTGGCCGGTGGGCACAGCATTGATATTTCCGATCCGGTATTCGGACTTTCGGTTACAGGCCTGGCAGATAAGGATTGCATCAGGCAAAACAATACTGCCCGCTCCGGATGCCGCTTATTTCTTTCCAAACCACTGGGAACGGGTATTCTTAGCACGGCAGCAAAGAAAAATCTGTTAGAGGAGCAGGATTACCTGAATTCCGTTGCCTGGATGACAAAACTTAATTCATCGGGAACTGAACTGGGAAAAATGGAATGCGTCCGGGCGATGACTGATGTTACCGGTTTCGGGTTGCTGGGACATCTGCTGGAGATTTGTGAAGGGAGCAAACTGACTGCCAGAATTCACTTCAACAGCATTCCAAAGCTCGATAATATTGAACGCTATATTGATAAAAACTGCATTCCCGGAGGCACATACCGAAACTGGAAAAGCTATGGTGATAAAATAGCGGAAATCAATGAGTTTCACAAAATGGTGCTGGCTGATCCGCAAACCAGCGGAGGATTGCTTGTTGCAGTGGACAGAGATGCCCATGATTTTGATGCATTTGCGACCGGGAATGGATTCATTGAAATCGGTGAACTGGGAGAACCAGAACAAAAAAAAGTAATTTTTGTTGACTAGTTTCTGCCAATGAATTCCCCGCTGATACGGATGCAATTCAATAAATTAATAGTAACTTTGAATGAACCGCCCTGATTAATCATAATTCACAACGCTATGAATTCCTGTAAGCGTTTATCGCGATTTTTGGTTTTTCTTTCATTCACATTTCTTCTATGGGGATGCCTGGAATATAACATTTCCACCCAGGTTAAGGCTGATGGCAGTTTGCTGCGTATTGTAACCGTTAAGGGAGATTCAGCCGATATTTTCACGGGATCCTTTCCGGTCCCGATGGATTCTACCTGGGAAATATCTACGCGGCTCGAATCCCGGAGTGAAAATGATGTCAGCGAAGGGAAGGTTTATGTGTATGAAGCCAGGAAGGAATTCAGGAATTTCCGTGATCTGAATAAGGAGTTTTATCATGATGACTCAGCCTTTAAGGATCACATAGCAATCCGGGTGAACCTCGAAAAAAGATTCCGCTGGTATTATACGCATTATTATTATGCGGAAACCTATGGCAGGTTATTCCCATTCCGTTCGGTCCCGGTAAATGACTACCTCAGTGATGCCGAGCTTCAGATACATCAGGCAGATGAAAAGGAAATTTATTATTCCCGTGAAATCGACAGTATCCTACTAGTACAGGATACCCTCAAAATACCTGTTATGAACCGGAATGACAGCTTACGGTTCAAGGCATTGCGTGATACCATCGAGCAGAAATTCGAATCGTGGCAGAAAATCAATATCTACAACGAATTCTACCGGTTGGTGACCGGTGCTCTCAGAAAACTTGGGGATAGCCCGGATACCATTGCAACCAGGAAGTCCTTTTATGTATGGCTTGATCAGCAAAGAACTTTTGAATCGGGTATCGAGGATGATGACGCCTTTGTAAATGCAGCATCAACCTATTTCAATGTGGATCCTGACAAGTTGCAGGCTGCTGATCCTGAAGGTTTCAGCGATTTCAAAAAGAAATTCAGGGTGGCGGCTTATTCCCTTGAGACCTATACAAACCGGGTGCTGATGCCCGGAACTATTATAAAGAACAATGCAGGTAAAACAGATAAGAACCTGGCAAACTGGACCTTTAAAATAGATAAGTTTTATGCCACGGATTATACAATGACCGTGGAATCGCGTACTGTCAACACCTGGTTTGCCATTTGCGCAGCACTTGCTTTAGTCCTGGCCATTGCGCTTTTACTTCTTCGCTTATATAGGAATAAAACCCCGGATGGATTATAACCGACTCCGGGGTTGAAGTTATCTATTCTACAACGATCGACTGTACTGATTTACTGGCGAAAACTTCTTTCTTCGGAAGATGCACAATTAACAGGCCGTTTTCATATTGGGCCGAAATGCTCCCGGCATCGATCTTTTCACCTATATGGTAAGTGCGTGAAGTCCCGGAATAATCAAACTCCTGGCGCAGGTAATTATCCTGGCTTTCAGCTTGTGGTTTTTCAACACTGATCGTCAGGTAACTCTTCTCATGTTTTATGCTGATATTCTTCTTATCAACACCGGGTAAAGCCATTTCAATGCGAAATTCATTTTCTGATTCGGAAATGTTTGAAGCCGGAACGCTTCCTTTGCAAAAACCGCATTCATTGTCATCGCTGAAATGCTGCATGAGCTGTTTCAATGCCTCATTTGTGTTTTCATCCCTGTAAGCGGAATGATAAGGGCTGTAGAATCTTAAGTATGCCATATTGCTCGGTTTTATTGGTTTTTAAATGGAACTGTTATGCAGTCAGTTTCAATTCTGATGCCAACTGTAAAAATATGCCATTATGGCGCAATAATTGAAGTACGTATGTCAAATAGGCATAAAAGCAGTAATGAGTAATGAGTAATGAGTGAGGAGTAGTAACACAATTCACAAATCTCAAAACCCTCTCATTACTCATTACTCATTACTCTTCACTGATTTCATTAAAACCTCCACCGCCAGCGGTCCTTCGTTGAACAGAAGATCAATGGCACTCAGGTTGGGGATGAATCCATACCTTTCCTGAAAGACCTGTTGATAGGGCTGTGGATTATAATCATCGTCGGGTAGCGCCAACCTGACCTTTGGATGGATGCTTTGCCTGTAATCGATGTAATTTATGGGCATGGACTCCCAGGATTTCGTGGTATCAGGATCATTGTGAATGCCCATCAGGCGGAGGATCATCTGCAGAAGTTCCATATTCAGGGTGAATAAAAAGCGGCATTCCTTTTCATAAAACTTCCTAAAATCATCGGCATAATACTCATAAAAGGCGGAAAGCCTGTAGGCCGACTCAATGGATTTCAGATGAATCTTCTGCCAGCCATACCGGTAATCGATCTCAGCTTCAGTAACCGGAGTCTTTAATCCCTGCTTCTTTACGGGAATAACAAGGCACTGCTTTCCGTTTGCGCCATAAATGTAACACCTGTTCCTGTAGGACTGTTTCTGGTAGTTTTCAAATTGTTCTATGGATACCGGCGCACCGAGGATAAATTTGGTGATGTACTGGACCGGGGGGAGATATGCGGTTGAAAGCAGAATGGAGGAGGAGGAGATCACGAGAATATGTTTCTTACGGATTTATTAAACACGGAACAACGAACACCGAACACCGAATACCGAACACCGAACACCGAATACCGAACACCGAACACTGAACGCCTATTTCCGCCTACAGCCTACAGCCTACAGCCTACAGCCTATAGCCTACAGCCTACAGCCTATAGCCTACAGCCTACAGCCTATAGCCTACAGCCTACAGCCTATTAATCATACTCGCCAGAAATCCCGCCCCAAATCCATTGTCGATATTCACCACACTGGTACCGCTGGCGCAACTGGTGAGCATACCCAGTAAAGCACTGAGACCACCGAAACTGGCGCCATAGCCGACACTGGTAGGCACCGCAATCACCGGTTTGTCAACAAGTCCTCCTACTATACTCGGCAATGCCCCTTCCATACCTGCCACAACAATGTTAACCCTGGCCTTGCGGATTAGGTCGAGTTTGTTATACAACCTGTGAATACCAGCCACCCCGACATCAACTACCCGTTCAACGCGGTTACCGAAAATTTCCGCTGTCATGGCTGCTTCTTCAGCAACAGGCAGGTCCGATGTGCCTGCCGTAATAACTGCTATATAGGTGGGGGGAACCGGTATGTCCTTTTTTTTCACTGCGATCGTTCTGGCTACGGGATTAAACAGGGCATCCGGACAGATTTCCCTTACTTTTTCATACATTTCAGCCGTTGCCCGTGTTGCCAGTATGTTGTTATCGCGTGTGAGCATAAACTGGATGATCCCTGCCACCTGTTCAGGTGTTTTTCCCTGTCCGAAAATAACTTCCGGATATCCGGTACGGAGCTCCCGGTGAGTGTCAATCGTGGCATAGCCCAAATCCTTTACGGTAAAGTCCTTTAACTGTTCCAGGGCATCATTGATATCCACCGTGCCGTTTTTGACACCGGTAAGCAGCTGGTTCAAGTAATCCTGATTCATAGGCTTTATTTGGTGAGGTTGTTGTCAAAACTGCCACTGCGGTAACCATCAAGATCAACCGTAATATACTCATATCCGAGCTGGTGAAGGTGCTCTGCAAACTCTTTACAAAAAGGGGAATTCACGAATTCTGCAATTCTGTTTTTTTCCAGTTCAATACGGGCAATAGTTCCATGGTTCCGAACCCTCGAAGCTGCAAAACCTGCGGATGCCAGGTACCTTTCTGCTTTTTCTATCCTGGCCAATTCATCGGCTTTAACCTGGTAATTATAAGGAAGACGGGTAAGGAGACAGGCATAGGAGGGCTTGTCCGCGGTGGGGAGACCCAGTTTTCCTGAAAAATGACGAACCTCAGTTTTTGTGATCCCGTTTTCGAGAAGCGGGCTTCTGATTCCCAATTCCTGCAGAGCAGCAAGTCCGGGCCGGTAAATACCGGTATCATCGGCATTGGAACCGTCAAGCACAGCATCGAAACCTGCTGCCCTTGCTTCCTCTAAAAGCATGGAGAATATATTCTTTTTACAGAGATAACAGCGGTTAACAGGATTGTGCCTGATTTCCGGCATGATGCCGGCAGTGATCACACGGTGCCGGATTTGGTTCTTTTGACAAAATTGGATGGCTTCTTCAATCTCCCAGTCGGGGATATAAGGAGTTTTAACTGTAAATGCCAGCACATTCTCTCCAAGAACTTTCTGCGCGGTGGCCAAAACAAAGGTACTGTCAACGCCTCCGGAAAAAGCAACCACGGCATTCTGCAACTGGCCAAACCAGTGCAGCAGCATATCGTATTTTTCAGGATTGATCATGATTATCTGTTTTTTTCCTAAGTGCTTTCTCTACTTCACGGTACACCTGATTTATTGGAATTCCCTTTTCCCGGGCAATTTTTAGGCAATCGTCATATTCAGGTTTTGATTTTATGCAAACGCCCTGGTAAAAAGCCGACTTTACATGCACATCGCCAAACCGGGTTGCAATTTGCTCAATCTTTCGTTCAAGCATGGTTTTGTCAATGGTATACTTCCGAACCCCGATGGTGGATGTTTCTATGAATAACACTTCGTTTACCCTGTTTTCCGCCTCCGGCGCGCATAAAACAGACAACTTAACCGCCGGCCTCGACTTTTTCATGATAATGGGCGTGATGAAAACATCCTTTGCGCCCGCGGAGAACAGTGAATCAATGATGTAATCATAAAACTCGGGATTCATGTCGTCTATGTTGCATTCAATGATATAGGAAGGCAAAGTTTCCGGGTCATCGTTCGTTGCCGTCTCGCCCAGAATTACACGCAATACGTTAGGCATGGCTGAATCCCTGCTCCCAATGCCATAACCTGTTTTGAGAACCGTAAAATCGTATTTGTCTGTAAATTCGTTTACACAAGCTGATAATATGGCTGCACCGGTAGGTGTGGTGGCTTCATGATCCACCGTACCTTTGCGGACAGGTATATTTTTCACAATCTCGGTTGTTGCAGGAGCGGGGACAGGGTAAATGCCGTGGGCACAATGAACGGATCCGCCGCCGAGTTCCACCGTGGAACACTGAACCACGCCGGGAGCAAGTTTATCCAGGCAAATGGCGGCGCCAACTATATCCACAATGGAGTCGATGGCGCCAACTTCATGAAAGTGCACTTCATCAACAGGTTTATTGTGAACCTTTGCCTCTGCAGTTGCCACCTTTTCAAAAATACTTATACTGATGTCTTTCACAGCGGGAATAAGGGAACTGGAGGAGATCAGTTGCCTGATTTCACTGAATGTGCGGTGAAGATGCTGGTGCGATCCTTCATGATCATGATCGTGCCCGTGATGACCCATATTCCGGTGATGTTCATCAATGACAACCTCTACCCGGGTTCCAGAAATTCCTTTTCGGATGTCTCTTTCAATATGGATTGCATAACCATGCACGGGCAGTTTGGCAAGTTCATTTTTCAGATATGCAGGATCAACACCAAGGTCGAGCATGGCACCCAGATTCATATCACCCGAAATGCCGGCAAAACAATCATAATACAGTACTTTCATCTATCGGCTGCGTTGGTTGAGTCGGTGAAATTAGGAATATTTTTCAAATGTTTTTTTTGGAGGTATATAATCAGGACCTTAATTATTTAGATTAGTTCCAAATTTCCCGAAACAAATGAATATATGTTACAAATTGAATATTTTTGGCATTGTTTTTATTGGAAAACAGGTAAATAAAATATAATACTGCAAACCATGAAAAGAAGAGATTTCATACGTAATTCCGTAGGTCTTGGCGTTGTATCGGGAGCGGCATTATCCATAGGCCGGTTCAGTGATATTTTTGGAGCGGAAAACGCTGCTGCTATGCAGCTACCCTATGATTTCGTGGCCATTAAGGGTGGTGAGGCTGCAGCCATGTTTGACAAGGGGATAGCCTCTCTGGGTGGTATGAAACAATTTGTCAAACCCAATCAGACTGTTGTAATTAAACCCAACATCGGCTGGGACTCTGCTCCTGAACGCGCAGCAAATACAAATCCTTTACTGGTCGGTCGTATTGTTGAGCAGTGCAAGATGGCCGGGGCTAAGACGGTTTATGTTTTTGATAATACATGTGCTGAAGCCACCCGTTGCTATAAGATGAGCGGTATTGAAGATGCAGTTAAAAAAGCCGGAGGGACCATGGTATCCGGGGAAAGCACCGGTTATTACCAGGATGTTACCCTTCCCAATAGCAAAAGGCTAAAAGCCGCCAGGGTGCACGAACTGATACTGGAATCCGATGTTTTTATCAATGTACCTACGCTAAAAAGTCATGGTGGATCCACTCTGTCGGTTTGTATGAAAAACATGATGGGTGTGGTATGGGACCGGGAATATTGGCATAGCAACGACCTTCACCAATGCATTGCTGATTTTGCAGCATACCGGAAACCCGACCTGAATGTGGTTGACGCTTTCCGTGTATTAAAACGTAACGGCCCACGCGGTGTGTCAGTAGCAGATGTGGCTACCATGAAATACCAGCTGATCGGAACCGATATGGTGGCGCTCGATGCTGCATCGGCCAAAGTATTTGGAATTGATCCGAAACAGGTTAAACATATCGGACTGGCTGAGCAGCTTGGTGTAGGAAGCAGCAATATCGACGCCATGAAGGTGAACAGAATTACCATGGGTGCATGAAGCAGAAACATCTCAAGATAATACGGGTTATTATTGCTGTCCTGTTTCTGGTGCTCATTGCCGCGCTCTTTCTAGACTTCAGGGAATTTATCCCGGTTGTCTGGGCCGACAGGATTTTATTTCTTCAGTTCGTCCCTTCCGTGATCAGGTTTATCACCATTCCGGCTCTGGCTGCTACAGGTTTTATCATAATTCTGATTCTTACTGCCCTTTTCGGCAGGGTGTATTGCTCAGCCATTTGTCCCCTGGGAATTCTGCAGGACGTTTTTTCCTGGCTCTCCAAAAAAACAGGATTGATCAAACGCTATAAGTTTAAAAAAGCCCTGAATTATTTGCGATATCCGATTTTGGGACTTACTGTTGTTTTCCTGCTCTTTGGAAGTCTTTTTGTTTTGAATCTTCTGGATCCCTACAGCAGTTTCGGGCGCATATTTTCAGATGTCATCCGCCCGGGGCTCATTGCCGCCAATAATGGTCTGGCAGGTTTGCTGGAAAGGTTTGACGTGTATTTTCTTTACAGGCACAACCTTGAACTGATCACCTGGCGTACCGTTCTGATACCTATTATTACCTTTGCCCTGGTCATCGGGTTGTCATTATACTATGGACGGTTGTATTGCAATACGGTCTGCCCGGTTGGCACTGTATTGGGTTTGCTGTCAAGGGTATCCCTGTTTCAAATTAAAATGGATGCCTCAACATGCACCAAATGCGGAAAATGCTCTTTTGCCTGCAAATCAAACTGCATCCATGTAAAAACCCTGGAGGTTGATCAGTCGCGTTGTGTTGCCTGCTATAACTGTATTTCGGTATGCCCTGAAAATAGCATCCGGTATGAAAGGTCCTCCCTGATAGCAAAGCAACAGGTCACGACCGACACTTCCAAGCGCAATTTCATCGGAAAAACACTGGTTTACGGCGCAGCATTGGCCGGCATTTCAAAAAGGGTATGGGGACAGGAATCAGGCGACAGACCTGCCGGACGAATTCCCAATAAAATAAATCACCCGGTCACGCCTCCGGGATCCATGAGTATCAAACATTTTACTGATCGTTGCACGGCCTGTCATTTATGCGTTACTGTGTGCCCGACGAGCGTTTTGCAGCCCTCTTTTCTGGAGTATGGCTTTACCGGCATGTCCCAACCGCATATGGATTATAGCATTGAATACTGCAATTTCGAATGTACCAAATGCGGAGAGGTTTGTCCCACGGGCGCTATTCTTCCCCTTACAGTGGAGGATAAGAAACTTGAACAGACGGGCCAGGTGCATTTTGTCATTGAAAAGTGCATTGTGTATACTGACAATACTGCCTGCGGATCATGTTCCGAGCATTGTCCCACCCAGGCTGTAAGAATGGTTCCCTATAATGAGGGTCTTACCATCCCTGAAACCGATCCCGACATATGCATCGGATGTGGCGCCTGCGAATTTGCTTGTCCGGTGAAACCCCATACTGCCATTTATATAGACGGAAACGAAGTGCACCAGGTGGCCAAGGCACCACACATTGAGGAACTGAATGTAATGGAGCAAGAAGATTTTCCATTTTAATTTTTTCCGAACAGCTATGTTTCTGAAAATTTATTTGTAATATTGCGACCTGAATTTTGAGAAAGAACAAGAAAAAAATATTGCGTCATGGATCTAATGAAAGTTGCTGAGAGTCAATTTGGAACATTGAAGGAATATCCCGCGTTCAAAGCCGGTGACACGGTTACGGTACATTATAAAATCGTTGAAGGTAACAAGGAAAGAATTCAGCAATACCGGGGAGTGGTGCTTCAGCGCCACGGTGCCGGTGCATCTGAAACTTTCACCGTTCGTAAAATGTCAGGTAACGTGGGTGTTGAAAGAATTTTCCCCATTACTTCCCCTTTTATTGATAAAATTGAGCTCAACAAACACGGCCGTGTCCGCCGTGCCAGGATATACTACCTGCGCGGACTTACCGGTAAGAAGGCCAGGATCCAGGAAAAAAGGTTGAAACTGGTTGAAGAGGCCATAGCGCCGACCAAGGAATAAAAAAAAGCGGGTTCATCCCGCTTTTTTTTATGATTACCGTTTACTTTTTACTTTTTACTTTTTACTGTTCACTGATTCAACAATTTATCCCCCTGCTCCCCCGCTACTCATTTGCTGCAGCTTAAGGTGAACGTGGTGGATACGGAGAAGAAACGGAATACTAACAATACTATATTTCTAATAAATCTCATAAGGCTTTTTGATGTCGGTGAATAGATTTAATTCGTTACTCCAGAAAACTTGATTATCGGATTTTCTTACATCATCAAAAATTTCCCAAAAGTTCAAACCAACATGATGTTGATTTTCATATATTAACACAAAACCCAGTCTAAATGCAGGCCAAAAAGATGGATCGGCGGTATCAGAATGTTTTATGGTAAAAGGCACGACAAGAGATTGTTCTGGTTTTAATTCATTTAATATTGGAAAATTGGCATCGTAAATATTATGTACTATTTCATATGTAGAATCACTTAATATGAAATTATCGGTAATGCCACTCGAGTATGTCCAAAATCTAATAGTAGAATCACTCAGATTTATTACTTTTAAGTTAATTAGGTAATAATTGAAAGAGCAATCCAAACAATTACAGTAATATAATCCATTGATAAAAGCACTTACCTGTATCATCTGATTAAACTTCCCAGTGTGTTTAATAGTCTCTTCATTACAAGAAATAGAAAAAAGCAAAAAGAGGAAAAATAATGATCTCATATCCTGCATATTAATAAATATAGAAACATACCTGAATGTAAAGTGGGTACCATAAGGATGCTTTGCTAGAACAAATTCAACCCCTTCAGGGTTGTGAAAAGATTCAGTCATACTCTCCGTGGGTTGCACCCACGGTTATTCAAATTTAACCCCTATATTTGCGCCATTTGACATTTGTTGGATTGATGATATCTTTGATATTGAAAGAGATTGTCTGGTGAAAGGAGGGCGTAGCCCGACTGTAACCAGACAATCTCTGGCAGTTGATTTTTCGCATCCAAC
>JBGSSF010000028.1:0-56340 GCA_041737175.1 Bacteroidales bacterium
TATTGACCTTGATTCATAACTAGTTTGGTTAGTTATAACAAAACTAATTTTTGAAATCGTTTGAACCTAAAAAATCGCGCTAAACCAGATTTTACAAGACTTTCAAAGAACTAAATTTTATAACGTCGAAACGCTAGTGATCTGTAATCTGTAATCAAAACCTCGTGTCGTTTTCAATATCCTTAAAGTACTTTACCGTTTCAACACGCAATTCCAGCGTAGATGCCTCATCGCATGCAATAATGCCTTTCGGGTGCATTTGCAGGATGGAGACGGTCCACATATGACTTATACCTCCTTCCACCACCTCGCGCAATGCCCTGGCTTTATTGAAACCGGTGATGATAATCAGAACTTCACGGGCATCCATCACTGTGCCAACACCAACCGTAAGCGCTTTGGTGGGAACCTTGCCCAGATCGTTGTCAAAAAACCTGGAGTTGGCGACAATGGTGTCATACCTCAGTGTTTTTACCCTGGTTCTTGAACTGAGAGATGATCCAGGTTCATTAAAAGCAATATGCCCGTCGGGGCCGATTCCTCCCAGAAACAGATCAATGCCCCCGCAGGCGGATATTCTTTTTTCATATTCCTCGCATTCTTTTTCAAGATCTTTGGCATTTCCATTTAAGATATTGATGTTTCCCCGGGGAATATCAATATGGCTGAACAAGTTATCATACATGAAAGCGTGATAACTTTCTTTATGGTCCTCTGGTATTCCGACGTATTCATCCATATTGAAAGTGATGACATTTTTGAAGGAAATATCCCCTTTCCTGTATCTTCGGATGAGCTCCTGATAGGTCGGAATCGGGGAGGAACCGGTTGGCAGGCCTAAAACAAAGGGTTTCTTTTCCGTAGGCCTGGCCTGATTTATTTTCTCGATAACATAGTTAGCCACCCATTTTCCAACTTCGGTGGCATCGGAATTGATAATGATTCGCATTTGTTTGGTTGTTAGTGAGTTGAATATTTAGATATGTTTACATCAATACGATCTTAGCATCTGCAACAAAGCATCCATGGCCTTCCTGCTGTACTATAAGAGGATTGATATCCAATTCTTTGATTTGCGGGAAGTCCAGTGCCAGCTGACTTAACCGCATGATGCACTTTTTAATGCTTTCAATATCAAACCTGGCCATTCCCCTCAATCCGTTAAGCAGTTCGTGAGCTTTAATTTCACAGATCATTGCACTTGCTGCCTTCTCATTCACCGGTGCCACCCGGAAGCTGACATCCTTGTAAAGTTCGACAAATATACCGCCAAGGCCGAACATGATCACAGGACCGAATGACGGGTCTCTTTTGATACCCAGTATGACTTCCTGTCCTGCAAGAACCATTTTTGTAATATAAACTCCCAGTACCTTAACACCCGGTTTCAGGGTGGAGACATGGTGAAGGATCGAATGGTACGCGTTTTCAGCTTCCGTCTCGTTCTTGATATTCAGAACCACGCCTTTGACATCGCTTTTATGAATTACTTCATCCGATAATACTTTCATGACAACCGGGAAGCCTATTTCTGCAGAAAATCTGGCAGCCTGACCGGCAGTATTGGCTACCCTGGCAGGTAAAACAGGAAATCCGTAAGAACCAAGGATTGGAACGACTTTATCCTCTGTTAAAAAGGAAATGTTCGTCTCCAGGGCTTCGGCTATTATGGTTTCTGCTGCTTCCCTGTCAACATCTTCAAAATTTGCCTGGGTAAGGTTTTTTTCATGCCTGTCACTGTGAAATTGGAATACCCTGGCAAAACTGCGGCACATAGATTCCGGCAGAATGTAATGGGGTATTTTGTTTTTTTGCAGGATATCCACACCGCTTCTCACATCCGCCTCGCCCATGAATGAGGCATATACCGGTTTGGCATATCCGGCAGTGACTTTAACAACCTCACGGGCTATTGTATCAATATCCGTCATGGATTGCGGTGTCAGGATAACAAAAATACCATCTACGCCGGGATCATTTATGGCGCCTGTAATCGCCAGATTATATCTATCAGCCCTGGCATCACCGATGACATCCACCGGATTCTTAATGTTGGCAGTTGCCGGCAAGTTCTTTTTGTACAGCTGGGTAGTCTCCTCTGTAAACGCGGCAAGTTGAAGTCCTTCACTTATTGCGGCATCCGTAGTAAGAACACCAGGTCCCCCTGCATTGGTGATGATGGCAACCTTGTTGGATTCCGGTAACGGCTGATAGGCAAATGCAATGGCAATATTGAACATTTCCTCAATATTGTTGCAGCGAATAATACCTGCCTGTTTAAAGGCGGCATTGCAGATTTCATCACTGCCGGCTAAAGAACCTGTGTGTGAAGCTGCAGCAGAAGCTCCGGCATCGGTTCTGCCTGATTTTAATATTAAAACCGGTTTACCACTATCAACAATAATGTCCTGTGCGGTCCGCATTAAAGCCTCTCCGTCAGACACCTCCTCGAGATAAAGCAGGATGACTTTTGTTTTTTCATCATCCTTTAAGTAATACAACAGATCAATTTCACTGATGTCAGCCTTGTTGCCAAAGCTTATGAATTTTGAGAATCCGATATGCTTTGCCCTTGCATAGTCCAGAACAGCGGTACACAAAGCACCGCTTTGCGACAGGAAACCAATGGTGCCCTCCTCAGGCATTTTTCTCGCGAAAGAAGCATTCAGGTTCACAACGGGATCGGTATTGATTATCCCCAGGCAATTGGGACCGATAAAAGACATGTCATATTTCCCGGCAATCTGCTTCAGGAGGTTTTCCCTTTCACGACCCTTCTCACCGGTCTCTTTAAATCCGGCGGATATGATAACCACAGCCTTTATTCCTTTCTGTCCGCATTGCTCCATGGCCATATGACATACCTGAGCCGGGAAAACCAGTATCGCAAGATCAACCGGATAATCAATGTCAATAACATATTTGTATGCCCTGACAGAACAAATGGATTTTTCACCGGGACTTACGGGGAACAGTACGCCCCTGAATTCAGACTTCAGAATATTAAATAAAATGTCATAGGGAACCGTACCCTTGATATTATTTGTGCCCACCACAGCAACTGATCCGGGATAGAAGAACTTTTCAAGGTTGTTCCGGTGAACGTTAAACCTCGATGTCATGGGATGTTTGAACAGGTCCATCGGCAATGATTTTATCAAAGACAAAACCAGACTTTACCTAAAAGTATTCCTAAATTCAATTGAGATAGGTGCTGATAAAATCCGCCGCACCCGAAACAGTCTGCACTTCCATGGCCTTTTCCTGGTCCATTTCAATACCAAATTCTTCCTCGAAAGCTGCGATAAGCTGTAGGCTTTGCATGGATGATGCACCTAAATCGAAAACAAAATTGGAATCATCGGAAATTTCCAATGTATCCTTTTCAAGTACCTGTCCGATAACCTGTTTGATTCTTGATCTGATTTCATTTTTATCCATAGATGTCCTCCCTTGATGAATGCTATTCATGTATGCACATATAATCCAGGTGAGCGTATGATATATGAGGAATTGAAATCATATTACAATTATATAATAATTTTGAACTAACTGCTTGTTTTTAATCGATCTTTCTGCACTATTGAAGATACCGTTTCCCTTCCTGGGATTTCACGGGGTTTTTGGCAGTGATTAAATCATGCTGTGACTGCTCTTTTTTTACTATTTTTGGTTTTGCTACAAAAGTATACCTGATATCATAAATGGGTGTTGCAGAAAACATAGCCCTTTTGCGTAAAGAAATACCGCAACATGTGAAAATTGTTGCCGTTTCTAAAACCATGCCGAATTTACGCATTCAGGAAGCCTATGATGCAGGCCACAGGGCGTTTGGTGAAAACCGCGTGCAGGAATTGATTGAAAAGCATGAGTCCTTGCCCGGGGATATGGAATGGCATCTCATCGGACATCTCCAGACCAATAAGGTGAAATATATCGTACCTTTTGTGCAGCTTATCCACTCTGTTGACAGCCTGAAATTATTATCAGAAATTAACAGGGAGGCTTCCCGGATCGGCAGGAAAATCGACTGTCTCCTGCAAATGCGGATAGCGAGTGAGGACACCAAATTCGGATTGACCTGGGACGAAGTTCGCCGGATTTTAAGCTCTTCCGAATACAAGGATTTTCAGAGCATCAGAATCGCCGGATTGATGGGAATGGCCACCTTTACCGATAATATCGGACAGGTAAAAAAGGAATTTATGCTATTGGCCAGGTATTTCCAGGAGATAAAAAGTGAGTGGTTTTCAGGAATCACATCATTTAAGGAATTATCCATGGGCATGTCCGGTGATTTCAGGCTGGCGATCGAAGCCGGATCAACCATGGTTCGAATTGGCAGTCTGATCTTTGGAGAAAGAAACTATAACAATTAAAATGAATTGCAGTATGCTGAAATTAGAGACAAATTATCTGGGTCTGACCCTTAAAAGCCCATTGATTGTGAGCAGTTCCGGATTAACCAATTCGGTTGAAAAGATCGTTAAATATGAGGCTTTGGGTGCCGGTGCCGTGGTACTGAAATCCCTTTTCGAGGAACAAATCAATTTTGAGTCGGGGATTTATGTGGAGGAAGGCCTGTCTCCCGAAGCGCATGATTATATCACGGCCTATTCACAATCCAACGCCATTGAGGAGTACCTCAGATTAATTGAGAATGCCAAGAAAGCCGTCAAGATACCTGTTATTGCTAGCATTAACTGCAGGTCGGTGAGCAAATGGATCTCGTTCGCAAAAGATATCCAGGATGCTGGTGCAGACGCACTTGAATTGAATGTATTTTTCGTGGCCTCTGATAAGGAGCAAACTTCTGAGAAATACGAAGATCTTTATAATGATATGATCGTCAAGGTTAAACAGGTGACAAGTCTGCCATTGGCCGTTAAACTTGGTTATCATTTCACCAACTTGCCGCGAATAGTTAATAGCCTGTATGTCAGGGGTGCCAAGGGAGTAGTTCTATTTAACCGGTTTTATGAACCGGATATCGATATTGAGAACCTGAAGATTACGTCATCCGGGGTATTCAGTTCACCTGCAGACATAAGGCAATCTTTGCGCTGGGTCGGTATCATTTCAGACAAGGTCGAAAAAATTGATGTAGCTGCTTCAACAGGAATACATAGTGGCGAGGCTGTTATCAAGCAGATCCTGGCTGGTGCAAAAGCTGTGCAGATCTGTTCTGTGCTTTATAAAAATGGTGATGAACAGGTCAAGGTAATCCTTGACGAACTTGAAAACTGGATGAACAAAAAAGGATACAAATCGCTGGATGCATTCCGTGGAAAGCTCAATTGCAGCAGTATTCCGGATCCTTCCCTGTATGAACGCTCTCAGTTTATGAAATATTTCTCAAACTATCATTAGCTGCTTTCAACGACTTTCCTGAGTTCCTTGTACAAGGGAAGTTTTTCATCTGTGACCATGCATTCTGCGTCCCTGAGAAACCGGATGCAATCCATGTGATCATTTTCTGAGGCATTGGGTATCGATTCTTCGATAACCGTGAATGCTTCCAGTGCTGTTTTATAGTCTCCCTGAATAAAGAGTCCGGCAAAAACACGCAGATATTTGCTGAAATCGAGTCCCGATTGCCAACATGCAGCAATAAAAGCAGGCATGTAATCACCATAATCATTCTTGTCAAGGGAGCTGGTTATGAGTGGTACAGCTTCCTGTGACTTAATTTCACTCAACATGTTTAAGATTTCATTCCTGATTCCGGGATCGGTCTTTTTATGAATGAGGTTGAAAAGGACTGGCAGGATTTTTACAGAACCGGAATTCCTGATCTCATATAAAGTTGTGATTATGCTTTCAGGATCAGAGCTTTCGAGCGCGGTAATCCACTTCTTTTCTATGGGATTGTAATTTTCCATAGTTAAATATAAAGAAATTCTGTCATTCTTTGTATTCAACCAGGAGGATTTTACGGGTATCTGTTGTGATCCTGAAACTATTGTCAATGCGGTGATTCACCACCCAGACTATCTTTCCCGCTGTTTCGAGAACCATGATGTGTTTTTTATCCGGAAGTGCAATTTTTTTGTTGATCAGGAAATCACTGATTTTTTTTGAACCTTTTAAACCCAGGGGGTGGAATTTGTCACCCGCTCTCCAGTTTCGAAGAATTAAGGGATAAGAGATTTTACCGGCATCAAGAACCGCATACCTTCTTTCAACGGGGATTCTGAAACCGGAAGAATTGGGAATTAAACTGAAAGTCAGATGAACGGGAAAATCAAGACTAAGGGTTTCCGGTCCAATGATGGCTTCGGCCTCCGGAAGTTCGTCTTTTTTAGTGATGATCAGTTGTGATCTGTCACGGGTTATACAATGGGTACGGGTATGAAATTGTTTACCCGGAATAGATTCAAATGAATCCAAAATTGTGATGACATTTAACTGGTTAACACCAAAATCCCTCAATAATTCGAAGAGCAGGATCTCGACCGACGGGTATTGCTTTAATCTTTCAATATCAATGAGCCACCTGTCAGGTAATATAGTATAGACCTCCTGTTTAACCAGGTCCAGGGTGTAATCAAGCAGTTTTTCGGTATATTCCAGTCTCCTTATCGTATCCACGGCATTCTGCATGAAGGCCGGATTGATTGACTCAAATGCCGGTATGATGGTATGCCTGATTTTGTTCCGGTGGTATTTTATTTCTGCATTGGAAGAGTCCTCCCGCCATCGCAGATTTTTTTCGTCCGCAAATTGCAAAATCTCGTTGCGTGAGGCAAAAAGCAAGGGACGAACAATTTTTCCGCAACATGGACTTATTCCGGATAATCCCCTGATGCCACAGCCCCTGGAAAGATTCAGGAGAGCGGTTTCAACAACATCATTCCGGTTATGTGCAACCGCAATAAAGTCATAGCCTTCATTTTTGGCCAGTTCCTCAAACCAGGCATACCGGAGGTCGCGGGCCGCCATTTGAATGGAAATTCCATGATCCACAGAATAAAACTGAGTATCGAATCTTTTTATGTAAACCGGTTTACCTGCGCCAGAGGCTAATTCCTCCACAAATCGCTGATCACCGACCGATTCATGTCCGCGGAGTTGAAAATTGCAATGCGCCAGGCCAAAATCAATATCTGACCGCTGGAAAAGGCTGGTCATAACAACCGAGTCAACTCCGCCGCTTACAGCAAGGAGATACCTTTTGCCGGGCAAACCACGACATTTTTCAGTAAGGTATTTTAAAAATGCCTGTTGCATGGTGAGCCTAAAAAATATAAGGTACAAACACCACAATCCCAACCACAAGCGCAACAAGGGCTGCTATTAAAACACTTGCAGCCGCAATGTCTTTAATCATTCCTGCTTTCTCATTCCTTTGCGGTGAAACCATATCAACAAGCCATTCAATGGCTGTGTTCAATATTTCGGTGATAAGAACCAGTCCGATGCAAAGAATAATGATAAGCCATTCGGCTTTGCTGATATGAAGAATAGCTCCGAGCGCTATGACTGCGATTGTTGCAGCCAGGTGAACCACGAAATTGTGTTCAGCCTTCAGAACATGGCCCATACCCTGAAATGCATATTTAAAACTTGCCAGTCGCGCCCGGATACTAAATTTTTTATTTGTCTTTTTCATAAAAGAAGCCCCCTGCTTATCAAAGATAAACAGTTTTGCTGATTTTCTATTCCTTCGAGATTTCTGCGCTTTTGACCGAAGAATACCAGTTGATCTTCCGTGAAAAGTACATGATAATTCCCAAGATGATAACAAGCCCGATGTTGCCAAAAAGAAGGGAATAGTCCATCAGCTGCAGAATGACGTAAAGATAAGTGTACAAAGCAACCAGCGTGGCTATAACAATGAGCGTGATTCTGCCGTTTTTGTAAAGCGACCAGGCAAAGATGGCGATCATGGTGATAATAATCAGACCACTTACCAGATATGCCAATTCAAACGATATATGTTCCGCAAGCGCAGTCAGAAGGGAATAAAACACACAAAGGGCAACCCCGGTCAGAAGATAATTTACCGGATGTATCCTGACTTTTGTAAGCACCTCGGCAAAGAAGAAAACAAGAAATGTCAGTCCGATGAATAACACGGCATATTTAACTGATCGCATGGATTTCTGATATGTATCAACCGGTGTGATCAGTTCAACCCCGAAAGCCGATTCAGCAAGCGAATATTGATTGCCGATCCACTGCTGCGGATAGTTCCGGTTGAGTTGAAGTATATTCCAGTCGGCGGTAAAGCCTGATTTGGAAATTTTCCGGTCATCCGGAAGGAAAGCGCCCTTGAAACTTGGTGAATTCCAGGGAGAAACCAGACTGACACGGGTGTCTTTTCCGATGGGTATAAAATTCAACGAATGACTACCGTTAAGATCCAGATCAAAGGAAAAACTGACCCCGGACAGATTAGCCACCGGTAATTCACAATGGATTCCTGAAACGGAAATTTCCTGGCTGGGAATTCCTGGTATTACAGGCAATACTGAATCTCCCCAATGAAGCATGATATCCTGGTTGATTCCGCGCATATCCGGTATGCCTACCTCAATCCAGGCCATATCTCCGTCAATTTGTTCCGGGCTGATATTGAGACCGGTCATATCCGGATCGGTAAATCTGCCCGAAATATGCAACTTGGTGCGATATGTGATTACTTTATATATGCCCCGGTACCGGACCTCAGGTTCCAGTTTGCCTTCCACCCTGAGTTGGTCAGGTAAAATATGCATATAACTAATAATGGTATTGAATTCATCTTTGCCACTTTTTTGAGTGACTTTGTAAGGTATAGTCAGAACAGGCCCGCAGATAGTCTGTTCATTTCCCCATACCGATGTGACTTCCTGAATGGTTTCATCCCGTCGCTGCTCTCTTTCCTTGATCAGTTCCATGATCATGCTGGCAGGGATCAGTAAAAGCAGCGTGAGAAATGTGATGAGCGCAAGCTTAAATCCCGCGGAATTGAATAATCCATTGCTGATTTTTTCTATTGTTTCCATAGTTTATTGTTTTAAAAGTACTTTGAAATACAAAGTAAATGAATAAAAAATTATTGAGTGTGATTCTTCATAAGTTTTTCAAGGTAATTCAAATGCTCCTTAAAGGCAGAACGACCTGTTTCGGTAATCTGATACTGTGTATTCGGCTTGCGGCCAATAAACTGTTTCTTAACTGCGATCATTTCATTTTTTTCAAGGGCACTGAGATGGCTTGCAAGATTTCCGTCGGTTGTATCTAACAATTCCTTCAATGATACAAAATCAACATAGTCATTTACCATCAGCACCGACATGATCCCCAGGCGCAGACGGCTTTCAAATTGCTTGTTCAGCTTGCTGATAATCTCCTTCACTGTCTCATTGTTTCACTGTTCAACCGTTTCATGGATTCATACCTGAGATACATCATCATTCCGTAAAAAATGTGCAGTATTCCGAATCCAACAGCCCAGAAAAGCAGTCCGTATCCTACAAGCCAAGAGGATACGAGACCAAGAATAATTTCTGAGATACCCAGTACACGTATCTCATGAAAGGTATATTTACTTGCATTGAGAAGGGCAAGGCCATAAAATATTAAGGTAGACGGAGCAACCAGAAAGATCAGATGATGATAAACCAGTATCAGGCAAAAGATACCACCGGCTGATAAGGGTATGAAAAGGTTGATCACCATACGGCGCGCTGTGTTGTCCCACACCTTCAATCCCCGTTTTCTCGCTTTACGGGTGGTAAAAAAAATGCCGGAGAATATGGCAAGGAAAAGTACAAGCAATGCATCCAGCGTAATGAACAGCCATGAACTTCCGAGCTTCAGGTAGGTCTTTTCTGTAAAATACCGGTTGATGTCGAAGTATCGCTGATCAAAATCCAGATAAAAAAATGCGATTCCCGCTCCGATCAGGGCAGCAATACCGGCCGAAACACCTGAAAGTCCGCTCAGTGATATGAAGCGTGAGGATCGCTCCATCATTTTGTGTATCTCGGTAAGCTGATGAATGGATTCCTGGTTATTTTCCATATAAAAGTACTTTGAGATACAAAGTAAAATATAATTTTTTACATGACAATTTTTTTTTACACTAATTTTACACCGGCCTGAATTTATTTTCGTATAAGGCGAGTACAAATACATTTTAATAAAAGAATTTATGAAAAAGACTGTGATTGCCTTCCTCCTCCTGGTTTTACCTTTGTCATTGTTTGCACAGGAGAAGAAAGCCGTTGCCAATAAATTAAAAAGTGTTACCGTTCATGAGCAAAAGTATGAAAAGGGAACTGCAGGCAAAGTGATGGTTGAATCAGTTGTCAACTATGATCAGGCCGGCAATATTATTGAGGAGATCGAATATAAGGAGGGCAAAGTGGACAAGCATTTTACTTATAAATACGATGCAGCTAACAACAAAATTCAGGAAATAGAGCTGGATCCTTCGGGAAAGAAAATAAAAATTACTGAATACAAATACAATAGCAGTAATCTTCGTACGGAAAGGAATGTTTACAGCGGAAGTAATCAGTTAATATCCAAAAAGACCTATAAGTACGAGGTATATTAAACCACGGAAAGCCCTTCGACTCCGCTCAGGGTGACAATCGTGTCATGCTGAGCCGAGTCGAAGCATTTTACCGTTTACCGATTACCGGTTACCGGTTACCGTTTACTGTTTACCGTTTCCCCTCCGTCTGCGTTATTTTCCCGGTCTTTTTATTCTTCAGGATAAGCTTCACCCTGCCGTCGGGCATGGTCTCCTCCTTTACCAGAAGGTGCTCGGTATCGTAATCCAGCATTGCGTTGATCGGCGGGGTCTTTTCACGTCCACGCCATACTTCCAGCTTTACAGATTCCCACTTTTTGGATTTGGCGGACCGGTAACACGCATCCATGATCTCGTTTACAATATATCCGTCATAGAATGTTTCTTTGGCCTCTGTTTTATTTTCGTAAGCCCTGAACATATCGGTGAACATATCAGTATATCCCAGTTCTACTACTTCATCGCCCACCGGGAAGATCCATCCTTTTTCGGTTTCTGCTTTTTCGGCAACATACCCTCCTTTCCCGCCGGCTGTGAACATTTCAAAACCAGTCCGCAGGAAATTATTCACCCAGATGGTCCCATCTGTCCCCATTACCTCGTCCCGCAGGTCCATTCCTCCGCGGAATGACCAGCTCACCTCGAATTGTCCGATGGCACCATTCTCGTACTTAACCCATCCCAGGGCATTGTCTTCGGCTTCAATGGGTTTTACCAGGGTATCGGCCCAACAGATCACCTCAATGGGTTTAATATCCTTTCCGATATAATTTCGTGCAATTTCAATGCAATGACATCCCATATCGAGGAGAACACCACCACCGGAAATTTCTTTGGTCCAGAACCAGTCACTGTGAGGTCCCGGATGTGTTTCACGCGACCGGGCCCAGGTTACCTGTCCGATAGCACCAGCACGCACCGATTGTAAAGCCTTCAGTGTTTTTGGAGTATATACAAGGTCTTCCATATATCCGTGCATCACTCCGGCTTTCTCAACAGCATCAAGCATTTGTTTGGCTTCATGGGCATTGCATCCGAGAGGTTTGGTGCAAAAAACAGCCTTTTTGGCTTCCACTGCCATCAGGACCGCTTCAAGATGCCGGTTATTGGGTAATCCGATGATGACAACTTCCACCTCGGGATCCTGAATAGCTTCTTTCATGGAGGTAGTCCATTTGGGAATCCCGTGTTTTTTTGCGAAGGCTTTCCCGCGGGCTTCATCACGGGAATAAATTACATGCACGCGATCACGGTTTCTCTGCCCGTGTAAAGAAAAGGTATAAAAATCACCGATAAATCCGGCTCCAAGCATAGCTACTTTTGTCATATGTTGTTCTTTTAGTGAATGTCTTATTCGTTTTTGCTACTTTTATCTCATTAAACTAAAATACTATTTTCCCATGAAACGTATTATCTTGTCAGCGTTTTTTTTTATTGGCTCACTGATTCTAATAGGGCAGACCTATCAGCCTACCTGGCAATCCATTGACAGCAGGCAGGTTCCTGCCTGGTTCACGGACGCCAAATTTGGAATTTTCATCCACTGGGGAATCTATTCCGTACCTTCCTGGGCACCTGCCAACGAGCCCATCGGGATATATGCCAAATATGCGGAATGGTACTGGTTCCGAAGCACTCAGAATACCGGCCCGGAACACAAATTCTTTAAAGCCTTTCATGACAGCATTTACGGTCCCGGATTTCAATACCAGGATTTTGCAGGTCAGTTCAGGGCTGAGTTGTTTGAACCCCGGAAATGGGCCGATGTATTTGCCCGATCCGGGGCAAAATATGTGGTGCTGACTTCCAAACATCATGAAGGTTTTTGCCTGTGGCCCAGCGCACAAAGCTGGAACTGGAATTCGGTCGACATTGGTCCGCATCGCGACCTTGCCGGAGATCTTACCCAAGCAGTGAAGGACAGGGGATTGCATATGGGGTTTTATTATTCACTGTATGAATGGTTTAATCCTTTGTATAAGAACAATTTAGAGGAATATGTAGATAATCACATGATTCCGCAGATGAAAGACCTCGTCACACGCTATGAACCGGACCTGATTTATACCGACGGTGAATGGGACCATCCGAGTGAAAGCTGGAAAAGTACACAGTTCCTCGCCTGGTTATACAATGAATCTTCCGTGAAGGACAAGGTGGTGGTGAACGACCGGTGGGGTAAAGAAACCCGTTCACAGCATGGTGGATATTATACCACTGAATATGATCTGGTCCATGATCAGAAGGGAATTGGCGAGGCTTCTTCACATCCATGGGAGGAATGCAGGGGTATAGGTACCTCCTTCGGATACAACCGGATTGAGGATCTGGAAAATTATATGACATCAAAAGCATTGATCGACCTGCTGATCGAAAAGGTAGCTACGGGTGGAAACCTGCTCCTCGATATCGGTCCCACAGCAGATGGCCGCATACCTGTCATTATGCAACAAAGGCTTATCGACATGGGTGACTGGTTGCGTGTAAACGGGGAGGCTATTTACGGCACACGGGTATGGAACAAAAAGCCCGCGCAAATCATTCCTGACACCTATTTTACATTGAAGGGAAGTGATTTGTATGTGATTTGCACCAAATGGCCAAAAACAGGCATCACGGTCCCCGGTGTAAAATCCTGCACAGGTGTTGAACTTCTGGGTTCACCGGTAAGAGTAGCTGCAAATGCCAATGGAAGCCTCAGCATTAAGCCTCCTGACATCCATCCAGGCAATATGCCCTGTTTGCATGCCTGGGTTTTTAAAGTGAAGAATTTCAGGGACTAGAATATTAATTCAAGGTTTCTTGGCAAATTCAATAACCCTGCAGGTGTCAAAAACGTAAACATTTTATTTACGGATTACTTTTCACTCATCTTTAGATCTCTCACATATGATGTTACGTTCAGGGATAAAAATTTGCGTTTTTCTTTTTTTTACTGGAAGTATTTTCGGACAGGTCACCTCAGTGGATCACTGGGAATCAGTTGTTTATGCAAGTGATACCTGGCGGTATTTTGTGGGTCTTACTTCCGGTCCAGTCACTGGCTGGCAGAACAAGGACTTCAATGATAATACCTGGTCGCAGGGGACCGGGGGATTTGGATATGCCGATGGTGATGACCAGACTCAGCTAGCAGCGCCTCCTAATCCGACGGCAGTATTTACCAGAATTTCCTTTAATATCCTGGATACTTCGCAAATAGCCATGTCGATTCTGAATATGGACTTTGATGATGGGTTTGTAGCCTGGATCAACGGAGTGGAAGTAGCCAGGGCAAACCTGGGCACTCCGGGTGACTATCCGGCATACAATACGGCAGCTGGTGATCATGAGGCGGTTATGTATCAGGGATTTAATCCACCGTCATACCTTATTTACAAACAAAAACTAAGAGAATGTCTCGTTAACGGTACCAATATCCTTGCTGTTCAGGTGAATAATTCAAGCAGCAGCTCTTCGGACATGAGCTGCATTGCATATTTATCGGTGGGTCTTAAAACCGGCACCCTGTCTTATAAACCCGTACCATCATGGTTTACCATCCCGTATACCGGATTTTCCGGATCTCATCTTCCCCTGGTGATGATAGAAACCAATGGCATTACCATTCAATCCGATATTAAGGTCACCGTAGACATAGGTATAATCAGCAACGGTGAAGGGGAAATCAACAACCTGCTCGATGACAGGAATGTTTATGACGGAAAGGCCGGAATTGAATACAGGGGCTCATCCTCCATGATGTTTCCCAAAAAGAATTACGGATTTGAAACCAGGACTCCTGCCGGAACTGATTCTGCCGTTTCTCTTCTGGGCATGCCTGCTGAAAGCGACTGGGTATTACACGGACCCTATTCCGATAAGGTGCTGATGCGTAATTACATGGCCTATAATCTGGCAACGGGCATGGGTCACTACGCGCCTCGTACAAAGTTCTGCGAACTGTTTGTTGACGGACAATACCACGGAGTCTATGTTTTAATTGAAAAGATTAAACGCGACACCAACCGGGTTGCCATTGCCAAACTCGACACGGCAGATGTAACGGGTGATGACCTTACCGGGGGATACATCGTAAAGATCGACAGGACGAATGACGGATACCAGGATGGATGGTTCTCGCCATACCGGGGAACGGGAACAAGCGGAGAGGGGCCATTTTTTGCTTATCATTACCCGAAAAGGGATTTAATTCTGCCCGTTCAGGAGAACTATATCAGGAACAAAATCACGGCCTTCGAAACTGCGCTTTATGGAAGCCAGTACCGCGATCCGTATGTTGGATACCGGAAATACATTGATGTGAATTCATTCATTGATTATTTCATTCTTGTGGAACTAAGCAAGAATACCGATGGTTACCGGTTGAGTACGTTTCTTCATAAAGATCGGGATGACAGGGATCCGTTGATCCACATGGGACCCGTGTGGGACTACGACCTTGGTTTTGGGAATGCCGACTATCTCGAAGCATTTGATTACAATGGCTGGAATTATCCCGTACCGGCGGATGGATGGGGTACACCATTCTGGTGGACAAAGCTGATCTCGGATCCTTATTTTGCCAACAGGTTGAATTGCCGGTGGAATTCACTCAGACAGGGGATCCTGTCTGATAATGCACTGATGGATTTTATAGATTCCTGCTCTGAAGAGCTGGCCGACGCCGTGGACCGCAATTTTATACAATGGCCCATTCATGGAATGTATGTATGGCCTAATCCTTTTTATGGGAATACCTACCTGGAGGATATCAATTACATGAAAAACTGGATAACCAGCCGGCTGATCTGGATGGATGCATTTATTCCCGGAAATGCTTGTACTGCGGCAGTGGATGAAAATGAAGAGAACAGCCTGTTTTCAATCCGCGCTTATCCCAATCCCGCTGTCGGAGACTTCAATCTTGAAATTCAGAATCTTCAGGAAGGCAAACTATCCCTGGAAGTGTTCAATATTACCGGTGAACTTGTTATGGCTGATGCGCTGGGAAATGACCCTTTCCTGACCCAGCGGATCAGTCTGGCACCGGGTGTATATACAGTCCGGGTAATCAGCGGGCTGGAAGCCAAAACGGTTAAGGTCATCATCCAGTAGCCACACAGCGCTCAATCCCGCTTATATTCAAGGACCCTGGTTTCATAGGGCATAAGCATTATCTGGGTTTGTTCTGAATAATGCTTTTGCCTGTTATCGGAAAAGTTGAAAGTTGGTTCCAGGCAATATCCCGAATAATTTTTCTCTTGCAGGGAGAAGAAGGTCCGGGACTTTTTTATTCCTGACACATGAATGATTTGCACTTTATCCATCATGTTGGCCATGAAAATGATTCCGGATTTTTCTTTTTCGATGGCAAAGCCGTCAAAAAGCAACGGCCGGCTGCTCCGACAGCGTATTACTCTGCCATCCCTTAAACGCAATAATATCCTGAAAACATGAAATACCGGGAATACCATGCCTTTTATTGCCGGAAACTGATCTGGCCATCGTGATCCTTGATCTCCCATCATAATGCCACGTTCGCCCAAAGTCTCGAAATAAGTGATGCTGCCGGCACCTGCCTCGAGCAGATACTTCAGACTTCCGACCGACCATGCTGCGGCGAAAAGGGACATTTGCCGGGGATCTACCTGGGAGGGCATTTCTTCCCGGGTCCATGGATTTTCGAAGTTTTCCACGTTGGCATTGAAACGCCTTTGCAGGGTAACCGGCGAAACATGAACCGGATGGCATCCCTTAAAATTCAGCGCGGTTTTTACGGCATATTGTTGACCGGACATATTCTCAATCAGGCTCCGGTTGTCACTGGCATGTTCCTGCGGATGAATGGCAAAGCTTATGAAATCAACATTTGAAGTATCCGGCAGGGACCTGTTCAGTTGTGCAAAATTGCAGTTGGTGCCCGCACCAATTTGTACATGCCTGAATTCACGGCGAAGTATTGGGACTACTGCATGTATCAGGTAATCAGGAGTGACCTGCAAGGTTTCAGACAATAGGAGGATCGACTTAACTGCCATAGGTGCCTTCAGGTATTCACTGATAAAATTTTTCAATTCATGGAAGGGTTCAGTTCCGAAAAACAGGAAAAGTTCAACAGGCAGGCCAGTCTTCTCTGATTCTGCAGAAATTCTGGCATAGTGTGAATCAAGATTTCCGCTGTTGAGAAACAGTATTGCCTGCAGATGTGAAAAACCAATGCTTTTTATAATATCACCCTCTCGGGCCGACATAGGCTTCCACCGTGAGCTGATTCCGATGCCGATTTCCGGTAATATTCCTGACTCTTCCCCCGAAATGGAAAATGTGTTTCCGGTTTCGGATCCGGAACCTTCCATGTTTGACTCACCGGTAATCTTCAATTCGACCTGTTGAGCGATTTCAGTTCCCTGGATGATGATCACGGGACGGGGCAATTCAAGAGGTGTGCAATAGGTTTTATAGGAGGCATCGGTCCAGTTGCGTTGATCTTCGGTCTCGAAAATATCTCCCTGAAAATTCAAATCCGCTTTCAGATTCCCGGCGGGCATCCATTGCATTCCCGCTATATTGGTAAAGGGTTGACGGGGCGAAACTGCAATGGGAAAAATACGGGAGGATGTAGTTTTATCAGGATGTATCAGCACACATGATTTGCCCGAACAGTTTTCAATAGGATGAAGTATGCTAAATCCAATCCTGTTTCTGCTGAATGTCTCAAGAGCCTTTCCCTTCATCCTGAATAATAAATGGCCTTGCGATGAGGCTTCCACATTAAAATAAGCCATAAAATCAATTTCATTCATCCGGTAACGACCTTCAAAGGAAAGTCGGAATCCTTTCTTGTTCCTGCTAACTTTTAATCCGGATATCTCGGGTTTTACTGTTAACCAGACTTTATCCCTTACTGAAGCATAGATCATACGAATGATCTCAATTCCGTTCCAGGAGATATAACGCAGACTACCTTCGTCGTAGAGCATTTTCAGGGCTCCCGCCTGCAGGTCAATCGCTCTGGGCTGCCTGCCTTGCCGGCCATGGAGTATAACAGATGAAATCATGTTTTGATCTTCCTGAGCCTATAAAGATTTTCTGAGAATCAGACCAGCCGGATTATCCAGTTTTTCTTTCCTGCCCGAGAGAATGAGATCGGCGGCTGTTTTTCCCATGGCTGTAAAATCAGTAGATATCACGGTGATACCCTCCGCAAGCACTTCCTTCATGGGTGAATCGTCGTAGGCGATGATGCCAATATCACGGCCGATCTTCCAGTTATGTTTTTTGGCTTCTTTGATCAGGTAAATCAGATCACCGTCTGGAAATACCAGGAAAAGTTCACCGGGTTTTACGGGCCTGTCTTTTATACTGGCCAACACCTCACCGCGGAAATTGAAGTCGTGAATGAACTTTTCAAATCCCTTGATCAGACCGTCCGGAATAAATTGAAACCGGCTCGTTGACCTGACCAAAAAAATAGTTTCATACTTCCGGATCAGCCCGATGCCGCTGGTGAGGCCGTTATAAATATCCTCCCTGAAATTCTGGCAAATACTTGCGTACCTGCCTTTCAGCCGGGGAACCGCTTTATCAATGATCAGCAGTTTGTCTTCGGGGATTTTTTCCAGTACATCGGATACGTCATGGTTAAAATGCGGCATAATCACATAGTAATTGAACTTACCCATGTTTTCTGTGATTATGGACCTGAAACGGTCATCCTCGTAATGATGAAAAAATACCTGAACTGAGGCGACCGGACCGATATGCTGAATAAAAGAATCGTAAAGAACCTCCTTGTAAGCACTGATCCTGTCGAACAAAATGAAAATATTGAATTGCTTGGTTAAGCGTGTATTGAGAATGAAATAACCCTTGCCTCTTTTTGAACCCAGCATCCCTGCGCGGCACAAATCATCGTAAGCTTTCAGCACTGTCCCCGGTGAAATACCGAACTCCCTGCAAATGCTGTTGATGGAGGGAAGTCTGTCATCCATACGCAGAATACCCTTTTCGACAGATCGGGTAATGCTGTCTTTGATCTGTTCATAGATCGGGGTAATGGATTCAGTATTGATTTCGATAAATCGCATCCGTTTTTTTATCAAAAATAGGAATTCTTTTTTATATTTGTATTAGATAAGTATGTATAAGTATATATAAGTATAAATAAGTCGTGCAGTATCATTAACGCTAAAACAAATCAATATGATCATCGTCCAAAACTACACCCTGGCTGTTATGTTGTGCATAATAGCCATGATCTGCTGGGGATCCTGGCAAAACACCCAAAACCTTGCCGGTAAATCATGGCGGTTCGAGCATTATTACTGGGATTTTGTCGTGGGCATTCTTTTATTTTCTCTGCTGATGGCCTTCACCTTTGGCAGCATGGGAAACGCGGGAAGAAGTTTTATAGCCGATCTGAAACAGGCATCGGGAAGCAGCTTATGGAGCGCTGCCCTGGGAGGTGCAATCTGGAACCTGGGTACTTTATTGCTCGTGGCTGCCATTTCGGTGGCCGGTATGTCGGTTGCTTTCCCGATCGGGGGTGGTATCGGATGGATACTGGGGATTGTGATCAATTACATTGCACAACCTGAAGGGAATCCATATTTACTGTTCGGGGGATCAGCGGTCATCCTGGTGGCAATCATCCTCAGCATGATGTCCTATCGCCGCCTGGCCAATGTACAAAAGAAAGCACCCCTGAAGGGAATTTTGCTTTCATTGGCAGCCGGTTTGCTGATTGCCTTTTTTTACCGCTTCGTTGCTTCGGCACTCGATACCGGGTTTACTCCGGAAACGTCAGGTAAAATCACTTCTTATACTGCAGTGGTAGTTTTTTCTGTTGGAACTGTAATCAGCACCTTGATCTTCAATCCGATTTTCATGCGCAACCCCGTGCAGGGAGAACCTGTTACTTTCTCGGGCTACCTCGGGGGAACATCCCGGGCGCATTTATTTGGACTGTTGGGTGGAGCAATCTGGTGTCTTGGAAATTCTGTAAGTTTCATGGCAGTAGGATCAGCAAGTCCTGCTATTTCTTACGGACTTAGCAATTCTGCTCCTGTGGTTGCAGCCCTGTGGGGTATCTTCGTGTGGAAAGAGTTCAGAGAAGCTCCCAAAGGAACCAGCAAGCTGTTGTTCTTTATGTTTCTCTGCTACCTGGTAGGATTAGGATTGATCGTGTACGCAAGGATCGGGTGAATAGGTAAACAGTAAAAGGTAAACGGTAAACAAGTAAAAACAACCCTTCAAGCGGTCCTCAGACCCTTGAAGGGTAAAAAATCAGAATATTATGAAGTTTAAAAACATAGTTTTTTTTATTTGGTCTTTAACTGTCATTCAATCAGTTAAATCACAATTGGAGCCCTGGCAGGGACCTTCAGTGGATCTCACGCACGGCAGGTTGATGGTTTCGGAAAACAGGCGCTTTTTGCAGTTTGAGGATGGCACGCCCTTTTTCTACCTGGGTGATACAGGGTGGGAATTCTTCCACCGTCTGAATTACAAGGAGGCTGAGACTTACCTCGAAAACCGGAGACAGAAGGGATTTACGGTTATCCAGGCTGTGATTCTTGCAGAACTGGACGGCTTGAACACCCCAAATCGCAATGGTGACAAGCCTCTGGTAGGTAATGATCCGGTAAAACCCAATGAAAAGTATTTTTTGTTTGTTGACAGTCTAATCCGGCTCGCAGCAAAAAAAGGGCTTTATATTGGCTTATTGCCAACCTGGGGCGACAAAGTGGATAAAGCCGGATGGGGTAAGGGACCTGTAATTTTTACACCCGAAAATGCAGCAAAATATGGAAGTTTCCTGGGCAAACGGTATAAAGATTTTCCCAATATCATCTGGATAAACGGTGGCGACAGATCCGGCGGAACTGATGCTGCCGGCACGGGCGATAACTTTCCGGTTTGGGATGCCCTTGGAAAAAGCATCAAAACCGCTGATCCCAACCACCTGATGACATACCATCCCTGGGGTGAGAAAGGCTCATCAGCCTGGTTTCATCACTGCGACTGGCTTGACTTCAACATGATGCAAACAGGTCACGGGCAAAGAAGTTATGCGATTTACAGGATGATCCGGGATGATTATAACCGGACGCCGGTAAAACCATGCATGGATGGTGAGCCGAGGTATGAAGACCATCCTATCAACTGGAGGCCCGATTCACTGGGCTGGTTCAATGAAATGCACGTACGCCAGGCAGCATACTGGAATCTCTTTACCGGAGCACATGGCCATACCTACGGATGCCATCCGGTTTGGCAAATGGCTGCTCCCGGCAGGGAATTTGTCGGATATGCCCGGCATTACTGGTATGATGTCCTTGATCTGCCAGGCGCATGGCAAATGGTGAACGTCCGCAGGCTCATGGAATCCCGGCCCATGCTGAGCAGAATGCCCTTTCAGGATATTGTAATGAATCCGGGTGATGAGTATAGCCATATCATTGCCACAAAAGGTGATGGATACCTGATGGTTTATACACCGCTGGGTAACGAAATAGAACTCGATGGTAACTTATTGCAGGCTTCTTCCTATCACGTTTCCTGGTTCGATCCCCGTTCAGGCAAGACGATCAGATCGGGTACAGTCAAAAGGACCTCCCGGCTTCAGTTCATCCCTCCATCACGCGGTCCGGGATTCGACTGGGTACTGATACTCGATGAAAATAATTAGTCTCGGATCATGCTTACCGGCATCAGTACCTATACCTATACGTGGGCTTTTGGCGTGCCCGGTTCATTGCCGCCAAAACCCATGGATGTGAAAGCATTACTTGATAATGCTGCAAAAATGGGCGTGGATTGCATTCAGATTGCTGACAATTATCCGTTGATTGAACAAAAACCTGCTGAACTTTCTGCCATAAGGGATTATGCCGCAAGTCCTGGAATTGGCATTGAAGTGGGGGGAAGGAGACTTACCGAAGAGAGCCTCGATGGTTATATTGACCTGGCGGCGTTTTTTTCTTCAACCATACTCCGCATGATAGTTGACGGCCAGGATTATCAACCTGACTTTGAAACCATCATTGCGGTTATCCGCAACACCCTGCATAAACTGGATTCAAATAATATCATCCTTGCCCTGGAAAACCATGATCGGCTGCATTCATCGGTTTTCAAAGCGATCATTGAAAAAATCAACAGCGAGAAAGTCGGCATTTGCCTCGATTGTGTCAATTCCATGGGAATTGGCGAGGGCATTGATTCTGTAATGAAAAACCTGGGACCTTATACGGTAAATCTTCATGTCAAAGATTTTACCGTCAGAAGGGTCTCCCATAAAATGGGATTTGTCATAGAAGGCACTCCGGCAGGGAAAGGATTCCTGGATGTCCCTCTCATCCTTCAGGACCTCAGGTCCTTTCATAAATGCCACAGCGCTATTCTCGAACTGTGGACACCCCCTGCCGGCAACCTGACAGAAACCATCAGCAGGGAGGATGCCTGGGCTGAAGAAAGCATACAATACCTTAAAAAAGTAATAACTGAAATATGAAAAAGTCAATAACACTGGTGGGAGCCGGGGGGAAAATGGGCCTTCGGCTCGCCAAAAACCTGATGCATTATGATTACGATATGTCCTACCTCGAAGTCAGCACATCCGGAATTAATAAATTAAAGGAACTGGGAATCCGGGTTTCTGAAGAACAGGATGTGATCCCGGGCGCAGATGTCGTTATACTGGCAGTGCCGGATGTGGTACTGAGCAGGATTTCATCCCAGATCATCCCGAAGATGCAAAAAGGTGCCCTGGTAATGACATTGGATCCCGCGGTGGCAAGGGCCGGACGACTATTCCTTCGTGAAGACACGGGATATTTCATCGCCCATCCTTCTCATCCTTCGGTCTTCAATTGGGAACCAACACCTGAGGCACAGGCTGATTTCTTTGGTGGCACCCTGGCCAAACAAACCATTGTATGTGCCCTGATGCAGGGTACGGAAGAAGATTACCTCACCGGGGAAAGGGTCGCCAGGCAAATGTATGCCCCGGTTATCAATGCATTCAGGATAACCATGGAACAGATGGCCCTGCTTGAACCTGCGCTGGTTGAAACATTATCTTCTTCCTGCCTTGACCTGGTCCGCGAAGGTATGGAAGAAGTCATCAGCATGGGTGTCCCTGCAGAAGCAGCCAGGGCTTTTCTCCTGGGGCATATCAATATTCAGCTGGCCGTATTGTTCAAGGAGCTTCCCAATGCCGTGTTCTCCGACGCCGCCAATAAAGCGCTGCAAAGAGGTCGCAGCATCCTGTTCAAAGAGGACTGGAAAAAGATCTTTGAACCGGAGAACGTGTTACAGCAGGTCAAGGACATTACTTAGGCCTTATAATCGAATATAAAATCTTAATACATGAAAAAAATGCGATTCGCCGTCTTCGGCTGCGGTTTCTGGGCCCGGTTCCAGATAGGCGCCTGGTCAGAGGTAGAGGGCGTGGAACTGGTTGCCTTATACAACCGCACGCTGTCAAAAGCCCGGATGCTTGCCGAAATGTTCGGGGTTCCTCGTGTTTATGACAATCCCGAGGAATTGCTGAAATATGAGCAACTTGATTTTGTTGAAATAATAACGGATGTGGATACCCATGCCCGTTTCACAGAAATGGCTGTCAAGCATGGTATTAAAAACATCATCTGCCAGAAGCCCATGGCTCCCGATTTTCAGGAGGCCAAACGAATGGTGTCTGTGTGTAAAGAAGCAGGAGTGAATTTATACATTCATGAAAACTACCGTTGGCAGGCGCCCATTCGCAGGTTTCGAGAGATTCTCGATTCCGGTGTAATTGGTAAGCCCTTTAAAGCCAGGGTTTCCTTTCTTTCAGGATTCCCCGTATTTAAGAATCAACCGTTTCTGGCGGAGCTCGACAAATTCATCCTGACTGACATGGGTTCTCACATATTTGATGTAACAAGGTACCTCTTCGGTGAAGTAAAAACGCTCTGGTGCCAGACAAAAGCTGTCACACCGGGTATCAAAGGGGAGGATGTTGCCGTTGCCATGCTGAGCATGAAAAGCGGCATGCCCGTATATTCCGAGCTTTCCTATGCTTCGGTTGTGGAGCATGATTCTTTCTCAACCGTTTTTATCCTGGTTGAAGGTGAAAAAGGTTCCCTGCATCTTGGCCCGAGCTTCGAGATCAGGACAACCACACATGAAGGAACCATTGCGGAAAAAGTGAAATTCCCTTCCTACCTCTGGGCAGATCCTGATTATATCGTGAACCATGAGAGCGGAATTCCTTTGTGCAAAAACATCCTGGCGGATATGCAAAAAAAAGACAAGGCTGAAAATACCGGTGCTGATAATTTCGAGACTGTAAAACTGGTATGGGCCTGTTATGAATCAGCTGCATCGGGCAAACTTATCGATATGGATTCATTTGGGGGTCAGTAATTAAAATCGGTTATTTTTGCATTCTCAATTATAATCATTATGCAGCTGCGACTCTTTGATTCAATGAATGATTTGAGCGAATTTGCCGCCAGTGTGATCATTGCTGAAATTAACCAGAAGAGGAATTTATTGCTTTGTACGGCAACTGGTAATTCAACCTCGGAAACCTATCATAAGTTGGTCAGCAAAATAAATGAATTCACTACTGAACAGCTAAGGGTCATTAAACTTGATGAATGGGGTGGGGTGCCCGCTGATCATCCCATGACCTGTGAAGCATACCTGCAGAAAAAGCTTCTGTATCCACTGCAGGTAAATTCATCCAATTATATCGCTTTTAGAAGCGATGCCAAAGATCCTGACCTTGAGTGCGAGCGTGTTCAAAAGCTGCTTGATGCCCAGGGACCTGTTGATCTCTGCATTCTGGGAATTGGAATGAACGGGCACATTGCTTTCAATGAGCCCGGTGATTTTCTCACTCCGCATTGTCACAAGGCTCATCTGAGTCCATCCTCCCTGAATCATCCCATGGTGCATGAAACCGGTATCACACCCAAATACGGATTAACCCTTGGTATGGCCGATATCCTTAAATCAAGGAAAATTATTCTCCTGATCAGCGGCAAAAATAAAGCATCCATCACGAAGCAACTGATGCTGAAAAAATTGGATACGCAATTGCCTGCGTCATTTTTATGGCTGCATCCCGATGTGCATTGCTTTTGCGACAGGGATGCCTTCGAAAGCCAGTAACTCAGTCTGAACTAACAGCCATTCTGTTCAAAACTGAACTGGCAGTCAGATTTCTTTTTACGAGACTTTCCTTGTGAATTTCAAACTTCATGGTCCCATCCACAGGTATGAAATTGATCATGGCTCCTTTGTCAATCATTCCTTCAGTTTCTGTAACGACCAGTGTGTTACTTTCTGCTGTCTTTTGAAGCACCAGACTGATCTTGCTACTTTGCCAGGAACTTAGAAAAACGATATGCTGGTATCCGCTTATTTCACTTGCTGAGCTGCAATATTTTACCTGTATGGGCTGCAAACCAACCATCATGTTTTGCGTCAGTTTGGTCATTTCAGAACAGAGATCTTTACTACCTACTATGGTGATAATGAAATCACCTGTTTTTTGCTCAGCCGGCCAGTTAATATACTTTGAAAAATTGTAAAGACAACTCGAGATGTATTTATTCATAGATACAACCTTAACCTCCTGAGCTTTTACTACCCCCATCATACATGAAAGAGAAATCAATAAAACTGAAATCCTTCCACCTGCAATCTTTCTGATAATGCTCATCGTCCTTCTTTTAAGTTTTAATTCAGTTTATAAATAATTAATAGTCAATTGATAACATAATAGATCCCGCTGAATGCCGAGATGGATTTGAATTATGGAATGTCTGGGTTGGATGGTGGTTTGGCGTTAAATCTTACGCAGAACTCATGCCTGTTGTTACATGATAAAAATCATGATTTCTACCTGCTGTTCAATTTGTCAGCAATTTTCTTCGCGAGTTCCTCGCTTTCCAGTCCTCCGATCAGCGCCACACCACTCCGGATTTCGTCATTGATATAAGGCAATGCATAAACCTCATCGTCAATCATAAAGGCAACGATTTTCCCGGTGTTCTTCCTGGTTATTTCTGCCCATGCTTTGGCCCCCTCCAAGTTAAAGCGGATCTCAACCGTATTATTGATTTGTACCGCCTTTTGAATGGCCGAGTTATCAAGTAAAATGCCAGGTTTTACTGCCACAATGCCATGGTATTTGTGTTCCTTGTCAACAGTATAAAAGGTTTTGATAAGTTTGACAGATGCATCCGGTGAAGCAGATTGCAGATCCGCGCATCCCATTTTGGTCATATATCCCAATGTGGGTTGATGATCATCTTTTTCATCCTGCAATCCCATTTTCAGTAAAGAATCCATGATGGCAACCGGCAATTTATCCGGCATGATGGTCTCATAAATGCCAAAAGTGACGCCGGATTTTTGTGCATTTTCATTCTTATTGACCTGACCCGTGCAAGCTGAACTGATAATCAGCCAAAAAACGAGGAATAGATTCATTGTTTTCATGATTTGTTGTTTTTATCTGGATTGTTAAATTTCTTAAAATAGTCCGCTATGACTTCCACGTAATGTTCGTAGGCATCAATACCCTTTTCAGTAATTGCACAGGTAGTGAGCGGATAATTGCCTTTGAACGTTTTAATAATCTCAATATATCTGGCTTCCCTGAGCTTATTTAACTGAAAACTCAGATTGCCCTTGGTCGTATTGATGTTTTCCAGCAAAAAGCTGAATTCCGCTTTTTTCACACCAATCAGCACTGACATAACAGCCAGCCTTACCTGTGAATGTAATAATGGGTCCAGATCCTGGAACATAACCGGTTAGCTTTTGCGTTTGGAAAAAAGAATATGTCCGGGAATGATGAAGGCAATGAGCCAGGCTGAGGCTTCTGCAAGCAACTGGTTCTGTAAGGACAAATGGGAACCGAGATACGCCAGGATGCCAAAGACAATACCCCCTGCTATCATCATCCTGTAGCGCAGAATACCTCCGGTAATGATAATTGCATATGCAATGAACATCATGAATATCGGGTGCTGTAATTCAAAAATGATTTTGTGAAGCACATTGGCTTCAATTAAATTGATAACCATCAGGCATATTATCAAGGTAATCCAAACATACCTTAATGAAATTCCTATATAGGTTTGAACCTTCCGGCGCTGCTTTATAATGTAGTAAATGGTGAAAGCCAAACCCATAATGCCAATGGCATAGCCGCCACAGTTCAGTATCTTTCTGAGAGGAAAGGTCAAAACAGCTGTACTTAAAATGTAACTGGCTATGTACACATAAAACATAATCCAGCCCCAGACAATGAATAAAATCCCGTCATTTTTCAATTTCTTGTGGGAGACCCGGATCATTTCCCGTATTACCTGCAGCGATTGCTGTTCATCGAAGGATTCTGAGTTTGGTTCATTTGTATTCATGGCGAAGAATTTTATATATAAAACTAGTTTGCAATACAAACTTAATTAAGTTTGCGATACAAACCAAATTTTTACAGGAATTTTTATATGAGCCATTGAAAAAGCGTGTGATCCGACAATACTAAATATTATAAGCGTGGATGTTTTCGATTTAAATTGCAATTCACCAGGTAATTTTGTAATTTATTAGCCTGATTTCATAATCATGAGCGTACAAAACATTTCCATTTTTAAAATTCCTGATGGCCAAAACGAACTAAATTTGACAAGTAAGGTTACTAATAAAAACGTCCTATGAAACGAGTCATGCTCCTAAACGCAGGCCTTTTGTTATTGGCCTGTCTCACTTATTTTGGGTTGAATTCCTGCAAAAATGCCACCACGGCTGCCGAGTTTTCCGATGAACGTTCGGCAGCGTTAAATTATGAAAACTTTTGCGCCGGATGCCACGGACACAATCTGGAAAAATTTGCAGCCAAAGCCTGGATGGATGAAACAGGCAATGCATCGGCTGTTAAAAGCATTACTTATGGAATCGAGGACATTGGTATGCCGGCTTTTCAAAAAACCTTTACCCAGGCCGAAATAGAAGCTCTGGCTGCTTATGTCAAAAGGGGAATCCCGGCCGATAAAAGTCTTTTAAAACCGGCCGTAACTCCGGGAGGTATTGTTGAATCGGAATCCCAGCGGTTCGTCGTAGATACGGTGGTAACCGGTTTGAAAGTGCCCTGGGGATTGGCATTCCTGCCCAACGGTGATATGTTGATATCCGAACGTTCCGGCACCCTTCACATTTTCACGGACGGGAAAATATCTCCTCCTATTGAAGGACTTCCTCCCATCATGGCATTCGGGCAGGGTGGTTTGCTTGACCTTTGTCTTCATCCCGACTATGAAAAAAATGGCTGGATATATATGTCATATTCCGCGCTGAATACAGAGAGCAACAAACGGATCGGTAATACAGCTGTTTTAAGAGCAAAGCTGCAGGGTAACAAACTGACAGATGTACAGGTTGTTTTCAGAGGTACACCGGATACAGACCGGGGTCATCATTTTGGATGTAAGCTCGTCTTTGACAAGGAGGGTCATCTCTTTTTCGGGGTGGGAGAGCGCGGACAGCATTTCGACTTTCCCCAGAAACTCGACAACACCAATGGTAAGATACACCGCATTAATGATGATGGCTCCGTTCCCGCCGATAATCCATTTGTGAAAACTCCCGGCGCCATCCCTACCATATACAGTTACGGACATCGTAATCCGCAGGGCACGGTGATCCACCCGGTAACCGGCGAACTCTGGATTTCCGAGCATGGTCCCAAAGGCGGAGATGAGCTTAATCTGGTAAAGCCAGGCTTAAACTATGGCTGGCCGGTGATATCCTACGGGATCAATTACGACGGGACCATACTCACTGATCTGAAAGAAAAGGAAGGGATGGAACAGCCCATGTATTATTGGATTCCGTCAATAGGCCCATGTGGAATGACTTTCGTAACAGGAGACCGTTATAAAAACTGGAAACTTAATCTTTTATTGGGCTCATTGTCCTTTCAGTACCTCGAACGTGTGGTGTTAAAAGATCATTCGGTCATTCACCGCGAGAAACTCCTCGAAGGCATTGGTCGAGTTCGCAATGTGGTAATGGGTCCCGATGGATATATATATGTATCTATTGAGAATCCCGGGAAGATTTTACGATTGATGCCAATCGAATAATGTGGAATTTAATTTCTCGCAAAGACGCAAAGGCGCAAAGAATATGGTGGGATGGATGGTTTGAATAGATTTTCAGCGGCTTTGATGAATATTCGGCTATTCATTCTTTTTGGGATATTGGGTTCATCATCTGTTTCAGCCCAAAAAGTTAATGATTCTTCTTCTATTGGCAATTTGGGTGACTCAACCGTATTACTCGATGCCATTACAGTTGAGGCATACCAGGTGAGGGGAAAATTGTTGCGCATACCCGGCAGCCTGTCTGTTTTAACAGGCGATGCACTCAGCCTTTCCGACGGAACCAACCTGGCCGCTGCATTGAACACACTACCCGGTGTTTCCATGCAAAGCGGAACCTACACCACCAACCGGATTGTTATCAGGGGTATGGGCAGCAGGACACCCTATAATACCAACCGGATAAGAACCTACCTGAATGATATACCTCTTACTTCGTCGGATGGAGTGTCAACGCCCGAGGAAATTGACCTTCAGAGCATAGGACGCATGGAACTGGTCAAAGGACCCTCTTCGGCTCTTTATGGATCCGGATTGGGAGGGAGTATCAATATGTATACCCTTTCCAATTCTTTGAACCGGATAAATGCCGGATTTCAATACGGCACGTTTAACACCGGGAAATTAGGTATTTCGGGATTTCATAACAGGGATAATTTTAGCTTCACGGCTAGTATAGGCCGTATGCAATCCGACGGATACCGTGAAAACAACCACTATGAGCGCACTTCCTTACTGACATCTGCAGACTGGAAAAGACCGCTGTGGTCAATCGGCCTGACAATTATGCTGATGGCCGTTGACGCAGGTATTCCGAGTTCGGTGGGCAAAACCTTATTCGATACGGATCCGCAGGCTGCGGCTCCCAACTGGAAAGCCATCAGCGGATCTAAAAAATATGAAAAAGGGTTGGCAGGAGTTACCCTTACCAACAATCTTTCAAAGCATTTTACCAACCGTTTCACGCTTTTTGCCAGAATGCATGAAAACTATGAAAAACGTCCATTCAATAATCTCAATGACCGGACGCGCAGTGCCGGATTTCGTAACAAACTAAGTGTACACCTCGACAAATCTGATTGGGTTTTAGGCGCTGAATGGATTACAGAACAATACCGGTGGCAGCTCGATACCAGTGATATTCTCATTAACCGGAACCTTGAAGGCCGGAATATGCTGAATGTTTTTTCCATGTTATATTACCGGCCCAATCCCAGGGTAAACATCTCCGTGGCATCAGCTATAAATTATATCCGCTACCGGCTGACCGATTTGTATCCATCCAACGGAAATCAGGCTGGAACACGTAACTTTCCTGTGATGTTTTCACCACGAATCGGAATTAACTATGCCCCCTTTGACAATTGGGCGATCTATTCCTCCGCTGGTCATGGTTTTTCAATGCCATCACCTGAAGAAACGTTATTACCCGAAGGAGATGTGAATCCGGATATCAAACCCGAACAGGGTCTTCAGTTCGAAGTGGGCACCCGCTTGCATTTCTTTGAAAATGCACTTGGAATAGACGCGGCATTGTATTGGATTGAACTTGATAATTTGCTAGTAACCAAAAGAATAACCGAAGATATTTTTACCGGTGTAAATGCAGGTAGGACACGGCACCAGGGATTTGAGCTCATGTTGAACAGTCGTGTTTTTAAATATGCCGCATTCCCGGGAAACTTAATGAGTGTTTTCACATATACCCGCTCATGGAATCGCTTTATTGATTTTACCGATGACGGAATAATCTATGATGACAATCACCTGCCGGGTATTCCCGATCAGATGCTTTACCTGCAACTCAATTGGAACCCTTTCAAGATTTTAACGGTGGATGCCGATCTGCGATACACGGGCGATCAATTTCTGGATGATGGAAATACATTGGATTACAACGGTTATCTCATCGGAAATGTAAAGTTCTCAGCTCAGCTGTCCACCAGGAAAGCCGGAAAATTCAATATTTATGCCGGCATCAATAATCTTACAGATACCCATTATGCTTCCATGCTTATTGTAAATTCGCGGGGTTTTAACAACAGCGAACCTCGTTACTATTACCCGGGTTTGCCCAGGCATATTTATACCGGAGCGAGGTACACATTTTGATTTGAACCAGTTACTGCTTTAATCTGTAAGAATTTGTAAGAGTTTCAACAATTGATTGGTATCCGGCACATTGAACTTGGCAAATGAAGGACTCAATCCGACCCTTATACTGTGAGCAAAATCAGGCATGGCTTCGAAAAGGAATTCATCGGTTTTGTCATCGCCGGCTGCCAGGATAAAATCATAGTAGTCTTTAGAAAGTAAAGCAATTGCTGCTTGTCCTTTATCATATTTTCCACTTTTCACTTCCAATACTTTATGGCCTTCAAGGATTTCAAAATTGGTTTTATGTCGGATGATTTCAGCAAGGTCGTCCTTCAATTCATTAAGCCGAAGTTGTGCGAAATCCATATCTGCATTGCGGTAATGCCATGCAAGGCTCCCGGTTTTCTCTTCGATAAACGTGCCATTGCACCGATCGACATATTCCTGCAGGATGGGCATAACTGTTACCTTCCATTGAGCATCGGCACTAATGGTAGATTCCCATTCCTTGCCTGCTTCTCTTATGAAATAGCCATGTTCGGCTACCAGTGTAACCAATACATCCTTAAGTTGCCGTTCAAGAAACTCTTTTCCTCTGCCGCTGATAACAACAATATGGTTTGTGGGATCACTCGTCAGTCTTCTTACAATTTTCAATGTGTTGTCATCAATAACAGCCATTTCGGGATATTTGGCAAAAGCGACAAGTGTGCCGTCATAATCCAGGAAAAGAATCCGACGTTTGGCCTTTTTGTATTCCGAACTTATTTTTTCTGTGATCGTGTTGTTCATGAGTTTCACCCGCATCATTTCCTGCTGTTTTTTAATGTCATACGTTTGATTAAAAAAGTCATATGCCCAGGTAAAAACATTATAACTGGCAATTCTGCTTTGCATTCTTGATAGTCTGGCCTGCTTTTCTTCGGCATTCATTTCGAGAGCCGTATAAATTGCTTCGGCTATTTCATGATGATCGGCGGGATTAATAATCAGGGCTTCATTGAGTTCGGCAGCAGCACCGGCCATTTCGCTGAGTATCAATACTCCTTTGTTTTCATTCTGACAGGCTATGAATTCCTTGGCCACCAGGTTCATTCCATCACGCAAAGGGGTGATCAGCCCAACATCGCTTATATCATACAGAGCCACCAATTCATTGAACGAAAGCGATTTATACTGATATGCGATGGGTCGCCACGCCAGTGTACTGTATTTTCCGTTGATACGACCTACCGTGGATTCGATTTCCTTTTTCATCTCCTTGTATTTTTCAATACTGTCGCGCGAAGGAACCACTACCATATTGAAAACCACACGGGATCTCCATTCGGGATATTTTTCGAGAAAGATTTCATATCCCCGGAGTTTTGAAAGCAATCCCTTGGAATAATCGAGCCTGTCCACGGAAAATAAAAGCTTTTGATCGGAAAGGTTTTTCCTGATCCTGTTCTTTTCGTTGATCACCGGTTTTTCAAAACTGGCCTTGTGAAACTTATCGTAATCTATACCAATGGGAAAGGCATCCGCTTTTACAGCTTTATGGGGAGTGAAAATGATATTCTGCCGGCATTCGTAACCTGTTGTCCGTCTAACAGTTTTAATAAAGTGCTGGGTGTAGTCGTGTGTATGAAAACCAACCAGGTCAGCACCAAGCATGCCCCTGATAATATCATCGCGCCATGGTCGGGGTAATAACCTGAATATTTCAAAGGATGGAAAAGGTATATGCAGGAAAAACCCTATTGTTGCATCCGGTACTCTTTCTCTGATCATTTCCGGTAAAAGTAGAAGCTGATAATCATGAACCCATATGAAGTCACCCGGACGGATGTGTTTAACGATTTCATCACAGAACAAGTGGTTCGCCTCCCTATAGGCATTATAGTAGCTATCATTAAATACACTGTAAGCAGAAAAATAGTGAAACAAAGGCCAGATCAGGTCATTACAAAAGCCGCCGTAGTATTGATCATTTAATCTGGCAGGGATCTTTACGGGCACGATGTCAAAGTATTCGTTCTCAAATTTGTCGGACAAACCGGCATCAGGCAGATGGTCTCCGATACCGGACCATAAGATTTTATTATATGCAAATGTTTTATTATCGAGCTTGAAACTTTCCGATAAAGCCAGAATGGCGGAAACAAGTCCGCCGGAATTCTGCTGTGCCTTATACCCGGATTTTTGCCTGATAAATTTGAACGGGAGGCGGTAGGCAATGATAATCAGCCTCTTGAAATTTGCAGTTTCAATCATACCGTTTTGCATTTATGGTTTAATGAACTTTGATATGATTTTCTCTTCTGAAAACAGAGTAGCAGTATTAATAAGGGCCAGATGAGAATAAGCCTGGGGGAAATTGCCGAGAAGTTTCTTGGTCGCAAATTCAATGTCTTCACTGAATAGGCCGACATGATTGCCACAATCAAGCAGGTTCCTGAATATTTCTGCAGCTTCATTCCTTTTGCCGGTCCGGAACAATGCCTCAATCAGCCAGAAAGTACAAATGGTGAAGGACGAGGACGGTTTACCGAAATCATCAGGACTGACATACCTATACATCAAGCCATTGTATAGCAGCGCCTCTTTTACAGCTGACACAGTTTTACGGTATTTTTCGTCCCCCCAGGACAGAAAACCATATTCAGCCATCAGTAATAATGAGGCATCGAGGTTTGAATTGCAGTAGGTTTGCGTGAATGTTTGCAAGTCCTCATTCCATCCGTTTTTGAGTATATCTGCTTTGATATCATCAGCAATATCCTGCCAGTCTTTTGCATACGCATTTTTTTTCAGCATCAGGGCAATCCTTGCAGCTCGGTCCATGGCTACCCAACTCATTACTTTTGAGAACACAAAGTGCTTTTCCTCATTACGTATTTCCCATATACCTTTATCGGGATTTTCCCAATGGATAGTAACTGTTTGTATGATATTACGGACTATTTCCCACATGTCTTCAATTTCATCCAGGGTACCGGGGAAGAACTCATAGTACTGGTGAATTACATTGAGCAGGTATCCAAAAACGTCATTCTGTTTTTGCAGGTATGCAGCATTGCCTATTCTTACAGGTTTAGAGTTTTTATATCCGGAAAGATGAGGAAGATCTGTCTCGGTCAATTCCCTCTCACCTCTTATACCATACATAATCTGAAAGGTATCGTGTTTGGATTTCAAGATCCGCATGATAAAACCAAGGAAGCGCTGGGCTGCATTGTAATGTCCCATCCTGAGCAAGGTATCCACCGACATGGAGGCATCGCGTAACCAACAGAACCGGTAATCCCAGTTGCGCACCTCACCAATGGTTTCGGGAATGCTGGTGGTTAATGCAGCCAATATGGCACCTGTAGGGTCGTATGACATAATTTTCAACACCAGCAGACTTCGGAGAATTTCTTCATTGAATTTTGTATGCTTTTTGGAACGGTTTGTCCAGTTCAGCCAATATACCTTGGTTCGCTGGTATTCGAGGTAAACCCTGTCGATATCAATATCAATAAGTTTTTGATTATAGGATAACAAAAGAAATTCATGTCGCGTAAGATGCACTTCTTTTTCATGGATGATATCCGCAAGATCAAAGCTGGAATACAGATAAATGCAATCGGAGGGCCATTTCACAGAATAGGTCCGGACATGGTCCTCCTGTATCACATGAGCCATTTCATCCCTTGCATAATTTAACCTGGGATCATATTTAATTTTAAAGAAAGGTTTGCCGGATATCAGACGTATATAACGATAAATTTCCGATGGTGTGAAATAATCATTGTCACTGGTTTTATACCGCGGCATAAAATCAATTACTTCAAATACGCCCTGATCAGATCTGAATGTTGTACATAATATATTGGTAAGATTCAGGTATTTCTGCGAAATGGAATATGTATGATCTACTTCAAAATAGAATGAGCCTCCTATCTTATCGTCCAGAATTCCGGCAAAGACCGAAGGAGAGTCAAAGTCGGGTAAACAGCACCAGTCAATGCTGCCTTTATCGGAGATCAGCGCGGCACTTCGACAATTGCCAATTACAGCATAATTCAGGTTGTTCATAAGACAGAAGGATTGAATAGCATAGCTGATATCAGTAATTACTGATCTTTAACTTGATGAATCACACGCTGCGGGAAAGGTATTTCAATACCCTCGTGATCAAATGCGATCTTCAGCCGCTTTCGCAGTTCACCGCTGACTTCCCATTGTTTGAGAGGTTTGGTATCGCCAAGAATTTTTACTATTATGGCAGAGTCGGCAAAATCATCAACCCGCAGGAAACCAGGCGGTGTTATAATAGAGTCTTTGAATTGGGGATCATTAGCGAGGTCATTCCCGGTTTTATTGATAACAGCAATGACATGTTCAAGGTCTGAACTGTAGGAAATGCCAATGTTCATGTTTACCCGCGCAAACTTCTTGGTAAGATTGGATACTTGTTTTATCTCGCCATGTGGAATATGGTGGACCGTACCATCGAGATCCCGCAATGTGGTCATTCTTAAACTTATATCTTCGACCAATCCGCCAGTGCTATTGATATTGATAACATCACCAATTCTGTACTGGTTTTCCAGGATGATGAACAAGCCCGATATAATATCACGGATAAGATACTGCCCCCCAAATCCAACTGCCAAACCAACAATTCCGGCCCCGGCTAGTATGGGCGCAATATCTAAGCCACTCTCCTGGAGAATCATCAGAACGGCTATTGTAACAACAATTATCCTAAGAGCTCCGTTGAAGATCCTGATTAAAGTATTCTCCCGTTTTGATTCGGATTCGGGAGGGAGTGATTTGTCAGGAACAACTGCAATCATCACTGCTCTGCGAATGATACGACTGACTACCCTATAAAAAACAAAAGCTCCAATTGCAATGATAATAATCTTGACTCCGTGCGACATTAACCAGGGCAGAAATTGGTCCATCCATTGTTGAATCATTTTTTCCATTTTATTTCATTAGGATAATAAAATTACACAAATCTCCTCAATATAACCTTCCTGGCAATGTCCATATTTATAGCTCTACTTTTCATGTTCAATGCTTGAAATAAGGACAGAATCTTCAAATTTGGACCTGAAAAAACTTTATGGAGTGGCATTTTTTATCATTGCCTCCAATATTTGCATTAATTGCGTCATATCGCCAACCTTGTAATGAGCCAATGAGGGCGTTTCTCCACCGGCCCTGATAGTATGGGCTGAAACAGGTAATGATTTAAAGATGAATTCATCTGTTTGGTCATTACCAGCAGCAAAGATAAAGTCAAAATCTTCATTCTTTAGTAAAACACTGGCTGCCATCCCTTTATTGAATCCCGCAATTCTGACTTCTAAAACCTTATCACCTTTAATAATTTCCAATTCTTTATTATCCTTAAATGAATTAGAAAATGCTTTAAGGAACTCATGAATTAAAAACATGGTTTTTTTGTCATTTGCATTCTTGTAATGCCAAGCAAGGCTCCCTGTTTTTTCCTCCAGGTAACTTCCTTCACAACGCTTTACATAATCCATCATAACTGGCTTCAGCTCATCCTTACGACTGAGATCAGAATTAATGGTTGATACCCAATCTTTCCCGGCCTTTCTGATAAAAAATCCATTTTCTGCCACCAATGTAATATCGATGTACTTGAATTGCATGTCCATGAAGTTCTTGCTTCTTCCACTGATAACTACTATCCGGTTACGTTTATCACGAGTAAGTTTTGTGATGATACCGAGTGAAAACGGATCAATCGTGGTTAATTCGGGTAATTCATTAAAAGACAGTAATATGCCGTCGAAATCAATAAACAGGATTCTTCTGGTTGCATTATGATAATCCTCATTTAACTTTTCTATTACAGATTTAGTGATAGGTTTCATATCTCAAGGTTTTTTCCATTCTTTAGTGCTATTCTCGAATATTAAATGTAAGTTTTTACTCCACTATCAGATAAAACTGCTACACGGACTATTTGAAAAAAATTGTAAATTCATACTTTCTGCGAATGGGTGAATTTATGCTGAGACATGTACTTCTTCTTTTTTATTTGCAAATATTATATTGCCAAAGGACAAAAGAAGTATTGATATGAAAATGACCTGTGTAATGAGCCCTTTGTTCATAAAAGGCAACAATTGATCTCCAGGTATACTGAGGAATAAAAGAATTGTAATCAGACCACGCGGCGCAAAAAAAAGCAGGGGATTTAATGGTTTCTTCAAAACAATCTTGAAAAAAAGTGCTCTTAAAATAAATACGGAAGAAGAAATGACAATTGATATAAGTAAATTATTCAAATCCAATAAGTCTGACATGCTTGTATAAAATCCAAACATGATGAAAAAAAACGAACGGACAATAAATGTCAGTTCACCTGTAATGTGCTTAAATGAATTAAGTTCAGCATTGAAGCTATCAATATCTATAAATTTTATTGTGTATTTGTTTCTGAATAAATGATTATTATTCATAACCAGTCCAAAGATCAGGACCACAAGCAGAGAAGGCATATGTTCCAACTTGGCCAGGGCGTATACCAACATTATAACAGAGGTAATGATGACATATTTCACATGATGGCTTATCTTATGTAATAATAGGGCAAGACCGGCACTGAAAATTATAGACATCACAAGAGTTAAAAGCAGATCGGTTGAGAATCCCAGCAGCCCTTTTCCAAATGTAGTATACTTGAACAAAATGAAGTCAAAAGTAAGAATCCCAATAATATCGGAAACGGAACTTTCATAGATAACGAATTCCTTGTCACTTTTTCTTAGACTTGTGGCAGATGGGATGGCAACAGCACTGCTTATAATACCCAGAGGAATAGAGTTTATAATTGACAATCTGACAGAAAAATCATAAAAATTAACGAGGATATAAGTGAAAATTGCTACAAACAGTAAAAACAATAATGCAGCTGAAGATATAGAAATAAAAATCAACTTCTTTTTTTCAGAACTTATGGTCAGATCCAGACTCCCTTCTAATACAATCAGAATAAGTCCTATAGTCCCCATTATCGGTAAGAGTCCGGATAAATCAGGAAAATTGATATTTAAATAAGCCAGCCCATAATTAATTATCATGCCTGTGATGATCAGCAGGATCACCCCGGGTATTCTCGTATATTTACTAGTAATATCAAATATATAGGATATTATTACAATTACACAAAGCGCTATTAATAAATAATATGTCATGGATTATTTTTCAAGAAACCTTTTAATATCATCAATTTTCCCGATGAGTAGAAGCCTGTCATTCTCACGCAGGGGGCGCAATCTGTCACAACTCATATCAACCTGGAAATCTCTATTTAAAAGTTTCCCGAATCCTTTTTCTTTAGGCGATATTTTGACAGCTATACATTTGATGTCAAACCTCATCTCCAGGTTCATAGCGTCAAGGCTATGTTCTGTATAGCTTTTGGGAACAGATATCTCTGCAATGATGATATTATCGTTAACCAGAAGGATATTAAATGCATCTTTGATCATTAGTAGGGAGGTGACAATATCAGCAGTATCTTCTTCAGGATGAACGATTTCGTCAATCCCGATTTCTTTCAGTATATTATGATGTACTGGATTTATGGCGCGTCCGATGAGTCTTTTGACATTAAGCTTCTTTAATATGGACAAAGTAAGAATGGATGAACCTATGTCTTCACCTATTGTGACCAAAACTGCATCTACGTCAGACAAAGGAAGCGATTCCATAGCCGCTGGTCTGGAACTATCCATTATCATTACTTTGGTTATCCTGTCTTTCAATTCATCAGCTCTCTCACGATTATTGTCAACACCAATTACCTCATGACCAAGTGAAGTGAGTTTTGTTGCAAGTGAAGTACCAAAGTAGCCTAGTCCAATTACTATGTATTTCATATCTAATTTATTGCAATGTTTTCTACAGGTAATCTGTACGATTTATCTTTTTTTGAAAACAGGAATCCCGACAGTAAAATTAAGGGACTTATGCGACCTATATACATTAGTAAAATTAATATAATTATACTGTTAGAAGAAAATGTTGAAGTTCCAGCTATACTTAATCCAACGGTTGAATAAGCGGAAAAGCATTCAAACATTAGATGAACAGGATTTTTGGCAGGTTCGAATGTCATCAGAAATAAAAAGGCAATTGAGATGATCATAATAGAAATAACTATGGTTGCCAGGACTTTTGTCAGTGTTGGTAATCCAATCTCACGGTTGCCGATTTCAAGTTGGTTTCTTCCTCTGATATAATTATAAGATGATTTTAGAGCCAGTGCCAAAGTAGTTGTTTTTATTCCTCCGCCGGTTGATCCAGGAGATGCCCCGATCCACATCAGGAAAATCATTACAAATATGGTCGGATAACTCCAATTGGTTATTTCAACAATATTGAATCCAGCAGTTCGTGCACTGGTGCTTCCAAAAAATGAAATCATTAATTTTTCACTGAGACTGGAATCAGAAAGACTATTATTCTTTTCAAAACTAAAATAAAGAAACATCCCTATAATTAAAAGGATAACTGATGTCCAAAAAGCAAGTTTCTGACCTACCAAAAATGGGATTGCCCTGGGCTCTCTTTTTGCACTAACGTATTTTTTTATTTTCAAGATGCACCATTGCTTAATTATATTGTAGAAAGTCAATAATACAGGAAATCCTAGTCCTCCCATAATTATCAGAAATGCAATAGTTATCTGAAGAAAATAGTTATAGCGTATCGCTGAATTGGCAAGTCCACCAGTGAAGATTGAGAAACCCGCATTACAAAATGCTGAGATGGAATGAAAAACTGACATGTTAAACCTGTTCACAGTATTTTCATTCAGAGCTATATAAATAAATAAGGCTCCAATAATTTCAATAATGAAAGTGAAAGTTAAAATCTTAAAAAGAAGTCTGAACATACTGCCCAAGTGCTCGCCTGAAAACAAATCTTTTAGGATGAACCTCTCCCTGAGTGAGGCCGACCCAATGAAAATGTAACTAAAGAACCCAGTAAATGTCATGATACCGAGTCCTCCGATCTGGATAAGAAAGAGGATAATACTCACTCCAACAGGTGTAAAAGTCGTCACTGTGTCCACAGTAACCAACCCCGTTACACAAACAGCACTGGTTGCTGTGAAAAGTGCATTCAAATAGGAAATCGGATGGTTTGTTGCATTGGGCATCATGAGCAAGCCACTTCCAATCATAATTATTATAAAGAAACTTCCGGCAAAGAGAAGCCTCGGAGAAATATTTACCTTATCAAAATATTCTGACAAACGGTAGGTCTCGGTGACTATCAGGATGAAAGCACCAATGACCAGCGCATATTTTGAGGACAATAAAGTAGGTACCCGATCGGAAAACAAGCTGAAAATCTGGTAATGAACTACTAATACAAGAAAAATAACGACTAATATGATAATTATTACGGCAAGAGAAATCCATTTTTTTAACCTTATTCGGGTTAGTTCAAGTATAATCTTGCCACTAAATAATCCGGATAATAATGTAAGGTAGCCTTTAAGAATTACCGAAGAATCGTTATCCCCGTTTTTAAATCCAAGATCAAACAAAAATAAACAAATGAACAGAATGGAACATAATGTAAAAATAAAGAGAGCAATGGATCCAAATGTTGATAAAACTTGTCGCGAAGCATCCCTTAAAAGAAATAACTTTTTATAAAGAATCTCACGGGATTTATATCTTGACAGCTTCATAAAGGGATAAATGCAATTAAGTAATGACCTTTTATGGCTTTGGCTTGAGTTTTTATTTCGATGCTTGAAATGTATTTCTGACAAATCATTTTAGAAACATGGTTAAAGGTTCCTTTACCGGATTTGTCTTCATGTAAAATTAACATAAAACAATTTATAATTAACAGACATGGGATTTATCGAACAAATTTTCGGTTTCACATAAAAAATCCGTAATTTTAATGGCAAGACAGTTATGTAATCAATCATGAGTACACCAATATGTTCCATTTTAATTCCTACTGATTTTTCCATACTATCGGAAAATGCATTAAAGATCGGGATTGCTATAGCCAGAAGACAAAAGTCGGAAATTACCCTATTACACGTTGTTGACCAGTTTTCATATATTCAACCGGCTGAGGTTTTTTTTCCTGAATTTAAAGTAACAGAAGATATTATAAGCCGACTAGAGGTGGATTTTAAAGAATTGACCAAAAAAATCACTGATGATACAGATGTTAAAATTGGTTGGAAAATTAAGGCAGGTATTCCATCATTTGAAATATGCAAATTAGCCTATGAAGACAAAATAGACATGATTGTTATGGGTACTCATGGTACCTCTGGTTTAAGGGAATTCTTTATTGGCTCTGTAGCTTTCAGTGTATTGAAAAATGCTGCGGTTCCGGTTCTTACAATTCCCGGAGACTGGGGGAGAACTGAATTCAAAAGGATCGTTTTTCCAATTCGGTTACTACCGGGAGCCGTTGAAAAATATAACTTTGCCAGGCCAATCGTTGAAAAGAACAACGCAGAATTATTGGTTCTCGGATTAACAGATACAGACAATCCGGATAATGTGAAAGACGTTTTAGAGCTAATAAATAAGCTTAAAAAACAGTTAGTTAATGATAATATCAAATCTCAGACGGTGGTTTGTCCATACCTGGATTTTGCATCTGAAACCATCAAATTAGCCCGCGACTTTGATGCCGATTTGATTATCCTTAGTGCTAACCTGGATTATGATTTCAAGGCACTCTTTATAGGGCCATTTGCTCAGCAGGTAATAAATCATTCAAAGCTACCTGTTTTAAGCATCAAGCCGTCACATGTATTGGTTGAATCTGAATCAATGGAGAAACGAGCAGGGAGTTGGGGTAGATCAATAAATTTCAATGATATAAGTGCTTAAAACGATCTATGAAATACGTTCCGTCTCTTTCAAACTGACTATTGGTGAACAGTTCCAACCGCATGGCAGTTATTTGCATCTGGTTCCATACGGGGATTTTTTGAATTTTTTTTCCAATGCATCGGTAATATCTGTCGGGTTGGTCAGCGGCGTTTTCCCATTAAATAAATTGTAGTCCAGAAGCCTGCTTTTTTGAGAGTTCTCAAGTGTTGGTAATTTGGTTCTGTTGGTTGTTTCAATATGGTTTCCTGCCTTGTCAACAATAATTACTTTGGGTAAAAACACACCCTTTCTGCCAATGAAATCATCCATTACATGAATTGCATGCCGGTATTCTTTTCTGGTAGCACGTCCCAGGGCTTCATACTGGTATAATGCATTACCATCCCATGTTGTTACGGTCGCAAAACTTTCGGAAATCCTATCTTCAATATTGGAACCCACATTCAAGGTATCATGCCCCGACGGCATCAGCAATACCTTTCCTCCTCCGCCTTCAACATTTACGGCGTATCTTGGCACGGTAACTCCGGATATCCATCCCTGCAAATGTTTCATGTATATCTTTCCTACCTGCACCGGTGTGATAAAGTGCACAATGCCTTTTTCTTTGTGACACTGAAGCAGGTAATAAGGATGCACGCCAACCCAGAACATTCTTCTGAATGTTTCTGCAAGGGTTTTATAGTAATCATTAACATGATTGAGTAATACCGTCTGGTTTCTGATGGTGAAACCATGGTTAATGATTGTCTTTACGGCTACCGCCAATTCTTCTGTAATTTCATGGTGATGATTGATTTGCGTCATGAAATATACATATTTTTCGTAGCCTGTTGTGTGTTTATTGGCAGCGGTTTTTATCATTTCCAGCAATTCATCCGTAATTGCCATGGGGAGCACAACAGGCACCCTGGTGGCTATCCGAATAGACCGTAAATGCGGAATACGGCTAAGCTCTTCCAAAACATACTGCAAACGGTGTTTACTGATCATCAAAGCATCACCGCCGGTGACCAGTACTTCATTTATGTTTCTGTTACCGGCAATATAAAACAGACCCTTGTTTATTTCCCGGGTGCTTACTTTAACTGTGCTGTCAAGTGATTTTGCGCGCTGACAGTGCACACAATACGAGGCACAACTTGTGTTTTCAGCTACAAAAAGAGCCACCCGGTTGGGATAACGCTGGTAAACAGCGCCGAAACTCCTGGAACTCTCATTCATGGCACCTTCCTTCCCGGTACTGGGAAATAAAAGGTTGGCCGGAGTGGGCACGCATTGCCAGAAGACCGGGTCCAGCCTTTTCTCTTCTTTTTCGCCAGGCAGCATTACCGGGTGGAATGGATCAGCCTGCATCAGCGATGCATAATAAGGTGTAATCCGCATGGGCTCTTTACCCTGGCTTTTCATCGTCCTGCAGGTAAGGTCGATTTCTTTCTCCTGATTGGAAGTTAGTGTTATTACCTGTTTCAGTTGATCAACGTTACGGATGGCATGTCTGACATGCCATGCCGGATCATTCCATTGAGCTTCCTTAATGTCATGCCATAAGGCAATGCTGCTATACTTCCGGGATTTATATAAGAAGTTTTCTTCTGTCTTCATAAAAATTCTCCTCACTGCACACATCAATTAATACCTGCAGATAAAAATAAGTAAAAGAGAAGAATATTCTTAGCAAAAATACTTTTAATGCCTTGTATGTATTCTTGAATTTCTCAGAATATAAAGAAGGTTAGGACGGAAAAGGCGTCTTAATCCCGCATTAGCCTGACTGAAAGTCCGAATGACTTGTCGAATGAATTGGTAACGCAATACGGGGAGTTGACAAATATCTGCCAGTTTTCAGCATTCATTGATCCCGATTCACTGGCCGACCACCAGTAAGCGTCTGTCCAAACCGGATAAAAAGTGCCATCCTGCAGGCGCATTCCTCCGGGCCGACCGGTAAATCCACTTTCATTGGTGGCACCGGAATTTCCCAAAAACCAATAGACTGTTCCGGTTTCCTTAAGCTTATCCGCGGCAACCGAGAAACCGCCAAGATAATCGACAAGATTGGTCCAATCCTCATGGTTTGGTACCCTCCAGCCATCCGGACAAAACTTCTCATGTGCAACTGCATACCAATTGTACAGGGCTCCGTATGGATACTTGTAATCCGCTTCGTTGTTGCTGTGCCAGCAATAGGCGGGGGAGGAAACGCTGCCCCAGCTGGTCTTAAGTTGCGGTATGGGTGTATCTTCATTCAGATGTGTCGTCCGGAAATTTTCAGCCATCCAAACCTGGTCACCGATCTGAATTACCTTATACAGGTTGTTATCAACATCAAATAATGTTTCTGACAGGGTCTGACAGCTGACAATATTTCCGTACCCCACTCCGGCTGAGTTTTTAGCGTAGGTGCGGAAATAATAGGTTGAATTGGGTTCCAGTCCTGGGATCTTTATCGCAAAGGTATCTGAACCATTTGTGTTAACAGTCACAATATCGGAAATCGACGGCTGATCGCCAGTGCTCCAGCAAATGCCACTTTCTGTAATAAGTGCACCACCATCCGAAACCAGAATACCTCCTGCAACTAGCGAATGAATCAGAATATGGCTTGCTTCTGAAGTTTGAAGTGAAGGCACATCTTCCCTTTTACAGCCCATGCACAATATTGCAGGGAACAAAAACAGGATCCAGATCTTTAGATTTTTGGGTGACATATTTGTGAATGTTATAATTATAAGACCTCATACGCTTGATAAATCATTTTGTTTAATCATTGATAATCAAATATGGCGTTGGAAACAAGAGATGTCTAATGTCAAATAATTTTAATATAATTATCTTTATGAGGAATTGATCCTTTTAAAGAATTTTGTATGAAGAAAAGTAGTATTGATATCGCTGTATTGGCATTCATCATGTTTTTTGCAATGATGCCGGCCGGATGCAAGCCGGATGCAGGTAAAGGAATAGCAGCCACAGACAGTTACTATGGAGAGCAATACCGTCCCCAATTCCACTTTTCTCCGGAGGCCAATTGGATGAATGACCCCAACGGGATGGTATATTATGCGGGAGAATATCACTTGTTTTATCAGTATTATCCCGACAGCAATGTCTGGGGTCCCATGCACTGGGGTCATGCAGTAAGCACCGACCTGGTCAGGTGGCAGCACCTGCCGGTTGCATTATATCCGGATTCCCTCGGATACATCTTTTCGGGAAGTGCTGTTGTTGACAAAAATAATACCTCAGGACTGGGAACAATTGACAGTCCTGCGATGATCGCTATATACACTTACCATAATCCGGTACTCGAAAAGAGCGGAAGTAATACTTTTCAGAGTCAGGGTTTTGCCTACAGCACCGATAAAGGCCGCACCTGGGCTAAATATGCCGGGAACCCGGTTTTAAAGAGTCCTGAAATTAAGGATTTCAGGGATCCTAAAGTGATCTGGCATCATGCGACCGGTAAATGGATCATGATCCTGGCAGTTCAGGACAGGGTGCACTTCTATTCCTCACCAAACCTTATCAATTGGACCTTTGAAAGCGAATTTGGTAAGGAAACAGGTGCACACGGAGGCGTGTGGGAATGCCCGGATTTGTTTCCACTTAAGGTGGATGGCAATGTTTTAAAATGGGTTATGCTGGTCAGTATTAATCCCGGAGGTCCCAACAGTGGTTCAGCTACGCAATATTTTGTGGGTGAATTCGACGGGCACAGTTTTGCCAGTGAAACTGATGGAAATCGATGGGTGGACTGGGGACGTGACAATTATGCCGGCGTTACCTGGTCCAATATTCCGGAATCCGACGGAAGAAGGCTTTTCCTGGGATGGATGAGTAACTGGCAATATGCTACAGTGGTCCCTACACAGGTGTGGCGCAGTGCCATGACAATTCCGAGGGAACTTGTCCTGAAAAAAGATAACCATGATTATTTGCTTTTTTCATTTCCTGTAAAGGAATTGGAGATGCTCAGGAGTGATAATCCGGTATTCATGACTTCAAAAAGCATTTCAGGCGAAACTACAATTAATCCGGATGGTATCGATCTTAATCAGTGTGAAATGATTCTGGAATTTAATACTGGAAACACGGCAGTTGATTCCTTCGGTATACTCCTGGCCAATGATCAGGGAGAGAAACTCATCATCAGTTGTTCAGGAAAGTCAGAACAGATCATTATTGACCGTTCATCAGCAGGATCTTCCTTATTTTCCAGAGAATTTTCCGGATCAGCCAAAGCACCCTATCAGGTCGCAAATAAGGTTCGGTTCAGATTGCTCATCGATGCAGCATCGGTTGAATTATTTGTTGACAGTGGAAAGCTGGTTATGACTAACCTGGTTTTCCCTGCGAAAAAATATGGTAACCTTCAACTCTTTTCCGCAGGAGGCGATATCCTTTTGGAGAAAGCTGAATTTTATAACTTAAAGGGTATCTGGTAACAGTTATTTCTTTATAAACTCCTGGATGCTTTCCTCCAGCAAACGATTGAATTCTTCCGGATTATCCCAGAATAAAAGGTGTGCAACATTGGTCATTATTTTGGCCTGGAATCTCGGCACATATTTCCTGATCGCTTCAACATGGGTGGGTTCCATGTCAGAGTTAATTGCAATAACAGGAACTTTGAGCTGGCTGAGCGATTCAGTGCAGTTCTCATTGAGCCATGTAAAATAACCCTGAAGTGATTCTTTCCAGCCTGTCTGGGATAAGCCAGCGTACATGGCTGAAATTCTTTTAAAGGCAGAATCCGGATTATTCTTATAGAAACCATTGGCGACCAGTTTCTCATTGGTCATGTTGGCTACCAAATCCATCATTACGCTATCTATATAATACAGCATTTCCGGTGGGTATTTTATATCGGGATCTTTCAAATCATCCACAAGCACTACGCCCTTTACTTTGTGAGGTATCTGGTTGGCGGTTTCAACTACCACGGCTGTTCCCATGGAAAAGCCAACCAGTATGACTTCATCAAGTTTCAGTTTATCAATGACTACAGCCACATCATCGCCAAATGCTTTCATTGTCCAGTTGGTCCGGTTATTGCCCGATTCTCCGGAACCGGGCAAATCGATAGCAACAACCTTATATTTTTGCGAAAAATGAGTCATCTGGTCATCCCAGATGGTTTTCGGATTGGTCCAGCCATGGACAAAAACAATGGCAGGTTTGCCCTTTCCCTGCTTGTTGTAACTGATCTGAACGCCATCTGAAGAAACTGCCACAGGATTTGTTTTATGGCTGCAAGCCATACTGATTGCGATAATGATTAAAACACCGCAGTAAAATCTTTTATTCATACGTATCATTTTTAATGAATACCATTTATCCCAGGATCTCTTTTTTGTTGCTGCGCCATCTTTTGCCTTAACGAACTGTTTGCCTGCCATTTGCATGATTCCAGAAATTTCAGTTACGTAAATGTAAGAAATTTAGGATTTTAAGTCAAGTGATTTTTTAACAATTCACTATGCAGTACAAATGAGGATGGTATAGTATGACATTTCAATGTATAATCAGCCAATAGAATAAGGCCGAAATGGAAGCGGCTGCAGGAATGGTAATTATCCAGGCAATAATGATGTTATTGGCAACTTTCCATTTTACCGAAGAGGCTTTTTTGACGGTTCCGATCCCCAATATTGAACCGGTGATCGTATGCGTTGTGCTGACCGGAACGCCCAATGCGGAAGAAACGTACAATGTGAGAGCCGCGCTGGTCTCTGCGCAGAAACCATCAACAGGCCTCAGTTTGGATAACTTCTGTCCCATGGTTTTCACGATCCTCCAGCCGCCAAACATGGTGCCAAGTGCTATTGCCGCATTACATGACAATATTATCCATAAAGGAATATGAAATTCAGGACCCAGGTAACCGGCGCTGAAAAGCAAACTGGCGATAATACCCATGGTTTTCTGGGCGTCATTGCTGCCATGACCCAGGCTGTACATGGCAGCAGAGACAAGCTGTCCGATCCGAAAGACCTTATCCACTTTGAAGGGATTGGCCTTGTAAAGGAAACGGAAAACAAGCCATGAAAGTACCATACCGAGGATGAAGCCGCTGACAGGTGCTATAATTATAAACAGGAGAGTTTTTTGTATACCGGCCCAAACCAGGGAAGAAGATCCGGCTTTTACCAGGGCTGAACCAATCAATCCACCTATCAGGGCATGGGAGGAACTTGACGGAAGGCCCAGCCACCATGTAATAATGTCCCAGATGATAGCGCCCATGAGTGCGCCAAAAATAACCTGTTTATCGATCACGGAAACATCCACGATTCCTTTGCCTATTGTTCCAGCTACATGAAGTCCGAAAAACAGGAAGGCAATGAAATTAAAGAACGCAGCCCACAGAACGGCAAATTTGGGTGAAAGAATGCGTGTGGAAACAATGGTGGCAACAGAATTGGCTGAATCATGAAAACCATTGATGAAATCGAAAAGCAGTGCCAGCGCAACAAGAAAGATAATAAACCAATCCATAACTATACCATCTTGATGAGCATAGTTTCGATGATCAATACGTATTTTTCATAATTGCGCAACAACTCCCTGAACTTATCCATCATCTCCTTCCACCTGAAAATGTCACCGATATCGTTATCATTCAATAGTTCCGGCATAATTTCATCCAGGATGAGTTCCCCTTCGTTTTTAAATCTTTTTACCTTATGGCAGCTTTTAAGAATGGCGGTAGCCTGTTTCTTATTCTTCAACAAATTCACGATCTCAGCAATCCGTGTAACCGATTTTTCAATGGTGTCTCCTAAACGACTGAGCTCATTCCTTTTCTTTTTTACTTTTAGAAGTCTTGCACTGCGCGCTATGTTTAGAATGGAATCGACAATGTCATCGGCGGCATTCGCAAATTGTTGAATATCTTCCCGATCGAAAGGTGTAATGAAGGTTTCCTGGTTCTTCTGAATGATGGAAAGTGTCAGGTCATCACACTCTTTGGCCAGGGTAAAAAGTTTATTAACCAGTGATTCCTCATACTGACTATCCTGCATAGCTTTATTCAGCATGATACCTGCTTTTTGTATCAGGTCAGCCTGTTTTTCAAACAACAGGAAAAACTTCTCTTCTTTCGGAAATATTCTAAATGACATTCTAATAAATTGTAATTAAGGTTTCTAAATAATATTCAATTGTTTCTTTAATGCCTGCTTTCTGATACGGATTTTATAGTAAAATTATCAGATCTAACAAATGTGAAATTACCAAATTAATATAAATGCGATTCCTAAAGCTTCAGAAAATCAATGATACCTTTTTTCCTTCCCTTGATAACAAAACGCATATCGTTTTCAAGAACTATATCATTTTTGAAGTCATTCATTTCGACGGCTACCCATTTTTCGAGCGCAGGTGTCGATAGCTTCTTATCAAGCTGCTTTAAAGCAATTATCTCAACATCCTGAAATTGTTGAGATTCGATCTGGGAGAGATTTTTCCCGACAAATTCTTCCGGAACACTTACTTCGGCGATTTTTAGATCATCCGAGATGTTATAAATACTCCAGACTCCTGTCATTATAAGCTTCTCAGCAAAAACTGCCGCAGTATCGTACTCGGGATTTATGGTGCTTGAAACGCCGATCGCATTCAGAACAGTTTTATGAATCAGGGAACTTTCGCGGCCATATATTCTTTGTACGCCGAGCTTTTTGAGAAGGGCAACTGTCTTTACCGAAGAAGCAAAATCGTGGCCGATACTAACGACAACCATATCGCAATCTTTCAGGGGCAGGGTTTTCAAAGCATGAATATCAGTAATATCCATGCTTACTGTGTTTCTAATCGTGTCCTTGAAAAAATCCACTTTCTCCATGTCTTTATCTACTCCGATGACATCATGACCCAAAGCAGTAAGCTTTTTTGCGAGTGATGCGCCGAAATTTCCCAGGCCAATAACAATAAAGTTCATTACAGGATTATTTTAGGTTATAACAATGTTTTCCTTAGGATACCGGTATACAGAGGTTTTGGTTCTTCTAACCAGCGCAAAAAGCAATGTCAATATACCCATACGTCCCATATACATAAGTAATACAAGCAAAAGTTTGGAAAGATCGGTCAGAAAGGGTGTAATACCCAGCGATAACCCGACAGTACCAAAGGCTGATACACATTCGAAAAGTATATTTAACGCACCTTTATCCGGTTCAATGAGGTACAGAACTAATGACGAGCATCCCAGGATTATGATGGAAAGGATGATGATGGCAAAAGCCCTGTCTACAGAACGCTCATGAATCTCCCTTTTATGGAATTCGATATGGTTTTTTACACGGGCAATCCTTAGAGTATTTAATAAAGCTATCGCAAAGGTGCTTGTTTTAATGCCACCGCCGGTGGAAACCGGGGAAGCCCCGACCCACATTAAAAAAATGGTTAGTACAACGGCTGCAATAGATAATTGTCCCATATTGACAGAATTGTATCCGGCGGTGCGCGGTGTAACACTGCCGAAAAATGAATGGGCTATTTTACCTGACAGATCCATTCCTGTGAGCGTATGATCGTTTTCAAACAGGAAAAAGAATACCGTGCCGATAATGATTAAGAATATGGTGGTGTAAATAACCAGGCGTGAATTAACATTAATCATCATGGGAATATAGTCCTTTCTGTGACCAGATTTGAAGATCGATAACAAATTAAGAAATTTGTATTTAACGTATGAATAAAGGTTTAAAAGAATCGGGAATCCGATTCCACCAAGGATAATAAGGAAACTTAGAACATAAAGAATCGGATAGGTACCTCGTATCCTGTAATCGTAGATTCCATCGGTCAATGTTGAAAAACCAGCATTACAGAAAGCAGAAACTGAATGAAACACCGAAAACCTGATCCTGGCGCCAACGCTGGAAAAATAGGCTGTATCAAGGTTAAAGTATATAAAGGCAGCCCCTATGATTTCAAACAATAAGGTTATGAAGATTACCTTGGCCAATGTTTTCCTTATCTCGGATACATTATTCTCACTGAAAAAGTCGCTTAAAACAAATCTTTCAGAGAAAGAGGAGGCACCTCCCTTAAAAAAGAATCCGAAAAAACTGGTGAAGGTCATAATGCCTATTCCGCCAATCTGAATGAGGATTAAAATTATACTCTTGCCAAGAGCGGTGAATTGGGTGGCCGTATCAACAACAATGAGTCCGGTAACACATATTGCGCTGGTAGATGTAAAAAGGGCATCAACAAACGATATAGGGCTTGTGGTAGCGTTTGGAAGTTCCAGGAGAACTGCCCCGGAAATAATTAAGATCCCGAAGCTTACCATAAAAAGTTGCGCGGGATTTAAGACCAGGGTTAAATTTCTGATATCGAACCTCGAAAACTCGAAAAGAAATAATCCTCCGATGATCAGGGAGTAAAAGTATTGATTGTTCAACCAGGCAACATTCCTGTCGATATTCAAAGTGAAAAGTATGAATAAAGACATCCCGATTGCGGAAAACAGGATAAAGTCAAACTGGTAACTTTTGAACCCTATACAAATTAAGGAGCGAATAAAATAAACTATGGCAATGAAGGTAAATACCCATCGATAATAATTCATGTTTGCAAGTGCAACGGTGGCTGGCTTCTCAAAACCAATATCAATAATGGTTCTGATTAACATGATCAGGAGCGCCAATAACAGCAAGTATTCAAGGACTGGCCGAATGGTTTTATTGATTAATTTCGTTCGGTTTCTCGAGCCAAAAAACGGCCTGTTAGAGTACATAAATATGGTTTCAGCAAAAAGCTGTCAAAAATAGAACGAATATTAATACAAACAGAAATTTATTAAGAAATTCCTGTAAATTTTACTTAAGAATGGATTCAACTTGTATTCTTCACCTTTTTGTTGGGAACATTGCACCTATAAGATATAGACATACTTATTTTGTTAGAAATGCACTCCATCCTTTTCGCATGGGTTTTTCATCCATAACTTCAAATCCAGTTTCTCTGGCAAGTTGTATCGACTTTTCAAAATCCGGGTACTTTACATGCCCTTTAGGTTCAGCAAACAAAATTTTTCCACCCGGTTTCAACATTATATAAAGGCTTTTGAAAAGTAGCTTTTTGTCGGGCACTTCATGCACTACGGCAAACAGTAAAACAAAATCTAGCTTTTCAAACAACACAGCCGGATCGAAATTTTTACCTGCCTGTAAAGGTTTTATAACATCGGAAACATTATATTTTACAGCCCTTTTATGCAGATTAGCCAGCATTTTTTCTTGAATGTCCACGCAATAAACTGTGCCCTGTGACCCTGTCATTTTAGCAAGTGGAATACTGAAGTAACCCATGGCACAACCAAAATCCATCACAGTCATTCCTTCTTTTATATGAGGGCCAAGAATTTTTTGAGGATTGTGTTGATACTTGCGGATGGGCAGGAGAAAAGTATATCCCAGCCATATTGGGCAAATGTGTTGTTTTTCCATTTTATATCATCAATGTTATGTTTGTTCAATTATAATGACGTATATCATTTTAAAATATTTTAATTTAAAAAATGGATGTTGGACATAAACCCGGTATTACTTGCGATATTAGCAATAATATTTAGCTGGTAATTAATGCATTGACTTCTTCAAAGGTTTTCTGACTATGTAATATATTGATCTGAATAGAATAGGATCCGTCTTGTAGGTCTCAATTTCTTTAATGTCAGACTTGAATAACTCCTTTGTGAGTTGGTTTGTAATGCAGTTTATTTCAGTTTCAAGTAGCATGTAATAGTCATTCCACCAGACGGTTTCATCGAGGAATAATGTATCAATTAATTTGCATTGGTTATTACTGATGAATTCACATTTCTTCTCATGATCCTTGTACTCATCGTGAATGATGAAGTACCTGTCATTTCCAAGCATTCTGATTGCTTCGGTAAAACCCAACTCAAATCCGACAACATTCAGAAATCCTTCTGCCAGAATGATATCGAAATAATCCAGGTCTGCTTTCAGGTCAAAGAATGGAATATTCAAAACGGTTATTCGATTTTCAAGATTTTTGTCAAGTATTTTCTTTTTTAACCAGGCCAAAGCATTTTTATCGGTATCAATGGCAGTAATTATCCCACTGTAGTTTTCAGCACACCAGAGAGTCGGAACGCCCGTTCCACAGCCCATATCCAGAATTTTTGGTTTTTCTATTTTTGGAATAAGTGAAAAGGCTTGGGCCAGGTATTTCAGGAGTCCTTTTCTGCAATTGTCCTTTATTTGGTAGTATTCGTTTGTCATTAAGGTCGTCTAATCTTGGATTGCGAACAAAGGTAACTCTCGGATATCAAATAAAAAAGCCCGCCTATGTATCGTAACAACCGATGCTATGGCGGGCAAAGTCGGGGTACAAATATGTTAATGCACCTACTGGTTATAAATGATTGGTTTGCAGTAAATTCGGAAATCTATCTCAATTAATTCTCAGGCTTAATAATAGCAACTGCAAAGGTGAATACGGGCAGTAAGACAGCACCATAAATGGGTTCATACCATTCCAAAAAAGTAAACGGGCCACCTACGGCAAATACCCAAACAAAAAATGCCAAAAAAGCAACAATAAGCTGTGTTGCCTTAGAAACATGCAGGACTCTCCATAAATACAATGGCGTAAGTACCAAAAAAACAAAGAACACGGCCCAATAAATACCTTTTATATCTACTGGATCTTTGTACTGACGAATAATACCTTCCACAAAGATATAAACAGCCACTATTTCAGCCGGTATGTACTTTAGGAGCCGATCCATAAAATTATCTTCGGTCTTTGCCGCGGTAACTGTTCCGGCTCCGGTGTCTCTAACTGGCCCTGCTTTTGTTTTTGGTAGATCTTTTTTTGTAATGATTTCTCTTGGCATGGTTTTGGGTTTTAGTTATTTAAATATCTGTATTCGTTGCAGATGATGATTCTTGGCACTTTTCTGGAATTTTCGTCTCCACCAACTGATTGCTGAAATAACCAATGCGATGGTAAAACAATGAAAGTCAGCAATGAAAGAATATAAAATTAAGAAAAATAGAAACCTATGTAAAGAGAATAGTGAAATTTTATGGAGGTAAATAAAAATTCAATATTTACCTAACTTCATAATATTCTTGCTTTTATTGATTTTATTTACTATTTTTAGTTGTAATTGCAAAGATCAGCGATCCGTTTGCAGAATTTTACTATTCTCTTTACAGGTAATCTCGGTGTGATGTCTTCCCATTATCAATTCATAAAATAATAGAAAAGGAGGCAGTTATGGCAAAAAAAGCTCTTTGTGTAGGAATAAACAATTTCAAGAACTATCCGAACAGCGCATTGCAGGGCTGTGTGAACGACGCCAATGCAATGGTGGCTTTGCTCAAGAAATGGCTTGGCTTTAAGGCTGAAGATATCGTTAAGCTTACAGATGCCCAGGCCACTAAAGAAAACATTATTAAAAACCTGAAGGAGATGGTAGATGGGGCTATACAAGGCAAGTACAACTACCTGGTCTTCAGCCTGTCAAGTCACGGAACCCAGGTGCCGGACACTGATGATGAGGAACCGGATCGGGCAGACGAAGCTTTTTGTCCGCATGATCTGAAATCGGCCGGGGATGTTTGGGATCCCAAACACATCATTACCGATGACGAGTTGAACGACCTCTTCATCAAGTTGCCTGCAAATGTTTTATTGGAAGTCTACCTGGATACCTGTCACAGTGGTTCAGGCCTCAAATCTATCGATCTCCTTGCTGATCGCAGGCCACGCTGGATGCCGCCTCCTTCCTATAAAGCATTCGTAGATCTGGGGAGTCGCCATTCCCATGGTTTGAAAGAAAAGTTGTTGGAAAAAGGCAACGTTCATCATATACTCTGGGCAGGTTGCCGGTCGGATCAGACAAGCGCCGATGCGTATATAGCAAAAGGCTGGCATGGTGCATTTACCTACTACTTCTGCAGTGTGATGAATGCCTCCAAGAACGATCTTACCCGAAAAGACGTTCTGAAAAAGGTCAGGGCAAAACTAAAAGCCGGCCATTACAGCCAGGTACCGCAATTGGAGTGTGAGGCTACCAAACGGAATGCGTCGGTTGCTTAACCCTCAGATTCCCGGAAGGTTGTTCATATATTATGAAAAATTCTGATAAAAATAATCCGTTATTGAACCATATAAATGGCTTTGATGCGCATTGTCATATCTTTAATATAAGTTTCGCCCTCAGGGAAATCAAAACCATGTTCTTTGACTGGATGATTGGAAATTATCCGACAGGAGAAAAATCATTCTATAAAACGAAAGCGGAACAGGTTAGATCGAAAATTATATTTCGAAATAAGCTTTTTAGAATGATAGAATTGCTTTCTTCAACCGTGAGACATGAAAAAAGTAACTTAAAATTTATAAGAAGTCAGGTAAAGGATGCCTGGAAAATTTCTTCCGGTGCAATTCCACTGATGATGGATATTTATTACATTTTTGCTCCGCCTGTTTATGAGGACGACATCGAAATACTCATCTCAAAAGACATAGACGATCAAAAGAATCGTTTGGATGAAAAAGAATTTGAAGAAGAATTTGCTGAAGGAATAAATGAATTTGCCGGAAAACTGAAGGAAAGGAACAAAGACCTGCTTGATTTTGATGATTTTGCCAGCGAATTGGACAGGCATGTGGAAGAAAGTATTGAGGACATTGAATATAAATATGAGACGAAGAGCATACTGTATGGCAATTTAAAAATGACCAGCGGATTCCGTTTTCACCTGGAAAGATTAAGAAAAATGGTCCTGGAAGGACAACCGATATTCCCTTTCTTCGCAGCTGATCCCAGAAGGGAAGGGATTTTTGATGCGCTCAAAAATGAAAGGCTTTTAGGTCACAAGGGCCCGTTTTATGGAGTTAAGCTTTATCCACGTTTAGGTTATCATCCGAAAAGTAAGCCAGTGCAGGATATTCTGCAGATTTGCCTGGACCGTGATATCCCGGTGATAACTCATGCCGGAATGGGGGGCTTTCCACCAAAGGATTTTAGTTTTGACGATTCAGGCAGCTGGAAATACAACGATTATGGAAACCCTGAACATTTTGAAGAATTTCTTAAAAAGGGATTGCGGATCAATTTTGCTCATTTGGGAAGTACAGATCCGAGTTTTAAGTGGGCAAAAACTATCGTTGGCTTCATGGAAAGGTACAAAAATGTCTATAGTGATTTGTCCTGTTATACCAGCAGGGAAGAATTACAAAAAATGATTGACCTGTTTGGAGATCATAGCACATTTAAAGAGCGAATTATGTATGGTTCTGACTTTGACGTTATGTATTTCACGGATAAGTCAGTTTCTCTGGAACAATATTGTCGCAATTTCTCAGAACTTTTTCCAAAAGAAATTGAAAATATGCGATATAGAAATGTTATCAACTTTTTAAATCTTTGATTATGAATACAGAAGAAACCGTAATTCGGGCACTACGTGTCGGGTCGGTCCCGCCGAAAAGGCGGGGCCACGCCCCGGGGTAATAACAAAAAAAAGCTACCTCGGAAAGAGATAGCTTTATAAAGTCGGGGCGATCTGACTCGAACAGACGACCCCTTGCACCCCATGCAAGTGCCCCGCCGAAAAGGCGGGGCCACGCCCCGCGGTACCAATAAAAAAGCTACCTCGGA
>JBGSSF010000033.1:0-104948 GCA_041737175.1 Bacteroidales bacterium
TTTTTTCATTTGGCTGCGTAATTAAAAGTAAAATTACAGTTTTTCAAACCGGACAAAACAGCCTTTGAGTTTTTTTGGACTCCAGTCTGTTTTGTCCTTACGCAGCTACTAAATATTTACACAAAATTCTTTACACCACCACACTTTCAATGAATCCTTTTTCTATTGCCAGTCCGACAAGTACACCGGTAAAGGTTTTGGTTACCGACATTATGTTTTTTATACTGTCAGCGCCATAGGTTTTATAATTAGTATATTCCTCTGCCACGATTGTTCCATCACGGCATACTATCAGACTAAGCGCTCCTTCTACCGTTTTAAACTCATCGAATGCCATGGTTAATAGCTCCCCGTTAATATTAAACTTATCAGCAAGAGGGAAACGGTTATTTTCCTGCTTTTGGCATGAGGTGAAAACACCGACCAGCAGCATGAATAATAACCGAATAATCATTTTATTTCTGTAAAGCCGGAATGATATACTCTTCGACAATTTCATAACATGATATTTTTTCATTCGAGAAATAATTACCTCCTGTAAAAACAATAACTGTTTCAATCTCAGGGATTACAATTATCAACTGACCTCCCCAGCCGGAAGCAAAATAAGAATGGTATGCTTTCCTGCTGCTTGTATAATCTTTTTGCCACCATTGAAATCCATATCCGTCTGACCAGCTGAAATTGCCTGAAAAATCGTTCGGATCAATATGTTCGGAATTTTCAGGGAAGAAATCGAATACTTTCAAATCTGCCGATGCAATATACCCCTTATCTATAGCTATACCTGTCAGCGCTGAAGCGAAACTCTTTGTTGCGGAGCAAAGTGTATGAAGATCGTCTCCGGTAAAACCGTATTCACCGGTGTATTTCCCGAGTTTGAATTTTTCTCCCTCAAAGTATTCCTCGAAAACAAGTTTGCTCTCTTTTATGATCAGTATACTGTGGATATTGTGTTGCGGTGTTGCACAGATCCTGTTCATCAGGTTATACAGGATTTTTTGATCAATTCCTGCATCTCTAAGCGATTCTGTTACCCAACCGTCATCAAGCTGATCGGGGATTTCGTATTTATAAACCTCAGGATAATTGTTTTTCCTTTCACAACCTTCCAGTGCAAATGACAGAATAAGAATAACTGTAACCAGAAACCTTATGGCAGTGTAATATAAATCTGATATAATCATCAGGTTAGTTATGATGATCAGCATAAATAAGACCCTTCAGAAAGATAAAATCCTATCAATAAATCTAACCACGGAGTTCATCATGGAGTTTCACGGCTTCTTAACCGTGTAACTCTGTATTTACTCCGTGTCACTCTGTGGTTACTTTTTTACTCTCAGGAAATAAATATTGTCTCTTTCCAGAAGTTCGGCATTAACTCATATCAATTCTCTTCATTTTTACCTTATTGCTTGTAACTCCTTTTTGATCTTTTCATTATCGAATTCCATTATCCAGATATCAAAATTCCTTCCCTGCGTCCTTGTAAATGCGATCTTTTTACCATCAGGCGACCACGCTGCACCTTCAGTATGCCCATCCTTTGTGACAGCCAGTGGCAATGACTTCCCGCCTGCTGACGGCATTATGAACAAGCCCAGGTACTTACCCTCCATGACCGCATAAATAAGTAATGATCCGTCAGGAGAAAGAGCAAGATGGCGATAAAAGTTTTCATTATGACCGGCAATAAGCGTCTTCACCCTGCCTTCAGAAGATATTTTCAGCATTTCACATTTTCTGGTCTGCCTGTCAATGTTGGCTACAAGGATGCTTTTACCATCATTCCACCATCCGCCAGGCAAAGGCAGCCTGCTTTCCTCACGGAACAGACTTTTCAGTTCACCGGTCTTGAAGTTCCATGTGCAGAGCGATAATCCTTTTCCTTCAAGGAAAGCGATCTGTGAGCCATCCGGTGACCAGCAGGGGAGGCCCCCGTTCTGGATTATGACTGAATCGGGCAGAAATTTTATTATTTCACCTCCTTCTGCAGGTATCATTCTGATACTATTTCCGGTATCAGCATCAAATACGATATATTTTCCGTCAGGAGACCATTTCGGATGCTCAGCAAGACCGCTGAAGATTTGTTTAGCCCCTGTTCCGTCTGCTGAAATTTTCCATAAGCCGTTTTTACCGAGAGTATCATTCATGTCAGTATGTTGATAGACAATGAATTTACTGTCGGGAGACCATGTGGCAAAACCCTGTTGTGCAGGATCGAAGGTTAGCTGTCGTACCGGGAACATGTCCTGCCCGGATAGCCGGACCCCAAGGGAGAGGATCACTGATAGTAATGTCAGTTTGTTCATAATGAGGTATTTAAGATAAATAATAATATTAACCTGTCACTGCCTTCAGCAGCATTACACCAACAATAAAACCGGCAAAGATGATCAATACACTAATGATCACCCACCACCATAGCTTACTCCATCCCGGAGTGATCACATCTCTATCATTTCCTGCAAAAACATTCCATGCCTGGTAACCTCTTTTAACTGCCCAGTTTTCGTAGATGAAAATAAACAGACCGCCAACCAGGCTTCCCAGCACTATTATTGCCCACCAGGTCATCACAATCCAGGGCGACAGAGGTATTACCTGTGACATTGCGATTGTCCTGTTTACAAGCACCATGGAGACAGGGAAAATCCCGCCCAGTACAAGAAATGTGGTAACCAATACCTGGGGAAGACGCTGAAACAGCAATTTGAAAAAGTTCTTTTTCCCTGTTAATGCCAGCAGAGGAGATTGAAAAATGATCCATGATGCCAATAAAGGAAAGGCGAGTATAAGCAAAGCCTGCTGCTGCTGACCCATGCCTACTGATATTATCTTCAATATCATGATAACTAATGCAGCAAGGTAAACAATAATAACAGGTACCATGTTCCCGCCAGTCTCAATAAGAGCCTTCCGCCATATTGATGTTTTTGCCGGATTAAGAGCTATTATTCTGGCAGCTAAAGCGAACGGACCAAGTACAAGGACGGCGGGTATCCAGAATCTCAATCCTTTATTGCGAGGAGGAATAATAAACAGTAAAATCATGCTGAAAATGATCAGGGCACTCCACGATCTGCCAACGAAATTATTTATTCTTATACTCTTTGTCACCTGCCTGTAGCGGTTTGCAGCTTCCAATAGCACATCTTCCGGGAAAAGTCTGCTGAGAGTCCCCGCGGAAATTCAGGATATTCAGCCAGATCTTTAAAAGAACTTCCTGATAAGCATCCTTGGCTTCATCTCAGGGTCCGAAATAATGACAACAAATACTGTAGATCCTCCTGTCATTTTCGAGAATAGCTGCTCTGAAAAGTGTTTCCTGATTCATTATATTATTTTCTATCTCTAACATGCTTAAGGTATCTTGTTGATTAATAGTCCAATTAATCTCGCAGAATCCTATTTATACTAATTACCTGCCTGATACCATGTACCATTTATAGTGGAATCATTAACAAACTATGCGGCATAGTCACTCTGAAGCATCGGGGTATCAATCTTTATCTCTCTCGATGTACTGGAAATTCCACCAAGTGGAATATCGAAAGCATTCTGAAGCGGACTGTCAAGAGTCACTTTAAGATTATTCTGATCCCCTTTCAATACTATAAATACGAGCAGTATTTCGGTATTCTGCACTGATAGAGCCCCTTCCCAGGTACCTATTGATTTATTTAACACTGGATCATTATTAACAGAAACTGAGTTTTGTCCAAAAACAGTTTGAATACTGCAAGAAAAGGTTATAAAAAACATAATGAAACCATTTGATTTAAGCAATTTTTTCAAAACGATTTTTTTATTGTTAATATATCAGTTTTTAATGATTGGAAGTAGGACATATGATTGGTAAAGAGAGGAGTGAAATATTTTTTGTGTGGCAGACTTGTATTCATTTTCTGTTTCATTATTTCTGCCGGTGTTCAGGTTTCTGGAATACTGCGGAAAATCTGCAGAAGTGATTTCAACCCTGATCTTCCAATCCTTACCAAGCTTTATACCTGTATGCCAAAGGCCTAAGTCATACTGATAAACCTTATTTCTCCTTAAAGGATTTTCATTAAAAAGACCATTTCGGAATCTTGCCCTGATGCATCCATGGGTTATGGGCAGGTACTTATTCTCTTCATTAATGGCATATAGATAAACAAACCAATCCGTATCGATGCAATCGGATGAGGCAAATAATCTTACAGAAACCGGCCCCAATATGGTTATTGCAGAATCCAGCTTATTGGTTTCATATACAAGGATGTCATCTCTTCCTGAAGTTATTGCATCAGATTTGGTTCGTCCCTGGGAATTCCTGTAAATAAATGCAGGGGTCGGATCTCCGGGATTATAAACATAAGAGTCGAATGGTTTATTATCTATCGTTGAATCCCAAATTAGCCTGCCATCGCCTCTTAAGGAATTGGCACCAACCTTACTGTCAAAAAAGAGTTTTTTATAATTAGTCGTATTGAGCGGATAGTTGTCTGAACTGACCCATCTGAAATCATTCATTACATACAACTTTACTTTCGGATCTTCATTTGCCTTATTATCTATGCCTTTTAACCAGAAATCGAACCAATTCTTATAAAGTGACATGAAATCAACTGATGCTTCCTTTCCGACCTTATTAACAGACGGATAAGGAGTCAGTGTATTTGCATGATTCCATGGGCCAATTATCAGTCTGCTGTCCTTATTTCCCGATTTCGAAAGCTCTTCCCATGCAAGTGTTGATCCGATGCTATGTGTGTCGTACCACCCTGTTTGAAGCAATACAGGAATTTTTATATTTTTTAGTTTACTTTGATAGCTGGCTCTCTGCCAATACAGATCATTAGAATTATGCTCTACCCAATTCCTGAAATAGGGTACTTTTTTTCCTGTTATTAAAACATCAATATCCTTAACAGGCAGATGAAAAAGGTTAGAATCATCTTTCACCTTCTGGGCTTCACGCATGACTACAGGATTATTAACATCAAGACCCGATTCCATAATATTTATCCACCAAAGTTCAGGTGCCAGAAGAAGTATCCCGTTCTCAAAGGGTGAGTTTTTGAAAGCGTCAGCTGGCAGATTATGCGGGATCATTGTTGTCAGGTGAGGCGGATTTTTAATTGCTGCCAGAAATTGAGCATGAGCCATGTATGAACCTCCAATCATTCCCACTTTCCCGTTACACCATTCCTGTTTTGCAAGCCATTCAATTGCATCATACCCGTCCTCTCCCTCGTTTACGAATGGTTCCCAGTTGCCTTCAGAAGAATATCGTCCCCTTACATCCTGGACTGCAACAATGTATCCTTGAGATGCGAAATAGTATGACATATAACCCATACTTGTTTTATTCAATGGGGTTCTTATCAGGATAACAGGTAGCTGTTCGTTTAAATCGCCAGGGAAAAAGATATCTGTCGAAAGTTTTATTCCATCTCTCATTGGAATCATGGAATTTTCTTTTCGTATTGCGTAATTTGTATTATATCCCTCGTTGCATAAAGAATTAAGATTACTGCCAATTAAAAACAGAATAAGGATATATCCAAGTTTAATATTTATGATATTGATTTTTGATGGTTTCATAAAACAATTATGATTTTTATAAAAAGTCCATTTTTACCAATTACAACTATATAGACAAGGAGGTGAAGTTTTTGTTACAATCCTCTTTCTTGAAAAATATTTCTTATATAATCTTTTTTTTGCTGCTGTGAGTCTTTAATCAGAGCTGCTCCATCCAGCAAGCCTGGTTGTCCTTCAACTTAGTTACATCATCAGGCATACATTTAAATTAAATTAATTATCAGTAGTGTAAAGGTGAGCAGAACAATTATTCCCTTTATTCTGTCAATTCTCCACGCTATAACAATCATGCTATAGCAAACAGCATATAAAAAATAATAATATGGGTATATGTATTGAAAGAATCTCCCGAAAAGAGATTTTTAGAATATAGTCGAGTGCTATTTCAACCAGAAGGTAGAACAGGATCATTGCATTCAGAATGATTTTCCTGCTCTTTTATCTGGCTTTAATAAAGCCAATGATATTAATAGTAAAAGGGATAGTAAGTTGTCATACGATAAACCCATGGAACTTTGTAAAGAAATTCTTGTTGAATTTTACGGCAATATATAAACTACTAATTGTTAAATTAAATATGATTGCGCTTTCAAAGAAAAGTCAATCGGAAAACCCATTCTGCTGCCTATGCCTATTTTATAGTTATTAGTTTTCATAGAATCTTTATATTATCTCATTATTTAAAATATATTTTTGTCCCCATCCTAAAAGTAACACCACTGCCCTGCCAACAACTCGCTTCTACATGAGGATTGTCTTTATCGCTCTTCACAGTTTTAAATCCCCCACCAGATTATATATAGATTGAAAACTTATCAGATGCAAAGAACTCAGGTCCGCACTTACCAAAGACAATGGAACAGCTAAACCATCTTCTGAAAATGAAAGATATTACCTAGTCGGCTGCACGGGAATATACGATATTGCTCAACGCTGATCTTTTAGTGATTGATCATATTATGATGTTCCCCATAGAACGAAAACAATCGGTAACACTCTTCAACCTTATTGATCACCTGCACCAGAATGCCTCTATTATCGTTACAACCAACAAAAGCCCTGATGAATGGGTCAAAGTCCTCGATGATGAAGTTCTGGCCGCAGCTATCCTGGATCGGCTGCTTTTTAGGTGCGAAGTCGTAAAATTATCCGGAAAATCATATCGGTTGAAAACAGCAAAACTATCTTTGAAAATCGGTAATTAACGATGCAGAAACACTTGCATTCCTGTTTACCTAAATCTCGCATTTGTAATTACCGCTTACACCTTTTATGCAAAAAATCTATTCTAATATTTAAATCAGTAAGTTTATGTGATAAATTTAATCACGAAATATGTATTCAGAAGAAGAAGATGATATCATGAAGTCGGAAAAACTTCCTATTTACCTGAAAGGGAAAGAGATCTTTGATATGGAAAATAAGATTACTGCGCTTATCCCTGAGAACGATGCATGCCTTAATGAGTTCAAGTTCTGCATGTTAAGCGATGCGGCGTTACTCACTTTGTCCTCTTTTGATAATTACATTAGACTGTGGGGGTTTTATTCCGGATGTTGTATTTTTGATCTGACGGAAGATCGACAGAACTGACTGTAGCTTTAATATTTTTATTTCATTCATGGCATGGTAGCCTGCCCAAAGTGCTTCCCTGTATCTTAGAACTTCTTTTGTAGCCAAATCTGCTTTTATTTCACTTTTACTATCCGAAACTGCTTTATACAATTCGTCTTCAGTGGTGAAAATATTTTCAATTTCAGTTGAAGTTTTAGCTTCCTGCAATGCTATTGTATTTAACATCATATGCGGATTTGGAAGTCTCATAACATTGATATTTACTGTGGCCAGAGCTCTTGAAGCAGATACCAGCTTTTTTAAAATATCGCTGTCATCATCTATTTTCGAAGAAGGTGGAAGAGGAGGAAGATCGTTGAACGGATTATTCCTGTCGATTTTTGGTTTAGACATAGCTGTTCAGTATTTGCTAAATTATGGACATGCTATTGAAACATGTCCATTTTACTTAGCTTCTCACGCCGACTAATTAGCCAGGAAGACATAACAGGCTTAGGAAAAATAGTTAATTAATAAAAAGCCGTCTTTAACAAGTAAAGACGGCTTATTTTTCAGCTAGTTCTCGACAAAATTGTTTTCATTTCCCTATTTCTAGCTCAATGGGTTAAAATCCTTGATTGCTTTTGTAAGTTCATCCAAATCATAGTTGAATTTATGTTTAAAGGCAGCCCATTTTTCCAGTCCTTCATTTTTATAATCGTTCATTTCCTTTTGCAGGCTGATGTTCTTTTGTTCTAACACGCCAACTCTCATTTGGTCTTGAGTTCTGTACTTCTCATCATTCTTCAGGATCTTAATTTTCAAATCGTTAATACTTTCTTCATTTTTTTTGAATTTCATTTCAGATTCTTCCTTGAATGCCAGATAGTCCACATTTTGAGCATCTTTTAAATCCACTTTTGCTTCTACCACATCCAGTCTCTCTTCCTGGAGGTTTTCTTTGGCTTTTTCGGTTTTTTTGTCAGGTTCCTGGCCAAAGGAGTTTGATATTGTTAAGGCCGCACAAGCCAATAATGTCAATGTAAAAATTGATTTTTTCATTTGATTCAATTTATTGATGAATAATTGGAATATTGATTTACCCATCAAAGTTGCGACCCATTACCATAAGAACTGTTATACAATTCCGTAAATAAGTTACATCATTCTCAGTTGAAAAGGCCGCCAATTCTGAGAGACCCAAACCCTAAAAATACGCAGGTTATGAAATTTGAAAAGTTTCCGGCTGTAGATGAAGATATTGGCAGAATTTAAAAGTATTTTGTATTTTTTCCACAAGTAATTATCCAGCTATAATCAATGGAGCACAGGTCAATCGGAAATACAGGTATCAAGCTACCACCCATTATCTTTGGTACCAGCGCATTGGGAAATTTGTACTCGGCCCTGAGTGATGAAATAAAAACAGGGATCGTAAAAGAATGCCTTACCCATGTTCCGAAACCTGTTGTTTTTGATTCAGCCGGTAAATATGGCGCAGGACTGGCACTGGAAAAGCTGGGTGAAATATTGCAAAAACTCCAGGTTGCACCGGAGGATATCATCATCAGCAATAAGCTGGGTTGGCTCCGGACGCCCTTGTTAACCCCCGAACCGTCCTTTGAAAAAGGGGTATGGGTGGACATTAGGAACGATGCCCGGCAGAACATTGGTTATGAAGGAATTCTGGAATGCTGGGAACAGGGGAATGCTCTGCTGGGAGGGAATTTCAGACCACAACTCGTTTCCGTGCATGATCCTGATGAATACCTTGGAACGGATCCGGACCATGTGGAATTTGGCACACGTTTCAGCCATATTCTCGAGGCCTATAAAGCGCTGTCGGTTTTAAAATCACAGGGAAAGGTAAAAGCGATCGGCGTGGGGGCGAAGAATTGGGAAACCATCCGGAGGATAACGGATGAAGTTGATCTCGATTGGGTGATGTTTGCCAACAGCATGACCATTTACCGGCACCCGAAGGATTTGTTGGATTTCATGGAAAAGCTTCATAAAAATGGCGTAGCGATCATCAATTCAGCGGTTTTTCATGCCGGATTTCTGACCGGCGGCGATTTCTTTGATTATATCCCCATAAAACCCGATTCCGATGAGAACAGGTCAAAATTTAAATGGAGGCATGATTTCTTTACCTTATGCAAAGAATATGATGTTGTCCCGGCCAATGCCTGTGTTCAATTTGCCATGACACCTCCGGGTGTGATCAGCATTTCGCTGAATACATCCAATCCGAACCGGGTGAAAAACAATGTGGAATCCGTTGCGTGCAAAATTCCGGAGGGCTTCTGGAAGGAAATGGTTGAGAAGGGATTGATAGATAAGGAATATCCGCATCTTTGATTAACATTGCAGTCTCAGATATAATGATCCCATCATGAAAAAAATGAATGCCGCGGTTCTGACCGAATACAAAAAGATTGAATGGAGGTCTGTTGATATCCCCCGGGTATCAGGCAACGAAGTTTTAATACAGGTTGGTTATGCCTGCATTTGCGGCAGCGATCAGCATGTTTTCCTGGGTGAGTTTCACCCGCGTACAACTTTGCCCCTGATACAGGGTCATGAATTCGCAGGCACGATCGTTGAAACCGGTCCCGATGTCAGGAATTATAAATCAGGTGACCGGGTGGCAGTGGATCCCATCATCTGGTGCGGCCACTGTCCGGCCTGCCAAAGACATCATTACCCGGCCTGTTCCTCGTTAAAACTGGTAGGCATTGACCTCGACGGCGGATTCAGTGAATACATGAAAGTGCCGGAGGCCATGCTTTATCGGGTAACGGATAAAATCCCCGATGAACATGCTGCCCTGGTGGAAGTGCTGTCCATCGGATTTCATGCCTGCAAACGGGCCAAAGTTGGCGCGGGCGACAGGGTGGTCATCTGGGGTGCCGGTAAAGTGGGACAGAGCATCCTGCAGGCCGTAAAAACAAAAACGCAAAACACGGTCATCCTGGTGGATATTCTTGAAGAAAGGCTTGCCATCGCGAAAAAAGCCTATAACGATGTATCGATCCTCAATGCATCGAAAGTTAATGCCATCGACAGAATAAAAGAACTTACCGGCGGAGAAGGTGTTGATATTGCCTTTGAAGCCGTCGGTCACACAAAAGATCTGGCTGGTATCATCAATCCCGTCAGAGGCTGTATACAGGCCATACGGGGAGCCGGAACAGTTTGTGTGCTGGGCTTGTCTGCCGACCCATCTCCAATCGTAATGCGGGAACTGATCTGGAAAGAAGGAATTATCATGACCTCCCGCGTTTCGCATGGCGAATTTGCAGAGACCATCGAAAACATGAACAAGGGAACCCTGAAGCCGGACGCCCTCGTCACCGATATCCTGCACCCATCCATGGCTCAGCAGGCATTTGAAATGCTGGAGGAAGAACCCCAAAAACACCTTAAGATCCTGCTAAAATTTTTACCATGAAACTCGATGCCCATCAGCATTTCTGGTTGTACAGCAGTAGAGATTTTGACTGGATTGATGACCGGATGCGGGTGTTAAAGCGTAATTACCTTCCCGGGGACCTGCATCCTGAACTGGCGAAAGCCGGGATGTCAGGTTCGGTTGTTGTTCAGGCCCGACAGACGGCGGAGGAAACCCGCTGGCTGTTGCACCTCGCCGGTCAGAATGGTTTTATTAAGGGAGTGGTAGGCTGGGTGGATCTTTGCTCTGAAAGTGACTTAAAACGTCAGCTCGATGAGTTCAGCAAATCAAAAAAGTTCATCGGCGTAAGGCATGTGGTGCATGATGAACCAGAAGATAATTTTATGCTACGCGATGATTTTCTGAAAGGCCTCAGTCTGTTAAAGGAATATAATCTCACCTATGACTTACTGTTGTTTCCAAAACATCTTCCTGTTGCCGAAGTCGTTGTAACCCTATTCCCGGAGCAGAAATTCGTACTCGATCATATCTCCAAGCCACTGATCAAAAACCGGATTATAAGTCCATGGAAAGAAGACCTCATCCGACTGGCAACGCATAAGAATGTATGGTGTAAGATCTCGGGCATGGTTACGGAGACCGACTGGAAAAAACAAAAACCGGAAGACTTTTACCCTTACCTTGATATTGTTTTCGAAGCCTATGGCACTGACCGGCTGATGATTGGAAGCGACTGGCCGGTTTGCCTGCTGGCTGGGGAATATGCTGATGTAATAGGCATTGTGCAAAACTATATTTCAGAAATGCCGGTTGAAGTCCAGCAAAAAATACTGGGAAAAAATTGTATTGAATTTTATGGTTTGGAAGTGTAGCAGCTAATGAAAATCCTTTTATGGCTTATTTTAGCCCGAATCTGTTTATTATTTCCTGGCGCTCATTTAAGGCATTGGGAGCGAAAACCAATCCGTATTTTTCGTTTAGGATATTCATTTCTTTATTTTTGGCTTCTGAACCATCCGGATAGCCTTTTTCTGCAGTAATTTCATGGAAAATAAGTTCCAGGTATTCTTCAAATGGCTGATTAAAATACATATCGAGGAATCGCAAAGGCTTGTCCGACGCGTTCCAGAAAGTATGTTTAAGTAAACGGGGCCGCAAATGCCAACCTCCGGCTTGCACTTCCACAATATCGTCACCAATCAGAATGCTGGCTGTACCATCAAGTACATACATTAACTCATCCAATTCTTTATGATAATGAGGAGGAGGTCCCATTAATTTTGGTGCAACTGCAGTTTCAACATTTGAATACATTCCATTTGTCATGGAGGAACGAACCCAAACCCGAATATCCATACCCCCCTTATGCTCCAGAGGAGGTAATGAAGGTAACAGAATGGTTTTCAAAGGATCTGCGGACGTTGGACCCTGAGATGCACCCATGGTGGTTTGTGACAAAACGCCAATAGCTGTTAAAATACTTGATTTTAAGATAAATTCACGTCTTTCCATTTTGTTGTAATTTAGATCAATTATGCAAGTTGAAGTATAACAAAAGTTTCTGTTATATTGTTTTCAAGTAGCATAAAATAAGTTATTGGCATATTTGATCCCTCAGGCGGAGTTACAAACCATAGCCGGCAACTTCAGCTAATTAATACTATTGCAGGACGTTCAGCGAAATGATTGTTCTTCAATAGCCCCGGCCTTCAGGCCGGGGATCAAATAGGATTCGTTTATATTTCTGGGGTTTTAACCCCTACCATTTTCCCCGGCCTGAAGGCCGGGGCTATTGATAAGTGTACTTAAATTTAGTTCACCCTGATTTCCTTGCTGCTAATATTGGCGTTATTCAGGAACTTTGTAACCGCGCCAAAATCACTGACATTTACCTTACCCTTCAGTGAGGCTAAGGGAATCCCCTCGATGATCAGCACTTTGAAAGACATAAGCGTTGAAGGCGCAAAGGTGTCATTTACCCCTTCGAAGACTTCTTTATAGATCAGATCAATGCCGCCAACATAAGCATCAAAATCCATATAAATGAACAGCGCATCATCCACATAAGTATAGGGCAACAGGTTGAAACTTTTCGGTTCGGTTTCAATTAACCTGTATACCAGAACGGCTCCTTCATAATAAATATCATCCGTTATCTCCGGCACATCAAGCCAGGCCCTGTATCCGGAGGCATCTCCCTCCCATTCGGTGGCTTCCACATCATAAATAACGGAGTAGGCATATGCGGTTCCGTCGGCACCATCAATACCGTCATATCCCTGCGGTCCCTGCGGTCCCATAGGGCCTTCGGGTCCGGAACACTGTACAAGCAGAATTGTCAAAAATGCAAAGGAAAAGATACGGATCAATCTTCCTGTCGATGGTTGTTTATTTGTTTTCATTTGGGGTGATTTTGAAGTTAATGTACATGAAGCACTTGAATATAATATTTGAGAAACAATAATTGTACCACTATGTTCTACCCGTTTTTCTAAAATGATTTATATTTACGGCATCAACGGTTTCCTATCATCTTCAAATTGCAATAATAATGAATACCAACACCATTACTGAAAAAGACAGGCAAATGGCCAAACAGTGCCTCGAGTGCCCCGTATGCACGAGGGCAAGAAAAAATCAAAAAGGTTTTTTTTACTGGTTCGTACAACGGATTGAAGGCGGTGTATGCCCGTATTGCCAGGCTTATGAGAAAGTATACGGTAAGAAGGCGCATGAACGTTTGAATTAAAACACCAGAAATCTGATCTTTTCGGTTTTTGTTACTTCAGTAGCTTAAATACCTGCAGCTCTCCGTTATTCACCGCAGTAACAATATACTTTTTACCGGATACTTCAACAGGTAGTATCCTCCGGCCGTCTCCTTTTGCGATATAACCGCTTTCCAAGGGCATCAGCGCGGTGTATTTATGATCTGCGCTGCCCAGCAGGCACCAGCCATAGCTGGCATCGTAGCGACCCAGCGAAGGCCTTACTGCATAATGGTTTCCGATAACGATCAGATCTGCAATGTTGTCGCGGTTGGCATCTTCAACCAATATGTGACGAACCGGGGAAAACTGGACCGGCGTGGGAAGTTTACTGATCGAAAATGCACCGTTGCCGTTATTGAGGAACACACAGCTTTCAAATAACACGGCTTTTTTTAATGTAGCTTGTTCCAGTATATTTTTTCCGAAAATGTCCCTGGCCGTTTTGCCTCCGAAATCGGAATACCTGGGATAGTCTTTTTTCAGTACCGCCAACTGACCGGTCAGTTCATCCAGGGAAGCCACGGGATAACTGATGCCCTTCTCATAGGAGCAGATGATCTGATCCAGCGATCCGTTGTTGTCAAAGTCGTCGAGGTACATTTCAACGGGCTCCTTTACGGAAGCTTTCAGCATGGAGTTCAGTCCCAGGTTTCCCCCGACCATGTCCAAATCGCCGTCACGGTCCAGATCCGCCACTTCAATGCAATTCCACCAGCCTGAGGTTTCAGCCAGACCGGCAATGGCAGTAACGTCGGTGAAATACCCGTTGCTGTTACTGAAGATGGAAACCTTCATCCATTCACCCACCACCACCAGATCAGGATCGCCGTCGTGGTCATAATCCATCCAGTTGGCATCAGTCACCATGCCGGCATTCCGGAGTCCTTTCATCCTTTGATCCGTCACATCTTTAAAATGTCCCCGTCCGTTATTCTCAAGCAGGTAAAGATCCGGGGGCCAGCCATAACCGCCGGGAACGGATCTGGAACCCAGGAACAGGTCAAGATCGCCGTCGTTGTCAAAATCACCCGGCCGCACACAGGATCCATTGTGGGAAATAAAAGGCAGGGATCCTTTTTCGCACGCGGCAAAACCTCCCTTGCCGTCATTGATCAGCAACCTGTCAGCCAGCAAAGGATGGCCGATGAGTAACTCATTGCCTCCCCTTACGATATATAGATCGAGATCGCCATCCTGGTCAGCATCAAAAAAAGCAGCATCAGTATCTTCGGTATATTGGTCCAGAAGTAACACCGGCACTGGGACCGACCTGAAGCTTCCATTTTTATTCTGCACAAACAACTGTGCAGTCTGGCCTTTGGCCCCGCCCGTAAACAAATCATCCAACCCGTCGCCGTTTATATCTCCCACGGCCAATGCAGGTCCCTCCGTTGAAAGGCTGTGCGGGATCAGGTGTTCCCGGTCAAAATCCATGTAGGCATCTTCTTTGTGCCTGAACTCAAGTCCGGGTATTTGTGCAAACGAAAACAACTTAGGATTTTCACCGGTTTCAGGTGTTTTTGCAGGCCGGCTTGCATGGATCATTTCCAATACGAGGAACTGATCAGCCGCAACATCTTTCAGTATTTGTAAAGAATTGTCAGGCCAGCGCACAATCAATGAATCAATGCTGCTCACGGATCCCAGGCCAAAGTGCAGCACATCGGAGGATGCAGACATAAAACCTCTTGTCACAAATTGCTCGGCCACCTGAATCTGCCCGTTGCTGTATAATGTTACACGCGCTCCGGTACCACGGGTGTTCAGTCCTTTCCCTTTGAATGCCACAGAAAGGAAATGATTACCTGTTTTCTCTACAGCATTATTCCTGTAGATGTAAGCCGTCTCGTTGATGTTGTTCGTTATAAGATCGAGGTCGCCGTCATTGTCCAGATCCGCATAGGCAGAACCGTTGGAATAGGAGCGGGTATTGAAGCCCCAGTCTTTGGCCTTATTGGTAAATGTCAGATCGCCGTTGTTTTTAAAGATAAAATTGATGTTCGGATACAGGGGCATCCTGGAATAAAGCACGCTGTCGGATAAATTGCTGTTATCCTTCCCGGGAAAATACCGGTTGCCGCCGGTAAGGAAATCGAGATAATCCAGGTCATTGGCCCTGCGGTAAATCCCGTTGGTGATAAAAAGGTCCTTCCACCCGTCATTGTCCACATCGCAAAACAAAGGCGACCAGCTCCAGTCGGTTGCATATACGCCCGACAACAGTCCGATTTCACTGAACATGCCTCCGCCCAGGTTCAGCTGCAGGTTATTCCGGGTAAACTGATGGTCATAGCCGTATTGTTTCTTGATCTGATACAGCTCATAGTCGTCATCCGAGGCGGACTGCTTCCTGATTTTCTCCTCATCGGGCATCATGTCCAAAACAAATACATCCAGAAGACCATCGTTGTTAAAATCCCCGATGTCATTGCCCATGGAAGACCTGGTGGTATGCCCCATGGATTCAGTCAGGCGTTCAGAGAATGTTCCGTTCCCGTTGTTGATGTACAAATAATCATTTTCATGAAAGTCATTGGAGATGTAGATATCGGGTAATCCGTCGTTGCTGACATCGCTGATGTTAATCCCCAGTCCGTAACCGATCTGGCTGCTGAAAATCCCTGCCTCCCGGGTGACATCCGTGAACACGCGTCGGCCCTCCGCCCCGTCATTCCGGAACAGGCGGTCGCCGGCCAGTTCATCGCGGTCCAGTCGCAGGGTATACATGCCATAGCTCCGGGAAGTATGCACCGAGTGGTTCAGCAGGTACATATCGAGGTCCCCGTCCGTGTCATAATCAAAAAAGGCTGCCTGGGTGGAGAATCCCTGGAAGTCAAGCCCGTAATCCTGCGCTTCGTCTTTAAAAGTCAGGTTTCCCTGGTTGATGAACAACTGGTTTCTTCCCTGTAAATTTTTGTAATTGCCAACCTGGCAAATATAGATGTCCAGGAATCCATCCCCATTCACGTCGGCCAGGGTGACACCGGTTTTCCAGGAGCCATGGCCTGCAACACCGGCCTTGTCGGTGATATCCTCGAACCGGAGATTTCCCCTATTGAGGTATAATTTATTGGAATTTTGATTGGAGGTGAAATAAAGATCTGTCAGACCGTCGTTGTTGATGTCTCCGGCAGCAACACCTGCCCCGTTGTTGAAATAAAGGTATTTAATGATGTTGAATTCCTCAGTTTCGGTCAGCTGGTTGATGAAATCCACGCCCGTTATCTCAGCGGGAAGCAGGGAAAGCAGGAAGTCCTGTTCTTCCTTCCCCGGACTGCACGAAGAAAGCAGCATGGGCAACAACAGTATCAGCGCTGCATTTTTCATACGATTGCCTCATCGGCCCGTTACTTTTAAAACCTGCAGGGCGTCGTTATTTCTGGCGATCAGCAGTATCTTTCCGGTTGGGGTGGTCACTTGCATGATATCACGGATCTCACCCCGAAGATAAATTCCAGATAATTTTGGCGGAACCAGGCTGAATTCACCTTGGCCGTTACCCAACAAAAGTGATCCGTAACCAGCGTCGTATCGTCCCACCTCCGGTTTGACATTGTACAGATTACCCCCCAGCAATATGTCCGGTTTGCCATCACCGTTATAATCACTCACATCTGCCGCATAAACCGGTGAGAACTGGACTTCTGCTGACAGTGATTTACGCGTAAATTGCCCTGTACCATCATTGATAAAGAGGGAAGTCTCCAGCATAGATACCTCCAGGTGAACGGAATTCTTTAATTGTTCCGGTGTAAATACATCCGTAATCTGCTGGTCTTTGTATAGCTCATACTTGGGATATTTTTGCGCGAGTGCCGGGATCTGCCCCACCAGATCATGTTTTAAAACCAGCGGATAGGATTGGTCACCGTCATAGGTGCAAATGATCTGCTCCGCGCTGCCGTTCAGGTCAAAGTCATTGATGTACATACCTACCGGTTTTTCAGGAGAGGCCTTGAACCTGGAATTCAACCCGTGGTTCCCGGCAATGAAATCCATATCGCCATCAGAGTCGAAATCTCCGGCAGCCAGGCAATTCCACCAGCCCTCCGTTTTTTCGGATCCGAAGGCGTCCTTCTTTTCCGAAAAACGGTTATTCTCATTCAAAAAAACTTTCAGGGGCATCCATTCGCCTGCCAGGATCATATCCTGGTCTCCGTCCCCGTCCACGTCTTCCCAGAGCATATCGCGGACCATGCCAACATCCTTCAATTCAGGCGCAATCTGTTGGGTTACATTGGTGAATTTACCTTTTCCGTCATTCTCCAGAATGTAGGATGTGACAGGCACGCCATACAGGAAGGGCTTGAGCCGGATACCGACAAACAATTCCATCACACCGTCGTTGTCAAAATCCTGCGCGCGAACACAAGACGTGCTTTCATATTTCCCGGCCGGCAGGACCTGCTTTGATTTCTCAAAATGTCCTTTACCGTTGTTCATATACAAACGATCGGCCAATGCTGAAGAACTCTCCGGAAATTCATTGCTTCCGCTGGCAACATACAAATCGTTATCACCGTCCCCGTCGGCATCAAAAAGAGCGCAATCCGTGTCTTCTGAAATCTTATCTTCTTCAAACAAAGATTTATCAACTGGTTCAAAAGTGCCATTCCTGCGCTGTATCATCAGTTCACCGGGTTGTTCTTTGGCTCCGCCTATAAAAATATCATCCAGACCGTCTCCGTTCACATCCCCCCGGCACATGCGCGGTCCCTCGGTCGACATCATGTGATAGATCAGCTTATCGCGTTCGAAATCGTTGAAGTCATCCTCGCGATGGACGAACTTGATTCTGTTTTCGACGCTTATGTCTTTAAAATATTTATTTTCATAGGTTTTCTGTCCTGTTTTTGCCGGAGATGCTGCAACAGCATCTTTCTGATGCAGGGTTAAAACCTGGTTGGTTTCCACATTCGTCAGCAGGGTGACCCTGTCATCGGGCCACACAACAACCAGGGAATCCACCATGGTCAGGGAGCCCAGGCCGGCATTGGGACGGGGATCCACGGTGGATAAATAACCCCGCATGGGCATTTGTTCGAGGTATATCAGTTTGCCTTTATGCCGGATGGTCACTTTGGCTCCGAGGGCATCGGTGTTTCCGGGTTCTCCCTTAAGTATCAGTTTCAGATAACGATTTTCCGGAAACTGCCGGCTGGTCTCATTGCGGTAAACAAACATGGGCATGTTGACATTATTTACCACAAGGTCCAGGTCCCCGTCATTATCCAGGTCCCCGTAGGCAGAACCATTGGAAAAGCTGGGCGTATCAAGTCCCCAGTCAGCCGCTGTATTTTCGAACCGGTAATCCCCCAGGTTTTTAAAAGCGTAACTCGGAATCTTCACCGAAGGAATAGCATCGATCAGGGTCTTGTAATCCACATTATTGCCGGATATCACGGACATGACCATATCGCGGTTTGAAAAATACTGAATATAATCCTGGTCGGTGAGGTCCTTGTAAATGCCATTGGCCACAAAGAGATCTTTCAATCCGTCATTATCAAGATCCATGATCAGCGCGCCCCACGACCAGTCGGTGGCATTAACGCCGGCAAATCTCCCGATCTCGCTGAAAGTGCCATCCGTATTGTTCAGCTGCAGCATATTGCGGGTGAACTGGTAATAGTAATCATTTTCCACATAGGCTTTATAGCCCTCCCAGTTATCAAAAGTCGTTTTTGTTTTCAGGCGGTCGTTGTGTTCAGGGACCATGTCGGTGGCAAAGATCTCCGGATAATGATCGTTGTTGATATCCGCCATATCTGCACCCATGGAGGCAGCGGAAATCGATGGCATCATCGCGGTGAGGCATTCCCGGAAGGTTCCGTCATGGTTGTTGATATACAGGTAATCCCGTTCGAAAAAATCATTGGATACATAGATGTCCATCCATCCGTCCTGATCCAAATCCCCGACGGTGACACCCAGTCCGAAACTGATCACGCTGCCATAAATGCCTGCTTCCAGGCTAACATCCGTAAATTTTCCGCCATCGTTGCGGAACAGATTATCTCCACCGAGAGAATCTCTCACCATGCGCTGATTAACCTTCAGGTTAAAACTGCCGATGGCTTTGGAATAATTGTTCAGCAAATACAGGTCGAGGTCGCCGTCCTTGTCATAATCAAAGAAAACACCCTGCGTGGAATTCCCGGTACCACCAATGCCATATTTTTCCGCCTGTTCCGTAAAGGTCATGTCACCATTATTGATATACAAATTATTCCGGTTGGCTTCACCGGGCAGGTTACCGGAATTACACACATAGATATCCGTCCATCCGTCTCCGTTCACATCGGCAAGGCTAACGCCGGTCGACCATTCGCCTTTGCCACCAATGCCTGCACAGGCGGATATATCTTCGAATACAAAATTGCCTTTGTTCAGATACAGCACATCAGGGCCTGTGTTGGAAACCATGAACACATCGAGCAGGCTGTCGCGGTTCACATCACCCAGGGCCACGCCCCCGCCATTGTAAAAATTCCGAAAGGTGTAAATGTTGAATTTTTTCTTGAGTTGTTCGTCGTAATCGAGGTGATTGACAAAATCAGCATGAGTAACGGATGCCGGCAAAAGGGTAAACAAAGTATTTACTGATTTTTCCTGGGACTGATCCCTGCACGCAGTAAAAGACAGGAGCAGGAAAAGATGCCCGGCCCAGGACAAAGCCCTGGCAGATGGAGTTATTTTCAACATGCTATTTATTTTCGAGATCTTTGATGAAATCTTCCGGATCTGGAGGGGTGCCGGGAGCCTGACCGGCAATGTCTTTTTCCACGAGCATATCCGTAAAAATAGCCCAAACATAAAGATCATTCTCTTTAAAAATTGTAATGCGGCGGTTGCCATTTAAAAGAACGTAAGCTATGCCTCTTTTGGGATGTTTGACTGCAATAAAACCCTTACCATAGACTTTTTCATACCAGTTCAGCACATCTGCCTGAAGGCTATCCGAGGAAAGCGCTTTATTCCAGGGGGCCCATCCTTTATATACAAACTTGACGGGCATTTCATATATTTCTCCGTTCACAAATGACGGATAAAAGTTCATGGTGGCGGGATATTTCAACTCATTTCTTGTGGAATATTCCACAGTAGTATTGTTGGATCCCTGCTTGATCAGGCCCGTCTTGTTAAGCTTCCAGCAATGCGTATAAAAATCCTTGTCAGGCATACCGAAGTATATCCCCATAAAGAGGGAGTCATATCTTTCACCGCCGGATAGTTCGCGCTTTAACCTGCGTTCATATTTTGCTTTAGGCGAACAACCTGTTAATGCAATACCCAAAACCAGGCAGGACATGAGCCAAAGAAACACTCTTTTCATATATATTGTCAATATTTGTAAAACTGCAAATTATCATTATTTCTGGCAACTGCAATGATCCGTTGTCCATTTATTTTCAGAATTGACAGGTCACGGATTTCCCCTCTGGTAAGAAACCCCGATTTCACAGAGGAGGCAGTATGCCAGGTTCCTTTCTTAGTTCCGCGGATCAACATTCCGTAACTCGCATCATATATTCCGGTCTGGGGTTTCGCCCGGTACTGGTTCCCTCCAACAAGTATATCACATAAGCCGTCGTGATCAAAGTCGTCAACAGCCAGGGCATAGACCGGAGAGAATTGCGCTTCTGCAGGGAGAGGAGTTATTTGGAAAATCCCCTTGCCGGTATTCATCAAAACACAGCTCTCCATGAAACGAGCCTGTAAAACAACCGACCGCTGAATAATCTCATCCGGAAAAATATCACTGATGACAGCTTCCTTATAATCAGCATGTTTCTTGTATTTATTCTCCAGGGAAGGGATCTGTCTGACCAGGTCATCTTTAATGGCCACCGGGTATGATTTTTCACCGTTGAAGGTACAAATGATCTGCTCCACGCTTCCGTTCAGGTCAAAATCATTCACGTACATGGTGATAGGTTTTGTTTCTGTGGCTTTAAAAAAGGAATTCAATCCGTGGTTGCCCAGCACAAAGTCAACATTTCCGTCTCCGTTCAGGTCTCTGGCAATGATGGTATGCCACCAGCCTTCTGTATTTTTCAATCCGTAGTGATCGGATTCATCCGTGAAATTCCCGTTGTTATTGATAAAAACTTTTACCGGCATCCAGTCACCCACGATAACCATATCAGGGTCATTGTCGCTGTCGATATCAGCCCAGCTCATGCCGGTGATCATGCCGATTTCTTTCAATCCGGGTGCCCGGATGGAGGATACGTTGGTGAATTTACCCTTTCCGTCGTTTTCAAGCAGGTAGCCGTTTACAGGCAAACCATAGGCAAAGGGTCGGAGGCGAACGCCTACAAAAAGATCCATGTCACCGTCGCGGTCAAAATCTTCGGGTTGCACGCAGGAGGTACTTTCATAGCGTGTAACCGGCAACATCTGTTTCGATTTGGAGAAATTTCCATTCCCGTCATTGATATACAGTCTGTCCAGCAAAGCTGATGAACTTGAAGGAAATTCATTTCCCCCGCTGGTTACATAGAGATCAGCGTCCTGATCACCATCTGCATCAAAAAAAGCACAGTCGGTATCCTCAGAGATCTTATCAGCTTCAAACAGGCCCATATTGGTTTTTTTGAAATTCCCCCGTTTGACCTGCACGAATAAAGCACCCGGCGAATCCTTGGCGCCGCATACGAACGCATCATCCAACCCATCGCCGTTCACATCTGCAGTGGCCATATGGGGACCCTCGTTGGAAAGCATTTCGAAAAGCAGCCGGTCCCGTTCAAAATCCACGAATTCATTCTCTTGATGGGTAAATGCAAAGCCCCCGGGTGGTTCCTGTTTTTGAAAAACCGATGAAGGTTCCTTACCGGGCATGCCCGGAGGTTTCTGAACAGCTTCTTTCTGCTCCAGCGTCAGGAACTGATTTACCATTATTTTTCGCAAAACGGTTATACTGCCATCGGGCCATTCGGCAACCAGGGAATCGATGGATGCGGATCTGCCCAGACCAAAATGCAAACGGTTGTCAACGCAGGATTTAAAACCACGCATGGGTATGTTTTCCTGGTAATTCATTTGGCCATCAGAGTAAAGGGTGACACACGTGCCAATGGCAGCCGTATTTTTCCCGGTACCTTTCAGGGTAAGCATCAGAAAATTAGCTTCAGGATTTTCCCGGGTTTCATTCTGGTATACGAACGAGGGCATGTTCACATTATTCACAACCATATCTAGGTCCCCGTCGTTGTCCAGGTCCCCATAGGCAGCTCCATTCGAAAAAGATGGGGTACCCAGGCCCCAGGATGCTGATAAATTGGTGAAGGTCAGATCGTGGTTGTTATGAAAGGCATAATTGGGAACGGGCTCCGAAGGGATCATATCAATGACCTTTATGATCGCCTGTTCCTCGGTCCTGATCATATTCCGCATGGCGGCCGGATTCGAATAAAAATCAAGGTAATCGCGGTCCAGCAGATCTTTAAAAATGCCATTGGCGACAAAAATGTCCTTCCATCCGTCGTTGTCAAGGTCCATGATCAGGGCTCCCCAGCTCCAGTCGGTTGTACTGACGCCGCTCAATCTTCCTATTTCACTGAAATGGTTGTTGCACTTGTTCAGTTGCAGCACGTTCCGGGCAAACTGCCGGTAATACCCGTTATTCAGTTTCATCTGGTATCTTTCCCAGTCCTCAAACAAAGCTTTTGTTTTCATCCTGGAATTTCCTTCCGGGGTCATTTCCGTAGCGAAGATCTCCGGCCACGCATCGTTGTTGATATCTGCAATATCAGCTCCCATGGCTCCCAGGCTGATCTCGCGCAGCTGTTCCTCCAGTTGTTCGGAGAAAGTGCCATTCCTGTTGTTCATATACAGGTAATCGCGTTCAAAAAAATCGTTCGATACATAGATATCCGGCCAGCCATCCCGGTTCAGATCTCCCACACTCACACCCAGACCAAAACCGATTTTACTGCCATAGATGCCCGCCTCCTGGCTGACATCTTTAAAATGGCCCCCGTCATTTCTGTACAATTTATTGGCTCCCAGGCTGTCTCGTAACTGTCGCTGATCCGGTTTGATGTCAAATTCAGTGACGGATTGAAAAGAGTTATTTAACAGGTAGCAATCGAGGTCCCCATCCCGGTCATAGTCAAAAAATGAAGCGTGATTTGAAAGGCCGAGTACGTCGAGTCCATATTCTGCGGCCTTTTCGGTGAATGTCAGGTCTCCATTGTTGATGAATAATTCATTCTGCCGGTGGGTTTCGCCCGGGATACCGGATTTGCAGACATAGATATCCAGCCAGCCATCCCCGTTAATATCCGCAATGCTCACCCCGGTCGACCACACGTCCCTGCACTCCACGCCGGCTTTTTTTGTAATATCCTCAAAAACAAAATTCCCCATGTTCAGGTAAAGCTTGTTGTCAACCAGGTTACCGCAAAAGTAAATATCGGGCAGGCCATCGTTGTTGAAATCGCCAAGACCGACACCTGCTCCGTTGTAAAAATTCCGGTAAGTGTAAGTATTGTATTCTTCGGTGAATTCTACCTGATTAACAAAGTCAATATGGGTGCGCTTTGCATCGAGGAGGGTAAACAGAGGATCATATGACTCACCGGGATGTTTGTCACCGCATGCATAAAAAGACAGGGCTGTCAGAAGTGACAGTCCTGCCAATGCACCACTATTTCTCCGACTGATCAAACGCATTGCAGTTAAAAAGAAAGCAGGTAAAATTAATAATTACCTGCTCTCCTGAAGAACAATTTATGTTTTAGAATTAGTAACCCGGATTTTGGATAAGGTTCGGGTTAGCGGATAATTTATCCCTGTTGATCGGGAATATTTTGAGATAATCGTCGCTTTTCAGCACATCGCCGGGATTATTAAAAGGAAGTGTCCATTTGGCATTGTCATCCCAAAATCCCCAGCGGATCAGATCCTGTCTACGGTTATGTTCGGCAAACATTTCACGGCCCAGTTCATTGAATAATTCACCACCCGGAACGTCTCCCCCCGTGATGTCAAAACTTACCGGACCATCCAGGGACGTCAGGTCAGCTAAACCGGCACGATCGCGGATATCGTTAACCAGCAAAAGGGCAGCAGCGTCTGTTGCACTAGCGCTCACTCTCCAGAGTGCTTCGGCTTTCATCAGCAGCACATCGGCATAGCGGAATACGGAAAAGTCATTGCTCAAGTTGGGTGTAGCACCGTTAGCAAATTCCCACTTACCGATCCTAATGCCGGATTGCCGCCAGGATTGAGGGCCAAGTTCATTGATCTGCGGCTGACCCGAATACAGGTTTCCGAAATTAAGAGGAGCGCCGTCCGGATCACCTGCATCTGCTGAGCCATCCTGAACAATAACACCGCCTGAGGTGTATTGATAACCGGCCAGGAAATTACCCCGTCTTCCTGCAGGTGCGTCAACCGTACCGGCATCGCCCTTGCGCAAATCGCCGTCTTCATAAGAGTTGTAAAACTCCTCGAGTGAGCAGAAACCGTTCCAGGGTTGTGCTGTCAGGTCATAGGTAAACTGGCTGCCATAGTGCAGGGTCTGCATGGGAAGGTTGAATCCCTGGAAGAAAACTTCGTCATACGGTATGGCAAAGATGAATTCCTTGGAACCGGCATTATCCGTGTTGAAGTTGGTAAAGTAATTGTTTTCGAGAGAATACTTACCGGAATTTATTATCTCATCACAGGCTGTGATCACTTTGTTCCACTGTGGTGTACCGACATAAACCCCTGAATTCAGGTATATTTTGGCCAACAGGGTCATTCCGGCGTAATAATTCATACGTCCATAGGTCGTACCGTCCACTGCTTTTGACAGCAAAGGCACTGATTCTTCCAGTTCAGCTACAAGGAAATCATAAATTTCCTGCCGTGTTTTTGTCGGTGGTGTAGGATCTGCATTGGCAAAATCGGTAACGAGAGGCACATTGCCATACAGGTCAACCAGTTGCCAGTAGAAGAAACCACGTAAGGTACGGAGTTCTGCCACATAGGCAGCAGCAATGGCAGGGTCAATCTGACCATTATCAGCCAAGGTTTCGAACTGAAAAATCAGCTGATTGGCTGTAGTCACCCCACTGAAGCAGAAGTCCCATGCGCCACCCGTTGCGCCATCTTCGAATTTCCAGGAATGCAGGTGAAGCCTTCTCCAGTTACCTCCGTCATCCCAGTCGGAACCCCTGGTGGGAACAACCATCTCATCGGTAGTGGTTTCCTGCAGATTGTTTATATCGCCTGAAGCATAACCTCCAAGCTGTGTATAGGCATTTCCCAAAGCAGCGATGAACTCTTCATCGGTTTTGAAGAAATTGTCAGGTGTTACCTCACTGTACAGCTCTTCGTCCAGGTTGGTACATGACTGGTTCACAGGCATCACCAATAAAACGGTTATAAAGGCTGTGATCAGAAGGAATGTTTTTTTCATTTTATTTCTTGCTATTGTTTTCATGACATTTTCGTTTTCAGGATTAAAAAACAATGTTTGCACCAAAGGTTACCGATCTGGTCCTGAACCAGGTATTCCTTCTGTCGACACCCGGTAAGAGCGGATTCTCAAAGGTCCCTAAATCCCTGTCACCATCTACATATCTCGGGTTTGGATCTACCCCTTTGTACTTGGTAATATAGAATAAATTGTTACCGGCAAGGTAAAGCCGGATCCTGTTTACCTTCCAGCTTGATGGTACCTTAAAAGTGTAACCTAAGCTGGCATTATCCAGAGAAACAAAGGATGCGTTTTCAATATGATAATCGGATAACAGATTTGTGGTATTCTTCATTAAGATACCGGTTTCACTGTTTCTCAGGTCCTTGGCGGTGGTAGGAAGATTATAGGCCGAAATCAAGGCCGGCACTTCATAAAAACCGCGGAAAGAATTGAGGAGGTCATGCCCGAATATTCCACGGAAGAATACATTAAGGTCCCAATTCTTATAGGTAACGGTGTTGCCAAATCCCATGATGAATTTCGGTAAGCCGTTTCCGATAATAACCCGGTCGGCCTGGTCAACACCTGCACTTGTGCCGGGTTGATCCACCATAACCAGATCACCGTCAGCATCAACTTCTTTGAATTCCAGTCCCAATAACTGACCGATGGGTTCACCTTCTTCAACCCTAACAAGAGGAGTCTGATTCTGACCTGGAGATCCCATATCGCCCAGGTCTTTTACCCCGTATTTCAACTCGGCGCCATTGAATTCTCCTGAAAGAGAAACCAGCGTATTTTCAAGGGTGTAGGAAGGAGTAAGGCTAAAGGTATAGGAAAGATCGGATTTTTTAACAACATTATAATTAAGTGTCAGTTCCAACCCGCTGCTCTTTATTTCTCCGATGTTCACCCATGCCGTATTGAAAAGGTTCGGAGGTTTGGGTACTTCAAAATTGAAAATAAGGTCGGTTGTGGTTCTGGTGTAAAAGTCAAACGATCCATACAACCTGGATTGAAACATCGAAAAGTCAAAACCGGCATCGAATTCACCTTTTCTTTCCCACTTCAGATCGGGATTGGCGTTGCTGGTGAAACCGTAACTCGGGAGGAATACACCATTGTAGAAGAAGTTATTGCTTTGGGCGCCCAGGCGCAGCAATGACAAATAGCTATCCCTGGGTTCGGCACCTGTTACACCGTAATTTACCCTTACTTTTAGGTTGTCAATAGCGCTGACATTCAAGAATTTGGCTAGTTCAACACCACCACCAATAGACGGGAACAGACCCCATTTGTTGTTGGCCCCGAATTTGGAAGAGCCTTCATAACGGGCGCTGGCGCTTAAAAAGTAAGTTTCATCATAATTCAGGTTAATACGTCCGAAGAATGCGATCAGCTTGTTCGAATTTTTATAACTGGTTATAGTACCCAGGCCATTTTTAAAATCGAGAGCAGCCTCGAGATCATTATAAGTGAATTTGTCATTGATAAAATCACCACCCTCGGCCCTGAAACCTTCATTTGTAAAATCCTGGTAGGAATACCCGGCCAAAGCAGTTACATTTAAAGCGGAAGCAACAGTGCCGGTCCAGCGGCCCGTCATTTCAAAAAGCTGATTGTTGGAATTGTTCTCGGATCTGGAAGCAAGACCATTCCTGCCGTAACCCGATAAATAATCGAATTTGCTGTTGTACACTCCATTTAGGCCCGAGTAACTCTGCCTGGAATAAAAAGCGTCAACAACAAAACCGTTGAAAATTTCATAGGCGCCCTTCAGGGACAGGTTCAACAGGCTGTTTTTCCCTTCGTTGGTATTCTGTTTAAGAATGGCAACAGGATTGTAGTAATCGAATTGCTCCTGCTGATAATACCCGGCATACTTGCTGTATAACGGATTAGCTTCGTCAAAAAATACAGGCGCTGTTGGGTTGTAAATTGAGGCATATCGGAACGACTGGTCAAATCCGTATTCGGCTTTCCTTTCTGTAGCCCCTACGTTAACATCAATGGTTAGTTTGTCATTGAATGCCTTTTGGGTAAAATTGATCCTGCCGCTGAACTGGGTATTTCCTGTGGTAATCATAATACCATCGGCATTGCGGTAGTTGATGGATGCCCGGTAATTGGACTTCTCCGATCCACCCGACAGAGAAATATTGTGCACCTGGGATATGGCCGTTTGTTCAATTTCCTCGAACCAATCGGTGTCAGATCCGAAGTCATTTGCAATGGGTGCCCCCAATTGTTCAGATACTTCCTGGCGCAAAGATCTCCATTCTGAAGCATTCATTACATCTGTATTCTTGGCAACAAACTCGGCGGTGACATATCCGTTGTATTCGATCTGGGTTGTACCTGCCCTGCCTTTCTTGGTGGTAACAAGGATTACACCACTGGAGCCTCTTGTTCCGTAAATGGCAGCGCCGGAACCATCCTTTAAAACGCTGATGTTCTCAATATCGTTCGGATCTACATTGTCGAGATTACCTCCAACAACACCATCAATTACAACCAGCGGTCCAAGATTGGCACCAATGGTGCTCAACCCTCTTAAGCGGATGTCATAAGATCCGTTCGGGTTACCTCCGGGCCTGCTGATAGCCAACCCGGATACCTTACCCTGGATCAGCTGAACAGGACTATTCACATTACCTTTGTTAAAATCACTCGATTTAACGCTGGCAACAGAACTGGTGGTCTCATTTTTTCTCTGGGTTCCATACCCGATGACAACAATTTCACCCAATGCCGTTGAAGAGGATGCGAGCACCACGTCGATCGTTGACTGGTCGCCAACAGTAACCGACTGACTGGTATAACTCACATAAGAAAAAACAAGAACAGTTTGAGGTCCGGGCACTGTAAGGCTGTAATTACCGTCAGCATCGGTCACTGTACCCTGCAGTGTTCCCTGGACAACGACGTTGACTCCGGGGAGAGGTCCTTCCTCTTCAGAAGTGACCTTACCTTTAACGGTTCTTTCCTGAGCGCTGGCTATGCCGACGGCAAAGCCGAATAAGAGAAGAGTAAGCAAACTCCCCCTTAAAAAGAATGCAGAATTCCGCATGGTTCCCATAATGTAGTACTTTTTAGTTAAGTTAATTAGTATATTAGGTTGATAATGAACGCAAAGTAGTGGGGTTTTTACAATCTTAAAATTTTGTTAAATTATGTTAAAAATAGTGTTAATAATGTTATAATCCAAAAATACACGGTCAAAACACGGAAAATCCACGCAAACGATTCCGCAAACGTTTGCGGAATCGTTTGCTTTCTAAATTTTTATTATCATTACAAGACAAATCACTGAGAACAATTACTTTCTCTCATGAAAATCCACAGGATAACCATCAAGGATATAGCCAGGGAACTGAAGGTTTCCATTTCAACTGTCTCCCGGGCATTGACCGATCATCCGGATATAAGTGCGGGCACGAAGCAGTTAGTCAGGGATTTTGTGGAAAAAATGAGGTACAAGCCCAATGCCATTGCTCTCAGTCTTCGGAACCAGCGTACCAAAATAATTGGTGTGATTGTACCCGAGATCGTTCATCATTTTTTCTCAGAGGTTATATCGGGTATTGATGACGCTGCAGTCAGGGCTGGGTATAATGTCATGTTTTTCCAATCGAATGAGCGTTACGACCGGGAGATCATGAATATCCAGTCCATTTTGGCCAGCAGGGCGGATGGTTTGTTGATTTCCTATGCGAAGGATACCCGGAATTTCAACCACATCAGGCAGCTTCTTGAGGATAATATTCCTGTGGTATTTTTCGACCGCGCTACGGATGAAATTGCAACCGATAAAGTCATCGTTGATGATTTTGAGGGTGCTTTTAATGCAGTGGAGTACCTGATTAAAACCGGTTGCCGGCGAATCGCACATTATGCCGGCCCACAGCACTTACAGATTCATTATCTGCGTAAAAGAGGGTATATTTCTGCACTGGAAAAAAGTGGACTTTCCCCGGATGATAACCTGATCCTGCCCTGTGATTCCTATGAGTCTGCCCTGGAGGTTACAAGAATTCTGATGGCGAGTCCCAATCCACCTGACGCTATTTTTGCCGTGAACGACATGACAGCAGTAGGCACCCTTAATGCTCTCAAGGCTATGGGATTCAGAATTCCCGAGGATGTTTCAATTGTGGGTTTCACGAACGGTTTGGTTTCTACTGTCACTGATCCGCTCATCACGACTGTTAGTCAGCATGGTTTCGAGATCGGCAGAAAAGCAACTGAAATTCTCATCCAGCGAATCCACGAAGAGGGAAAATCCATCAACCCTATTACAGAAGTAATTAAAACAGAGCTTATTATCAGGAATTCGACCCGAAAGTTACAGGAACCGACAATGCATTCGTGAATTCCGAAGGATCCACTCTGAACTATTTACTCCTCTTCCGCCTCCCGGATAAGAAATTCCGTGAGATTAACTTTGTGATCAAGACGCATTTTACGGCGTAGGCGGTAACGGCCAATTTCCACCGCCCGTCCCGAAATGTTGAGGAGCTGGGCTATTTCCTTGGTGGTGAAATTCATCCGCAGGTAAGATGATAAACGAAGATCGTTGGGTGTGAGGTCGGGGAATTTTTCCTTGAGTTTCCGGAAGAAACCTTCCTGGGAAAGCTTGAGATTGTTCATGGTATTCTTCCATTCCTCGGTCTGTGAATCCAGGCCTTCATTAATGATCCGCTCCATTTCCCTGACAAACTTGACCGGATATTTGGAGGAATCTGTTTTCATCGAGTTGATTTGCGTCTGAAGCTCTTTCAGGATTTCTGTTTTTCGGATCAGGTAACGCATGGTCAGCATCAATTCATAACTCTTATAATCAAGCTCACTCTCCAGCTTATTTTTACGGACCTCATATTCAATGAGCTGACGATGGCGGTTGAGTTCAATTGCAAAGATCCTGCGACTAAGCAGGATTAATCCGGCCAACGCCAGGATGTAAAACACAAGCGCTACGATGCTCAGATACCAGGGCCTTTTAATTGTAAATACCGTTTCAGCGATTTCCTCACCGGTGGCAGAACGTACCTGTAAAAGATAAGTTCCGAATTTCAGTTTCAGAAAGGTGAAATTATCCAGAATGGTTCGATGCCAGGTTTCATCGAGATCAGGGATCCTGTAAAGGAATTCCTTATCATCCAGATCAAAATGCGAAGGATCAGCCAGATATACTGTGAGGTTATTCTGATCATTCGGAACAACGCTTTTTTTTGAAGTTTGAGGCAGAATCACCTTTGTTTTTGATTTCCCGCTGAATACCAGGCGGACCATGACAGGAGCTTTTGTTACTTCTTTTCCATAACGGCGGGCCAGACTGAAAGTAGTAAATGCCTGTCGGGTGGGTATCATCATGGAATTCCCGTCAAGTCTTACAATCTGTTGTTCACGGTTGGGAAGATCTGCGTACTTTTGGATTAACTCAGTTATTTTACTTGCTTCAAAAGATTTTGAAATATCAAAAAGGGCGATCTTGTTTTCAAGCATGAACCAGTAGCTGTTTTTATCATGATGACTGATCTGGGTAGCCTTTATGTATTCGCCCAGGCCGGCCTGTAGTGAGGCCAATGGATAAAAGGACAGGCTTTCATTGTCAAAGGAATAAATGTTGGATCCTGTCATGAACACAACCTGGTTATTGAGCATGGAAATGCTGTTTTTGGCAGAACTGTCAGCAATGGCATTGAAATGAAGCGTGTTCAGCACAGAATCTGCTCCTTCGTTAAGCTCAAGCCTGTAGATTCCTTTTTGCGGATGGATGGCCCATACATATCCCAGGTAATCCACTTCGACATACCGGGTAGGTTCATAAAATCCTTCAACCCTGTCCCGGAAACTCCAATCACCGGCATTGTCTTTCCTGAAGCTGACAATGCCTGTATATGTCCCCTCGAGAAGCAGGTCATTGTATCCCGCAAAGCACCACCCACCGGTTACTTCTGAGATTTTCCGGATGGTCTGTTGTTTCACCAGGAAGGTGCCATCGTTGTGTCCGCAAAGGATCTGATCTCCGAATTCAAAGAGTTTCCATACCTGGCCCTGGGTATTCGGAATCATTCTCAGGTTGGAAAAAATGTAATCACTGTTGTCCTCCCTGATATCGGCAACAAAGAGTCCATGATTCGTACCGAGGTACAGCAGGTCATTTTTCCGGACAATGGTATAAACAGTGCCGAGGATCCCGTCCCTGTCCGTAAATAGCTTGAAAGGAGAGGTTGTGTTGATGTAATTTGCTCCTTCATCGAGACCTATCCATAATCCCTGGTTGTCATCCCTGTAAAGCGAAAGGACCGTGTTGTTATTTAACCCGCCGGCAGAGTTAAACAGCTTCGTAATTTTTCCCCGATCATCACAAAAGACAATTCCATTGAGGATCGTTCCGAAGACAAAAAGGGAATCATGTATGGCCAGACCTGCGTTGCAGGTCTGCAGTTTTAAGAAGCGGGAAACCGGGGTTTCAAGCAAGGAAAATGATTGGCCGTCATACTGATAGATACCGTCGTTCGCTGTGCATATCCAAAATGTGCCATCCTTTTTTTCAATAATCGCATGTACTTTCAGGGTACCGAAAACCTGACTGCCTTCCAAAAGATCGAACCGCTTGCCGTCAAACCAAAACAAACCCCTGCCAAGAGCCTGAACTACAAATCCTTGACTAACCCTGAACATGAATAGCATTACTGCAGGTCCGCGGATGCTTTTAACCCGGTTTCCGGCATAGGCATATATCGTGGTAAACGATTGAAAATAAATGGTTCCTTCTTTTTCCAGGATATTCCAGATCTCATCGTTCTTCTCAACACGGATTTCCCGGGTGAGTGAGTGGTAGGCTAGTCCGCCCCGTCCGTCATTTTCCCAAAAACCGAAATCTTCGAATGATCCGCTGTAGATGATACCGGAAGAATCGGCATATACCGACCGGACTCCCTGCCTGAAAGGCAAGGCGAATACCCTTGAACTGATGCCATTGAACTCAACCAATCCTGCCGAGTTGGCAAAATACACGAAACCAGTCACCGGACTCCGGCTGATTTCCCAGTTCTGGTTTTCAAGCGGCAGATGATTCGAAATTTTTGTCTGGAGGATGTCATTCTGAAAAAGATCCTGTGCGTGAATGCCAACCCCGGTGATCAGTTGAAGTGATGCGAACAAACTTAACCATCTGTTTAGAAAAACTTTACAGCCGGGCATGCCATCATTTTTTTGTCATCCGGGTAAAAGTACAAAAAAATGAGTATGAGATTTAAGATCTAAGATTCAAGATTTAAGATCTAAGATTCAAGATTTAAGATCTAAGATTCAAGATTCAAGATCTAAGATTCAAGATTTAAGATCTAAGATTCAAGATCTAAGATTCAAGATTCAAGATCCGTGATCCGTGAAACAGGCAGGTTAGTCTTTTACAGTGAATCCCAATCTTTTCAAACCGGTCCTGATTTCCGGGGTTGCCATAAACAGATTCCAGAGCAGGGCACTCCGGTAATTCTCGATCATGACCACGATGGGTCCCTGGTCGATGGCCAGGTACCTTTTGGGATACCAGTTCATTTCGATGCTGAATCCATCATAGAATCCATAAATACCCCAAATGCTGTCTCCCAGCTCATGGTAAAAATGCCGAAGCGCTTTCATGGATTCTTCGGGTGTATAGGGAAAGGATGATAAGGCAGCCGAAGGGGTGATCACCCCAAGGTCATTTTTCTCTCCCGGTGCATGGGCAGCATAACCCATGGGGGAATAACCTGCGGTGAGACCCCAGCAGGAATCGCTGTAGCCGGCATGACCCAGGGTATTCTCTTTGCACCATTGCCAGTTGATAAGTGCCAGGTTTCGGTTCAGTTCGATGTAATCGGCGTATCTGTCACTGATCTTCCAGGGATCCAGTCCCAGGTAGGAGTAATGCGCCCAGAACAACGGTCCGCCGTATTCCTCCGCATAGTTGTATTTAAGGATCAGGGGATGACCATACATTTGATTCGTAGAAATCATTCCTCCGCTACGTGCCCATCCTTCGTGATAGGCAGCCGGATCAACGGGATGTGTAGGTGAAGATGCCGCCAGAACATAGGTGATCAGGCACTCATTGTAACCTTCAATGGGGAAGTTCATTTCCCAGCCGTAGTTGGGGGACCAGTGCCAGTATATTACAGGCTTGCCGCCCTGGGTGAACCAGTTCCATTCGACCTCCCGCCAAAGCCTGTCAATTTTGCCGGCCAGCGTCTTTTCCGCTTCAGTGCCGCTTTTAAGATATTCACGTACGGTCAGCAATCCCTGGATTAGGTAAGCTGTTTCAACGATATCGGCACCATTGTCTTTTGGACTGAAAGGTTTGACGCGTCCGGTTTCTCCGTAGAGCCAATGCGGCCAGGCCCCATGAAACCTGTCGGATGTTTCCAGAAAATCCACAATACGTTTCAGGCGCTTATAAGCTTCCTGCCGGGTAATAAATCCCCGTTCAATTCCAACCAGGATTGCCATCAGGCCAAAACCCGTGCCCCCCGTGGTTACTACATTCATATCATTTTCGGGATATACGCCATCGACATGATAGCGCTCACGGGCCATACCCGAATTGGATTCTGCGCCGTCCCAGAAATACTGAAAGGTCCGGTATTCGGTAAGTGTAAGCAGCGAATCATCGGTTATTCTGGTTTCGACTTTATCGTAAACTGCTACGGATATGTTCCTTGTAGTTTTGCAGCTACTCCAGAGCAATCCGGTTAGCAGAAACAGTATCAGAATTTTTTTCATGGCGCTTAATAAGTGAATCCAAGTTTAGTCAATCCGGCCCTGATATCTTCGTCTGTCATAAATAGGTCCCAAAGGAGACCGGTGCGGTAATTTTCTATCATGCAAACGATAGGCCCCTGGTCAATGGCCAGGTAGGAAGAAGCAAACCATGGCTCTTCAAGACTGAAAGCATCGTAGAACCCATAATCGCCCCATAGCCTGTCCCCCAGGATGTAATAAAAGAACTTCAAAGCATCCATGCTTTCATCCGGTGTGTAAGGGAGTGAGGAAACTGCAGCGGTAGGTGCAATGACACCCAGGTCGTTTGTGGGTGAACTGGCACTGTAACCGCCGGGGATGTCACTGGCTGTAAGTCCCCAGCAATCAGATCCGTACCCTGTGTAATGCTTTGGATTTGCCTTGCAGTATTCAAAATTGATCCGGGAATGCGCGGTAAGCTGTGTCCAATAATTGGTGTACTGGTCTCCCAGTTCTCTGGGATCCAGTGCCAGGAATGAATAATGCGCAAAAAAGAGGGGACCTCCGTAATCGTACCCGAGTGGTAGCAGGATGTTATAAAATGTCTTGTTGTTCATGAAGCCGCCGTTGCGGGTCCATCCTGCATCATACACCTCTTTGGTTATTGTGTGCGTAGGGGATGAGGCAGCCAGAACGTATACCATGAGCGCTTCATTCCAGCCCGTGACAGGCATATTCATTTGCCAGGCGTAATTGGGAGACCAGTGCCAGTACAAACGGTTCTGATCACCGTTCCTGTACCAGTCCCATTCCACACCCTCCCAGATTTTGGTAATGGAATCGCAGAGGGCATTCTCGACAGTTGATCCGTTGATAAAATAGGCTTTTACAGTAAGCAATCCCTGTAAAAGGAATGCCGTTTCAACAAGGTCCCCGCCATCATCTTTGGAACTAAACGGGTGTACCTTTCCGGTAGTGCCATTCAGCCAGTGTGGAAAGGCACCGTGGAACCTGTCTGTGGACGGATCAATCAGAAAGTTGACGATGGTCTTCAATCTGTCAAATCCCTCCTGACGGGTGATGAAGCCTCTTTCGATGCCAGTAATGATGGCCATCAATCCAAATCCACTACCTCCTGAAGTGACAATATCACCCGAACCGAATCGTTCACGGGCCAGTCCCGAAACCGGGTGACCGTATTCCCAGAAGTAATCGAAGGTTTTCCGTTGCACCAGCGTAAGCAGAGAATCTTCGGTAATGGCAGGGAACTTGGGTGTCTCATCGAGACGGGTAACAAATACAAAGGAATAGCTTTTATAAATGGTTCCTCCCAGGGTCGGACCCTGGTCAAAGAGAACCCGGTAGGTTGATAATCCTTCCAGCGGGTCAGAAAGTGTAATGATCAGGGTTTGACTGTCATCCCTGAACCGGTGGTTGTAACTGGTGTCAACACCCCCTGTAATGAACAATTTGTCTTTGCTGAATTGCAGGGTGTCTACCCGGGAATGGAACTTCACCCGGATCTCAACGCTGAGATAATCTATATTTTCAATACTGCCATTGTTGGTAACATAAACATTGTTTATGTAAAGTGAATCTATGAGGATCTCGCCATCCCCGGTGCTTTCCGGATCTTTATTGCAGGCGAAAATGAAAAATATTAACGGTAATAAAAGAAGGGCTTTTTTCACTTGAATAATTATTTCAGGTAATTTAACAGGTCGCAGCTACGCCGCTTTATCTCTAGCCATTATCGTTTATCTACAAACAGGTCAGCCCCAAGGGCTTCCGGCAGCGCCGGAAATGCGACCTGTTTGTAGTATATACTTTTTAAAGTATTCTTAAGCTCGGCGGAGTTTAAAACCATAGCCGTCAACTTTAGATCAAACCGCGTTAGCGGTTAAATGTGAATAGCGCCGGGCGGAGCCCGGTGTAATTGACATTGATGTTTTCTACAACCACGTAGTGGTTGAATTTAATTGGAATAGCTCTCTCCTGCAATATTCAACCACGCCGTGGTTGTGAAAAATCAACCGCATATATACACCGGGTTATCACCCGGCGCTATTCAAATTAAAGCACTCCGTGCTTTCTAAAATCGCTTAAGTTGACGGCAATGGTTTTAAAACTCCGCCGAACAAAAACTGACTGAAAAACTGTCAGCTTCCACTCCTAACGATTGAGAGAATTAGGGATTGATCTGCGTTACTTCGGCTTGGTACAGAGCAGTAATCTCAGCCTGCGACAACGCCTTGTTATAGATCCTGAATTCGTCCACCATGCCCTGGTAATAGGTCATCCAGCCTTCGGGTGTACCGGCAATCTGCTGGGTCCATGCGCCAAAGTGGATCTTGGTCATATCCTGTCCGAGCTTGATGGGGCCCAGTGCCGGCTGTGTGCCACCTGCTTCAGGGCCGGCCCACTTGTTCTGTGAGAACACCTTGGTGCCGTTGGCATAGAATTCCATGGTGGAAGTAGTTTTATTGTATAAAGCCACCAGGTGGAACCACATGTCATTCACGAATTTCACGCTATTTTTTCTGAGATCCTGCCCTTTCCATTCCGGAGATTCACTGTCATACAGGTAGAACTTCATATCCACGGAATCTCCTTCAGCCTGGCTCTCCTGCATAAGTGACAGAGCCCCCATGAAAGCATCACCACCGTTGATTGTAAAGATTTTGGCTGCACCGCTCGTTGTAAGAGGGGTTTTTACCCAGCAGGACATGGTAATTTCATCCAGGGTTTTCAGTGCCGTCCCGGAAGCGACATCGTATTCAAAGTAAGCTTCGCTTGTACTTCCCTTGTAGGCATTGCCTCTTCTTCCAACTGCCAGGGTTGCGCCACCAACGTCATCACTGAATGTGATGGTGTTGTTAGAATACTCAACTTCCTCATCAAGCGTTTCAAACGGGAAATAGGCAATCAGGCTGGAAGTTGCAATTGTGTTGGGATCGATCTTTCCGTCATCACCACCATCATCATCATCATCGGAACAGGAAACCATCACTCCGCCGAGGAGAAGAGTTCCGAACAAGAAACCAAATAAACCGAATTTGTTTTTCATAATAGTCGTATTAGATTAAACATAAAATTGATTAAAATTAATATCCGTTGTTTTGCACAAGATTCGGATTTAATTGTCTTTGGGCAGCAGGTATGGGATATACTTCATGTTTGCCGGAAACAAATTTACCGGCCAGGGCAGTTGCTGCCTGTTCGGTCCTGATCAGGTCAAAGAACCTGTCTTCTTCCAGTGCCAGTTCTGCGCGCCGCTCGTCCCAGATTTGCTGCAGTGTTGCTCCTGAAAGTTCTTCCAGTCCTGCTCTTTCACGCACCAGGTTAATGGCATTGTCGGCGGTCATTCCGCTTACAGTGGCAAATCCCGCTCCCCGCGCTTTGGCTTCGGCATACATGAGCAGTACATCGGCATAACGGAGTATCCTCACATTGTGATCGAAGCCGTATCCGTTGTAATTCCAGTTGTTGTATACCGATGGTGTATATACTTTTCCGTTGTAGACCGGGTTGATGCAAATCGACTTGATACTGTCACCCTCCGGGGTCATAGTGCCTCTGTAAAGTAATGTTGTTGCAGGTCTTATCACTTCACCTCTTGCCGTGTAGAAATCGATGAGTTTCCGGCTGGGTACGCAGAACCCCCAACCCTGCATATTGCTGGGGTAGTTGGCGCGTGGTCCCTGGACATATGCATATTCTATAAAGGTTTGTTCACCAATTGTCTTACCAAGAGTGGAGCTTTGCAGCTCAAAAATGGATTCTTCGCTGTTTTCGCCATCGATGCTGAAAACTTCGCGAAAGTCTTCGAGCAGATCAAATCTACCCGATGCGATGATCCGATCGGTCAGAGAGGCTACCGAGTCCCATTCTGCCTGATACAGGTGTGCCTTGGCCTTTAGCGCCATTGCAGTGTATTTCGTGATCCGGCCAGCCCATTCGTTGGTGTAGCCTGCCGGCAGCACGCGTATGGCATCGCCGAGATCTTTCTCAATAAATTCATAAAGCTGTGCGGTTGAGGCCTGACCCACAGAGGCAAGTTGTTCTGCGGTCAGCAAGGTATCGATGATGGGTACCCTGCCGAATAAACGGGTCAGGTTGAAATAAGCATAAGCCCGTATTGTTTTCACTTCACCCTGGCATTGCAGGGCGTAAAGTTTGTCTGTGCTGTTCAGTAAGGTTCGTTCGAACAGGGGCATCTGGTGTATGGCATAATTGGACCCGCTGACTATATTATAATAGGCCACCCAAAGATCATTGATAAGACCATTGTCGGCTTCATAGGTAAGATTATCCAGTTCGAGCATGGGTGGATTGTCCTCGGGCGTACTGCCCTTGTCGGCATTATCAGATGCGATCTCAAAGGCGCCGATGTAAGGGAATACGTGGGCTCCGTAACTACGGAGGCTGGCATAGGACGCACTGACTGAAAGAAAAATATTCTCAGACTTTGAATAATCAATGCCTGTAGTAGGCATGGTGGCTTCCGGGCGAATTTCAAGGAAGTCTTCGCAGCCTGTCAGCAACAACAGGGCTGTTATAACGGGGATGATACTGATTCTTTTCATTTTCTGACTCATAAACTGTTAAAAATTAGCTTTGATGCCAACGGTATAAACCGACTGGAGTGGGTATACCGAATTATCAATACCGCTTGAAATAGGACTTCCTCCAATCTCAGGCGTAAATCCGTTATAGGTGAAAAAGGTATAAGGCCGTTGAGCAGCGATGTAAATCCTCAGTTGGGGAATAAACGGTATTTTTGTGGTGGTGAAACCTGCCTGGATATTCTGGATCCGGATATACGATCCGCTTTCGACAAAAAAGTCATTGGCCTGTTGGATGAAAGAGTAATTATAGGCTGTGGCCGAAGGATACTCATCTGATGGGTTGTCCTTTGTCCAGCGGTTTTCATAAAAATCCTGATCGTAATTGCCATCGGTAAAAACGTCCCTGTTCATCCTTTTTGCATTCAGGATCTTGTTTCCCAGCTGTCCCATGAGAGAGATATTCAGGTCGAAGTTTCTATAGGTAATCCCGACATCAACACCCGAAATAAGCCATGGTATTGCACTTCCAAGGTATACCTTATCTTCTTCATTGATCACCTGGTCGCCGTTCTGATCTTTATACCTGAAGAATCCTTCATTTTTTATGGTCTGATCGATCGGATCGAGCAATGCTTCACTTTCACTTTTGTAAACTCCGGTTATTTCATACCCGTAAAAGGAACCAATGGGATGGCCCACAGCGGTACGGGTGGTATAATTTCCTCTCACGTAAGCGCCCGGAATGTAATTTCGGCCATCGAGCCTGGTTACTTCATTGTGGACCGTGGTTGCATTGAAACCGGCATTCATGGCGATGCCGTTCTTAAATTCCCTGGACCACCTTAAACTGAGTTCAATCCCGGCATTCACAACACTTCCATTGTTGTCGAGCAGCTCAGCCACTCCTCCACCTGTTGCGATGGGCGCAAAAAACACAACGTTGTTTGTCGTTCTGTGATAAAAGTCGAGATTACCCGATAGCTTATTGCCGGTCAGGGTAAAGTCAAAACCAACATCGTACTCATTCACCACCTCCCACCGCAGGTAATTCTGAACCACGGTCTGCGCTCCCATTCCGTCTATCAGCTGGTTATTGAAAATGGCTGAACTTCCGGCTCCGGATTGCCCCAGGATAACCGAGGAATTCGCCGGCACATTGTCGTTGCCAAGCAGGCCCCAACTGGCCCTGGCTTTCAGATAACTGAAAATTTTCTGATTTTCCATGAATCTTTCCTGGGTTAGATTCCAACCCAGACCAACAGAAGGGAAATAGCCCCATTTTTCCTGGTATTTTGAACTGGCATCTGCCCTGAAGGTCAGGGTGGCCAGGTATTTATCACTGATATTGAATATGCCCCGGGTAAAAAAAGAAAGGCCGTTGTACCTGTCAGCGCCGTCCCAGGCATAACGATCCCTGAATGAACCCGTGACCAGGTATTTCGACTGATCATCAAGGCCTGAAACATCAATGGCGGAGCCCGACAGATATTCTGATTTTTCCATACGGGTCGACTGTCCGATCATGATGGAGTAGTTGACTTTACCTGACTGGTCCTTATAAGTAAGGAGGTTGTCGATGATCTGCTTGGATCCGTTGCCTGAGGTCTTGGACAGGGAAGATTTTCTTACACCCTGTGAACCACCCACGTTGAAAGCTGGCGTATAATTCCGGGTTGTCCAGTTGCTGACATCCTGGTTGTATGAAATTTTAAAGGTCAGCTTGTCCTTCACCGGATAGAATTCAGCATATCCATTGAATACAAGCTTATTCCCCTTTTCATAGTTGTCGTTGTAATAAGCTGCAGCTACGGGATTGCCATACTGGTTACCAAAACCATAGGTCTGTGGTGATCCAAACAATACCGGGTAGGCTTCCGTGTTATCGGAATCGTATACAGGGTAAACGGGCGGATTCACATAAGCATTGAAAAATGCACCCTGATTGGGATTGTACTTATCGTAACGTGAAACAATGGTATTCAGGCCGATTTTTAGGTATGCATTAACAGTCTGCTCAAGTCTTCCGCGGATATTGAAGCGGTTAAAATCATTTTGGGTATCCATAATTCCATCCTGGTAAAGGTAACTCCCTCCGAATGAATAGGATGTTTTATCAGCAGCGCCTGAAATGTCAATGCTGTGACCACTCATGGGTGCGGGTCTCACCAGTTCCTGGTACCAGTCGGTACTTACCGGATAATCGTCAGGGTTTTTGGGAATATAGCCTGTGGCTTCTGCATTGGCTTCATTCATGAGTTCAACGTACTGATTTTTGGAGGCCATTTTCAGAATATTCACGGGGATCTGCATACCATAATATCCCTCATAGCTGATGGATGGCTTTTGTTCGATGCCTCTCCTGGTGGTGATCAGTATTACCCCGTTGGCAGCCCGCACGCCGTATATGGCTGCTGCTGAAGCATCCTTAAGCACGGTAATGTCTTCAATGTCACCGGCACCGAGGAAATCAATATTGTCAACGAATACGCCGTCAACAACATAAAGGGGATTGGCAAAATCGCCAATGGAACCAACACCGCGTATTTTTACGGAAGCCCCGCTGCCCGGAACTCCGCTGGTGATGATCTGCAGACCGGCTACCTTCCCCTGCAGGGCCTGCATGGCATTGGATGTGATCTGCCGTGAGAGATCCTCGCCCTTTACCGTAACAATGGGTGCGGTAAGGTCCTTGGCTCTCTGGGTTCCGTAGCCAATTACCACAACTTCATCCATAAGGGTTGCCTGGGTTGCCAGTATGATATCGATCACAGTCTGGTTACCTACAGCAACCTGCTGAGGTTCCATTCCAACCATGGTGAAAATTAGCGTGTCTACCGGCTGGGCCGATATCGAGAAACTACCGTCACCATCGGTAACCGTACCTCTCAGGGTATTCTTTACCTGAACTGCAACGCCCGGCAATGATATTTTCTGATCATCCACCACGCGTCCCCTTATTAATACCTGACCGTTCAGCGGTTGCAGAAGAAAAATGACAAATATTGTTGCAAACAGTTCTTTCATGGGTAAGAGATATTTCATGAAAATTTAGGGAGAGTTACTAGATATTAAACAAATGGGAAGGCTCTTTGATTTTCTCAACAGCAGAAAAAGTTTATAAATAACCTTCATTTTACCACAACAGGAAAGAGTAAGAAATTAGAATTCAACGATATATTCAAATAGAATTTTCATTTTTTATTTTATGGAGTATCGTCATGAATAAAAAGCGATTATGTCGCACCTACGGCGCTTTTTTGTGGGATCACAACAATTTTTTCTACCGTAATGTCGCACCTCTGGTGCTTATCAACCGGATCACAACAATTTTTTCTACCGTAATGTCACATCTACGGCGCTTTCATTTAAGATATATCGATTTAAGCCCCATTAGGGGCGATATTTTGGTAGAAGAATTATAAAGCAATTCTTTAAAAGCCCCATAGGGGCGACATTCTGGTCAGGGATATTTGCCTTATTATCAATTATATATTATTATTGATTACAGATAATCCTTTTCATTTTTAACATACTAAATGACTGCTACAATTACATCTACATCGCAAAAGAATACCATTTGCTATTCTGGTAGTTTGTTCTAACTTTGCCCAATTAAAATTTGAGAATCTTCGCTTACCGGAATAGTTTAATAACTAATATTAATTATGGCTAAAACACAGGAAACCTATAACAAAAAGGAAGTTAGAAACAAGAAAGAAAAGAAGAGGAAAGAGAAGGAACAGAAAAGGCTTGAAAGAAGAGAAAATGCCAATGAGAGCAGAAGCTTCGAAGATATGATAGCCTATGTTGACGAGAATGGAAGACTTACTTCCACCCCCCCTGATCCGAACATGAAAAAGAAGGTGAAAGTCGAAGATATTGAGATCAGCGTTCCCAAAAGGCTGACCGATGAAAAGGCTGACACTACCAGAACAGGCATTGTTACCTTCTTTAATGAATCAAAAGGCTTTGGTTTCATCAGGGATCTGGGGAATCAACAAAGTGTTTTTGTCCATATCAATGATATGCTTGAGAACATTATTGAAAACAACAAGGTTACTTTCAAGGTAGAGATGGGACCTAAAGGAGCCAAGGCTGTTCAGGTCAAACTCGATAAATAACAAGATACACTTTATACAAGACTTGCTTCCAGGTGAATCTCCAGGTTCAGCACTTTGGATACCGGACAGGTCAATTTGGTTTCCCGGGCATATTTCTCGAAATCTGCTTTGCTGAGTCCGGGAACTTTAGCTTTCACAACCAGATTTGATGTTTTAATCACGCCATCCTCCAGGGTAATGGTGCACGTTGTTTCAACATTTTCAGGGATTATGCCGTCTTTGCCAAGCCCGGCGCTCAATGCCATACTGTAACATCCGGCATGGGCTGCTGCTATAAGTTCTTCAGGATTTGTACCTCCGGTACCATTCCCAAATCGTGAATTGAATGTATAAGGTAGATTTGCGAAAAAAGCACTTGCGGAACTGAGATGTCCGGCACCTTCCTTCAGAGAACCTTTCCAAATTGCTGTGGCTGTACTTTTCATAGGTTGGTTTTGATGTTGATGAATGCTTGTCTTTTATATCAGGAGAACACGCTGTCAGGCATTTTGTTCAACCGGGCGAATTTCACCGTTCTTTTGGCCCTCTTACACCTCAGGGTTCATCCAGATTACTTTTTGGAAGGATTGGTGTGGTCCGCCAATGATATCTTTGTACAATTCGGGCCGTCTGGCCATTCTGTAACGGTAACCGCCTGACTGGGTCAGCTTCTCAGGGGTGAGTACTGCCGTAACAAAATCATCACCCAGGGTACGGCACTCGGCAATGATATCACCAAAAGGATCGATGATCATGGAACAACCGTTCAACAAAAGATCATCATCCATACCTATGGGATTGGAAAAGATCACGTAAACGCCATTGTCATAAGCCCTTGAAGGAAGCCATTTTATAAGCCAGCTCCTTCCTTTCATCCCGTCAAATTCCAGGCGCAACGAGGTAGGATCAGCTTCCCGGTTTTCCCATAAAGCAGGATCAATGATCCCGGCACCGGGCCGGGTTGAAGGAGTACACATGGTGAAATGCGGCATAAAGATTATTTCAGCACCCATCAGGGCAGTAGCACGGACATTTTCAATTATATTGTTGTCATAACAGATCAGGATCCCGCATTTACAGCCGTGCAGATCAAATACACAGTATTGATCGCCAGGTGTGAGGTACGGATTGATGAATGGGTGCAGTTTTCTGAATTTTGCCACCAATCCTGTTTTATCTACACAAACATAGGTTTTATATAGTCTATCTTCGGAATCTTTCTCAAAAAGTCCGGCGAGGACTGATATACCATATCTGGCAGAAATATCCACCAGCTTTTTTATGCTGTCTCCCTCGGGGATATACTCAGCCAGTTCAAGCATTTGCTCTTTTGAAAGACGACGGGCAAAGTAATAGCCTGTTAAAGCACATTCATGAAAAGCAATTGCCTGAGAGCCCTGCAGGGCTGCTTTATGCGAAAGGGTATCTATAACCGACAGGTTATAAGCCTTGTCACCGCTTTTGTTTTCAAACTGGGCGGTTGAAATTTTAATTTTTTCCATGCACTAAAATTAGTGCAATTTTGTTATTCGTAACGTATTGATAACACCGGATCACTCATGGCCACCTTCCAGGTCTGCCAGCTCACCGTTGCAAGCAGTATGATTACCATGAATAAACCTCCCAGCAGGAAGTATAAAATTCCGGGTTCAACATGTTGCGGGAAAACAGAAAGGTATGCCCCGGTGACGAAATAGGATATCGGTGTGGCAATTGCGATAGCAGCAAATGTTTGCAGTAAAAGGCCTCGGGAAAGTGTAAACATCATGCCGGTAACATTCGCGCCGAATACCTTACGAATACCTATTTGTCTGCGGTACCGCCGGGCAATAAAGACCGACAATCCGAAAATCCCGATAAGGGAGTTGAGAATGGTGAGCAGAAAGAAAAGATGCATCAGCCTGCTGGCGGATCCATAGGATTTAGCCTCTTTCGTGTCCATCAGGACATCCTCATGATACTTGATCTCAACAGGATAATCCGGATTGAATTTTCGGAGCGTGCCGATGATGAATTCGTGGGTTGACTCCCGTTCTTCCGGACTGATACGTATGAGAAAGTATTGATCGGAATTACCACTGCAGGTGATAAGAGCCGGCAACTGATCCACGATCGGCGGAACTGCCCGGTAGGCATCCACTATACCGATGATGGTATATTGTTTTCCCCTGAATAATACTTGTTTATGAATCGGATCGACATGTCCCAGTTCGAAGGCCGTTTTTTCATTGATCACCATGGAAGACTCTTTATCAGAGGGGTATTCCTCTGAAAAGAAACGTCCACTGAGTAACTTGATTTGATAGACCTCGAGATAATCGGGTTCAAAGGTATAATCAACTGCCATGGTCGTGTTTTTTTCATCCTTCCATTCCATGGTGAGTCGATAGCCCATTGGTGGAATGGTGGATCCCCAGGAAACTGCTTCTACCCTGGGATTCTTTTTAAGTTCATCTTTTACCCGGGTTAAATCGCCCCAGGGGTGACCCGGAAGGCAGATTACGTATTCCCCGTCATACTTTGCAATATCTTTTCTGTCGAGATACATGTTCTGCCTGTCCATCACCATGATAACCTGGATGAAAACAACGCTCAGGAACAACTGCAAGGTTGTAAGGATCCATCTTGAGTATGCCCCGGACTGATTGGGCGTATTGTCGGATTTCATCAGAAGAACCGGTTTCACCGCGGAGTATCTGAAGGCAGGATAAAGACCGGAAAGCAAGGTGATGACTACAAACAATATTGTCCCCGACAGCAGAAACTGTTTGCTGGCCGCTAGATGTATATTGGTATACATCTGCGCATTAAACCAGGGAAGAAATATCTTAAGCAACACGATTGCCAGGTTAAAACTGATCAGTGTATAGAGCAAGGTATCCGTTAAAAACTGGGTCAATATATGCATTTGTGTGGCGCCGTTGACTTTATGTAATCCGGTTTCACGGGTTCGGGTAGAAAACAGTATCGAAGTCAGGTTAATAAAATTCACACAGGAAATCAGCAACACAAACAGGCCTCCCAACAGGAAAACCAGGAGTTTCCCCTTGGTATTTTCATAAGTCCCCCGGAAATGGATTTCTTTCAGGGGCAGAAGAAAGACTGATATATTTTCAATTTCGACGGGTATTTTGTAGGACTGCAGTATCTTTTCGTTCAATTGTTTCACATCGGCTCCCGGTTTTAACAGCACATATGAGTTGTATTCTGCTGAATGGTATTCCCTGTATCTCCAGTTATCAAACCTGGAGGCAAAGGAAAAAGGGATGAAAAATTCAGCCCGGACAATGGTATTGGAAGGCAATTCCTCGAAGACTCCTGTTACGGTGAAATCAACCTGCTCACCATCGCAATTGATCCTTAAGGATTTTCCAAGCGGACTGTTGCGGCCAAAATACCGGTTTGCTGCCTGCTCTGATATAACAATGCTTTGGGGATCATAAACCGGAAAACCTTCTATGAAAGGGATGGTGAAAATCTTAAAGAATGTGGAATCCGCAAAAGTGATGTCATCTTCAATAAACAGATTCTCTCCGGCGCGCACGGTGGACGAAAATCTTCTGGACAGGGTGTGTGCCTCGATTTCTGGGAACATATTCTGCAATGCCTCTCCCTCAGGGCCATATGAAGCAGGCAGAAAAGTAAGTTCACCAAATTTGCCATTCAGAAAAACAGTTGAAATCCGTTCAAGCTTTTCATGGCATTCCTCATAGGAAAGTTCATATTGCGCATAGGCAATGGCTATTACGGCGGAGGCCAGGCCAAGGGTGAGCCCCACGATATTGATAACAGAGACCATCCTGTTCTTCAACAGGTTCCTCCAGGCGGTGATTAGGTAATGCAAAAACATGGTTCGTAATTGTAAAGGAAACATATGGATTCAGGTGAAGACGTGACAAGGTTTATGCCATAAACCATAATAACTAGTAAATCAGAATTATACGAATCAGAAACTCTTCGATTTCCAAAAATATGTACCAAAGTGATACACTCTGTGGATGTTCCTGGTACATATTTCTTAATTTTAACCTGGTTTTATGCTTCATTAAAAATAATCCTGATCATGTCAAAAATTGCAGGCCATGTTCTCATTGTTGATGACAATACCAGTGTATTGAATTCACTCGAGCTTTTCCTGAAATATCAGTTTGAGCGGATCAGCACACTCCGCAATCCAAACCTTCTTCCTGGCTTCCTGGAGAAGGAGTCTCCTGATATCATCCTGCTCGATATGAACTTTGCAGCGGGTATCAACACAGGAAACGAGGGCATATTCTGGCTCAACAATATTCTTAAGGCTGATCCGGATGCTGCTGTGGTAATGATCACAGCATATGGTGATATTGAACTTGCCATTAAAGCCATTAAGGAAGGTGCTTCGGATTTTATACTGAAACCGTGGGATAACAACAAGTTGTTGGCTACTTTGCAATCGGCAATGAGACTGCATCATTCAAAAACGCAGGTCAGGTATCTGCAGCTGAAAGAAAAGCAATTGAAAGAAGATATCAGCAAGGGCTTTTCGGGAATTATAGGAGATTCACCGGTTATGAACGAACTTTTGAAAACCATACAAAAAGTGGCCAAAACGGATGCCAGTGTTTTACTGACCGGTGAGAATGGCACTGGAAAAGAACTGGTCGCCCGGGAAATTCACAGGTTGTCAGATCGTCATAAAAACGATTTTATATCGGTCGACCTGGGAGCCCTGCCCGACACGTTAATTGAAAGCGAATTGTTCGGTCATGTGAAAGGTGCCTTTACCGATGCCCGCGAAGACCGGATGGGGCGTTTCGAATCTGCCAACGGAGGAACGCTCTTCCTCGATGAAATCGGGAATCTCGGTTATACACTTCAGCCAAAACTGCTCACGGCAATAGAGCAAAGGAAGATCACACCACTTGGCTCAAACAGGCAACATGATGTGAATATCCGGATAATCTGCGCAACCAATAAGGATATGAATTCGCTGGTAAAGCAGAAACTCTTTCGGGAGGACTTGTTTTACAGGATCAATACCATTCAGATTGAAATACCTCCCTTGCGTTTTCGAGGAGATGATATAATTATGCTGGCAGAGCATTATCTGGCAGAGTTTGCGTCACGGTATGGCCGTGAGGGAATAAAAATTTCGAATAAATCTGCTGAAAAGCTCAAGGCCTATGCATGGCCCGGAAATGTCAGGGAACTTCGCCACACCATTGAAAAGGCTGTAATACTAACTGATTCAGCAAATCTTGTTCCGGAAGATTTTTCCTTTGATTCGGATAATCTGAACCTGGATATTGTTTTACCCGGCTTGAAACTCGAAGAGGTTGAAAAAAAAGCCATAGCACTTTCCCTCAAAAACCACAGCTGGAATATTGCGGAAGTTGCCAGGGAATTGGGTATTGGAAGGCAAACCCTGTATCGCAAAATCGCCAAATACAAAATCTGAACTTTTAAAACAGAAATCTATCTAGCCATGATCCACCATAGGTTTTATATCAATGTGATCTTCCGGGTAATTCTTCTTACCGCCACCAGTCTGGTTCTCGCCTATGCATTTATTCAGAAGAATGACCTGTATATCACAGTGAATGTTTTATTGCTGCTTATCATTCAGGTTTTTCTCCTGTTATTTTATATTAACCGGATCAACCGTGATCTGACCAACTTCTTTAGCGCTGTATCCAGTGACGAAACTACGGTTTCATATACAAAAGCCGCACCCGGCAGTTCATTTGTGAAACTTTATGAGCTTTTTGATGAGGTTAACCAAAGAATACAGCAACTTAAACTGGAAAGCAGCAGGCGTTCATTCTACCTGCAGCACCTTGTGGATAATGCTGGCATCGGAATCCTGTCCATTACATCAGAGGACATGATTGACATCATTAATCCGGCTGCCAGACAATTACTGAATCTTTCATCCAAAAACGGAACACAATATTTCAGTGATATCGGTAAATCAATTGTGGCACAGCTTAAGGAAATCAAGCCCGGTGAACAACGCTTGCTGAAAACGGCAACGGGTCATGATACCCTTCCTCTCGCGATAAGGGCCAGTGATTTTACTTTCCGCGGTGATACCATCCGATTGTTCACCTTTCAGAGTATAAAAAATGAATTGGAGGAAAATGAACAAGCATCATGGCAAAAACTTATCCGTACCCTGACGCATGAAATCATGAATTCCGTTGGTCCCATCTCATCCACCATAAAGACAATCCGTTCATTCTATGAAAAAAAGGCCGGGGAATTATACGGGGAATCTCCAGAGTTCCCCAAAGAAACATTGACGGATACTTTACATGGACTGGATATTATTGATGAAAGGGCCCAGGGGATGCTTGACTTTGTGAGCAAATTCCGCAGTCTTACAATACTCCCCACACTCAATCTTACCAAATTAGAGGTCAAAGAGCTTTTAAGCGGGATTGAATGCTTGTTTTCGTCGGAAATTCTGAATCTCCGCATTCAGATGTCTGTTGTGGTCAATCCTGAATCGCTTTCGATAACTGCGGATAAACAGTTGATAGAGCAGGTTTTAATAAATCTTGTAACCAATGCAATACAGGCTCTTCCTGAAATATTCCCGAGAAAAATAAAAATGGCTGCTTTTAGCGATTATGCTGGCAAGGTATTCATTCAGATAGCAGATAATGGAACAGGTATCAGTGAAGAAATCAGGGACCGGATATTCATACCTTTTTTTTCAACCAAAGAAAAGGGATCAGGAATAGGACTAAGTCTGTCGCGCCAGATCATGATGCTGCACAACGGTAAAATAGCTTTTCATTCGGTTCCGGGAGTTGAAACAGTTTTCACACTGGTGTTTTAGGCAATTTCTTCCACATAATCCAATTCCTTTCCATAGGTTTCCTCCGTGAGGAATACCGACCACAAGGCAACTCCGATAAAGATCACCCCGACTATCACTCCGGAGGTCCACAATCCCGTCACCGGGGTAAGTGTGCCCAGGAGAAAGGTCATCAGTATGGTGGCGCCCCGCACAAAATTCGGAGCTGTTGTTGTAACCGTGGCCCTAATGTTCGTGCCAAACTGTTCAGATGCAGCGGCCACAAAAATCGCCCACAAACCACCCATGGGGATACCCAGAATGAACAAATCGAGGTAAAGCATGAAAGGAGCGGCATCAAAAAGTGAGAAATACACGATGGTGAAAATGGCGATACAGGATGTGGCCAGAACAATCGCTTTTTTGCGTGACCGGAAAATCATGGACAGGTAACCGAAGAGGAAGCTTCCGATGGCGGCCCCGGTATAATGGAGCATCACCGAGGTAGATCCCTTGACCGTACCGGTTATCCTGAGGGCATCCTGCGCAAATGACGGCGCGTTAATGGTAAGCACACTCACCGTATACCAGCAGGGAAGTGCAAGCAAAGTGGCAAAAAGGAATTTCCGGAACCTGGTTTTATGGGTAAACAAGGCGAGAAAATTACCCTTGCTGACTTTCTGCGCTTTTGTTTTTTCATACATCCCTGATTCATAAACTGCCAGTCTCAGAAAAAGTAATGCCAGTCCCAATCCTCCGCCTGCCCAATAAGCCGTTCGCCAGCTGAAACGTTCGGCAACCACAAAAGCCAGCACAGCACCCAGAATGCCAATACCTGAAACGATGCTGGCCCCCAGCCCTCTCTTTTCCTTCGACATAACCTCGGATATAAGTGTCACGCCCAGACCGAATTCCCCCGAGAGTCCGAATCCTGCCACAAACCTCAGCCAGGCGTATTGATGTATGCTGGTTACAAAACCATTGGCGATATTGGCCACCGAATAAAGCAGGATTGTCAGGAACAGGATGGAAAGCCTGCCTTTCTTATCGCCCAGCACTCCCCACACAATCCCGCCAATCAGCATGCCGGCCATTTGCATGCTCAGAATAAAATTGCCGGTATTGAATAAATCAGCGCTGCTGGTAAGTCCCAGGTCAGTGAGGCTAGGATTCTTGACAATTCCGAAAATAATCAGGTCATAGATGTCAACGAAGTAACCCAGGGAGGCTACGATCACAAGAATATTGAACAGTTTGGGCGGGCGGGTTTGCATGGTCTGTAGAATTTATTCCATGCATCAAAGTTAGCATTTGGATGATTCGGTGGTACTTTATGATGATCTGCATTAACATTTTTATAGGGTAGTTGTTATTCCTTTAAACCTTAAATGCATCAACATTATGCCACAAAAAGCACCCAAACCAGTACCTGAAGGCATGAATACTGTCACCACACACCTGTTGTTCAACGGTAACTGCCGGCAGGCAATCGAGTTTTATGAAAAAACCTTTAACGCTTCCGTGGTCGGAGAAATCATGGATGGTCCGGGCGGAAAGACCGTAATGCACGCTCTTATGAAATTTGGTGACACATTTATCATGATGGCGGATGGCATGCCGGGAAGCTGGGAGAAAGGCCCGGCTGATCACACTACGGCAAGCCTGTTCATGTATGTGAATGATTGTGATGCCGTGTATAACAAAGCTCTTGCCGCAGGATGCAAGGTTGAACATCCGATGATGGATGCTTTCTGGGGTGACCGGATGGGCAACATCATTGATCCCTTTGGTCATGCCTGGGGAATTGCCTCGCACCTTTGGGATCTTACGCCTGAAGAAATGGCGAAGGGGTATGAGGAGTGGATTAGGGAAATGTAACTTCGTAATTCTTAAATCGGTGTTCCTTGTTCAATATTCTTATGAACGCTTATATTATTTTGACCTCCCAATTCTATTGATTTGGCCCCCTTTATTTTTAAGGATTATTGCGTGTAATCAGAAAAAAAATTCTAACTTGCCGTGAACGTACACGAGATTAACTCCGCACGGGATGAGCAAGAACGTCAGGGCACAGCAAAAACGCGTTACCATCAAGGACATCGCTGCGCTTTCACATGTATCTATCGGGACAGTTGATCGTGTTTTGCATAATCGCGGTGAGGTTAACCAGGAAACCCATGAAAGGGTTATGTCGTTTGTGGAGGAGCTGGGCTATACGCCTAACCTGCTTGCCAAATCACTTGCTTTAAAGAAGAGTTTTACCATTGCTGCCCTGATTCCGGAGACAGGCCCTGGCAATCCCTATTGGGGAATGCCCTTGGCCGGTATTAGCAAAGCCGTTGAAGAACTTAAAGATTTCAATACCCGGATATCAGTTTTCCATTTCGATATGGGAGATGAGACATCTTTTATCAGACAATTCGACAATGTCCTGGATATTCATCCCCAGGGCATCATCATGGCGCCTACCTTTCATGAAACTGCGATGCGTTATTTGTCAAAATGTGAAGAATTAAATATTCCGCTGATTTTGATAGACAATAACCTGGACGCCGGCACAAGACTGGGTTATTTCGGACAGGACGCCCTGCAGAGCGGCTATGTGGCGGCCAAGTTGATGAATTACGGATTGCCGGGCTGTTCAACGGTGCTCATCCTTAACCTGGCGCAGAATAAGGTTATCACGCGGCATATGAACCGGAGGGAACAGGGATTCAGGGAGTATTTTCAAAAGATAGTTCCCGGCAATTGCATTGAGGCAGTGTCGGTTGAAATTGATCTGATCCGTCAGGATGAACCTGAAAGAAGCCTGAAGGAAATCTTCGGCAGGTATTCCGATATTTCGGGGATCTTTGTTACCAATTCCAGGGTCCACAAGGTGGCCAGGTACTTTACCCAACACAAAAAAGGAGGCATTCTTCTTGTTGGGTACGACCTGATTAATGCCAACATGGAATTTGTGGAGAACGGGATCGTGGATTTTCTGATTTGCCAGAAACCCGAAGATCAGGGATACAAATCTGCCATGGCGATGTTTAATTATCTGCTTACCGGTAAGCCGGTTGAAAAAGTTAACTACAGCCCTATTGATATCATCATTAAAGAAAATTCAGGGTATTATAAAAACATAAACAATTCTTACCGTGCATGAAAAAGCTGGATTTTTCTGATCTCGAAGGTAAAGTTTGTGTCATTACCGGGGGCGCAGGGGTAATTGGCAGAGCCATTTGTGAAGCCCTGGCTGCAAACGGAATAAAAACCGCCGTCAGCGATATGAAACTGGATGCGGCGGAGGAAATGGCCGGGAATCTTACAGGCAGATATGGCACCAAGTGCATCGGGGTGCAAGCCAATGTGCTTGATAAAGAATCACTGATCAAAGCCAGAGATCTGATCCATGAAAAACTCGGTCCCATTGACATCTTAATCAATGGCGCAGGAGGCAATTCACCCGATGCTACTACCCGGCTGGAACAGATTTCTGATTCAGAAGCTCAGCTCGACGACAGCTTCTTTGGATTGGGCATGGCCGGATTTGACAAGGTATTTGCGTTGAATTTCACAGGGACACTTTTACCAACCCTTGTTTTTGCCAGGGAAATGGTTGAAAACGGGAAAGGTGTGATTTTGAACATCTCGTCCATGAACTCATTCAGGCCACTCACAAAAATTCCCGCATATTCAGCTGCCAAAGCATCTGTGAATAATTTTACCCAGTGGTTGTCAGTTCACCTGGCCAAAACAGGTGTAAGGGTCAATGCGATTGCACCGGGTTTTTTTCTGACCAACCAGAACCGGTTTCTGCTGACCGATGAAAAAACTGGAGAGGCCACGGCACGCGGCAGGAAAATAATCGGCAATACACCGACGGGCAAATATGGTCAACCTGAAGATCTGCAGGGAGCTGTTCTTTTCCTGCTGTCTGATTTGTCTTCTTTCATCACCGGGATTGTGTTGCCGGTTGACGGCGGATACAGCGCTTACGGGGGAGTTTAAGCGGCGGGGGATATGGATACTTTTTACTATATTCGGTTTAAAATAATTGCCAAATGATATATTTTGAGCAGGGATCCGAAAATACAGTTCTGTCAGACAGTGATCTGAAGAAGGGACTGTTCAGTGCTCTTGACAAACTGGGAAAACGGGAAAAGGTGCTGGCCATTCCCCCCGACTTTACCCGTTTTCATTCTCATGCCGGGGAGCTCACTTCAATGTTGTACGAATATTACGGCGATAAGCTGACAGATGTACTTCCGGCGTTGGGAACCCATTCACCCATGACGCCGGATCAATTGAGCGCCATGTTTCCGGGCATACCGGAAGAGCTCTTCAGAGTGCATTACTGGCGCAGTGATGTTCTCACTTTAGGAAGAGTTCCGGGGGACTATATTGCCGAGATTACCGATAATGCCCTGAATTACGATTGGCCGGCCCAGCTGAATAAACTGGTTTGCCAGGGCGGGCACGATCTGATATTGTCCCTGGGACAGGTTGTTCCCCACGAGGTCATCGGAATGGCCAACTATAACAAGAATCTTTTTGTTGGTACCGGAGGAGCCGAGGGTATCAACAAAAGCCACTTTGTGGGCGCTGTTTATGGAATGGAACGCATGATGGGCCGGGCAGATAATCCGGTGCGGAAAATACTCAATTATGCATCATCACATTTTATAAGTGACCTGCCCGTTGTATATGTGCATACCGTTGTAGGCAGAGATGACAATGAGAACCTGGTGGTGAGGGGCCTTTATATCGGGGATGATGAACAGGTTTTCACCCGTGCTGCCGACTTATCACTCAAGGTGAATTTCACCGTGCTTGATAAACCGGTCAAAAAGGTAGTCGTCTACCTCGATCCTGCAGAATTTAAAAGCACATGGCTGGGCAATAAAAGCATTTACCGCACCCGGATGGCCATTGCGGATGGAGGTGAACTTCTGGTGCTTGCCCCGGGAGTGAAGGAATTCGGGGAAGACCCGGAGATCGACCAGTTGATCAGGAAGTACGGGTACTTTGGAACCGCGGAAACTCTTCAGAACCTGAAAGAAAACAAGGACCTGGAGGGTAACCTCAGTGCAGCCGCCCATCTTATTCATGGCAGTTCCGAAGGCAGGTTCACCATCACCTATTGTCCCGGTCACCTGACCAAGCGGGAAATCGAAAAGGTGAATTTCAGGTACGGTTCCCTGAAGAATATGCTCGTGAAGTACAATCCGGCAAGCATGAAGGAAGGCTACAATTTGCAGGAGGACGGTGAAGTGGTCTTTTATATTTCCAATCCTGCGCTAGGGCTTTGGGCTTGTAAGGAGAGGCTGCAGACCAAAGACCTAAGTCCAAAGGCCTAAGACTAAAGACCAAAGACCAAAGACCAAAGACCTAAGACGAAAGGCGAAGATTGATTCTTACGATTTAATGACTAATAAAATACGCTAACAAGTAACTCCATGACAACAATCTCCGAGCAAATCGGAAAATACCGATGGACGATCTGCACCCTTGTATTTTTTGCTACCACAGTTAACTATTTTGATCGCAATGTTTTGGGACTTTTGAAGCCCATCCTGTCTGATGCAGGTATGTTCGGCGCGGACAAACCCAACCAGGAGTTGTATTATTCCTATGTGGTGATGAGTTTTCAGATTGCTTACGCTATTGGCATGCTGCTGGCAGGAAGGCTTATCGACTGGTTCGGGACAAGAAAAGGATATGCCTTTTCATTGCTGGGATGGAGCATTGCTGCCATAGGCCACGCCCTCGCCCAGAATACCTTTACATTTGGTTTTTGGCGGGCCGCGCTGGGTTTTACCGAATCAGGCAATTTCCCGGCAGCCAACAAGACCATGGCAGAATGGTTTCCGAAGAAGGAAAGGGCATTTGCCACAGGTATTTATAATTCCGGCGCCAATGTGGGTGCCATCGTTACTCCGTTGTTTGTTCCCTGGATGGCCAGGGAATGGGGATGGCAATGGGCTTTTATTTTTGTGGGTGCCATCGGTCTGATCTGGCTGTATTTCTGGTTTCGCATTTATGGTTCACCTGAACAAAAGCTGAAAGCAGGCGTTCTTTCGCAGGCAGAATATGATTATATTCACAGCGACCTGGATGAGCAGGCTGAAGAGAAAAAAAGCGGCGACAAGGTATCATGGTTTAAGCTTCTGACCTATCGCCAGACCTGGTCATTCTTTTTTGGAAAATTTCTGACTGACGGGGTATGGTGGTTCTATCTTTTCTGGCTTCCAGCTTTTCTGAGTGGTGAAAACACCCGGAAAATCCAGGAATACATGGCAGCTCATCCGGATTTCACAGGCGATCAGTCCGCCGTACCGGGGATTATCAGCTGGACCCTGGCGGTAGCTGTGGTTTACACGATTTCAACCATTGGTTCGGTCTATGGAGGTTGGCTTCCCAAAAGATTCATTAATAATGGAATGGCTGCGTACAAAGCGCGTAAAACATCCATGTTTATTTATGCTTTATTTCCGCTTACCGTATTGTTAGCCAGCAGGCTGGGCCATATTAACACATGGTATGCAGTTCTCGTCATTGGTATTGCCTGCGCAGCTCACCAGGCCTGGTCGGCAAACATTTTCACCACGGTCACCGATATGTTCCCCAAAAGGGCCGTGGCATCTGTCACCGGCATTGGGGGAATGGCGGGAGCTGTAGGTGGCATACTGATCGCACAGTCAGCCGGGCTGATTTTGAAACATTATTCAGCGCTCGGAAATATCCAGGCAGGCTACGGGTACCTGTTCATCTTCTGCGGAATTGCCTACATCGCAGCCTGGCTCCTCATGCATTTTATGGTGCCTAAATTAAAGCGCGTTGAAAATTTGTAAACAAGGATTAGGATGAAAGGCTTTTTAGATTCCAATTTCCTTCTGCATACAAAAACTGCGGAATATCTTTACCATCAGCATGCGGCCGGGATGCCCATCATCGACTACCACTGTCATCTCTCCCCGAAACAAATTGCTGAAAATAAGAATTTTGACAACCTTACCCAGCCCTGGCTGTACGGTGACCATTATAAATGGCGCGCCATGCGCTCCAACGGAATTGATGAACGGTATTGCTCGGGCAATGCTTCAGACTGGGAAAAGTTTGAGAAATGGGCGGAAACCGTGCCCTTTACCATGAGGAACCCGCTTTATCACTGGACGCATCTTGAACTTCAGCGGTATTTTGGTATTACTGATCTTTTAAGTCTGCACACTGCTGCCTCCATATACGAAAAGACGTCGGGCATGCTCGGACAGAAAGACTTTAGTCCCGTTGGCCTTATTAAAAGGATGAACGTAGAGATTGTCTGCACCACGGATGACCCGGTGGATTCGCTGGAATATCACCGTAAGATCAAGGAAACCACAACCGGGATCCGTGTAATTCCTGCCTGGAGACCGGATAAAGTGCTCATGGCGGATAATCCGACAGGATTTAATGAATACATCGGCAAACTGGCGGTTGTATCGGGAATTGATATTACCAGTTATGGCCATTTACTGGAAGCTTTGGACAAAAGGCACGAATTCTTTCATGACTCCGGATGCCGGCTCTCCGACCATGGTTTGGAAAGCTTCTATTGCGACAGTTATACGCTGCCTGAGATAAATGCGATTTTTGGCAGAATCAGGAAGGGTTTCGATCTGGCTCCCGCTGAGGTTTCCAAATTCAGGTCAGCCATGCTTTATGACCTGGCCGTAATGGATTGTGAGAGAGGCTGGACCCAGCAATTCCACGTAGGAGCCATGCGCAATAACAATGCCCGGATGTTCATAACCTACGGACCTGATGGCGGCTTCGATTCCATAGGTGATTATGCGGTCGCCATTCCTACGTCACGTTTTCTCGACAGGCTCGATAAGGAAGGCAAACTGGCCAAGACGATATTGTATAACCTGAACCCTTCGGATAATGAGGTAATGGCAACCATGATCGGGAATTTCCAGGACGGTACGGTACCGGGTAAAATTCAATGGGGTTCGGGATGGTGGTTCCTGGATCAGAAGGACGGCATGGAGAAACAACTGAATGCACTCTCTAACCTGGGATTGCTCAGCCGGTTTGTCGGTATGCTCACCGATTCACGCAGCCTGCTCTCTTACCCCCGCCATGAATATTTCCGCAGGGTACTTTGCAACCTGATCGGGAATGACGTTGAAAACGGAGAACTGCCGGATGATAAAACCTGGCTGGGCAAAATCGTGGAGGATGTATGCTATAATAATGCACGAAATTATTTCAATTTTTAAAACACCCTAAAAAGAAAATACTGTGAAATCTGAAAAAAAACACAATTCCCGTCGTAATTTCATTAAGAAAGCGGTACTGGGTACGGCATCACTGACCCTGGGCGGACTGGGATTATCTGCCTCATCCTATGCACGTATCAGGGGCGCAAACGAACGGATGAACATTGCCATCCTTGGCTGTTACAGGCGGTTTAATGCGCTTATGGAATCATTGCCCAAACTAAGTGACGACATAAACATAGCCTTTGTTTGTGATGTTGATCAGAAGAGGTTATCGGAAGCGCAGGCTAAAGTGAAAGAGAAGATGGGCATGATGCCGGGCGGAGAGGAGGATCTGCGAAAAATACTGGAAAACAAAGGTGTGGATGCCATCATCAATGCCACACCGGATCACTGGCATGCTCCGGCAACCTTCCTGGCGCTTCAGGCCGGAAAGCATGTTTACCTGGAGAAACCATGTTCTCACAATCCCCGTGAGGGTGAACTGCTGGTTGATTTCCAGAAGAAATACAACAAAGTAATACAAATGGGATCACAGCAGCGTTCAGCGCCTGATACAAGGGAGATTGTCGATGAAATACACAAAGGACTGATTGGGGACCCTTATCTGGGGGTTGCATTTTATGCCAACAGCAGGGGTCGTGTGCCTAATCCCCGGCAGGTTCCTCCCCCGCTTACACTTAACTGGGAACTTTTCCAGGGGCCAGCTCCGCGTGAACCGTATATGGATATTTATTTTGATTACAACTGGCACTGGTTCTGGCAGTATGGCACCGGTGAGACCGGGAACAATGCCGTGCATGAACTCGATGTATGCCGCTGGGCGCTGCAACTCGATTACCCGAAACAGGTCATCGTGAACGCCGCAAAGCAACATTATCGCGACGATGGATGGCAGATGTATGATACCATGGATGCGGATTTTATTTTCGGGAACGGAAAGACCATAAAATGGGACGGCAAGAGCCGCACAAATTACTATACCTATGGCATGGACCGGGGCAGTATCATTTACGGATCAACGGGAACGGCAGTGGTTAACCGGAATGGTTACAGGGTATTTGATTTGCTGGGTAAGCTTACCCGTGAGCGGAAAGCCGATGAGGTTGCACAGACTACGCAGCCTGGCGGAGCCGGAGGTATGGATGGGCTGCATATCATGAACTTCATCAATACAATACGCGGTACTGCTTTATTGCAGCACCAGCCCATAACGGAGGGAGCCAAAAGCACGCTGCTCGGACATCTGGCCAACATCTCCTTCCGGGTGAATGCTCCGCTCACCATGGATGAAAGCAACGGTCGCATTCTGAACAATCCGGAAGCCATGAAACTTTGGGACAGGCAATATGAAAAAGGGTGGGAACCGAAAATTTAAAAAATAGGATGCCATGAATTCAACACGCAGAGGTTTTATTAAAAATGCTTCCCTGCTGGCTGCCGGGGCGGCTCTTCCTTTTGATGCATTATCCTTCATCCAAAGGAAAGTCGCAGCAACCGATAAAATCCGCGTGGCGCTTATTGGTGCCAACGGTATGGGATTTAATAACCTGGCTTCCTTTCTGAAAAATCCCGAAATCGCATGTACCGCCCTGTGCGATGTGGATAAGAATGTGCTGGACAAGCGGACAAAAGACCTTACGGAACTTGGCGCGCCTGCGCCGAAGCATTTTGCTGATTACAGGAAGATGCTGGAGTACAAGGATATCGATGTAGTAATCATAGGCACTCCTGATCACTGGCACTGCATGCAGTTTGTCGATTCTTTGGAGGCCGGGAAACATGTGTATGTTGAGAAACCTTTGGGCAACTCAATTGCTGAGATCAATATCATGCAAAAGGCGGCAAGGCGGTATGGTACAATGGTGCAGGTAGGGCAGTGGCAAAGAAGCCAGCCCCATTTCGTGGATGCCATCCGTTTTCTGAAGACGGGAACCCTGGGTCGCATACGCACATGCAAAGCCTGGTCGTATGTCGACTGGAAGGGGCCGGTTCCCAAAGTACCGGACACACCTGTACCTGAAGGAGTGGATTACGACATGTGGCTGGGACCCGCTCCCAAACGTCCCTTTAATAAAAACCGGTTTCATTTTACATGGCGCTGGTACTGGGAATATGCCGGCGGCTTGATGACCGACTGGGGAGTGCACCTGATTGATTACATTTTGTATGGAATGGATAAATCAATTCCGGTATCAGTGATGGCAACCGGCGGGAAATACGCCTATCCCGAGGATGACATGGTTACGCCGGATACAATGACCGCCGTATATGATTTCAAGGATTTCACCATGATCTGGGAGCATACCATTGGCATCGGGCTTGGGAACTGGAGAAGGCCTCATGGTATGGCTTACATTGGCGAGAACGGCACCCTGGTACTGGATCGTAACGGATGGGAAGTAGTGCCGGAAAAGCAAAAAATAGAAGCCATTCCCGTACAAAAGAATGTGGGCGTAGGTCTCGACCTGCATGGGCGGAATTTTATCGATTGCCTTAAAAACAATGTGCCCGGGGATCTTCATGCTGGCATTGACGCGGGCAGGAACGTGGCTCTTGTGGCGCAAATGGGAAATATTGCATACAGAACAGGAGAAAAAGTATACTGGGACGATGACAAACAATTGTTCAGCACTCCCGCGGCCAATGAACTGATTATACCAGAGTACCAGAATGGCTGGAAATTGCCTCAATGATAAGCGTATGAAAATTGAAAAATACTCCTTCGGAACAGGCGACCGCTTTGGAAAAGAAGGCCTTGCCCAATTACAGGCCATACAGGATATCAACCGCCTCGGGATACCGGTGGTGCCTGTCTGGAACAAGTCCAACCGGGAGCATTCCATTATACATTCCGTTCCTTCCGATGTAAAGCAGGAAGCGGCCACAGCAGTTGCAGAAGGCAGGTATACCGGCAATTACTATGTTGATGCGGATCATATCAATATGGATACGGTGGACAGATTTGTCAGCAGCAGCAATTTCTTTACCATTGATGTGGCGCATTTCATTGGCAGGAAAGCATCACAGGAAGCCATTGCTGATTTTCAAACAAGGTACTCGAAATACCTGGGTGATATGAGCATTCCGGGTATCGAACAAAAGCTGAATGTCACCGCCGGCTTTTTGACTCACCTTGCCGAAGACTATCTTGTAGCCATTGCGGAAGTAAAAAAGATCTATGATCACATTTGCACGATTAAGGGTCAGTCAAACTTCGTAGCGGAAGTATCCGTTGACGAGGCAGAAATAGTGCAGGGGCCGCTGGAACTGTTTTTTATACTCGCTGAATTAAAAGAAAAGGGCGTGGAGGTTCAGACCATTGCACCCAAGTTCTCAGGCTTGTTTGCCAAGGGCGTCGATTATATCGGAGACGTGCAGGGATTTGCCAGAGAATTTGAACAGGATGTAGCTGTAGTTAAGCATGCGGTAAAAGAACTGGGATTACCGGAAAGCCTCAAGTTAAGCGTGCACAGCGGCAGCGACAAGTTTTCGATTTATCCTGCCATCCGGGCGGCCATCCGGAAATTTGATGCAGGGATACATGTGAAAACAGCCGGCACAAACTGGCTGGAGGAAGTGATCGGACTGGCTGAAGCGGGTGATGACGGTCTTGAGATCGCCAGGGCTGTATACGCGAAATCCATGGATCGTTATGATGAACTCACCGGACCCTATGCCACAGTATTAAACATAAACCGGCAATTGCTTCCGGAAGTTGCCACGGTAAATTCATGGAACAGCAAACAATTCAGTGAAGCACTTACACACGATCAAAGCTGCAAAAATTACAACCCGCATTTCAGGCAGCTGATCCATGTAGGATACAAGATTGCCGCGGAAATGGGAGATCGTTTTCTCTCAACCCTGGATAAGCATCATGAGATCATTGCCGGCAAAGTGAAGTATAATTTGCTGGAGAGGCATCTGAAACCCTTGTTTAAAGCTTAACCAGCTTATTCACGGCAATTAACCTGTCACTTTCTACAATATGAAGAAAGTATATACCTGAAGGCAGGTCAGAAATATTCAGGTCCTTTTCCGTAAAAATGCGTGTCTCCATGCGAATTCTGCCTGTATTGTCAATGATCCTGGCATATAAGGGATCGTTTGTCCTGCTGGAAATAAAGAGAAAATCATGTACCGGGTTGGGATATATCCGGATATCCCGGATTGGGTTTATAAAATCCGTACGGTACGAAAAATAGGATTCTTCAAAAACCCTGGCAGTATCCAGATTGGCAATATGAATATTGTCGAACCACAAATCCTTACCTGACAGGCTTTGCTGCTCCGATACGATTTCCACCCTGTCAATGGCCTTCCAGTCGAATTTACCCTCAGGATTGTACCAGGTATTGTTATCCCATGACCCCTGTTCCGTAAAACTGCTCAAGGGGATATGGAAATGATGCCATCGACCGTCAAAAGTGGAATTTGTTCCGTTGAAAGTGTAGCGCATTCGCCAGGGATGATCGGCAGGATCCGTTGTTTTGGTATCCATGAACCTGATATCGAAACTGATGGAAGATGAACTTCCCCGCAGCATCAGGTCGAGTGAATAACCTTCACTGACAAGTCGCGACAGGTCTTTATCCGGCTGAAAATCAAATCCGACCGTATTGTATTGCGCGGCCCCGCTCCAGGAAAGGCAGTAGTTGTCGTTGTTGGGTTTGCCTGTGGAATAAAAGCTGAGAACGTGGCTGCCATAGCCTGATTCAAATATCCGGCTGCCGATATAGTCGGTGTAAAGCATAAAACCCACGCTGTCTGCCTTCTGAACATAAATCGTTTGTTCCGGTATATTCATTCCCAGAGAATCGAGAAGGGGAACGTTCAGATCATGGTCAAACATCCCGTTCCCGTCTTCCTCGAACAGGCCGAATCCACCGTGATAATCCCAGACAGTCCAGGCGATCCCGTTTTCCTCGAGGTATTTTCGCACGATACTATACCAATAGTTACGGGAATAATTGTTGCTGTTGGGAATGTACACGCCGAATTCTCCGCAATAAACCGGAACATTCTTGGCATTTTTAAACTGTATGGCAATGTCTAACCATGATTTTACCCTGGCTGCCGTGCCCTGGTTCTGGTAATCATTAAAGTTTTGCTGTATCCAGGTTCCGTTCAGGCTTGAAGGAAAGACCGGCATACTGTCGGGATGGTAAGGGAAAGGGACGCCGCTTAATGGTACCATGGAAGGATCAACCCAGCTTGCACCCTGGTGGGTGAAGATAAATGGATCATAGTAGTGGAATGTGTAAATCAGCTTGCTGTCGGTATAAACCGGCATGTCGTCGAGATTGTTGTAACTGTTCCAACCGGCCGGTCCGATAACAATAAAATGTTTTGTATCCACTTCACGGATCGCTTCGATGACCTGCTGCTGAATCGTATTCCACAAGTTATCGCTGATCCCGTGGGGTTCATTCAACACTTCATAATAAAGCAATTCAGTAGCATCTTTATAATGAGAGGCCATTTGCGTCCACACCTTTTCCAGGACAGGGCCGATATCGGGATCTGTGTCTGAAGTAACATCAAAGGTGTGGTTATCCAGGATCAGATGTATCTCCAGCTCTTCAGCCCAGCTGACAACTTCATCCAGAAATTCATAAAACAAGGGTTCAATAATATAATCGGGTGCCCCCCTGGTCATATAATGCAGATTGATAGGCAGGCGGATCACATCGCAACCCAGACTTTTTATCTGTTCGAAGTCAGTTTTTGTATACCGGGTAAACTGGATCTGACCGGCGCCGGAGACCTGGAACCAGCCTGTGAGGTTAACACCGCGGTGAAAAGGGACTTCCTGGGATTGGAGGGGATAGGAGATGGATATCAGCAATAGCCAGAGCAGGGACAAAAGACCACCTCGCGACAGTCTCTTGCCGAAGAGATTGGCAGAATAAAGCATGCAATATCAGTTTTAAGGTTCTACGACCTCTAAGTTAATAAAAATTCCCTGGGTACATCTTTCAGCCTGGCGATATTCCGGATCCTGTCCTTCACATCAAAGCCCGAAGCGCAGTTGACCTGGCATACATCGCACTGTTCACACGGTTTGCCGGATAAATCAGCCAGGTTGAGGGTTTGCTGCGCATGATCAAGATTTCTGTATCCGTAGGCATACATAAAACTTCGCATAATGGTGGGAATATCGAGGCCATGCGGACACTGACTGCTGCACTTCCTGCACTGCAGGCAGTAAAGGCTTTGTCCGGCTTGCGCCAGTTTTAAATCCTTCAGTTCGTCATCCGTGATTTTAAGATCCCCCATCATGGTTATATTATGCTGCAATTCCTCGAAGTTGGTCATGCCTGACATCAGGGTATGAACATTTTCATTTTGGGCTACCCATTTAAGTGCTGCTTTTGAACTGATCGGTTCTGTACGGTTCTGATCCCAAAAGCCGCCTGCCATTGTCTTCATGGCAATGATACCCAGGCCGGTTGATGCGCCGTATTGAACGGCTTCATTCACCTCCTGCAATTTCTGGAGCCGGAAATTGTAAGCTGCCATGGCCACATCATAAATACCTGTGTCTGCAGCAGCACGGATGGCTTCATCCACATAGCTGTGCGTTGCAATACCTATGAAACGCGCCTTGCCGCTCTTTTTAAAATCCTCCATCACCCTGAGCAGGGGTTCGAAAAACACCGATTCACGTTTGGCTGCAAAGGGTAAAAAGAGAATATCCAGGTAGTCGACTCCGAGACGCTTCATGCTGTTCTCGATATCACTCTTAAAATCAGATCCGGCATTCGGATCAGTAAAAACTCCCTTCTGATGATCTGTTCCTTTGGGCATGGAACTGGTGGCAATCAGGTAGGATTCCCTGGGGAGGTTTTTGAGCACTCCTCCGAGCATGGTTTCGTTGTTGCCGTTTCCATAGTAAGTGGAGGTTCCCAGCAACCTGACACCCTTTTCCAGGGCAGCCTGAACCAGAGCGGGATTGTTGGTGTCCCCGGTTCCCATGCTCAACAGGGGAATCTTCAGGCCGGTTTTACCAAGTGTTCTTAAAGGCATTGCCAGAGAAGGATCAGCAGCGGATTGCGGGGCAAAAGCTTTTAACGATCCGGGGACCAGGACTGTTCCTGAAAGCCCCAGGATACTTTTTTTCAGAAAATCACGTCGATGATTGGGTTTCATTTTGGGTATTTTTTTGGGTAATGAGAAATTCTGGCTAAACGAAGTTTGTTTAAAAGTGTTGGAAATTTACTAAACATTGCCGGATTGATGTTTTTTATATCACGAGTATTTTGTTAAAGGATAGTTAAATCTTTGAATCAATTGTAATAATTCAGCCCGCTTCGGGGCTGATATATCTGGGGTTTGTTTTACCGTGGGCTTCACCCACGGTTATTGAAAATAAATCCCTTTCGGAATTAAAAAAATACCCAAATGATTTTTACCAGTGAGCATTTGTGTCGTATCATTGGTAAAAATAACAGCCTTTGGAGTCTTTAACAGTTAACATTCATAAAGGCACTAGTGATGAAAAACTGGTTGAAATGACTATTAATGGTAATACATTGGCCTTCAGGATGCTCATAGAAAAACACAGCGGTTATGTGGCGGGCATAGCTTCGCGGTTTCTGCTCAGCCATGAAGATACCCGCGATGTGGTGCAGGATACTTTTATCAGGATATGGAAACATCTGGGCAGTTATGATAAACGTTCTCTATTTACAACCTGGCTCTATGCGATTGCTTTTAATCTATGCCTGGACAAGCTTCGGATTAACCGCAGAAGAATGGAGATCAGCCTGACAGAGGAACATATGAATGAACCCGGAAGAAAGACCGATACAGAGAACACATCGCAAAACATGGACTCCGGAACTATTTCAAGGGCCATTGGCATGTATTCGGAAAAATTAAGTGCCATTCAGAAACAGGTATTTGTTTTAAGGGACCTGCAGGATCTTCCTGTGGATGAAGTATGCAGGATAACAGGTTATGATACGGATAAGGTAAAATCCAATCTCTATCATGCCAGGAAATTCATGCGTGAAAAATTACTGAAGGGAGGATATTTATGAAATGCAAGGAAATAGAGCCTCTTATATACCTGATAAGGGAAGGAGAGCTTTCAGCAAGTGAAAAAACAGAACTCGAAAGACACCTGGTTTTTTGTGAAAACTGCAGAAACCTTTATGATTCGGTAAACAGGATGACTACGCTGATCGGACAAATTAATTTCAGATCCGGGAGGGAATCTGGTGAGGAAATGACAGGAACCATTATGGACAGGATTGAAAAATTAAAGGTGGGGGGAAAGAATAGTGGTCATTCCAATGGATATGACCTTTTATTGAAGGTTGTGGCTGCTTCATTGTTGCTGTTCATGATCTTAAGTTTTATAAGGGAGCAGACCAGTTTTAACAGTCAGAAATCAGCCATGCAAGCACGCCTGGAAGAATCCGCCATTCTTGCAGGAAATGAAGATCCGGCTGTTGATTGCATCCAGGAACTGGAAAGAAAGATCAGGATCAGCAAACGATCTTCCTTTCTTCAGGCCGATATGACAGCCTTCAACCCGGTGAATGAAGATCAGCTGGCCCAATATATCCATGAGATATGCGGACAGAAAACCGGAAATGTTAATCGCATGAAGCAAATGCTTCAACAGGCCGGCATATTGACAAATTCCACAACAAATTAAACAGACACCCATGAAAAAGATTTTTTTTATTTTCAGAAGCCGTTATCTGGCTTTTTCAATGCTATTGATTCTGGCAGGTTCGTGCTTGGATTATACCGTGAAAACCAAAGTGAACAAAGACGGATCCATTTACCGGGAATACCTGGTGAGGGGAGACTCTGCCGATGTTTTCAAGGGTTCATTGAGAATACCATCGGATAATCTATGGCGGGTTAGTCATATATATGATCATAAGGACAAGAACGACTCTGCTTCCGAAAAGTCGCAATATGTTTATAAGGCTTCCAGAACCTTTAAAAATCTTCATGAACTGAACGATTGGTTGGCATCCGACACTTCCCGGAAAACGGAAAAAGCCCAGGTAAGCCTGAAAAGAAGTTTTCGGTGGTTCTATACGTATTATGATTACAGAGAAACGTTTCCCATGTCGTTTCCATTCCAAAGAATCCCGGTGGACAGTTTCCTGACGGATCTGGAGCAAGCAATGGTCATCTATGATACAAAGGTGGCATATTCTCCGGCAGAAAGAAAAATGATATGGAAAAAAGATACAGTAGATTTTCATTACAGTCCGGAGGACAGCCTCGAAATGAAGAGGATCTCTGAACAAGTCAATGAAAAAATGCTCCGTTGGATGACATCCTCTTTCGTTGAGGAGTTCATCAGTTTGCTGGAAGCTGATTTTAGCGACTATAAAGCCACAAAGCCAATTCGTCAAAATGCGGATCAGTTTGCAGATGTCGTTTTTAAGAAGAAGGCTTTTGATGACTTTGATTCCCTGGATATCCAATTATTTATTGTCACAGGCGATTCTTTAATTGGTACAGATGATTTAACAGAACTTTACACCGGCAACCCGGCTGCTTTTGTGCCTTTAAACGAAAAACTGGAACAATTGGATTTCCTGGAAAATACGGATGATTATTTCCAAAGCCTAACCATGCCCGGAACTGTTTTTTCGACCAATGCGGATGAAGTCAGAGGAACAACATTAAATTGGGATTTTGAACCGGAAAGCTTTATGATGAAAGATTATGTAATGCTCGCTTCCTCGCGTACCGTAAATCCCTGGATCATGGCAGTGACCGGAGTTCTGGCAGTATTCCTCATGGTGGTTCTACTATTGAGGCGAAAGAAATAATCGCTATTTCTTATACTTTTTGGCTATTTCAAGTACTTTTTTACAGGTGTCTGTAATTTGACCGAAATCACCGCTTTCAATCCATGATTTTACGAAGAGCTGCGAGCCCATGCCTACACAGGCTGCTCCTGCCTGAAACCAGGCCTTTAGATTCTCTTCAGAGGTGTCAACGCCACCGGTTGGCATGATATGTGTCCAAGGCATCGGACCTTTCATAGCTTCAATGAACTTTGGTCCGCCCACCTGGCTCCCCGGAAATATTTTAACGATCTCGGCACCGAGCTCTTCAGCCCGGGAGATTTCCGATATCGATCCGCATCCGGGAGACCAGAGAATCTTACGCCGGTTGCATACTTTGGCCATATCCTCATTCAGAACCGGCGATACAATAAAAGCAGCTCCCAGCTGGATATAGAGGGAAGCTGTCCCTGCTTCCACAACCGAACCCGCACCCATGATCATCCCGGGCAATTCCTGGGCAGCATACTTGTTCAGATCTCTGAAAACCTCATGGGCGAAATCGCCCCGGTTGGTGAATTCAAAAACCCTGATGCCGCCTTCATAACAGGCTTTCAGCACGTTTTTACAGGTCATCAGATCTTTGTGATAAAACACAGGTATAATACCTGTTTCTAGCATGGTGGTGGCTACCTGGAGACGGGAGAAGAGGGGCATAGCAGTATGATTTAAGTTTGCAGTTTGAGGTTGTATGTTGTATGTTGTGGTTGTTGTGATTGTTGTGGTTGTTGTGATTGTTGTGGTTGTTGTGGTTGTTGTGATTGTTGTGGTTGTTGTGATTGTTGAAATGGTTATACCTACAGCCTATAGCCTATAGCCTATAGCCTATAGCCTATAGCCTATAGCCTATAGCCTATCTCGCTACTCTCCCCGATGCATCCCCTCCCATCAGCTTCTCCACTTCCTCCACCGATACGAGGTTAAAATCACCCGGTATGGTGTGTTTCAGGCAGGAGGCGGCCACCGCGAAATTCAGGGCTTTCTGGTCATCACCCGGGTAAGTAATCAATCCGTAAATCAATCCACCCATGAATGAATCACCTCCACCTACGCGGTCCACGATGTGCGTGATGTCATAGGTCGGAGCCTGTAAAAGTCTTTTTCCATCCCACAGCACACCGCTCCAGGTATTGTGGCTGGCGCTGATTGATCCGCGAAGCGTAATGATCACCTTTTTGGACTTTGGGAACTTTTGCATCAGCTGCCGGCAGACAGATTCATAGGCCGATGCTTCAACGTGTCCGCCGGTAACATTCCCATGATCCGGTTTAATGCCGAATACCTTCTCCGCATCTTCTTCGTTGCCGAGGATAATGTCACAGCCGGCAACCAGATCAGGCATCACTTCAGAAACTTTTTTTCCGTATTTCCAGAGGTTCTTTCTGTAATTCAGATCAGTTGAAACCGTGATCCCCTTTTTGCCGGCAGCCTGAATGGCTTCCAGGCATACCTTTGCCGTTCCTTCGGCAATGGCCGGAGTGATACCGGTCCAGTGAAACCAGGAAACGCCGTCAAATGCCATTTCCCAATCGATCATTCCCGGCTGAATGGTGGCAATGGAGGAATGTGCACGGTCGTAAATGACTTTGCTGGCCCGGGCCACAGCACCACTCTCGAGGAAGTAAATGCCCAGGCGTTCGCCGCCATAAGCAATTTTTCCGGTGCCCACGCCATATCTTTTTAATTCCATTACACACGCCTGTGCCAAATCGTTTTGCGGCAGGCGGGTAATAAAATCCACCGGAATGCCGAAATTGGCCAGAGATACGGCCACGTTGGCCTCACCACCGCCAAACTGGATGTTGAATTGCCGCGATTGGGAGAATCTTTCATAACCCGGTGTGGAAAGCCGGAGCATGATCTCACCGAAAGTGATAACCTTGGTCATTGGTTTGATTTTGAAAACAATGAATAAGCCCTAAAGATAGCATTCCCGAGACAAACTTACAAACCCAAATCAAACCTCTTCATGGAAGAGGCAGTCTGCAGCTGATTCCGAAACTGATGAAATAATCCAGTGCCTCTTCATTCAGTCCCAATCCGCCGGATGCATCCAGTTGCAGGTTTGGGTTAATTAAAAAGGTAATACCTCCGTCAATCAAATGGGTCGAATTTCCTTTTTCCGGAACTAATCCGAAAAACTCGATAAATGCTCCTGCTTTTCCGGTTATACTTAAACCCAATGCAACCGAATAAAAATAGGAAGGAACCGGTGTATCGCCGTCCCATTCCGCTCCAAGGTTATACCCCAATGAAAACCTTTCGGATAATGTATGCGACAGTGAAAAGCGCATATTTGCTGCGGTATGGGATGTCTTAAATGTTTTGTGGGCTGTAAAGGGCAGTTCCAGACCAGCCAGAAAAGCTACTTCAGGTAATAGGCCTCTCTCATGAGCAACCTGGATTTTAATTCCGGTGTAAAGCGGGCAAAAACCATTGGAGGAGGTCTTTGTCTCCATGTTTTTATCCAGGGTTTCTTCACCGGCATATTCAATACCCAGGCGCAGCTCCATATTTTCGAGCAAGCCATACCGCATGAGGGTGGTATTATAGCTTATATTCTTCTCTCTGGTGAGCGTGTTTTCATCCATAGCATAAACGAATCCCGATTCTATCTGGAGCGATTTCAAAGGAACAACAATTGAAGATTCAGTTTGATCGGGTCTGTCGGTTACCATTTCCGTTGCATTCTCCTGTGCTTTAACCTGAAAAAAAGCAAAACCAGACAGAAGGCAAATCCATAGTGTTTTCATACTGATTAAACAACCGTTATCAGAAAAGTATACAATTTTCTTCAACCTTTTAACGCATAACGGATCAGATTGGCAAGTGTTGGTTTCTGACCCTGCAAAAGGATACCTGTCCGGAAGATCCTCCCGCCGATCCAGACTGACAGAATGGTGAATAAAACCACACCGGCCAGTCCCACGTATGGCTGCCAGGCGGGTATGGTCACAGGCGTAGCGAGTCTGGCCAGCATCAGCATGGGTGTGAAAGGGGGGAAAAGCGATAACCAGGTGGAAAGACTGCCTGTGGGATTTTGCATAACCGGAACCATGACGAATAACGGAAGAAGAATCGGCAACATGGCCGGGAACTGCAGGTTCTGGGAATCCTTGTTATCATTGCAGGCAGAACCCAGGGCTGCCATCCCGGAGCCCGTCATGATTACAGACAGAATGAGGTAAATAAAGAACCAGGGAATCACATGGTACGGTATGGCTGAGTCCATGCCAATTTGTTTCATGGTGATGACGGAGCCTAAAATATATATGGCAGCTGTTGTAAGCGAAACACTTATACTGCCCAGAATTTTGCCCACCATAAACTGGAAAGGCGTTATGGATGCAAGAAGCACTTCTGCAATTCTTTCCATTTTCTCCTCCATCACGGCAGTGAGTAATGGCATTGAACCACCCATAACCAGCATAAACATGAGTAAAACCATGAAATAAGGAACCAGGAACGATTCAAGTTCATTTGTTTTTTGTGCATCCTGCACATCACCGGTCCTTTTATCCACCTCCACCAGGCCCATGCCCTCCACATTGATATAGTAAAACAAATCCCTGGTTTCTTCAGGCGAAAGGTTCATTTCATTGATTCTTAGCTGGCGGATATGATTGTTTACAGGATCAGAGAACCAGTACCGTACATCGTCCATAAAAGAATGTTCGGAATAATACCGGATTAATGAGTTTTCAAGGGTACTGTCGGGATGCAGAATCGAAGATCCAATCTCAACGAAGGCATGCAGTTCGCCCGACCTGATACGGTTAGACAGATCAAGTCTCAGTTGGAAAGCATTTACAGTATCAGGTTGTATAAAATCCAGAATATAAGCCGGTTTGACCTTTTCTCCGGTTTCTTTGTCAAAGATCTCATTTTCATTCCTGTACCTGGCTCTTTCTTCGAGGGATTCCCGTATGATTTTCGAGTGATCTATCACTGCAATTTTTAGATCATCAGTATCAACCTTATTCCTGAAGATCATAAAGGCCGCCATTCCGCCACCCATTAAAACAGGCATCAGCACCAGACCCAGAATAAAGCTTTTTGTTTTTACAGCCTCTTTGTATTCGCGGAGGGCTATGATCCATATCTTACGCATAAAGGTCCTCCTTTCTGTCAGGAGCTGCAATCCGGATAAATATATCCTGCAATGATGGCCTGGTAACCTCAAACCTGAGCACCCGCGATCTGTTCATAATATCTGTAAGTATGGCTTGAGAATCTGCCTTCGGACTTAGCCGCACTTCCTGAACCTGTCCGAAATCATTGATCTTTTCAATACCCTTTATACCATCCAGGGCCTCGGCTCCCAGTTCAGTCCGGATTCTGATAGTATCATTTCCATAATGATCCTGGATATCCGTCAGCGTGCCATCCAGAACCTTTCGGCCTTTATGGATCATAAAAATGTAATCACACATCTTTTCAGCCATATTCATATCATGGGTACTGAAAATGATGGTGGCACCGGCCTTCTGCAATTCAAGCAAGGACTCCCTGAGTATCTCGGCATTGACCGGGTCCAGTCCGCTGAAGGGTTCATCAAGGATAATAATCCCGGGCCTGTCGATTACAGTGGCAATGAACTGCAGTTTTTGTGTCATGCCTTTGCTGAGTGATTCTACTTTTTTATCCCGCCAAGCTGATAAATCCAGTTTTTTGAGCCAGTAATCAATTTCCTGTCTGATGTTTTTCCCGTTTTTGAGTTCTCCGTGGAACTTTAAAACATCATAAACCTTCATTTTCTTGTACAATCCTCTTTCTTCAGGCAGATAACCGACATGATCAAGGCGCTGATCCTTTTGTTTTTTGCCAAAGAGAAGAATTGTCCCCTGATCGGGATAGAGGATGTTCATGATCATCCGGATGGTAGTGGTTTTCCCGGAACCATTGGGGCCAATGAATCCATAGATAGTTCCGGAAGGCACTTTCAGGTCAAGTTCATTTACCGCAGTAAGTGCTCCGAATTTTTTGGTGACCTGTCGGAGTTCAATGATGTCCATAAGGTTTATTTTGAATTGAATGATTGGGAGTCAGCAATTCTGAAGGACTAAGTTATAATAGTTTTTAATTTGCGGGATCTTTTATAAATTATATTCTTATCTTTAATACCCGCCAATACCCATTATTCATACTACAGTAATACTTCTTGACCATGAATCCGCCTTTAATAACTGTTATCGGAAGCAGCAATACCGACATGGTAGTAAGGACTAGGCATCTGCCTGTAGCAGGAGAAACCACCCTGGGAGGCGATTTCTTCATGAATCCCGGAGGAAAAGGTGCCAACCAGGCAGTGGCAGCCAGGAGACTGGGCGGAAATGTGAGTTTCATCGCCAAAATCGGGAATGATATTTTTGGCAAAGAAGCACTGCAACTTTTTAATTCTGAAGGGTTGAACACAGATCATGTGATCACCGATGTGTTGAATCCTTCAGGAGTGGCCCTGATTGCGGTAGACGAACGGGCCGAGAATCTGATCGTTGTTGCACCCGGGGCCAACAGCAACCTTTCAGTAATTGACCTCGAAGCAGCCAGGGTTGAAATCACCCGGTCGGAGATCATTCTCCTGCAGCTTGAAATTCCATTATCCACGGTGATGTATGCTGCGGAAATGGCATTTACTAACGGCAAAAAGGTGGTCCTGAATCCGGCGCCAGCCTGTGAGCTGCCGGATGAGCTTTTAAAAAGACTGTACCTGATAACGCCCAATGAGACCGAAGCCGGCGCTTTAACCGGGATTACCGTTAATGACGCGGATACTGCATTGGAAGCGTCAAAAATTCTGATTGGCAAAGGGGTAAAAGCAGTGATAGTCACCCTGGGAAGCCAGGGCGCGTTTTATTTCAACGGTCTGGAGGGGAAATTAATTCCGGCCCAAAAGGTAAAACCTGTGGATACAACGGCTGCCGGTGATGTGTTTAATGGCGCGCTGGCAGTAGCTTTGGCTGAAGGAATGGATATGGAAGATGCTATTCTATTTGCCAACAAGGCAGCGGCCATTTCGGTTACCCGCATGGGAGCGCAGGCTTCGGCACCTTACCGTGGAGAAATTGATTAATATAAATTTCATAGGATGATAAAAAATATTCTGGCATTTGCACTGGCTCTGCTGTTTTTACCGGGATGCAAACCTGAAACCGCTTTGCAGGAACCAGTAAAAATTATCTTTGACACGGATTTCGGGCCCGATTATGACGACGTTGGCGCGCTGGCTTTTCTCCATGCCATGGCCGACAGCGGTAAGGCCGAAATATTGGCTACGCTCTCATGCAACCGCCATGAACTGGTTGGCCCCGGCATTGAAGTTTTGAACACCTATTTCGACAGGGCCGGTTTGCCCCTGGGAGCTCCGAAATCAGCCGCTGTTGATCTGGGCTCCTGGCAGCACTGGCTTGATACACTTGTTACAAACTATCCTCACACGGTTGAAAAAACCTCATCCTTGCCTGACGCTGTTGATGTATACAGAAGAATACTGTTTACCCAGCCGGATACCAGTGTCACCATTGTGACGATTGGTTTTCTGACCAACCTGGCCAATCTGCTCAGATCTCAACCTGACAGCATTTGTCCGTTAACCGGTACAGACCTGGTTTCCAAAAAAGTGAAAAAACTCGTTTCCATGGCCGGAACCTTTCCACAGGGTAAGGAATTTAATGTGCACATGGATTCGGCTTCCTCATCATTTGTATTTAAGAACTGGCCAACCCGGGTAATTTTCACAGGTTTTGAGATCGGCTGGGAAATTCGCACCGGGCTTCGCCTCATAAGGATGGAAGCACAGAATAACCCAGTGAAAGACGTGTTCAGCATCTGCATACCAATGGCTGAAGAGGACAAAAATGGCCGTATGAGCTGGGATGAAACTGCCATTTTGATAGCAGTCTATGGCACAAAAGGTTTTTTCACCGTCGTGCCCGGCGAGATCATCGTAAATTCCGATGGCAGCAATGGCTGGAACAGCATGGCTGATGGAAAACACGTCTATGTTGTCCAGGATATGCCGGTTGATCAGATGAGCCGGTTCATCGAGGACAGGATGATGCACATTCCAAAACACTAAATCATATTTCCAATGAAAAACAAATTCCTGGCAGCATTCATCTTCTTCTCATCCGTTTTGATTTCCTGTGATAGGAATAATCAGGAATACCGGATCATTGATCCCGAAACCCTGAAGGACAAAATTGCCGGTGGTTGGGCCGGTAAAATGATCGGAGTAACCTATGGGGGGCCTACGGAATTCAGGGCCCAGGGCACCACCTATGAAGACACGATCCACTGGTCTCCTGCCAATATTGATGAAAGCTTATGGCAGGATGACATTTACGTGCAGCTCACCTTTCTCATGACCATGGATCAGTATGGCCCGGATGCCCCGGCAAAGAAATACCAGGAGATGTTTGCCAAAGCGGGCTATCCTTTATGGCACGCCAATGTCCAGGCCCGAAAGAATTATTATGACAGCATATTTCCGCCTCAGTCGGGAAATCCTCAATACAACCTCCATGCAGATGATATCGATTTTCAGATCGAATCGGATTACATTGGATTCATGTGTCCCGGAATGCCGAAGCAGGTCGTCAGCATCTGCGATAAGATAGGTCATATCATGAATTACGGAGACGGACTCTATGGAGGAATCTTTGTGGCCGCCTTATATGCGGAAGCTTTCTTTGAATCCGACCTGAACAAGGTCATTGAGTATGCACTTTTATCGATACCGGCCGAAAGTGATTATGCGCGGATCATCCGCGATGTGGTCCTGCTTCACAAACAATACCCATCTGACTGGAGATCGGCCTGGAAAGAACTGGAATCCAAATGGGGTGAGGAAGATATTTGCGGAGCCGGAAGCACTTTTAATATCGATGCCAAACTAAATGGAGCTTACATTGTAATGGGATTGATTTACGGTGAAGGCGATCCGCTAAAGACTCTTGAGATTTCCACCCGTTGCGGACAGGACTCGGACTGCAATCCATCCAATGCTATGGCAGTTCTTGGGGTAATCAAAGGTCTAAGCAATCTGCCCCCTGAAATGAAAAACGGAATATCGGCCATCGCGGATTCAGTTTTCATTAATACCACATATACTTTCAACAAAGCTGTGGAGAGCACCTATTCTTATGCCCTTGCCTTCATTCAGGAAAATGGCGGGGAGGTGTCAGACAGGGAAATAAAAATTAAAAAGCAGGATCCCGATGCTCTACCCCTGGAAGTTTCATTTCCTGACCTGGTATTGGATCATAAAATTTCCGTCTTCGATGAGTCAACCTGGAAATTCAACGGGAACTGGGAGACCTTAAAAACCATTCCATGGGGTTCAAAAGATCCTGTCAGTCAGTCGGTTTACTCCGGTAAGCCCGGCGACGAGGCTGAGCTCACCTTTACAGGTACCGGCATAACACTGATGGGGAACTGGACCAAAGACGGCGGGACTGCAGACATATATCTCGATGGTGAATTGAACAGGACAATTGATTCTTATTTCTTCCGGAGCAACCAGGAACACTATGATATCAACCTGTGGCATGTCTTCGGGCTTGCTTCGGGGAATCACACGGTCAGGCTGAAAGTGAAAGGTGAAAAGCGGGCTGAATCGCAGGGAACAAGAATTTATATCACCGAAGCACTCATTTTCAATACCGCACCGAAGAAAAGCAAGGATTATAAATTTTCCTTTGAAAAATAATATTAAATACAATGTACATCGTTGAATCGTATACAACTGCCGTTATCCTCACATTCATTACCATGTTGTGCTGGGGATCATGGGCCAACACCCAGAAAATTGCCAGGGGCTACCGTTTTGAACTTTTTTACTGGGATTATGTGCTGGGAATTCTGATTTTCTCATTGATACTTGGATTTACCCTAGGCAGTAATGGATCTGCAGGAATGAGCTTTATACAGAGCATTTCGCAGGCTTCTGCTCCGAATATCGGGAATGCCATGCTGGGGGGTATCATTTTTAACCTGTCGAATATCCTCCTGGTTGCTGCCATAGCCGTTGCAGGCATGTCCATCGCTTTTCCCGTAGGTGTGGGTCTTTGCATGGTACTTGGCGTAATTATCAATTATATTGCAACGCCCAAGGGAGACGCTTTCACCTTGTTTGTCGGGGTAGCACTGGTTACCCTGGCCATTGTGCTGGATGCCCTGGCCTATCGTAAACTGACCAGCAGTCAGCATACCACACCGGCCAAAGGGATCATCCTATCCGTAATGGCAGGCTTTCTGATGGCATGGTTCTTTCGTTTTGTGGCAAGTTCCATTGCCACTGATCCGGTAATTCCGGAAGCGGGGAAGCTCACTCCCTATTCGGCTTTCTTTTTCTTTGTCATTGGCATCGTGCTTAGCAATCTGCTGTTCAATACTTTTTTAATGAAAAAACCCATTACCGGTGAACCGGTTACTTTCGGGCAGTATTTCAGGGAAGGACCCAAGGGACACCTGGCTGGGATTCTCGGAGGTATGATCTGGGCGCTTGGAACAGCTCTGAGTCTTATAGCAGCCGGGAAGGCAGGGTATGCAATATCTTTCGGACTGGGGCAGGGAGCAACGCTCATCGGTGCGTTGTGGGGTGTTTTCATCTGGAAGGAATTCAAGGCGGCACCCAAAGGCACGAATATTCTGCTTGCCCTGATGTTCCTTTTATTTGTCGCAGGCCTGGGATTAATCATTATTGCCGGAATCTGAAGTAAATTAACTTATCCAATATTTTATGAGGTACACTATGAAAAAGATAAAAAATCTTTCGGTTTGGATCACTTGTTTGTGTTTTGCTTGTTTAATTCAGAATTATTCCTGCACAGGCAAATCCGGAACCACATCAGTTAAGGGTGAAGAATTACAGTCGGTCGCACCTGACACGGCATGGCATGAACTTTTTAACGGAACGGATCTCACGGGATGGCAACATGTAGGAGATGGTTTTATGACCGTAGAGGATGGGATCATCCAGACACACGGTGGTATGGGATTGCTTTACTGGACGGGAGGCAAGATCGGCAACTGCATTTTACATGTGGAGTGGAGAATGGAAAAGGAAAACAGCAATTCCGGGGTATTCGTCAGAATCCCTGTTGAACCCAAAGAGGCCTGGATGCCGGTATTTTATGGCCACGAGATACAGGTGGACAACCACCCGGAACTTTCGGGTGAGGATGAATACCATGCCACCGGTCAGATCTATGCCATGACAAAACCCCTTGCGCAGGCATGGAAACCAGGACCGGAATGGAATACCTTTGACATTACCCTCGATGGTCCCCGGACCATTGTTAACCTCAATGGTGTGAAAGTTACCGATTATACCGACGGTGATCCCATACCGGAACGCAAATTTGATTTTGAGCCATTTCCCGGACCCAGGCCCGATTCAGGCTATTTCGGGTTACAGAACCACGGTGAGCATGATGTGGTTTTTTACAGAAAAGTGGCCCTGAAAAAACTGCCTCCAAAAATTTAAATCCACCTCATTAAACATTTTGATTATGAAAAAAGAATTATCACGCCGGAAGTTTTTGCAAACAAGCGCCCTGGCCACAGGAGGTCTGGTGACGGCAAACACCATACGGCTTGAAGCAAGCCCTCTTTTGAAAGCCAGAAAAGTAGCGCCTGGCGATCAACTTCGCTTTGGCATCATAGGCATTGGCATGCAGGGATCGGGACTGTTATCCGGGGCCCTTTCCATCCCCGGTGTTGAATGTGCAGGAGCCGCCGACCTGTATGACGGACGGCACACCCTTGCCAAAGAAATTACCGGCAATCCTGATCTTTTTACAACGCGTCGTTACCAGGATCTGCTCGAACGGAAGGATATCGACTGCATAATTGCTGCGGTACCCGACCACTGGCATAAAAAGGTGGTTGTAGATGCCTGCAATGCCGGCAAGGATATTTATTGTGAAAAGCCCATGTCGCATAGTATTGCGGATGGTTTTGAAATGGTAGAGGCCGCAAACCGGAATAACCGTATTGTACAGATAGGATCACAGCGGACCAGCTCTGCTATCTGCGCAAAATCCCGCGAACTTTATGCATCAGGCGTCATCGGCGAAATTGAACATGTCGAGCTTTCCCTGGGCCGGAACGATCCCACCGGGGCATGGCAGTATCCGCCGCCAACAGATCTTTCTCCTGCCAACCTCGACTGGAGTACCTGGCTGGGAACCGCCCCTAAAATCGCGTTCAATCCTCTGCATTTTGCCCGGTGGCGCTGCTGGAAGGAATACGGTACCGGAGTCGGCGGTGACCTGATGGTGCACCTGATCAGCGGAATGCTGTATACCCTGGGATGGAATGAGATTCCCAGGTCGGCACAGTCACTCGGTGGCATTTTCCGCTGGAAGGACGGCCGCAATATGCCCGATCTGCACCTGGTGCTTTTCGATTTCCATGGTGTACCGGTTTATGTGCGGTTAGGCCTGGGAACCGAATCACCCGAGCTGGCCCGTTTTTATGGTCCAAAGGGGACCCTCGACCTTCAGGGATCCTTAATACAGCTATCGCCGCAGCCCGGAATAGATACGTACCCCAGTTATTATGCCTCCGGATTTCCCCGGGCAATGCAGGGAGAATACTATAACAGGTGGAAAGAGGAAAATGCACCCCGGCCAGGCAAGGAACCCTTATCCGATAAGACAAGCTGGAGCGGACATGATTATGACGACATGGTCCCGCACCTGATCAATTTCTTCGAAGCGGTAAAATCACGCAAACCTGTGGCACAGGACGCCGTTTTCGGCAATCATGCCGCCATTGCCTGTCACATGGCCAACGAATCGTATTTCCGGCATAAACAGGTGATTTGGGATGAGAAAACAAAAACGGTGGTATAAATAGATGTAGAGACGGGTTTCAAACCCGTCTCTACATTTTAATTTAAACCACTTTCATATTCACCGGATCCCAGTTGATGATCTTCTTCTGGAAATAACTGTCATTGCAGGCCAGTGTGGGAGCCGCCGCCCTGAAGGCAAATTCAGGACCTTCCACCAGGGGCAGGTTGTTGCGAACGCCATCGAAGAAATTTCTGAAATGTTCCACGTGCTCGTCATATTCTTCCGGCGCTACGTAAGTAACACCCGGGACTTCCGGCCTTTTCCGGTCTTCCGCCGTATACTTGAGATCATACTGTTTCATGAGCTCATCCTGCATGGCTTGCGGATAGGAGTAAATGGCGTCCCAACCGCCGATTCCCGGGGCTTTCGACATGATACTGTGGGTCAGGCTGAAGCCATTATCAAGCATCTCCAGCGCGCCTTCACTCCCGATAAAACGGGTCACACCCTTTTCACCCAGTCCGCTGACGAAATTCACCCTTAACATTACCTGGAAAGCAGGATGTTCTTTCGATTCAGGGTACTGCATAACAGCGGTCATCACATCCGGCACATCACGGCCGTCTTTCCAATAGCAAAGCTGTCCGGATGCAAAGATGGTCTTTGGTCCGAGTGAGTCGGTTACCAGGTGAATGCCGGATAACAAATGAACAAACAGGTCACCGGCGACACCGGTACCGAAATCGCTGTAATTTCTCCACCAGAAGAACTTTTTCGGATCATAGGGCATTTTTGCCATGCCTTCGATGTAGCGATCCCAGTCAACAGTCTGCGGAGATCCGTCAGTGGGCATGGTATACTCCCAGGCGCCGAGGGCATCCTGCCTGTCGAATGAGGCTTCAATGCAGTTCAGCTGACCAATGGCCCCGCTCTTATACAATTCTTTGGCTTTTGCATAAACAATGCTGCTGACCCGCTGACTACCCACCTGCATGGGTTTATTGGTCTTTTTCTGCGCAGCGATCACAGGAAGTCCGTCACTGATTTTCTGCACGACCGGTTTTTCACAATACACTGCCTTACCGCTGTTCATGGCATCAATGGAAATCCGTGCATGCCAGTTATCGCTGGTGGCAATAATGACAGCATCAATGTCCTTGCGCTGCAAAATCTCGCGGTAATCACGGTTAGTGAAGATACTGTCTCCATACTTTTCTTTGGCGCGGGTCAGTCTGCCGGTATACAGATCACACACGGCAGCAAGCTCAACGCCGGGTATTTTGAGCGCCGAGTCGGTGTCAGCATGGCCCATGATCCCCATGCCAATGGTGGCTACGCGGATCTTATCGTTGGAACTGATCCTAGGATTATAGGGAATTTCCCTCTTCTCATTGCCTTCCGAAGCAAATGACTTCAGTGAGCCTGCAGCGATCAGTAAGGATGTGCCTCCCAATTGCCGGATGAATCTTCTGCGTGATGGTTTGACTTTCATATGAATGGTTTTTTATGTATGGAAAGCGTATTAATTGTTATCTTTAACAAGTTCAAATACTCTATAAAATTATAATTTTCGCAACAATTCAGTCTATTTAAGAAGTAAAAAGTAAGTCATTGAATAAACTGACAGTTTTTGCATGGAACTTTATCTGATCATTGCTGCGCTCTTACTTTTGTTGGTGAACCTGATCTTTCAGTTGCTTTCACCTCCGGGGAAAATACTGACCGGCCTTTCGGCGCGGCTCGACCAAACCGATAAAAACACTGACAGGGTTGAGAATACGGTGAGGGAAGAAGTGAAAACAAATCGCCAGGAGCTCTCGGGAACACTCAGCAGTTTTCAATCCTCATTTCTTGAAACCCAGAATATCACTTCGAAATCACAACTCGATCAGCTAAAAGCCATTTCTGATTCAAACCGTGAGGAACTAACCCGTGTGCTTAAGGAATTTCAGACGTCATTCGACCGGAATGTGGAATCCTTTAATACCCTTCAGAGAGAAAAATTCGGACAGCTCGAGATCAAGCAGCAGGAGCTGATACAGAACACGGAAAAGAAACTCGAGCAGATGCGTGAAACCGTGGACGAAAAACTGCAAAAGACCCTGAATGAAAGGCTCGGGCAGTCCTTTGAACTGGTAAGCCGTCAGCTGGAGAGCGTGCAAAAAGGGCTGGGGGAAATGCAAAATCTGGCCCAGGATGTCGGTGGACTGAAGAAGGTGCTGAGCAACGTGAAAATGCGGGGAGGCCTGGGTGAGGTGCGTCTTGAAATGTTGCTGGAACAGATCCTTGCCCCTGAGCAATATGAAGCCAACGTGAAAACCAAAAAGGGATCCTCAGACAGGGTTGAATTTGCCATTAAGCTGCCGGGCAGGGATGAAGAAAGAGGTGTTGTTTACCTTCCTGTTGATGCCAAATTCCCGCAGGAAGCCTATCACCATCTCACCGAGGCTTATGATAACGGTGATGCGGATGCCATAGAGGCTTCCTCCCGAAACCTGGAGGCGATCATCAAAAAGATGGCCCGTGATATCCAGGAAAAGTATATTGATCCTCCCAATACCACAGATTTCGGTATCATGTTCCTCCCTTTCGAAGGCGTTTTCGCTGAGGTCATCAGGCGTTCCGAGCTGATTGAACAATTACAGCGTGATTTCAGGATTATGGTAACCGGTCCGACTACCCTGGCGGCCATCCTGAACAGTCTGCAAATGGGATTCAAAACCCTTGCGATCCAGCAAAGAAGCAGTGAAGTATGGAAGGTGCTGGGCGCTATTAAAACCGAATTCGGAAAATTTGGCGGCATGCTGGAGAAAGCGCAGAAAAACCTGCATACCGCAACCAACCAGTTGGATGAACTGGTGGGCAAAAGAACAAAGGCTATTCAGCGACGGCTGAGGGATGTGGAATCTTTACCCCAGGTTGAAGCCGCTCAGTATCTGCCTGAAATGACAGATGCGGAGGACGATATCGAAGAGGATCAGCCCGATGAAAGCTGACCTGCCGGGCATTAATTTATTGCTAATTGGAATACAATGAACAGCATCAAACAGGAGTTCATAGAGGCTCAATCTGTACTGGACGCATTTCTGTCCGATGACGCCAACTTTGCAGGAATAGAACTTGCGGGATCTATCATGGTTGATTCCCTGAAAACAGGACATAAGCTCATTTCCTGCGGCAATGGAGGATCCATGTGCGATGCCATGCATTTTGCGGAAGAATTGTCAGGATTATACCGCAACCAGCGAAAAGCGCTGGCTGCTCTTTCCATCTCTGACCCTTCACACATTACCTGTGCGGGAAATGATTTTGGATTCGATCATGTCTTTTCGCGCTATGTTGAAGCAGTGGGACAGCAACACGATGTCCTGCTGGCCATCAGTACCAGCGGCAACTCGGCCAACGTAATACATGCAGCTGAGACTGCTAAATCGAAGGGTATGAAAGTAATCGGACTTACAGGAAAAGACGGAGGCAGACTTTCCGGGTTATGCGACGTAGAAATCAGGGCTCCCCATACGAAATTTTCAGACCGGACACAGGAAATTCACATCAAGATCATTCATGCGCTGATTCATTATATTGAGCTGAATACCTGACCTTCCATACTTACATACATGTCACAGCCTTCCCATTTCATAACTCCGGCCGGAACCCTGATTGCACTGATTATATCAATATTGTGCTATCCCTTGAACGCTCAGCAAAACAATACGCTGTTTTTCATGCATTCAATTCCGGAGTCTAACTTCATAAATCCTGCCGTTCAGGGAGATTGCGGAGTTTTCATAGGGTTGCCCCTGGTTTCTTCCGTGCACATGAATTTCGCCAACAGCGGATTTGTTCTGGGAGATGTGGTAACCATTTATACCGATAATACCTTCAAAAGAAAGTCGGATTTTAACACCCAAAAGATCAGGGGATTGAACTATTTTGTCACTGAGCTGCATACCACTCTTCTGGCAGTGGGTATCCAACGCGATGATCTTTACTATACTTTCACGGCCATAGAGAAAGATAATGCCACCGGAGTATACACCAGGGATCTTGTTGCTTTCGCCCTGCGCGGCAGCCAGGAATTTGAGGGACAGGCAGTTCAGTTAAAAGGGGTGCGGCTTAATTTTAATCATTACCGGGAATACGCCCTGGGGGTCTCAAAAAATTACAGTGACGGTCTCACACTCGGACTGAAAGCCAAACTTCTTTTCGGCAAATTCAACCTGACCACCGGAAGCAGTCAGATTGAGGCATTTGTTGACGAGACTTCAGACAATATTGTATTTGATATCGATGGTGGTTTTAACAGCTCCATGCCGGCTTCTCTCAGGATGGAGGGTATGGGTACGTATCGTTTTTACACGCGGTATGATGCTTCAATTTTCAAACATCTGATGAATGGACGCAATCCGGGCTTCGCGTTTGATTTCGGCATGATATACCGATACAGCGATCGTCTGACCCTGTCAGGAAGCCTGCTCGACCTGGGACTGATCTTTTACAGAAGCAACCTTACCAGTTACACCCTCCAGGGGAATCATAGCTATTACGGACCCTTTGGCACAGGGCCCATTAATGAGAACTATCTCTGGGATGTGTTCGACGAGCTGAACCAGAATATGGATGAGGAAATTACCGACGAACCCTATACGTACTTTCTTGATCCTAAACTATACCTTGGCGCCGCATACCAACTCAATAAGAAATTCGACCTCAATTTCCTGCTCTATAACCGGCTCCTGCCCGGTAAATTGCAGACCGGAGCAACCGTCTCCATGTTGACAAGGCCTTCGGATAAGCTGGAGGCAAGTGTCAGTGTATCATATATGAACCGAAGCTTCACCAACCTGGGTTTTGGCATCGGCTATGGCAAAAAACCCTTGCAATGGTATGTGGTCAGCGATAATATTCTGGGTTTTATTCTGCCCTTGAGCATGAAAAGCGCCAATCTGAGATTCGGAGTGAATTTATTCCTGGATTGCGGGAAAAAATTCAGTATGAATGAATGCGGATGTGAATGGCTGAGAGATGCCGAGGATCGCAGGTTAAGGATAGAAAACGCAAAGCGCGGCAGGAAAGTCAGAGGCAATTAATGCTTGTCAGATTCGTCTCAATAGCCCTGGCCTTCAGGCCGGGGTAACAAACAGGACCTCCCTGTCTTTGGGGTTTTAACCCCATAGATATTTCGAGTTTTGCCATATTCCCCGGCCTGAAGGCCGAGGCTATTGAAAACAACCAATTTTCACGTTGAAAATTGGTATTTTATACTATTGTTTTAGAAGACCGGAAGAACTAATTTTATACACATTGAATATTGTTGTTTCTGATAACGTGTTTACCAGACTTGAAAAAATGAAAAATCTCCTGGTTCATTTGTCCATTTTTCTAGTATTCATAACCTTCAGTTGCAGTAAGGAAGATGTAAATGATATTCCTGAAGAGGATGGTCCCTTTAAGATTTCAACGATGTTCCCGTTATCGGACAATATTCCTTATGAGGCACTCGGAAGCGGTAAGATCCTGTTTGAAAGAAGGTATGGTGATGGCAAACCGGTGTTTTATGTAATTGATATTGACAAAAAAAAATCATCGGGCTTTAAACTGAAAAGTCCCATAACACAGCCCAGTATTTCACCCTCAGGTACTCAAATTGCCTGTTCCTTGCTTAATTCAGCAGATCTGAATTCTACCTGGAATATTTATATCATGAATATGGACGGGTCAGATTGCTTCCCTGCATTCTTATCTGATCAACCGGCCAGTTATCCGACATGGAACCAGGATGGTTCAAAGATTATATATTATACCAGTGGATCGGATGGCAGGTTATACATGCAATCCCCGGTTGAGAATTCATCAGACAGGGTGGAATTGACAAAATTTCGTGATGATGACGATCCGGAATGGTTGATTGATCCCGTCGGTGGATTCACTGTTTCTTCGACAGGGGAACTCGTATCTGTCAGCGAATCAGAGAAATTATTCGGATTAATCGGTGTCGTGCCAAATGCCGGGAAAACGGGTGTAAGTGTTATATTATCACCCCCGACAGATTATTATATTGAAACACGAAATTGCTGGTTTGAATCACCTGTTTTTTCAGCCGACGGAACAAAGATTGCTTTTCTGGAGGTTTACACAAACCCAATAGAGACCAGTTGGATATCATTGGGGATTAACACCATGGATCCGGACGGGAGCAACCTGGTTCAGGTCGGTGCCATAGGTGGATATCAACCGGATGCCCGGCTTGACAGATATGTATCATTATGCTGGTCGCCTGACGGAACAAAAATTCTGTTTGCCATGCCTGACAGCGAAGAAACGAGTCATCTTTATGTTGTGAACCTGGATGGTTCTGGCTATTCTCAGATAACCAATCAAATGGACGTTTTTGATTCCAATGTTTCCTGGTCAAGATAATTCCGCAGGCTGGGTGCAACTTTGTTAACTGCACCCCTTTCCCCATAGGCCGGGCGTAGTTTTCCTAACTACGCCCTTTCCGGTTCAGTCATTTTAAATTTTACAGCGTACTTAAAATGCTGAATCTTCATCCCAGACCTATTAATTGGTCAAAATTCACTTGACTTCAGCTTTAAATTATTGTAAATTATATGGCTATTTATTCCCATCCAATCATCAACACCTTATTTTATGAAAAAAAACATTTTAATCATGACAATGGCAGTGTCTCTTTTGGTTTGTTCAATAGGAATACTGGCGCAAACTGCGCAAACGCAACTCAACCAGCTTGAGTTAATGAAGCAGTGGCTTGGCACTTGGCAGGCAACTGTTGATAAGGACACGGTGGAAGTCTGGGATTACCAGCAATATGGAAAAACCTGTATTATAAATGTATATCTAGTTATTAAGGGTCAGAAGACTCCATTGTATATGAATAATATGGGCTTCGATTCAAAGGGAGACAAATTCAAGGGTTATGTACTCTATTCAGATGGAAATTATCTAACATGGATTGGCTTGTTTAAAGCTGAAAATAAATTTTTAGTAGATATTGTTGATCATTTTATTCCTGAAAAAATCTGGGCAAAAATTGAAATAGTTCATGTAAGTTCCAAAGAAATGAACTATACTCATTTTAATGCAGAAGGTGTAAAAATATCAGAATTAAAATTTGTTAAAATAAAGTAATCTAACTGTATTTACAGCTGTTTTTAAGGATGCCCTGAGATTACTATTTCAGGGCTTTTTTATTGAGCAAATTGTTGGTGAAATTCGAATGCTGAAGTGAAATTCTCATTAATGTTTACATCGTTCCTATGGAACTTTCTGTTTATTTTAAAGCTTTAGGATCTGTTTTTGAATTTGTAATCAAAGGGGTTAAGAAAACTTCGTCAAGTAAGAAGTATTTTTAATTATTAATAGGTTCAACTATTCCGGGATTAAATGATCTGACATTATATACAGCATTTCGTTATAATTTTCCCGGTGAACTACAAAGTATTTCATGCGGCTTTTGTACAGCAGGACAACCTGACCCCGTTTAAGGTAAATTATATCACCTGAAGAGGCCATCCTGGAGATGGTTTCTTTATCATTGGTCAAGATGCAATTCATCATTGTGTCCAATGCAGCAAGCGAGGTAGCAGCATAGATTACATCTGAATTCACAGTGTAACGTTTACCGTAGGTCAACTTTTGGCTATCAAAGGTGGATGTCCTGTTGGATCCGGTCCAGATTTTTGGTCCTACCACAATCAGAATCGCCAAAATTTCAGCAACGACTATGCACAGAATTATGATTTTCTCGCCCCTTGGCTTGGATTTCCAAATGTTTACAGTATCATCTATTGCTGCCATGGTTGGTTAGATATAAGATTGTTGGGCTTGCCTCGTATTGTTGTGCAATTATTCTATTCATGGTTTGTGCTTGTTAAGTTAGTGAGAAAATTGACAACTGATCATGTTCATTCAAAGATATTTAGTACCTTAGTCGTCTTCAGAAATTGAAGAGTTCTGGAGGGATTACTGTTGGGCAGCTATACCTGATAGCTGCCCTTTTTTTGCATTGTATTCAACCACTACGTGGTTGCTACCTGTCCCCAGAACATTAAACTCTACATCCATAAAACCGAGACATTCATTGCGAGAAAAAACTTTAAAAACTATTTATCTATTTTATGTTTCCGTGGTTTATTTCGTTTATATTTGCACCATGAATGACGAATTAGTAACTATCTTAAAGAAGGTACTCCAGCTTTACCGTAAATACGGCATTCGGAGTGTGACCATGGATGATGTATCCCATGAATTCGGCATCTCAAAGAAAACGCTGTATCAGTATGTGCGTGATAAAGATGATCTTGTGCATAAAGTTGTTGAAATGGAAATTTCTGATCGAAAAGAAAGAATGAACATCACGTGCAGTGATGATAAAAATGCCATTGAACAACTTCTGGAGATCGCACGCTGTATCAGCAACATGTTAAAAGATTACAGCGCTGCCTCTGAATATGATCTCAAAAAGTATTATCCCGACCTTTATATTAAAGTGCGTGAGCTAAGAAGAAACCATATCTTCCGATTCATTTTTGATAACCTCAAAAAAGGCATAGAAGAGGGTCTTTACCGGGAAGAGATCAAGCTTGACACAATTTCACGTCTGAATGTTTCCCTGATTGATAATATGGTCGACAACGAAGTTATAACCATCTCAGAATTCATGGATACCCAATTTTTTAATGAATTTTTTGCATATCATATAAGGGGAATTGTGAATGCAAAAGGTCTTGAATATTTTGAATCGCATCTGATGCAACTTGAATTTCACGGATCCAACAGTTCAAAAAAACATGAATGATGAATAACCCATTTAACTGCAAATTTTATGACAATCAAGTTTATTAATTTTTTTAAATCAGGTACAATGAAAGTCAGATCAATTTTATTTTTGACTTTGCTTCTCTGCATTGTATTATCATCCAATGCACAGACCAGTCCGTCCCAACCTTTGAAATTTTCCCTCAAGGAGGCAACAGACTATGCATTGAAGAATAGTCCGGTTTTAATGAACTCCGCACGCGATGTGGAAATCTCCAGGGAAATGATCTGGGAGAAGACATCTACCGGTCTTCCGCAATTCAACGTCAACAGTTCATATTCATATAATCCTCAACTGTCCGGATTCACTGATGCAATCGTAAATTTTCCAGGCATGGAAGATCTCAATATCGATGATTTGAAAAAAAACTTTTTTGTTAGCGGACAAGTCAATCAGCTAATTTTCAGCGGAGCCTATATCGTCGGGTTAAAAGCAGCCCAGGTATATGCCAATCTATCAGAACTGGCTGATACCAAATCAAAGATCGGTATTGAAGAAAGCATCACCAACACTTATTTCACTGCATTGGTTGCTAAACAGTCCAGCGAAATACTTGATTCAACACTTACGGTCATTCAACAGACATTATATCAAACGGAACAGATGTTTAAAAATGGATTCGTTGAGCAAACAGATGTGGATCAGTTGAAGATACTTGAATCGAACATTAAAAGTAACCTGACATTAACCATGAGGCAGGTTGGCATAGTGGAACGCATGCTGAAATTTCAGATGGGACTGCCCATTGACGAGCCTGTTTTACTTTCTGACCAGATTGATCCTCTTGTAAATATTATGAACCTCGAAACCGCCATCATTGACAGTTTTGACCTCGAAAGCAATGTTGATTATGATATGATGCAAACCCAGGAAAAGCTGAGACTGTTAAATTACAAATTGTCAAAGACCCAGTTTCTACCGACTATTTCAGGATATTATTCATTTTACAAGAGTCTGGATGACAACTTTTTTAATGATCAGTCACCCAACACCTATGGACTTTCACTTAACTTCCCGATTTTCAGCAGTGGATTAAGAATATCGCAGGTAAAACAACGTCAGCTGGAGTATCAGAAGGCACAAACTGACAGGCAAATGGGAGCAGACAACCTGAGAATTCAGTATGAGACTGCTCTATCAGGCTTTATAGCTGCACGTGATGTTTACTTCCTTCAGCAGGAAAACAGAAATCTTGCTTTGAGGATTTACAAGAAATCAATTGTAAAATTCAAGGAGGGAGTAAGCGGTAGTCTGGATCTGAATACAACCCAGCAACAGTTTTTCACGGCAGAAGGCACCTATTTTAATGCCCTCATGGCCCTTGTAACAGCGAAGTCAAAACTGGACAATCTGTTAACAAAAAATGTACAATAAGTCTAAATTAAATATTTCGAAATAAAATGAAAACCAAAGTATTCGCCTTAATTGCCCTGTCGATGCTCATGGCATGTGGAGGGAACAAACAAGCAAAACTCGAGAAATTAAAAAAACAGCATGATGCCATCGCCCAGAAAATAGAAAAACTGGAAAAAGAGATTACTTCTAATTCTGATTCAACAGCAAATGATAATACGGGTGTTTTTGTATCCGTTGAAGATTTACAATTACAGCCCTTCAATCATTATATCGAAGTGCAGGGAAAACTGGATGGTGATGAAAATCTTTCAGTTTATCCGGAATCTATGGGCGTTGTAACGAGTGTAAGCGTACACGTGGGTGAACATGTAAATGCAGGTCAGACGATGGCCCGCATTAACGATGCCTCTTACCAGGAACAGCTCAAATCGCTTCAAACGAATTATGAGCTGGCAGCTGAAACCTACAAAAAGCAGGAGAATCTGTGGAAACAGCAGATTGGATCCGAGATGCAATATCTTCAGGCAAAAGCCACCAAGGAAGGACTCGAATCACAGATCGCATCAATTCAGAAACAAATTGACATGGCCCGGATCAAATCCCCCATATCAGGTACCGTGGAAGAATCGATGGTAAAAGTTGGACAGGCCGTTTCGCCTTCATTTCCGGCATTCCGTGTGGTTAATTTCAGCAGTCTGAAAGTTACAGCCGATGTGGCGGAGGCATACACCTCTAAAGTAAACGTAGGGGATGATGTCGTTGTTTATTTTCCCGACATCAAGCAGGAAATCAATGCCAAGGTGACTTTCTCCAGCAAGTTTATCAATACTACCAACCGTACATTCAGTGTAGAGGCAAAATTGAAAACTGTTACAGGCAATTTGAAAGCGAATATGATTGCCGTTGTGAAAATCAATGATTATAGTGCACAAAAGGCTATAGTGCTGCCCCTGAACGTAATCCAGACTGATAACAAAGGTAATTTTGTACTCGTCGCAAAACAGGAAAATAACCAGTACATCGCCCGTAAAAAGCCTATGCAAACCGGGCAGCAGTATAACGGACTGGCCGAAGTTACCGGCGGACTGGAACCTGGCGAGAAAGTAATTACAAGCGGATACATGAGTCTGAACGAAGGTCAGATCATCAGGTTTTAATCACTCCCATATCATTGCAGGTTTTACATACATATCTATTAAACCATGATTGAGAAATATAAGCAATTTAAGCCCACCAGTTGGGCCATCGATAATAAAACCAGCATGTACGTACTGGCATTTATCCTGGCCGCCTATGGTTTTATCAGTTATTCTACAATTGCCAAGGAACAAATTCCTGAGATCGAAATTCCCTATATCATGGTGAATACGGTATATCCCGGCACATCACCGACTGATATAGAAAACTTCATCACCCGGCCTCTGGAAAAAAACATGAAATCCATTGAGGATGTCAAACAAATAACGAGCAATTCGGTGCAGGATTTCTCCATGATCGTAGTTGAGTTTAACACTGGCATTGATATTCCCGAAGCCAAGCAAAGGGTGAAAGATGCAGTGGACAAAACACAGTCGGACCTGCCCAATGACCTGCTCGCGCAACCGGTTGTCGGGGAAATTGATTTTTCCCAGATCCCGATCATGTATATCAACGTTTCCGGTGATTATAGCCTGGAAAACCTGAAGCAATATGCAGATAAAATGCAGGACCAGATTGAAACAGTTCCCGAGGTTACCCGTGTAGATGTAGTAGGTGCACTTGACCGTGAAATCCAGGTGGATGTTGACATGTTCAAAATGCAGGCTGCCATGGTCACTTTTCGTGATATTCAAAATGCAATAGCCTATGAAAACATGACCATTTCAGGCGGAAGCATTGATATGGAAGGTATGAGCAGGTCTGTTCGTGTTGTTGGTGAATTTGCCAATGTAGATGTGATTAAGAACATCAGTTTGGTATCTTCAAGCGGTGCTGTTGTGCAACTTTCGGATATTGCTGAAATCAAGGATGCCAATAAAAAGGCAGAAAGTTTCGCACGGTTGGCCGGTAAAAATGTCATTACCCTGAATGTGGTGAAGAAAAGCGGCACCAACCTCATCAACGCAGCTGACCAGATTAAGGTGATCATTGATGACATGAAGCAAAATGATCTCCCCCGCGATCTGAGTATTGTTATTTCAGGTGATCAATCCTACTACACCAATATTATCCTGAAAGAACTAAATAATACCATTATCATCGGATTTATCCTGGTGACTATCGTACTGATGTTCTTCATGGGCCTCACAAATGCAATATTTGTCGGTTTTTCTGTGCCATTGTCCATGGCTCTTGCATACATCGTGCTGCCGGCCTTTGATTTTACACTGAATATGCTCGTGATGTTCTCATTTATTTTTGCCCTTGGAATTGTAGTGGATGATGCCATTGTAGTTATTGAAAATACTCACCGTATTTTCAAAAAGACAGGGATGGATATTGTTCAATCGGCCAAGGCGGCGGCGGGGGAAGTGTTTGTACCCATTCTTTCGGGTACGCTCACCACACTGGCGCCCTTCTTTCCACTTGCCTTCTGGCCGGGTGTAGTCGGTAAGTTCATGTACTATATTCCGATTACATTGATCATTACCTTGATTGCGTCACTGATTATCGCTTATCTCTTTAATCCGGTTTTTGCTGTAACGTTTATGAAAACTGACGAGGAAGAAACTGAAGTACCCGATAAAAAGCATATTCTCAAAACAGGATTAATCATTGCCCTGATCTCTGCATTCTTTTTCCTGCCTGGTTTTGGCCTGCACAGCAAGTTTTTCATTGGCCTGGCCAACCTGGGATTATTCATTGCGATCAGCTATGTCCTGCACAACCTGTATATGTTTAAGGTATTGCTCCGCTTCCAGCAAAATGCTCTTCCGCGCATGATGACCGCCTATGAAAAAGCACTTCGCTGGGCGCTGAAAGGCAAAAGGCCGCAAAGGCTTCTTTGGGGATTGATCGGGCTTTTCGTTGTTACCATCGTCATTTTTAATATGGGCAGCAGCAAATTGGTCTTTTTCCCGGATAGTGATCCTGCTTCAGTATTCGTAAGTATAAAAATGCCTGTGGGAACGGAAGTTCAGGTTACCGATTCCGTGACTAAAATAGTCGAAAACAGGGTAATTGATATTCTTGGTAAGGATAATCCGATTGTTGAATCGGTAATATCAAATGTTGCGCTTGGAGCTTCTACTGATATGTTTAGTGCGGCAACCATTACATCCAACCTGGGTAAGATCACCATTAATTTTGTAGAATTTGCAAAGAGGCATGGGACAAAAACGACCCCCTACATGGATAAAATACGAAATGCCGTAAGAGATATACCCGGGGCGGAAGTTACTGTTGATAAGGAAAATATGGGCCCCCCGGTTGGAAAACCAGTCAATATTGAAGTGTCGAGTGAGGACCTTGATGAACTCATCGTTACTTCAAATCGTCTCATCCGGTTTATTGATTCAATGAAGGTAGGTGGCATTGAAGATCTGAAAATGGACTTTGAAGACCGGAAACCCGAGTTAATCGTGGAAGTTGACAGGGTTCGTGCCAATCGTGAAGGAATTACTACTGCACAGATCGGTGGTGAATTGCGCACAGCTATTCTCGGTACTGAGGTAACAAAATTCCGAGAACAGGAAGATCAATACCCGGTGCAGTTGAGGTATAATGAGTATTCACGTGACAATATCGATCGCCTGATGAACCTGAAGATCACGTTTATGGATATGGCAACAGGCCGGTTAAAGAGCATTCCTTTATCGTCGGTTGCCACTGTAAAATATCAGAACACCTATGGTGGTATTAACCGTAAGGACCTGAAAAGAGTGATCACCGTTTCTTCTAACCTGCTTTCAGGATACACTTCAAACGAAGTGAACGCCCGAATTAAGGATGTGCTTGTAAATTTCGTAAAACCCCAGGGAACTGACATAAAAATAACGGGCGAACAGCAGGATCAGGCTGATAATATGATATTTCTGAGCAAAGCGATGTTCCTCTCGCTGTGTCTTGTATTATTCATCCTGATCACCCAGTTCAATTCACTGAGCAAACCCATCATTATTATATCCGAAGTAGTTTTCAGTATCATTGGCGTATTGCTTGGCTTTACCATTTTCAAAATGGACTTTTCCGTGATCATGACCGGTATGGGTGTTGTAGCACTTGCAGGTATTGTGGTGAGGAACGGGATTTTGCTTGTTGAATTTACAGACAAGCTGAAGGAAGAAGGGGTACGAACCCGTGAAGCCATCATTGAAGCCGGTAAGATAAGGATAACGCCAATTGTTCTTACTGCAACGGCTACCATCCTGGGATTGGTTCCGCTGGCATTTGGGTTTAATATCAATTTTGCTACCCTACTCACTGAATATCAGCCGCATATTCACTTTGGAAGCGATACCCGCCAGTTTTTCGGTCCGCTGGCATGGACGATTATATTCGGATTATCCTTTGCCACAGTGCTGACCCTGATATTTATTCCGGTAATGTATAAGCTCATACATATCTGGAAAATAAGAAGGACAAAAAAGGCACATTACAGACAACTAAAAAGAGCAAAACGGAAAGAATTGTTTTTGCAGTCGCTTCAGTAAAAAGAAATACTGTAGAGATGGGTTTGAAACCCATCTCTACATTCTCTTTCCCTGTAACCCCCGCTAAGCGGAGTTTTCTTAACTCCGCTTGCTGCAACTGTAGTCTGTGACTACCATTCAAATCGTCTTACATGACAATCAAATATTACTTACCGACAATATATTTCATTTTTAATATATTCATTGAAGTTTAGTTGCAAACTACAGTCTCATAGGGCGTAGTTAAGAAAACCACGCCCAGCGCTTATACTTCGCTTAACAGGGTAAACTAAATATAATTCAAGCAAAAAGCCTGAACGGATAGGCTCGACTTAGGCACAGCCTAAGCCGAACGGGGACAGGAAAATGTGAAGCGGGCGCTGGAAATCGCAGCCAGTGGTTCACATAATATTCTGATCATATACTTTATAATTTCATATTCTTGGTGGTAACAGTTTATAAATTACAGGTGTAATGATCCTTGATAACAATGTGGAGCTTATCAATCCTCCTATTATAACAATAGCCAATGGGGAGAGAAGAGGATTTGTTGAAACGGCTATTGGCATCAATCCTCCTATAGCTGTAAGAGAGGTTAAAATAATAGGAAGGAATCGTATCTCACCGGCTTCACGAATGGCTTCTTCTAACGATTTCCCCTCTTTACGCAACTGATTGGTGAAATCCACCAGCAGGATGGAGTTCTTTATCTCTATTCCTGCCAGGGCTATTAATCCAATTAAGGCAACAAACGATAAGGAATTACCGGTAATCCAGAGTGCAGTCAAAGCTCCCACCAAACCTATCGGTATTACAGATAGAACAATTAACGTACTTTTAAATGTCTTAAACTCCAGGACTAAAATTGCAATGAACAAAAATAAGGTGATTATAAGGATGGTGCCAAATCCCCCAAATGTCTCCTGCCGCGATTCAAATTCTCCGCCCATCTTGTATGAATACCCCTGAGGCAAATTGAAATTATCCATTTGGCCGATAACACTCTTTATAACGTTATCAGCTAAATATCCTTTCATTACAAAAGCACTTACCGATACTGTTCTGATTTTGTTATAATGATTGATGGTAAGAGGAGAGGATTCTAATTTTAAAGTAGCCAATTGTGTCAGGGGAATTGCAAAACCCTGATTATTGTTTACAAACAAATTGTCAAAAATATCAAGTGATGCCCTTTCATATTTAGGTGACGTTAATAATATATCATAGTCATTGCTGTTGTCATCTGAAAAATTTCCCAGTTTAAATCCTGCAACTGCCAAATGAACCAGGCGATCAATATTCACAGTTGGAATCCCTAGACTATTGGCCTTTTCTTTATCAATATCCAGTTTAATATCACTTTTAAGATTTGTTACCGGGTTTTTTACATACATGGTACCCGGTGTTTTGATCAACAGGTTTTCTACTCTTTTAGCTATCTGACGTAATGAATCAAGATTATCTCCCTCAAGCCTAACCTCCACGGGAGCTATGATTTGTGCACCCTGCTCAAAGTTTTTTACTTCAATTCTGGCATCCGGGTAATCAATAAAAATACGCCTGATCTTTTCAATTAATTCCAGTTTATTATCTGAAGTTGTTTTAGGATCCAATTGTACAAAGATTTGAGCATAATCACTTTTCTCATTTTCAGGCATTTCACTATAGTATATCCATGGATTGCCTTTACCGACATTACTTGTGAAATATTTTATTTCCTGAAATTTTGCCAGTTCACTCTCAACATATCTCGTTACACTATCTGTTTTGTAAATATTGGTTTGCAATGGTGTATTGATGTTAATAATAAACTGCGGTTTTTCAGAAGCCGGGAACAAGCTAATACCAATCATACCTATCAGTTGCAGAGATCCAATAAAAATTAAGGTAGCAACTAATATTGTGATTATGGGGTGTTTCAAGGCTATGTGCAATATTGGACCATATATTTTATGAATACCGGTTTGAAAAGCCCGAAGGAATAAATTGCCTTTGTTTTGCTTTTTGTGTTCTCTTAATATTCGACTTGCTAAGAACGGAACAATGGTCAATGACAAAACCATCGAAGCAAACACACAGCCTACTACTGCCATCGGCAAGCCTCTTATAAAGTCTCCTGTGCCACCAGGTATAAATATCAATGGTAAAAAAGCAATGATCAGGGTAGCCGTACACCCAATAACAGCAAATCCTATTTGTCTGGTAGCTTTAAGGGTGGCTTCTATTCTGGAGTATCCCTCCCGGAGCCATCGCTCAATATTCTCCACAACAACAATACCGTCGTCCACCAGCAACCCCAGTGATACTACCAGACCAACAATGGTCACCTGAGTTAAACTAAATCCAAGTAAATTCAGAATTACCAGTCCAATTGAAACCGATAATGGAATTGATATCATTACAATAGAAGCGGCTCTTCCTCCCAATGGTAAAAGTGTAATTGCTATAATAAAAATAGCTATCATAAAATCCTTCCCCAAACCACCTAAACGCTTGTTCACATTTTCTGCCTGATCAAAGTAATCGACCAATTCGATATTCGGAGGTAACGTCTTTTTAAATTTTTCAATAACTGGCAAATACAACTTTTGAGTATGAGAAATATTGGATCCTGATTTTTGACCGGCATTTACTAAAACACACCTGTGTCCGTTTAAACGGGTAATATGTTTGGACTCTTCATAATCAAAATGCACATTGGCAACATCTTTTAAACGCACATTTTTTCTATCAATACTGTAAACAATAGTGTTCTCTATTTCTGCAATTGACTTATAATTACCACTTGTTTTAATATTGAATGTTTTACTACCTGCGTATACAGTTCCTCCTGGAATATTAGCAATCTCGCTCTGAATACTGGCAATAATAGCATTTATAGGAATATGCATTTGAGCAAGTTTGTCCAACTGTAAATCCACCCTCATCATTTGTTTTGGCAATCCACTGATTTCGACTTTCTGTAAAGTATTGATCTTCTCCAGCTCATCCTGCAAACTCTCTGCCTGTTTTTTCAATTGTTCTCTTGGAGCATTTTCTGAAACAAGCGCCATTTGTAAGATATTCACATCTGTTGGTGAAAACTTTCTGATATCAATGCTTAAAATAGCTTCAGGCAATGTTCCACGAAGGTTGTTTACCTCACGGACAACTTCTTGATAATGTTCGTTCACATTGACGCCATATTTAAACTCTACTTCGATTACAGCAATACCATCCTTTATGGTAGTTTTTATGCGTTTGATGTCTTCAAGTTCAGACATTTTTTTCTCAATGGGATCAACAACCAGTTCTTCTATATCATTGGGCGAAGTGCCAGGATAAACTACAATCACATGGAAGTAGGGTGTATTAAGTTCAGGATCCTCAGACCGGGGCATATTGATTAATGTAGTTATCCCCAAAACAATGGTCATTACAAGAATAACCAATGTAAACTGATAGTTTTTTACGGCAAATTCAGAGATTTTCATTTCGAATCTAATTTTTTACTAAATAATTATTTGTCATCTTTATAACTGATTTGTCCGTCAGATAAGCACTTCCCGATACAATCAGTGAAATGTACCTGTCAAGTCCTTTTGAAACAATGATGTTTTTCCCATCAATCGCGTCAATCTTTACAGGTACTTTTATTGCATTTGTATTATCATTGGTTACAAATACGAATCCCTGATCATCATTACCATCCAGCAATGCATCATAAGGTATTTGCCATACAAGATTCTTTTGCGATAACATGATCTCAGCTTTCCCAAACATACCCGAAGCGATATTTAATTCCCGCGCATTATTCAGTTTTAAGTCAATGGAAAAGGAACCTGTCATCTGATCGGCATCCTCAGCTTTAGAACTGACATATGCCTGCAAATCATAGATATTCAGGGCTTCTATTTCTACACTGGCTTTGTCATTTAATTTTATATTGGCCCATTCTTTGTCGCTGACTGCCACCCGCAGAATCCAGTCAGCCCGACCCTTGCTGCTGGTTTGTAATACCGGCATTCCTGATCCTATAATTTGTCCTTCGTTGGCAAGTTTCTTTATAACCACACCATCATGAGTTGCTCTAATTTCAGAGTATTGCAAATTGAATTTCGCAGCAGCCAGTTGCTGTTGGACCAGTTCTAAACCCGTTTTTGAGTTTTGCAACTGCTCCAGTGTGATTACACTGTCTTTCCGAAGGTTTTCGAACCTGTTATAATCCCTGGCAGCTTTTTCGAATGCTATCTGGGTTTGATTCACCTGTGAAGATATTTCTGTCAGATCGAGTGTTGCAAGCAGATGACCTTTTCTTATCCTGTCTCCCTCTTTCACATAAACTCTGTCAAGTATACCACCGGTTTTAAAAGAAAGCATAGTTTCATCATCTGTTGTAAACTGTCCTGATGAATGAACACTTCCTGTCACTTCAACCCGGCTTAGATAAATTACCTTTACAGGAATAGCTTCCACTGACTTTGGCAGAGAATGGTTTTCTGGTTCTTTACCGCAACCAGCCAATAGCAGCATATATAATGTGCTACTCGTTAAGATATTATAACTGTTTTTCATATTGCTTTGTATTGATTTTATTTATTAATTTCTCTTTCGTAAGTGGCCAGTGCTGCCAGCAGCTGATATTTGTCAATGACCAGTTGGAGTGAGGCTGTAGTTAGCTGATTCCTTGCATCAATAGTTTCGATGAATGTATTAATCCCCTCCTGGTAACCTTTTTCTATGAGCTTACTATAGGCCGTGGTTGCATCTAATTGTTTAATGCTAGCTGAATAATTCTGGTAAGATGCCATCAGATTATTCCTGGCCATATCGGCTGATAACTCGATCTGATTAAGGGTATAGGTATTATTTATCATCTGATATTTCAGATCCAATTCAGATTTTTTTATCCTGATCCTGTTTCTTCCGGCAGAAAAAAGCGGGAAATTGAATTGGAATCCCAAAAAGTAATATTTTGATTGATTATTAAATTTCCAGTCACTTGCCTGTGAGCCAATATCTAAAAAACCATTAAGTTTAGGGATCCAGTATGCTTTGTTCATTTTTAAAACATTTTGGTATATAGATAAAGATTGATCCAAAGCCTTTAATTCAGTTCTGTTATTAATGGATGCCTCATTCAAAAGATATTGATCTACTATTTTCTGATCAACAGATACTACATAGGCGGTGTCAATAGCTTCATCCGTGTTGGTATTAATTATAAAGTTGAAATACATCTGGGCATTTCTCATTTGTTGTAGTGCCGATGTTCTTTTTGCTTCGAGGCCCTGTATCTCACTTTCCGATCTTAACACATAAGCCTTGAGCGACTTGCCATTATCAAGAAGACTTTGGTTCATTCTTTTGGCTTCCCGGGCCAGCCTTAACGCACCATCATAAATTGCAATTGATCTTACGGCACTTAAATAATTGTAATAAGCTACCTGAATATTCCTGGTCAATTCGCTTTTATAGATCTCCACCTCATACTCCTGCATTGTAATTTGCTGTTTCTGGATTGTGCGGTTATAAATAAGATCACTGTTAATGATGGGTAGAGATGTTCTGACTTTCAGGTCATAAAAATTTTGTGGAAAGAAATTTGTTTCGACATTACTGATATCAGGAAAAGCATCACCAGATGTCAGTTGATTCAAAGTCCTGTAGACCGGATTTAACATATCACCGACTGGAAATGAAATACTTCTTCCCCCGTCCCCCGACTGGTAATCGCCTTTTAAATCTATTGATGGAAAAAACAAGCTGTTAGCTGTTTTAAGTGCATTCAAAGCGCTTTCGAGGCTGATATTCTTCTCTTGTAGCACCAGATTATTTTTTAGTCCGGTTTCAATGTACTTTTCAAGACTTCCCTGGGCATTGATGATAATGCTCATCCCTAATAATTGGATGACTGGCAATAATCTTTTTTTAAATTCTGAAGTTATACACATCATTGCTATCGTATTAAAAGATTTTGTTTTAACTCTGCTTTTGATTAATATTACTAAGAATAAAAAGTTCATATAAAATTGAATCTTACTCCAACAAAGTTACGTGTGTAAACAGGCCTATATCAATAGTGAATTATCATCAATTTTTATGGAACCTAATTCTCCTTTGAACCCATTAGATCAAATTTTTTCATGCCAAATATTTGAGGTAGATAATGCTGATTACCTTGAATTTGAGAAGAAATCTTACTTTTTAGAAAGATTATCTGAGGTTGAGAACAGTTCGGTTTCAGTGGTGGATTTATACAAGAAGAAATACATTTTTTTAGGTTCCAGGCATCTTGAGCCTTTTGAAAATCTTCTTGGAGAATACGAACCTCAGGATGCTTTTTATTATGTTCAGTTGTTCCATCCTGATGACCTGCCAATTGTTATGGATTCCTATAAAAAAACCTTCAATTTCTTTTTAAGTCTGCCTGAAGAAGAAAGGAAGGACTATAAATTGATCCTGAATTACCGACAGCGCAACAAATATGGTAAATACTTAAATATTATTGTGCAATTGGTTGTCCTTGAACTTGATAAGAAGGGCAATATCTGGCTCATGTTAATACTTGATGATCTGTTACCTGATAAAATGTCATTTGAAGGAGTTAATCGAAGACTAATTCATATAAAGACTGGCAAAATATGTTTATTTAAAGATGAATTGGAGTCGAATAAAAAAACTATTCTGTCGACAAGAGAAGTAGAAGTGCTGGGTTTGGTTTCCAAAGGTTTTGCCAGTAAAGAAATTGCTGATAAACTTTTCCTTAGTATAAATACAGTGAATAATCACCGGCAGAATATTCTTGAAAAGGTGAAAGCCGTAAATACAACCGAAGCAGTCACGTACGCAAGAAATCTGGGTTTACTTTAAGGATTAAGCTGTTAACGCAGATTAAGACTTTCCTATTGATAAATTAAATAAAATTCAGGCAAATAGCCTGAAAGGATAGGTTCGACTTAGGCACAGCCAAAGCCGAACGGGCAAAGCCCCGTAACGTAAAAGCACAGGGCGTAGTGAAACGCAGCCCTGTGTGTGTTTGATAATATTCATAAATTTATTTTGCCCATACGGGTGAAAAATGTAATTTTATATATCAGGAAGCGAAAGATCGCAGGTTAGGGTCGGTTGGTGAAAGGCGCAGCAGGAAAGATACAGGCAATAAACATATTACTCTTATGCTCATTAAAACATTTGGCGGGGCGGTTTATGGTGTAAACGCCGCTATTATCACCATCGAGGTGAATATCATCCAGGGGGCAAGTTTTTACCTGGTTGGATTACCCGATAGCGCAGTTAAGGAAAGTCAGTTTCGCATAGAATCAACTTTCAAGTCGAATAACTTCAGAATGCCCGGCCGGAGGATTATTGTCAACATGGCTCCTGCGGATCTTAAAAAAGAAGGATCGTCTTATGACCTTCCGCTGGCCGTTGGCATCCTGGCGGCCAGCGGCCAGATTCTCTGTCCCGATCTGGATAAATACCTGATCATGGGTGAATTGTCGCTTGACGGAGGTGTGAAGCCCATCAAGGGCGTGTTGCCCATTGCCATTGAAGCCCGGAAGGAGGGCTTCAAAGGATTCATCCTGCCAGTCCATAATGCACGCGAAGCGGCTGTGGTTAATAATCTCGATGTGATCGGCGTGGAACATATCAGCCAGGCTGTCGATTTTCTTACCGGAAAACAAATCATTGAGCCCACAGTAGTGGATACCCGGAATGATTTTTTCACCAACATCAATGATTATGATGTTGACTTTTTTGATGTAAAGGGACAGGAAAATGTCAAACGGGCGCTGGAAATCGCAGCCAGTGGTTCACATAATATTTTAATGATCGGACCTCCCGGTTCGGGAAAGACCATGCTGGCGAAACGAATCGCCACCATTCTGCCGCCTTTATCTCTGAATGAGGCCCTGGAAACTACCAAGATTCATTCGGTCGCCGGTAAGATGGGGAAAGATGCCTCTCTGATGACCTGCAGACCTTTCCGCTCACCCCATCATACCATATCCGATGTGGCACTGGTTGGAGGGGGATCTTACCCGCAACCCGGGGAAATTTCGCTGGCCCATAACGGAGTGCTTTTTCTGGATGAATTGCCGGAATTCAAGCGGTCGGTGCTCGAGGTTATGCGTCAGCCTTTGGAGGACCGGAATATCACCATCTCCCGGTCAAAATTCAGCATTGAATACCCGGCCTCATTTATGTTGATTGCGAGCATGAATCCTTGTCCCTGTGGCTTTTATAACCATCCTGAGAAGGATTGCGTATGCTCTTCAGGCGTAGTGCAGAAATACCTGAATCGCATTTCGGGACCGCTACTTGACCGCATCGACATCCATATTGAGGTAGTTCCGGTGCCTTTTGACAAGCTTTCGGAACTGAAGCCTTCGGAATCCAGTGAAGATGTTCGTTACCGGGTAATAAAGGCAAGAAAGATTCAGCACGAACGCTATAAGAACCACGACGGAATACACTGCAATGCCCAACTTACACCGGCACTGATGCGGGAGCATTGCCAGATCAGCCAGGAGGGTAGCCTGCTGCTGAAAAATGCCATGGAAAAGCTGGGGCTGTCAGCCCGCGCTTACGACCGCATCATTAAAGTTTCCCGAACCGTGGCCGACCTGGAAGAGAGCACGAATATTGAGCCGCATCACCTGGCAGAAGCTATCAATTACAGGAGCCTGGACAGGGAAAGCTGGGCGGGGTGAAGAAAGGGACGAGGGACGAGGGACAAGGGACAAGGGAGTGTGGGACAAGGGACAAGGGACAAGGGTCCAGTTCGGCCGAGTTTCTACCTCAGCCGAACGTGATAACCTGCAGACCATTCCGGTCGCCTCATCACACAATCTCGCATATAGCGGTTAGTAATTATTCTGTTAAAATATAATTTATTTTAACCAACGGTGTATAACTTTGATAAAATAGACATATACGCACCCCTCAACAATGAAGCCAATCAAAGAACTGGTTTTATGTATCCTGATTGTAGTTTTATTCAGTGATTGCCAAAAAGATATACCAATTGACGAACCAAAAATCAAAGATGAAAATTTTTTAAATGCCCTTATCAAGGCAGGTATTGATTCAAATGGCGATAGCCTTATCAGTCGATACGAAGCTGAAGCAGTCAGATATCTGGATGTTTCATATTACGGAATTTATGATCTTAGTGGTATTGAGACATTTACAAATCTGGACAGCCTGAACTGTTCGGGAAATAGTTTGACTAATATTGATATTTCCCTAAATTCTGTTTTGATAAAATTATGGTGCTCAAATAACCTATTGACCAGCCTGAATATTTCTAGAAATACCAGCTTAATAGATCTTGATTGCAGCAATAACCAATTAACTTCCATAGATATTTCCAAGGATACTTCGTTAGAAATTTTAAGTTGTTCATATAACCAGTTGAAAGCACTTGATATTTCTAAGAATACAGCATTAATTGGTTTAAATTGTATTCATAACCAGTTAACCTCACTTGATTTTGCCAATCAGTCAGATTTGTTATGGATTTGTTGCCAGGACAACAAATTAACAAATCTTTCAGTCTCTAATTGTGGCAGTTTATATAACCTGTCGTGCCAGGGTAATCAATTGACCTCACTTGATGTTTCCAATCAGAAAGATTTGCGCTATCTGATATGCGAATATAACAAACTAACTAATCTTTCAGTCTCTAATAATAGAGCCTTAGAGTTTCTGGACTGTTGTGAAAACCAATTATCTGAACTTGATGTTTCCAATCTTTCTTTGTTAACAGATCTCCGTTGTGGCAATAACCAATTGACCACTCTTAATATTTCAAACAATGAAGCATTGGCACATTTATGGTGCAGTTATAATCAATTGACTACACTTGATGTTTCAAATAATACGGTTTTGTGGTTTTTAAACTGCGAATTTAATCAGATAACTACGCTTGATGTTTTTAACCTGAATGGTTTACAGTATTTGTGGTGTGGTGGCAATCTGCTGACGAGGTTAGATATTTCTCAAAATACAAAACTGGGTACTGGACCAACCGCCAATGCATCCCTGTGCATAAATGATATGCCCAGTCTGTTCAAAGTATGTGTCTGGGTAATGCCCTTTCCTATATGGCCTGTCTATGTCTACTCGGCTGGAAGTCCTAATGTGACTTATACGATGGATTGCAGTAAATGACATTTGATATAGCGGCATTTCCTCCGGTTCGGCCGAGGTTCTACCTCAGCCGAACCTATCCTTCAGGCTCCGGCCTGAATAATAAGGATGCAGGTAATCATTTTGCTGAAATATCAGGCACAGCCTGCCCTCATAGGTCCGGCTCAGGTGGAACCTAAGCCGAACGT
>JBGSSF010000016.1:0-1617 GCA_041737175.1 Bacteroidales bacterium
GTTGATTGAACTTTCGACTCCCCTGTGATAACTCCTTCAATCTGACTGGGTTGTTGTGTAAGTAAAGAATTTTTTGGGCCAGATCATTCACATTACCTGGCTCAAAGAACTCAGTGTTCGTGTCACTGAAATACGCCTGGATGGCTGTTGTCCGCGAGGCGATAGCAGGTATTTCCAAAGCTGCATATTCCATCAGTTTGGTCGGAAGCAGCCCATCCGTGAATACATCATTTTGGTAGGGAACAATGCCTAGATCACAAGTGCGGATAATATCTGGCAGTTCTTCCGCTAAATGAAGTTTTTCAATAGTGACAAACTCACTTAACTTGCGCTCCTCGACCAATTCGACAATGCGGGGTAGGAAATCTCCGTTTCCGATCAACGTAAAGTGAATATTTGGAATTTCACTGCGTAACTGGTCGACGGCCCTCACTGCAAGATCCAGTCCGTAGCGTTCGTGAATGCTGCCATGGTAGATAAGCCGGAATTGATCAGATTGAGGAGCAAAGCCGTTTCTTTTTTCTACGGGATAAAAAATTTTATCGTCAGCAACATTCAGAATTACACTGCATTTATGCTCATCGACACCGCGCTTAATCAACGCCTGACGCCAATGATCGCTAACCGTAATAACATGATTGGCAAATTTACAAGCCATGCGTTCCTGCCAGGTGACAAGTTTCGCTAAAAAGGACATACGTGCCTTAAACCGGCCTGCAAAGAATTCAGGCATCAGGTCATGCAGGTCCAGGATAATGGGTACTCCCATCAATTTGGGGATAAATGCGCAAAACACCAGGAAGTCGGGCAGGTTATGCACCTGAATGATGTCATACTTGTGTTTGAATTGCAGCCGGGTAATCCGTATAGCTGCCGAGAAAAAGAAGCGGATGTAATTTAAGAATCGCCCTTTCAAACCGGTTTTCTTAGACCCCAAAAATGGGAATCGATATTTCTCACGATAAATTTGAACACCTTTATAGCTATCTACAGGTAAATCATCCGGCAATCGCAAACATATGACATCTACCTCATATCCATTCCTTAAGAGTATTTCCGCCTCACGTTGAACCCTGGTTTCAGCAAGTGGGTAGATAGCATAGACGATCATACAACAACGTTTTGGATTTGTTTTTTCTGTCATGCTTTATCTCCTGAAATACGATCTATTGCGGAAAGTGTCGAAAAAATTTGTATTTCCATTGATTATTCGATAGCAGCATGAATGGGTAGACACATAATGCACTTGTAATTTGTAATCTCCCATCAGGCCTTGTCGTGAATTCTTGCTGGTCATATTTTTGTAATTTCTCCCTGCTTTGCTAAAACTTTACATACGAAATTGCTGTTAGCCACTACTCTCCTCAATCCCCGTGAATCGGTTTCCCTGAGATCAAACCAGCCAATTGTTTCATTTGTGTTTGGCGTACATAGCGCACAACCATAGGGTCTGCCAGTAATTCCTGTTTATGCAACCACGCCATGAAATATGCACCTATCATTGCTGCTCCCCCAATCAAAAAAGGCCGGTCAGTCATGCGGCGAATCCCGCGAGCGATCATGAAAAGTGGGTGGTACCCCATGCGGTAAGCTCCGTGACCTTGCTCTACGCAGCTT
>JBGSSF010000019.1:0-17323 GCA_041737175.1 Bacteroidales bacterium
AGATAAAGATGGTACAGCCGACCATCCGATATATATTTTAAATTTCCCTAATGAAATTCCTATTCTTGATATTAGTAATTGTACATCATCCGGAGAAAATTCTGGAGTATACTTATATAACTGTGATTACTGGTATCTCAAGGGATTATATGTGACTGGCGCTGTGCATGGTACTGTTGCGCAACCTAGTGGATTTAGGATAGGTGCCAGTGGTTTGGGAGGGTGCAATAATATTGTTCTTGAAAATTGTGTTTCGTACAATAATGACGGCCTTGGAATTCTATTGAACAATGTAACGAATTGTCGTGTTATAAATTGTGACGCATTCGGAAATGATGATCCAGTAGGCCATACAAATGGCAACGGTATTGTTATTACTAGTACGGATCCATTATCTGTGAACACATTCAAAGGCTGCAGAGCCTGGAATAATTCCTGGGGTGAAGGATTTGGATGCTGGGATGCGGAAGGTGTTGTAATTTGGGAATCATGCTGGTCCTGGAACAACTCAGGTACATCTGGCGATGGAGCAGGATTTGAACTGGGAAAAACTGAAAATGATCCGAGGTTTGTTACGCAAAGAATAGTTAGAAATTGTATTGCCGTAAATAATAGTATAGGATTTAACCAAGCCAGTGCAAATGTTATTATGGAAATATATAATAATGTGGCTTATTCGAATGATTTAGGATACTATCTTGAACAATATGATAATGCAAAAATGATTAGAAATAATATATCCTATAATAATCTAGCCAGTCACAAAATAGGTTTAAATGATATTAGTGATCATAATAGCTGGGATGTTAGTGTCACTTTGTCGGATGCTGATTTTGTAAGTATTGATACAATGCAATTGTCAAGGCCAAGAAACGCAAATGGTTCACTTCCTGATATTGATTTTATGAAACTTGCCCCTGAGAGTGATCTGATCGATGAAGGAATTGATGTTGGGATACCTTATTCAGGCGATGCTCCGGATATTGGAGCTTTTGAAACTCCTGGTGAATCCCCGGTGCCTTTGCCCACATTTGTTGACGCAATTGTTGAGAATGCAACTCCTACTGTACTGGAAATGAATTATGATCTTTCACTGGCTGATATTGTTCCGGTATCTTCTTCGTTCATTGTTATGGTTAATTCATCATTCCGGACAATCAATTCTGTTTCGGTTTCAGGAGATAAAGTACTACTTACATTGTCAAGCCAGGTGGATTATGGTGATGCAATAACGGTTGCCTATGTCAGACCGGAGATCAATCTTCTACAGACTCCGGAAGGTGGTTTGGCCCTGGACCTTCTTGCCCGGTCTGTTATTAACAATGTAGATCAGACTGTTCCGGTTTATGTCAGCGCTGTCGTTGAAAATGAATCCCCTGCTGCAATTGTAATGACCTATGACTTAGCATTGGCAGGTATTTTACCTGACGTCACTTGCTTCACTGTAACCATTAATTCTGTTGTAAGATCTCTGAATAATGTAGAGGTTTCCGGAACAAAAGTACTGCTAACATTGGTCTCGCCAGCCGTTTATAGTGATAATATAACGGTAGCCTATACCAAACCCGCAACCAATCCTTTACAAACTGATGCAGGATTTCAGGCTGAGACATTTACAGCAAAATCAGTTACAAACAATGTTTCCTCACCTGTTCCTGTTATTGTCAGTGCTGTTATCGAAAACACTTCTCCGTCAATAATTCTATTAACGTATGATCTGACTTTGGCAAATATATTACCGGCCACTTCTTCCTTTGCTGTAAACATTAATAGCATAAACAGAGCTGTTAATAAAGTTACTATTACCGGGGACAAAGTTCTTTTGACACTGTCCAGTCAGGCAGTTTATGGCGATATAATTACTATTGTTTATACCAAACCTTCGGCAAATCCATTACAAACAGCAAACGGAGGGCAGGCCGAGTCTTTCACAACAAGAACAGCTACAAACAATGTTGCTTTATTACTTCCGGTTTATGTAAGTTCATCTATTGAAAATGCAACGCCTGCAAGACTGGAGATGACCTATAATCTTGCCTTGTCAAATATTATTCCGGCAACTGCTTCATTTAATGTGCAGGTGAATTCAGCTCTTAGAACGATTAATTCTGTATCTTTATCAGGAACCAAGGTCATTTTAATACTTGCCAGTCCGGTTATATACGGAGATGTTGTTACTGTTTCCTATAATAAACCTGCCGATAATCCGTTACAAACTGCCAATGGCGGCATAGCGGGATCCCTGACAGCTCAACCTGTTACCAACCGGATTCTTTATGTGAATCTACCACCTGTTGTTGTTTTAAATGCCGATAAGGAAACCTATTCAGGATTTGAAGGTGAAGCTGATGCAACCGCAAGTTATGACCAGAACCATGATAATCTGTCCTATGAGTGGTTGATTCCTGAGAATATTCCTGTTTCCTCGGTGAATAGTGCTAAACTGCAGTTTTTAGGCCCATTGGTCGATGATCCGGTGACGGTGGAATTCACACTTAGAATAAGTGATGGGAAAACGACTCAGGCCAAAAGTGTTCCGGTAAGCATAATTCCTTATAAACCTGGATTGATGCTGGCAGGGATTTCTCGAATAGAGGCAAGTGATTCCGTCTCTCCCTATAATCCGTATAATGCAATTGACGGGGATTCTGAGACTATGTGGGCAACAAATGGAGAAGATCCATCGATAACTTTGCATTTGAGAGAATCCTTCAGGGTACAATATCTCTTGCTTGGATTTCATCCTGATTTAAAAAGAGAAGCATATTTCGATATTCTGGGTTCGGAGGATAACGTTACCTGGGAACCTATTTTAAATCACGCCGCATCCTGTTCATTTTCCGGCAGACTACAGGTATTTGATTTTCCAAATTCCATGACCAATAAATCTTGGTCCTCTTTAAAATTAGTTGGACTTGGCAATTCTGTGGATGGATGGAATTATTTGTCAGAATTCCGGGCATTTGGTTATCCGTCTGGAACTTCGAACATTACAGGTAAACCTGTTATCTTTATTTATCCAAATCCTGCCAAAGAACTTGTCAATATTTCAATTTGGGGAGATAAGCCCATTATGCCTGATTATATTAGAATTGTGAATTTATCAGGAAACCTTGTTTATGAAGATCAAATGAATCCGGAAATAAATGAATTGCAGATACCATTGAACCTGGACAAGGGTATTTATTTTATACAAATGAGGAAGAGCGATCTTATTTGGTATAATCAAAAGCTTGTTGTAAAATAAAATGCATATAAGGCAATTAGGCTGTAGGTTGTAGGCTTTAGGCTGTAGGCTTTAGGCTGTAGGCTATCGGTATCAACCTCTTTTATCCAGACCATTTCAATTTTATCTTCCTTAAATTTGCTTATTTCCAATCACAATTTTTATTTATGGATAAGATAGTTATGCTTCTAAAGTCGGTTTTAATAGTGTTTTTAATCATCTTATCAGGTTGTAATTATAAAGAGAAAACAACAAAAAATGCAGAAATTGATATGAATATACTGACGGAAAGTGAATGGTCGATATTAGCAGGCAAAAGAATATTTTTTGGTCATCAGTCAGTTGGCGCTGATATTGTTGATGGGATAAATGACCTAAAAAATGAAAATAATTCGAATGAATTCATCGTTATCGAATCAAAAAACAAATCGGATTATCTGCGTCCTGTATTCGCCCATGCCTTCATTGGGAAAAACACGGATCCGAAATCAAAAATGGATGATTTTATCGCGGTATTACAGAATAATCTGGCCGATACGATTGACATAGCATTTATGAAGTTGTGCTATATTGATATAGACAGGCACACAGATATTGCGGATCTGTTTAACTATTACCAAACTTCAATTAAAACCCTCCAGGAGAGATATCCGGATTTGAAAATACTACATTGTACAGTTCCGTTGACTATTACATCCGGAGGTCTTAAAGGTCTGGCAAAAGTAATTTTGGGCAGGGATAATAATGTTTACAGGGACAGATTCAACCAGTTAATCCGTGGTCACTATCCGAAAAATGAGATATTTGACATTGCTGATTTGGAGTCAAGATATCCGGATGGTTCCGTGAATGAAAGTGTTTATGGTATCCCCTGTTTGATAACGGATTATACTTCAGATGGCAGGCATTTAAACCAGAAAGGCAGAGTATTTATTGCGGGTGAACTTTTAAAGACCCTGGTGAAAAATGGAGATCAGTGAAACCCTTAATTTATTTTAAATTAGCCGGCCATTATCGGTGCATTTATTTAACTGGTAATAATGATTTCAACCCATACAAACTGGTACGCCATTTATACCAGACCGCATCACGAAAAAAAGATTACTGAACAGTTGGGCCGGGAACGCATTGAAGTCTTTCTGCCACTGCGAACGACACTGAAACAATGGAGCGACAGGAAAAAGAAGGTCAGCGAACCGTTATTCAGCTGTTATGTTTTTGTTAAAATCAAGCCCAAAGATTACTATAAAGTCTTAAATATACCCGGAGTTGTAAGGTATATTACATCCGAAGGGAAAGCTATTCCCATCCCCGAATCTCAAATTCAACTCATCAAGAATCTCCTTGAATTTGAGCTTGAAACACCCGCTGATGAGGATATGCCATGTACGGGAGATCTGGTGGAAATTATAGGTGGTCCATTGATGGGCATTCGGGGAGAAATGATGGAATTCTCAGGCAGAAAAAGGATCATTATCAGAATCCGGGAAATTGACAAATCCATTCTGGTTAATATTCCGGTAAGGTTATTAAAACCTATTCATAACAGGAATATTTGAAAAAAAATGATACCTATTCGTGCAAAAACCCATGAAAAATTGCACGTAATTGCTGGAAAACTAGTAACTTTGCTAATTATCCAAACCCTATCAGATCATGTTATTGATATATCCGCACATTCCTGAACGATTTCAAAAAAGCATCAGATGGCTGTACGAGAACTATTCCATCCCCCGGTGGATGGTATTTGCGTGGGATACCATAGCCGTTTTCGTTATTTTCCTGTTCGCTTACCTCCTCAGGTTTAACTTCGTTATCCAGGATTTCAGCCCAGATCTTGCATTAAAGCATTCAGTAGTCGCGGTTACGGTTTATATCCTATTTTCACTGGTATTCCGATCTTATTCAGGACTTATCCGTCATACCACTCTGTCCGACATATTTACGGTTTTTTCAGCCACCAGCGCTTCTTTTTCAGTACTGTTTGCCCTTTCATTGATCGGCCGTTGGATTGGATTGAACAATGTTTTCATATTGCCGCTCTCCATTTTGATCATACATTACGTTTCCATTACGGTATGGCTGTTCTTCACGAGGGTCTCCATCAAAATCATATACCGTCTGATGACCAGCACTGACAGCAAAAAGAAGCGGGTGTTGATCTATGGAGCCGGGGAAATAGGCTTTACGGTCAAGCGGGTCATATACAGCGATCCTGAAGGTAGTTACCAGGTCGCAGGATTCCTGGATAACAACAAAAACATGCAGGGGAAAAAACTGAATGGCATACCGGTGTATAATCCGAATGTTCTTACTCCCGAATTCCTTCTGAAGAACAATATCGAAGGACTGATCTTTGCCATCAAAGAGATCACACCGGCTGAAAAAAGCGAAATCATACGTTCAGCCCTTGATATGGGTGTTGAGGTTATGGAAGCACCCACAGTCGATAACTGGCTGGACGGACAATTCCGGATAAGCCAGATCAAAAAAGTAAAACTGGAAGACCTGCTGGGCAGGGATCCCATTCAGCTGAACATGAACATGATACGGATCGGATTGACCGGAAAGACCATCCTCGTTACAGGCGCGGCCGGATCTATCGGCTCGGAGATTGTGCGGCAGCTTACACAGTTCAGCGTTAAGAAGCTTATCCTGGTTGACCAGGCTGAAACGCCCATCTTTCATCTTGAAAACGAACTTAAAACCAGTTATGGTAAGAGCCCGGTAAAGATCGTTATAGCCGATATCACCTATCCGGATAAGATGGAGCGGATCTTTCGTGAATATCACCCGGAGATCGTTTTCCATGCAGCTGCCTATAAACATGTGCCCCTGATGGAAGATAATCCCCATGAGGCCATCAGGGTAAATATTGGTGGTACACGGATCCTGACACGATTATCGGTAAGATATGGCGTGAAGAAATTTGTCCTGATCTCCACCGACAAAGCCGTGAATCCCACCAATGTGATGGGAGCTTCCAAACGGCTGTGTGAGGTTATCCTGCAGTTGAAAGCGCAGCAACCGGGCAATAAAACCCAGTTTATCATCACACGCTTCGGCAATGTGCTGGGTTCCAACGGATCGGTCATACCCATATTCACCAAACAGATCGCGGAAGGCGGCCCGATCACCGTAACCCATCCCGAAATATCCCGGTATTTCATGACCATCCCCGAAGCCTGTCAGCTTGTGCTGGAGGCCGGATTCATGGGAAAAGGCGGAGAGATCTTTGTGTTTGATATGGGTAAACCGGTTAAAATTGTTGATCTGGCTAACCAGATGGTAAGGTTGTCCGGATTGATCCCGGAAAAAGACATCAAAATCGTGTTTATCGGTTTGCGACCTGGCGAAAAACTCTACGAGGAATTGTTGACAGACAGCGAACATACCGGACCTACGCATCATCCCAAAATCAAGATCGCCCAGGTTGAAGTATTAAATAACCGGGAAATGCTCGCAAAGATCAGTAGTCTATTAAGTGATCTTTACAGTTACTCCGAACAGGAAGTGGTTGACATCTGCAGACAATTGGTGCCTGAATTTCAGAGCAGCAATGGGGTGTATGAGGTGCAGACCAACAGTATTGAAGCAGAAAATTTTGATGACGTTGTTTAGGCCTAAGGAGTTAATACTTACTTCATGCCTTTCCGCAATGCCGGAAATAAACAAGACATGTTTCCCCTTAACAGTATTGATTAATAAATGGAGCAGGGTTGAACTTTGCAGGGCGTGAATTATGAATAATCTTCATATAGAAATATTTAAAGGTGATCATGTTTTTAGATTGTTGAAAGATGGCCTATTTATCGCCCGATGGACTGAATTGGCAGACCAGGATCCAAAAGTCACGGTAATCCAGGAACCGCCTTATGTACTAACCTGGTATCAGGAATATTCAAATAGATATCAGCCTGTGCTGATTTTAGGATTTGATCATGAACATCAACTGGTCGGTTTAATGCCACTGGCATTTTCATTGAAAGACCATGACCTCGCGCATGCCGGTGACCATCAGGCTGAATATCATGGTTGGATATGTGAAAAAAGCTATGATCAGGACTTTCCAATTCAGGCAATAATTGCAGTTCGTCAAAATTTTGAACTCAAAAAATGGCAATGGAGATGGTTTCCACCCAAATCTCAGATAGACTGGGTGCATTCCACTGCTTTGACTAAAGAACACATTTATATAAAAATATTTGAACAGGATTCAGGTATTCTTGACCTTCGCGATGAGAATAAAATACTGCAATTAAAAAAGAATAAGACCTTTAAAAACAAGATCAACAGATATAAGAAAAAGAATAGTTTTTATATTGAAAGGATTAAAAGCAAAGACAGAGCACAGCAGTTATTCGATATTTTGGCAAATCAATGTGATTTCAGACAAATGGCAGTTCATCAGATAGCACCATTTGCCACTGATCCCAATAAGAAAGAGTTTTATATTCAAAGACTAAACTACCCTGAAGCTAATCATTTTACGATATTATGGTCCGGCAGTGATCCTGTTGCCTTTCATTTTGGCGCATGTGATACTGATACGGTTTATATCGGACTTACCGGATATGATCCAATTGAAGAGAAGAATTCCCCTGGGAGTATTCTTATTATTTTCCTGATCGATCTTTTAAGAGAAGAAGGATATCATTATCTTGATCTGACTCCTGGTAAAGAGGAATACAAGCAGAGATTCAGCAATATGCAGCAAAGAATATATCAGCCTACTGTATTTTTTTCTAAGAGAGATAAATTTATTGAGGTTCAGAAGCAATTCTTAAAAAAAACAATAAGCAATGCAGTTAAGATATCAGGTGCGGAACCAAAAATGGTAAAAAAGAGAGTGTCAGGCATGCTGGAAGTAATTAAGAAAAATCCCAAAGAATCACTCGTATTTATCCTCAGAGGATTAAATAAAATATTTTATGCAAAGAGCATGTATATTTTATACAAGTTCGATTCTGATGATTTTTCAAGATACAATAATCAAACAGAAAGCAACATTCGCATTAATAATTACCCGGATCTCTTATTGTATAACGATACTGATCCATTAATCAAGAAAACAGACGTACTATCAAAGGCGCTCAAACTCTTTTATTCAGGAGAATTGTTATATGCTTCAGTTAAAAATGGAATTCTGGCACATTATGGCTGGATAATTAAAGAAGGCGGAAAACATAAACTTCCGGTAATAGATAAGGAGATTGAATTGCTGACAGACAGCATCCTCCTGCATGGTTTTTATACTCATCCAGATTTCAGAAGCAGTGATTTTTATAACAATATCCTGAAAAGCTTATTGTTTGAGTGCAAAAAAGACAGTACGAAGGAAGTATTCATTTGGACTTCTGCAAAAGATATCCCGTTTGGTGGTGAGATCGAAAATAACGGATTTAAGATTAATCGAAGATACCAGAGAAAAAGAATCCTATGGTCAGAAACTACAGAAGAGTTGCCTTCCTAAGCGCTTCGAATTTTATTCGCTGCAATATTGAAAACAGCTCTTAACAGGTATGTGAAATCCGTTGTAAACGGATGTTTTGCAAGATCCCTAATATAAATTCTTTCCGCTTCGATATTTCCCTTATCATCGGGCATGTTTAAAGCAACATAGGGAGGGAAACATCCGGGTTTGAATTTTATCCTTTCCTGCTGCAAATCCTTCGGAAATTCGTTGTAACGAACCCAACTGATCGGCCGGAGACCTACCAGCTTCATTTCTCCCCGGATAATATTGATTAACTGGGGCAACTCATCGATCCACAATTTGCGGAACATTTTACCCAAGCGCGTGACTCTGAAGTCGCTGGCCGGCTTTCCCCTTGCATTGTATCCGTGAAGCCTGATCACATAATCCTGGATATACTCGGAATAAGGATGCATCGTTCGGAACTTGTAAACATTGATCATATTGCCATTCTTCCCTACCCTGTTTAGTTTGATAATGGGATAATAGGAAGGATTGGGGGCTTCTGACGGCTGTTTAACCTTAAGCGCCACAAAATAGGATAATCCCTGGATCGATGTAATATTGACTATCTCAAAACCGCAATAAACAAGTCTTCCCAGTACTTCAGCCTCCGATATGGCACGGAAACGGCCATCCGTTAAAAAGTAATACAGGTCGTCCAGGTATGGGATCCGTGGTATTACCCTGTTTACCAGAAAATCAGCCATCCATAACAACCTGCCGAAATTCCTGCCAACCCTCCTGTAAATTTTCACCTTCCTTTCTCCATAGGTTTCCACTCTTCCGACATAAATTCCGTTATCCGGCAATAAGGTGTTCACTGCCCGGAAAAGTTCGTTTGGATGCTGAATGTGGTTTATCTGGCGAAGATTAATGATTGCCCTTATATTGTTAAAATCCACATCCTCCACAAACGAAGATGCAGATGTAGTGAGTATTATGCTTCTGTAATATGTTTTTAAATCAAGGTGATCGGAAATATAGGATAGTACGTCCTCGTTAGCTTCACAGACAATACTTCTTTCCAGGTCATTCAGTCCGTCGAGCTGGCGGATGTAATAAGAAACTATGGCATTCTTGACTGCCGGTTTGAAATGTTCAAACCTGGAACCGCCTTTTAAATTATGAACAAACTGAAAATAGGAATTCATCCTTTGAAAAAGTTAGGTCGAATCAGGATAATAGCTTATGCATAATAATTCGCAGTAAAAATACGTATTAGGTACTGCGCTGTCAAGCGTATATTTACGAATGGAATATATGTGTTGACGAAAGAAGAAAAGCCTGCTAAAATGATTGACGAATGTCTCCCTGTTTCCACCTACAGCCTTCAGCCTACAGCCTATAGCCTAACCCTAAGAACTCCTGATCTTATTCGCCGCAATATTGTAAGCCGCTTTTAAAAAGTACTTCAAATCGGTGGCATAGGGATGTTTGGCAAGGTCCCTGATATAGATCCTTTCGGCTTCTATGTTTCCCTTATCATCAGGCATGTTTAGCGCAACATAGGGAGGAAAGCAGCCGGGTTTGTATTTGATCCTTTCCTGTTTTAAGTCTTCCGGAAACTCACTGAAACGATACCCGCTGATCGGCCGGAGTCCGACCAATTTCATTTCACCTCTGAAAACATTGATCAACTGCGGCAATTCATCAAGCCACAACTTCCTCATGTAACTGCCCCACCTGGTAACCCTATAATCATTCGCAGGCTTCCCTTTATTATTATAGCCGTTTCTCTTAATCATATAATCCTGCAGAAACTCTGAATAGGGATGCATTGTCCTGAATTTATAGACGCCAATCAGATCCCCGTTTTTACCAATCCTTGAAAGTTTCACTATTAGATAATTCGATGGATTCAGAGATTTCATCGGCTCTTTGATCTTCCTGGCTTTAAAATAGGTCAATCCGTCGATTTCCTTGTAATCGATGATCTCAAATCCGCAATAAACAAGTCTCCCTAAAATCTCAGTAACGGATATTGCGTGGAACTGCCCTTTTGTTAAATAATAATACACCTTTTCAAGTGGTCTGAGACGCGGAATTACTCTGTTAATAATAAAGTCGGCATACCACAGCAGTTGTCCGAAGTACTTGCCTGTCTGCTTAAAAATGAGATTTTTACGATCGCCATAGGTTTCAACGCTGCCAATATATATGCCCCTGTCAGGCAGTAATTTATTCACAGATTTAAAAAGCTCGTTGATCTGCTTTGTATAATTTACCCTTTTCAGGTTTACAATGGCCTGAACATTGTTAAAGTCGACCTCCTCCACATAGGATGAAGCATCGGTAGATAAAATAATACTCTGATGAAGCGTTTTAAGATCGAGATGCTCTGAAATATAACTGAGAACACCTTTATTCGCTACCTTTAAAATGGTTTTCTCAAGTGTATTGTAATCCTCAAGCTGCCGGAGTAAAATGGAAAGAATGGCATCCCGCGTGGCCGGTCTGAATCGCTCGTATTGTGAGACGCCTTTTAAATTATGAACATACTGAAAGTAATCATTCATTGAATGCCAGGGTTTTAGTCGGGGTATTGGGGCAACGGCAATAATATAATCACAAATGTAAACCATTGTCCGGCACTTGTCAATGCCTAATTTACAAACGGTTAGGATATTGTGACCAAGTGATGTTTAAGTGGGATGAACGGTGGGGAATGTGGGAGGAGGGGGAGAAAAGGTGAGGGGGAGAGGGGGAGAAAAGGAGATGGGGAGAAGTAGTAGTGGCAGTCGTGCAGTCGTGCAATCGAAGAGCACTAAACCTCTGAACCTTTCCCCAGATAACGGTCAATAATATAATGCATCAGGTATATTACCGGCGTTAGAAGGATAGCCAGAGATACTTTATAGATGTATTGCACCATTCCCACCTGGAATACCTGGCTTAAAGACCAGTTGCCCAGCAGGTTAAACGCCACCCACAGGATCAGGAAGCTGTCGATCAGCTGCGAAATGACAGTTGAGCCGGTGGCACGAAGCCATAGATAACGATGTCCTGTTATTTTTTTGAAGTACTGAAAAGCATAGGCATCAATGAGCTGACTCACCAGGAAGGCTGTGAGGGAACCCACGATGATGTTGATGCCCTGCCGGAACACGGCATTATATGCGTAGTTAATGTCAAAATTGTCCTGTCCCCCACCCGTCCGGTTGTTCTCAAGCCAGAAATCTGCCGGAGGCAGTTTATTGGCTAACAAAAGAAACAAGGTGGTATATGCAATTAATCCTGCGGTGATAAAACTGATCTTTCGTACCCCGTTCCGTCCGAAATATTCATTCAGGATGTCGGAGGTGATAAAAACCAGTGGCCAGATCACCACGCCGATGCTCATGTTGAGCTGCATGAACTGTGCCTCCACCCCGGATTCCCCTCCAAACAGACTTTGCAGGATTTTACCAAGACTGAATATTTTAGCCCCAGTTAGTTCTGCAAGGATTGCATTACCGATAAAGAATGCGGATAGCAGCAAATACAGCTGGGATCTTTTGTCTTTCATTGGTGTATTCATATATTTAGAATTCGTTCAACCCACAACCATCACAACCCTCACAACCCTCACAACTCTCACAACTCTCACAACACCTCCCCAACTTTCTTGTTCATTACTTCCATTTTAAGTTACTAAAATAATAACTACTTTTATATTTGTTCGTAAGCTATATCCAAATTGGTTCTTATGGAGGCAAACAACAGAAAAGACATTGTATGGCAATATACGGTAATTGCCGCCATCTTTGCGGCAGTATTCGCCCTTACCTGCGTGGTGACCGGACTGGCTACCGATAAAGAGGCAGCTTATTCGGTACAAGGTGTTTTTGTGCTGTTCAGAAAGCTGCCGGTTTACTGGTTAATCCTGCTGATCACAGTGCTTGTGCCGGTTATCACCTACTTTTTGTCAAGGTATTATGCACGACAGATGTCTGATCTTCAGCAGATCCACGATGAGGACCAGGAACGGCTTGGCCTGATCCATAAATACAGCCAGCAACTCATCGCTGAAAATTATGAGGTTGACTTCCCCCTTTCCGGTGATAATGACCAACTCGGAAAATCCCTGCTGGAACTTCGCGATGCGCTGAAAGTGACCAGGGACAATAATCTGAAAATCCGCAAGGAAGAAGAGCAGCGCAGCTGGATCGCAGAAAGCCTGGCACATTTCAGTGAGATCCTCAGGAATAATCTCCATGATCCGCAGCTTCTTTCATTTTCGGTGATCAAGGATCTGACGAAATACATCCATGCCGTCCAGGGAGGCTTTTACCTGCTGGATGAAACCGATCCGTACAACAAGGTATTTAACCTGACTGCCTTTTTCGCTTATGACCGCCGCAAGTTCACCGATCAGCAGATCAAATGGGGCGATGGCCTTATAGGAACGTGCGCCCTCGAACAGAAGATCATTCACCTGAAACAGATACCCGAATCTTATATCACTGTCACATCGGGATTGGGTGAGGCAAATCCCAACAACCTGCTTATCATTCCCATGCAGTACGAGAACCAGATCTATGGTGTGCTGGAATTCGCTTCCTTCAACAAATTCGAGTCCGGTCATATTGCCCTGGCAGAGAAAACCGCCGAGAGCATTGCATCTACCCTGTCGGCCGTCCGGACCAACCTCAAAACAGCGCAGCTCCTCGAGGAATCCAAAGCACAAACCCAGGCTCTTACCTCGCATGAAGAAGAGATGAGGCAAAATATGGAAGAACTGCAGGCCACACAGGAAGAAGCTACCCGGCAATCCCAGCGGTTCCTGATTTTGGAGGAATCCATCAATCAGAACATGATACGGGCTGAGTTTCACACGGACGGCCGGCTGATCAGCGCAAACGGCCTCTTTTTCGGGAAATTTGAATTCAGCAGTGATATGAATATCATTGGCAAGCCAATCTCCGAGCTTGTCAGCGCGGAAAACAGGGACTGGCTCAAGGGTGTATGGAACAAACTTATACATGACCATGAACCCTTCAGGGGATATATCAAACACATCACCCGGACCGGGAAAAACCTCTGGACAATTGCCACGCTGAGCGCCGCAAAGAAAGAAGACAGTTCCATTGATAAAATAATACTGCTGTCCGTGGATACTTCGGCTGAAAGGATCCAGATCGAAAAGAACGAACTTATCGTGGGATCTTTCACCAATACGTGCATTAAGGTAGAACTCGACATCAACGGCAACCTGCAGGACTGCAATGAGAATTTCATCAAGCTGTTCAAACTGTCGCAAAAGGATATCAAATCGCTGGTCCTCTTTGACATCATTCACCCGATCGAACTCGAAGCTTTTAACAAGAAATGGGATGCCATTATCAAAGGGATCGGGATGCCGGCCATGCTCAGGGGCAAAACTTCCCAAGGTGAGGAAATCTGGCTGAATGGTTCATTTGATGTAGTGCATAACATGGCGCATGAAATTCAAAGTGTTGTTTTTGTCGGCCATGACGTCACACATGAGAAAGAACTGGAGACGGAAGTCAAAACCCAGTCCGAGATCCTGAAAAAACAAGAGAAATTAATTAAGGAATCCGAGAAAGAACTTACAACCAAATTGCGCGAAACCAGGAATGAATTGCTTGGCCAGTTCAGGGAAACGGAAAGGATCAAGAATTTCAACGAGAAAACACTGGAAGATTCCCCGGATGCCATCATCACCACCAGTCACGACAACCGGGTTGTTTTCTTCAACAAGGCTGCAGAGCAGTTGTGGAAAACGGACCGGAAGGAAGTGCTGAACGAAGATGTCAGTGTGCTTTTCCCGGAACACCTCACGGACAAGGACGAATTGCTGGCAAGCTTCATCCGGCCGGGCGATCATAAGATAACAGGTCAGCGAAAGAACAGCACCATCATTGACAAGGCTGGTAAAGAAAAGAAAGTAAAGGTACTTCTGACCAAGGCTAGGGTGGATAATGAGAATGCGTTTACGGCGTTTATACAAATTGATTGAAGATCGAAGATCGAAAATCGAAGATGGAACATTTAAATTTCTCGATCTTGGATCTTAGATCTTTGATCTTCGATCTACGTATTAAGATCCAAAACAGATGGTTTTAGGAAACAGGAAAAAGGAAATAGAAAAGCTTAAGCAGAGAATCACTGAACTCGGGACTGAGAACGACCGGTTGAAAAAGACAATCAAGAACACCGGCGCTGAGGATAACCTGCATTTTAACCTCTCGGTGGTTTCAAAATTATTGGAAATCAATGGTATGGGGATCTGGTTCAGGGATTCTGAAAACCAGGTCTTCTGGTTATCATCGCTGGCCAGGGATATCCTCGGAATCAAAGGTGAAAGCAACATCTCGGCGGAAGCATTCAGAATGCTGGTAATCCCCGAAGACCGTCCTGATTATGAAAAAACCATGGGGGATTTCCACCCGGGTTGTAAGCCGGCAGAACTGGAATTTAAGATTGCCCGTTCAGAAGGTGAAGGAAGGGAATTCAGGATGATATCCATGCTGGTGGCATACCTGGATGTCATTGATCAGCAAGGCAATGCCGTTCAGATACTGGCCGGTTCGCTCAGGGATATCACACGCCAGGAAAAGTCGCGGAAGGATCTGATCAGGGCCAAAGAAAAAGCGGAGGAATCGGAGCGCTACAAGACCATATTGCTGAACAACATTTCCCATGAGATCCGTACGCCCATGAATTCCATCATCGGCTTCAGTGAACTGTTGAACATCGGCAACCTGGCCTTTGAAAAACGGGGAGAATATGTCAGGACCATCCGGAACCAGGGTATCTACCTGTTGAAAATGATGGATGATTTGGTTGAGCTCACCAAGATGGAATCCGGGAAAATAACCATCCGGAAATCACCCTGCAATATTGACTTGCTGCTGAATGAGATACTCGTTGTGTTCAACCAGTACAAAGCAACGGTGAACAAAGAACACCTGGAGATCAGGGTCAATTATCCTCCCCAGCGCGGATTGGTCATTTATACGGATCCGGGCCGGTTGCAACAACTCATTTCCAACCTGATCAACAATTCCGTAAAATATACCGAAAAAGGATATATAGAAATCGGTTATAAACCGGGCAGCGAACAGAAAATTGAGTTTTATGTAAAAGATACCGGGATAGGACTTTCCAGGGATCTGCAGAAGCGGATTTTCGGCCGTGTGGCGGATGAGGATGCTTCGGCAGGAAAAACCGAAGCTTCCGGACTTGGCCTGACCATTGCCAAGAACCTGATCCGTCTGATGGGTGGAAAAATCTGGGTTGAATCAGAGCTTGGTCAGGGCTCTACTTTCTTTTTCACCGTGCCGTTCGGAGAAGTTCCTGACACCTATCATCAGATGGCGCCTGAAGAGGAATTCGTGATACCGTCCTATACCTGGAAAGACAAAGTCATTCTGATCGTTGAAGATGACGAGGTCAACTATAAATTCCTGGAAGCCGTGCTGCAGGATACTTCCGCCACGATATTACATGCCAGAAACGGACTGCAGGCCGTCGAGCTCTGCAAATCGATCAGCAAGATCGATCTCGTTCTGATGGATATCAAGATGCCGGAAATGGACGGATTCCAGGCCACCCGGCTTATCCGTGAGTTTAACCGTAAAGTGCCGATCATTGCCCAGACTGCATTTGTCCTTGAAAATGAGTTGAACAAATGCCTGGAGGCAGGGTGCAATGATCAGATCACCAAACCGATTGAGATCAAGGAGTTTTTTGAGAAGGTAGATGGGTATTTGCGGGAGAGGTGACCTAATTCTTCAACCACGTCAATATCTTCTCCGTATAGGGTTTCACCTTCGGCTCGACCATACCGATCAATTTGCCGTTCTCGTCAATCATGTACTTCTGGAAATTCCAGCTGACGTCTGAATCCATCACACCATTCAGTTCTTTTGTGGTAAGCCATTTGTACAGGGGATCCATATCTTTTCCCTTTACGGATATCTTGGACATCATGGGAAAAGTAACACCGTAATTGAGCGTGCAGAAATTCTTGATTTCTTCATTCGTTCCCGGTTCCTGTCCCAAAAAGTTGTTGGCCGGAAATCCAATGATCACCAGATTCCTGCTTTTGTATTCCTTGTACAGTTTTTCCAGGTCCTCGTACTGCGGCGTATTTCCGCATTTGGAAGCGGTATTGACCACCAGTACCTTTTTACCCTTAAGGGCAGACAGACTGAAAGGTTTGCCGTCGATATCCTTTACGGTGAAATCATGGAAGGATTTGGATTGTTGGGTGAAAGCGGGGGCTGTAATCATCATGATTAAAGTTGAAAGTGTAAACAAAACTGATTTTTTCATGTGTATTTGTGTTTATTGTTTAACATTTATATGCAAAAAAGGTTCACTGAGTTCGGCTTAGGCTGTGCCTGAGTCGAATATATCTTTTCAGGCTCTTGCCCCCCGTTCGGCTCAGGCCCCGTTCGGCTCAGGCTCTGCCTGAGTCGAATATATCTTTTCAGGCTCTTGCCTGAATATTAACCCGTTCGGCTCAGGCTCTGCCTGAGTCGAATATATCTTTTCAGGCTCTTGCCTGAATATTAACCACGTATCTGATAGCAGGCGAAGCCTGCTACCATATTGCCGACTTAGGCACAGCCTAAGCCGAACTGCCTGAGTCGAATATATCTTTTCAGGCT
>JBGSSF010000031.1:0-120473 GCA_041737175.1 Bacteroidales bacterium
TCACAACCATCACAACCATCACAACCATCACAACCATCACAACCATCACAACCATCACAACCATCACAACCATCACAACCATCACAACCATCACAACCATCACAACCATCACAACCATCACAACCATCACAACCATCACAACAAAAACCAACAACATTCTTCAACTTCCAAATATTCCCCAATATATTTGACCAGAACCGATTTTTCCTATAGCTTTGTCAAAACTATTTATATGGAATACGACTACAACACCAGCCGCCCGAAGCTGTTCTTACCGGAGTATGGCAGGAATATACAGAAAATGGTCGATTATATTCTCACCATTCCTGACCGTGAGGAAAGAAACCGACTGGCACAGGCTGTCATTATCCTCATGGGCAACATGAACCCGCATTTACGCGATATCAACGATTTCAAGCATAAACTCTGGGATCACCTGGCCATTATGTCGAATTTCCAGCTCGATATTGACTATCCTTATGAAATCCCCCAGCCTGAAGAGTTCGCTGAAAAACCACGGCGTGTGATTTACAATGATAATGATATCCGTTACCGTCATTATGGCAAGATCGTGGAAAGCCTGATCGAGGAAGCCATAAAATTGCCCGAGGGTGATGACAAAGACACGTTGACAAAGCTCATCGCCAATCACATGAAAAAATCCTACCTGGCCTGGAACCGGGATTCTGTTACGGATGAGATTATTTTCAGCGATTTGCATGAATTGTCACGCAAAAGACTCAGCGTAAAGGAAGGACTTAAACTCAGCGAGCAGAAAGACTTCCAGAAAGGGAAACAACAACAGCAGCAACAGCGGAAGCGCATGCAAATGCAACAGCAACGTAAAAAACCTCAGTAATCAACCCTTTGCTTGCATGACATCCTTCAGGGTCCATGGCGGTATAAAACTCAGGGGCGAGATCATTCCACAGGGCGCCAAAAACGAGGCACTACAGGTAATATGCGCCACCCTGCTAACCGCTGATAAAGTAACCATCCATAACATCCCGGATATACTTGATGTCAATAACCTGATTGATCTGATCGGATCACTTGGTTCCGAAGTCACACGGCATTCACGCAATTCCTGCAGTTTTGCGGCAAAGAACATCAACATCGACTACCTGCTGACTGACGATTTCAGGAAACGAAGTGCAAGCCTGCGCGGATCATTGATGATCATGGGGCCCCTGCTGGCCCGATTCGGCAAAGGTTATATTCCACGCCCCGGAGGGGATAAGATCGGCCGGCGGCGCATGGATACCCATATCAATGGTCTGGTGAAACTGGGGGCCACTTTTGACTATGAGTACACGCGTGAATTTTATAAGCTGCATGCAGACAGGCTTACCGGATGCAGCATGCTGCTTGAAGAAGCTTCAGTGACAGGAACAGCCAATATTTTAATGGCGTCGGTGCTGGCAAAGGGAAAAACCACCATTTATCATGCCGCATGCGAGCCTTATATTCAGCAGCTCTGTCACATGCTCAACCGGATGGGAGCCAGAATAACCGGAATCAGTTCAAACCTGCTTTCAATTGATGGCGTGGAAACCCTCTGCGGATGTGACCACACCTTGCTGCCGGACATGATTGAAGTCGGGTCATTCATCGGGTTAGCGGCCATGACACGCTCTGAGATCACCATAAAAAACGTATCATGGGATAACCTGGGTATTATCCCTGCTGTCTTCCGGCGAATCGGCATTGAATTTGAAAACCGGAACGACGACATATACATCCCCGGTAATGAACATTACCAGGTGGATACATTCATCGACGGATCGATCCTTACCATTGATGACGCTCCATGGCCCGGATTTACCCCCGATCTCATCAGCGTGGTGCTGGTTGTGGCCACCCAGGCGCGCGGTAATGTGCTGATCCATCAGAAAATGTTCGAAAGCAGACTTTTTTTTGTTGACAAACTGATTGAAATGGGCGCCCAGGTTATCCTTTGTGACCCCCACCGGGCAACCGTCTATGGGCTCGATAACCAGATCAGGCTCAGACCAACTACCATGACCTCACCCGACATCAGGGCAGGCGTGGCCTTGCTGATAGCCGCCTTATCTGCCGACGGAACAAGCATTATCCATAATATCGATCAGATCGACAGGGGTTATGAACGCATAGATACGCGCTTAAGAGCCCTGGGTGCGAAGATTGAGCGCATATCATGAGTATTTTAATATCCGGCGGCCTATGATTGTGAGTATTGCATTGCCTGTACTTACCTTTTTCTTCATCCTGGTCGTGGCCCTTGTAAAACCAGAGCGCAAAGGATTAGCAGCCACAACGGCCGTTATTCTCAATGCATCCGTGAGTTCATGGGCAGCCATCAGGGTGTTAACAGGTAACCCTTTCGATGAATCATTCTACGGAGGGGTCGTATTTGAAAATATCGCCGTTCAGCCAGACGGATTATCAGCCTGGTTCATCCTGCTTACCAATTTTACAGCAATCACGGCCATTCTTTATGGTGTGCAATACCTGAAGCATTACCGCAGCCAACCCGCCAACCTGAGTCTGCATTACTCCAGTTACCTGTTGAACCATTTTGCGCTACTTGGGCTCTACTTCATCCAGAACAGTCTTGCTTTTTTATTTTTGTGGGAAGTCATGGCTTTGTCTTCTTTCATCATGGTCATCTTTGAGCATGGCCGGATGGAAAATCTGAAGGCAGGCATCAATTACCTTGTCCAGAGCCATATCAGCATCGCTTTCTTAACCCTCGGATTTATATGGGTTTATGCTTCCACAGGCTCCTTCGAATTTTCGGCCATACAGAATTATTGTCTTTCCGCAGGCAAAGAAGCAGGTCTGTTATTGTTCCTGGTGTTCTTCACGGGTTTTGGAATCAAGGCCGGATTTGTTCCTTTCCATACCTGGCTTCCGCATGCCCATCCTGCCGCACCTTCACATGTATCAGGTCTGATGTCGGGCGTCCTTATCAAATCAGGGATCTACGGAGTATTGCGAATGCTGCTGCTGATGCCTGAAAACCATCTGGTCATGGGGTATTTCATTTTAATAATTTCAGTGATTACCGGTGTTTATGGCGTTCTCCTGGCAACCATCCAGCATAATATCAAAAAGCTGCTGGCCTACCACAGCATTGAAAATATAGGCATTATCGGTATCGGCATCGGCATTGGTGCCATCGGAAGCGGATTGCATATTCCGTTCCTTGCCTTTGCAGGTTATGCAGGAGCCCTTTTGCATGCACTCAACCATTCGCTGTTTAAATCCTTGTTGTTCTTCACTGCCGGTACGGTAAACACAGTCACCCATACACTAACCATCGACCGCATGGGAGGATTGATCAAGAAAATGCCTCACACAGCGTTGTTATTTTTGGTGGCTGCTCTCGCTATATGCGGTTTGCCTCCTTTTAACGGTTTCATTTCAGAATTTCTGATCTATTCCGGGTTATTCAGTGCGATAGGATCTAATCAGTCTGCATCCGTTATGATAATCGCGGTTATCGGAATGGCCCTGATCGGTGGGCTGGCCCTGATGTGCTTCACCAAAGCATTTGGCATCATATTTCTGGGCACAAACCGCATGGAAAACCAACCTATCATCCATGAAGCAGGCACTGCCATGCTGTTCCCGAAGTATCTAATTGTAATTCTTATTGTTGCCATAGGGTTGCTGCCCCAGTTGTTTGTCGGGTTCTTACAAAACCCGGTTGGCTTATTTACCAACATCCCGGTCTCACTTGAATATACAAGCCTGATCGGTTTGATGCAAAAGATCAGTCTCTCTGCAACCGGATTGATCCTGCTTACCCTTTTTCTTTTTCTTATCAGGAAAGCAGTTTCACGCAAATTTGCCCCCGCTTACGGTCCAACCTGGGGCTGTGGATATCTTACAGAATCCCCAAAACTGCAATATACAGCCAGTTCGTTTGTAAGACCTTATGCCAGACTGATTAAACCCTGGGTGGGCATGACCGGAAAAAATGAGGTGATCAAAGACATCGTTCCCCAGCCTGTGCATGCTGAAACCCATTTCTATGATAAAATTGAAAGCAATCTGGTCGACTGGCCCGTAAGAAACCTCAAATCCTTCCTCGGAAAATTCAAATTTCTGCAGAACGGAAGCGTGCAGTTCTATGTGCTTTATGGTGTGGTATTCATTGCCATAAGTATAGCCATACCGCTGATAATAAATGCCATACAATACCTGAGTCAAATGATAAAACAATTATGATGATGCGTGTTCTGAGTTTATTGCTTATACTTGTAACCAGCCTTTTTTTTACCGGAATTATAGTCCGCACCAAGAGCATCCTTACAGGGCGAAAGGGGCCCGGGATCATGCAGCCCATGAAGGACATTCTTCGGAGTCTGCGCAAGGGCTCGGTTTACAGCGAAACAACAAGTATCATCTTCCAACTGGCACCTACAATTTATCTGGCCACCATTCTGATGGCCATTCTTTTCATTCCCTTTGGAAATCAAAAAGGCATTTTCTCTTTTAACGGCGATTTTGTTCTTTTTGCTTACCTGCTGGCATTGGGCAAATTCTTTATGGTCATTGCCTCGCTGGATACAGGCAGCAGCTTCGAGGGGATGGGGGCCAGCCGTGAGGCGCTTTATTCCATGCTCATGGAACCCGCCTTTTTTATCCTGATGGGTTCTTTTGCCTTGCTCACCGGGTATACCTCTTTCGCCGGGATTTTCGGGGCATTGCATTTTGGTTCCTATATCTCATACGGATTAGGCGTTCTGGCATCCTTTGTTTTTATAACCATCGCACTCATTGAGAACAGCCGAATGCCTGTTGATGATCCGAAAACCCACCTGGAGCTTACCATGATTCATGAAGTGATGGTACTTGATAACAGCGGATTCGACCTTGGTCTGATCCTCTACGGAACAAACCTCAAATTCGCCATGTACGGGGCCATTATTGCGAATTTTTTCCTTACACCCGGATATGAATGGTATTTCTCGGTTCCGATATATGCGGCCATCCAGTTAGGATTTGCAGTCATTGTGGGAACCATTGAATCCTTTTCGGCCAGGTTTAGAATGAATCACAATCCGCAATTCATCCTGATGTTCACTTCCATATCCCTGCTCATTTTTCTGGGTGTTCTGCTGGTAACAGGTAAATTTATTTAAAACGGTTGCTGATGATTAACATTTTATTGATAGCGTTCACTATAAGTTTATTATACATTGCCATGGTCAACCGGATGCTGACTTTTATCCGGATCATCGCATTCCAGGGTATGCTGCTGTTCGGGATCGCTTTTGTGGAGTTGATCGAGATCAATGTCATTAATCTCGTTTTTGTATTGCTCGAAACCATCATTATAAAAACAATCGCCATTCCGCTTTTTCTGAAATTTATTCTTGACCGGAACAGGATCACCCGGGAGGCAGAACCTTCCGTATCCAACTTTGTATCAGTGGTCATCGTTACCCTGATCATTCTCGGATCTTTTTTTCTGGTCAATACCATCCGGGACACCCATGTGAATAAGATTTTTTTCATTGTAGCCCTTTCAGCATTATTTACCGGACTTTACATTATCATTACGCGTCGTAAGATTCTGACCCATGTGATGGGCTTCATGGTGCTCGAAAATGGTGTGTTTGTGCTGTCTCTTGCGGTGGGCAGCGAAATGCCCATGCTGGTAAATACAGGGATACTGCTTGATATTTTCGTAAGTGTGATCCTGCTGGGAATTTTCGCTGACAAGATCGGTGATGTATTTGAAGAACAGGACGTGGAACAACTGAGTAATTTAAAGGACTGAATTATACCGGAGTTATGATTGGAATTTATTTGGCAGGTTCGCTCCTGATCAGCCTGGCCTTTTATTTCGTGAGGAACCATCTTTTCAATGTGATCCTGGCCTGGATTTTCTGCATCCTGCAGGGGAGTCTCGCCATTTACGAGTATGCGCATCCCGATATGACCCAACTTGTATATTTCACCGCCGATGCCCTGGCTGTAATATTCCTTGGTGTAATCGGCATTGTGTGCATTCCGGTTTTTTATCACAGTTTTGTGTATTTAAGCAAGCATCCTTATAAACCCCGTGAAATGGGTATGTACTATGCTGCTACGGTAATGCTGATCGCTTCCATAAGCGCGGCATACCTGTCGAATCACATGGGCATTACCTGGGTTTTTGTGGAGCTTACCACCCTCAGCGCATCCGCATTGATTTATCATCGCCGGAGCAAACTTACCCTCGAAGGCTCCTGGAAATACATTTTTATCTGTTCTATCAGCATCACCCTCGTATTCATCGGCGTTCTTTTTGCCACGTTGGCCGTTCAGCAGCAAGGGATCAACGATCTTTTCTACAAAACCCTTTCCCGGCATGCGCCCCTGTTCAACGTCTTCTGGATGAAACTGGCTTTTCTTTTCATTTTTACGGGGTTCACGGCAAAAGCGGGCCTTGTCCCGATGTATACCGCCGGAATTGATGCAAAGGATAAAGCGCCCTACCCGGCTGGCGCCCTTTTGGCAAGTGTTTTAATGAACGTTGGATTTATTGGCATTTTCCGTTTCTACGAAATCACCAGCCACACTTCCATTTTCGAATGGACCAATAAAATCGTGTTGATATCTGCCATCCTTTCGGTATTCGTAGCCACGGTTTACATGCTTCGGGTAAAAAACATCAAGCGGATGATGGCCTATTCGGGTGTGGAACACATGGGTATTGTAATGCTCGGAATTGCTGCCGGCGGCATTGGGTATTACGCGGCAATACTGCACCTGATTCTGCACTCTTTTGCCAAGCCGGCCTTGTTCTTTCAGTTCGGTCAGATTTACAGGATTTATGGCAGTAAAAGCGTATATGACGTGGGGAATTATTTCAAATACAACATTACCGGGGCTGTTATTCTGTTATTTGCCTATTTTGTGATAACGGCCATGCCGCCTTCGGGCATGTTTGTGAGTGAGTTCCTGATCTTCAAATCGCTCTTTACCTCGGGGAATCTTTGGATATTGATACTTGTGCTGATCTTACTGACGGTGATCATTTGGGCCTTTGGCAGGAATGTCTTCAAAATGCTGTTCATAAAGCCTGTTGATTTTGATGACACGCATGTTGAACCCATACCCTTTTCAGAATCCCTGAGCCAGATCATTTTGCTTATCCTGGTGGTGTACCTGGGCCTTAATCCGCCTGAAGAGCTCGTAACGCTGATCCATTCAGCCATAAGTACCCTGCCGCGTTAATCATTCTGCTAAACCGATGTTATGATGAATGCCATTCCGATAAAAAATAACCAGACCTTGAAAATTCAGGATATTCCCGTTTTATCCTATGAAGAATTCCTGGAGCTGAACACCGGCATGGTCAGTGACGTTTATCTTCACTGTGTGAATTACTTCGGCCATCTGCAGGATGACCATCTCAGGCTGTTCTGTTGCATGGCCGATGATACAAGCGGCAATATCCTGATATCGTCTGCCTTAATAAATCCATACAGCAAGTTGCATATTCCTTCCTTTACCGCCAGGCATCTTGCCTTTCATGCATTCGAACGCGAACTCCATGAGAATTTCGGCATTCAATACGCCGACCATCCCTGGCTGAAACCCTTGCGATACAGCCATAACCGGGCTGACCTGCTATCAGAAATCAGGAACTATCCTTTTTACCGGATCGAAAGTGAAGAATTGCACGAAGTGGGCGTCGGGCCGATTCATGCCGGGATAATTGAACCCGGGCATTTCAGGTTTATTTGCAACGGCGAGCAGATTCTCCACCTCGAAATTCAGCTGGGTTATCAGCACCGGGGAATCGAGCAATTATTTCCGGAAAAGAAGACCCTGCTGCAAAGAAATATCCTGGCCGAGAACATTGCCGGTGACACGGTCGTAGGTCATACTGTTGCCTTCGCGGATTTGTGGGAAAGCCTGTGCGATTTTCAAGCCGGCGATGACATCCTGTATGCCCGCACCATTGCTTCAGAACTTGAAAGAATTGCCATTCATACCGGCGATCTGAGTGCTATCTGCACGGATGTTGCCTATCAACTTGGCAGTGCCGTTTTTGGCAGATTGCGCACGCCGGTGATCAATACTTTCCAGGTATGGTGCGGAAACCGTCTGGCCAAAAGTCTGATCAGGGCCGGTAGGAATCCTTACCCTGTAAAACCGGATATCGCGGATGCACTCAATCGGTTATTTGATGCGTATGAACCTGACCTGAACGAGATGTATCAGCGCATGAAGACATTGCCCAGTGTACTGGCGCGATTGGAAAGAACAGGAACGGTCACGCAGGAACAGGCAGAACGGATCGGAGCGGTGGGACCTGCAGCCAGGACCTCGGGACTGATCCGTGACATACGCTGGACGCACCCTTACCTGAGTTATGGCTATATTCCCCACCAGCCCATTGTCAAGCACCATGGCGATGTGTACTCACGAACCCAGATCCGAAAACAGGAAATTAACCAGTCCATACGTTATATCCGAAACCTGATCGGGGAAATCCCGGGAATTGAAATCACAAGTGCGGAATTGAAAGCTCCCATGGCAGATGCATTCGTCCTGTCGCTTACAGAAGGCTGGCGTGGTGAGATCTGTCATTGTGCCATTACTGGTAATACAGGGGATCTCATCCTGTATAAAATTAAGGATCCTTCACTGCATAACTGGACTGCATTGGCGCTTGCAGTGAGGAATAATGACATCTCGGACTTTCCGATTTGCAATAAAAGCTTCAACCTGAGCTATTGCGGACATGATTTATAATAAACGGCAATTCAAAATTCTATGAAGCTACAACTCAAAACGGGCTCTGTTTTATCTGAGATGAAAATTCTAATCCATCAGGGAAAGCAGTTTATACCGGATGTTACCAGCGCAGAGGTACCCGGGATATTCAGGGGCAGGCCGGTTATAGCAGCGGCAGCGGCAGGAGCAGCGGCAGGAGCAGCGGCAGTGGCAGCGGCAGTGGCAGCAGAAAATCAGGAGCTGACGGATATGTGCCCTGCAGGGGCGATTTCAGGAGATCCGTTAAGCATTGACATGGGCAAATGTGTTTTCTGTGGTGAGTGTCAGAATCTGTTTCCTCACCGGATCCGCTTTACCAAAGACTATAAGATAGCTTCCGTCACGCGCGATGGTCTGATCATCAGAGAAGGAAAGGACGTTCCAGTTGTCCCGGATCCCGGGCTGGTCCGGCAGGAGATCCGAAAGTACTATGGAAAATCCCTTAAGCTGAGGCAGGTATCAGCCGCCGGCGACAACAGCTGTGAATGGGAACTGAACGCAGCCGGTAATGTAAATTTTGACATGGGCAGGTTTGGCATTGAGTTTGTTGCCTCACCGCGCCATGCGGATGGCCTTGTTATTACCGGACCCATCTCGAAAAATATGGCCGGACCCTTGCAGATCTGTTACGATGCTGTTCCCCATCCTAAAATTATCATTCTGGCAGGTACTGATGCCATCAGCGGAGGTATCTTTATCGGGAGCAGGGCACTTGACCGGTCATTTCTCGAAAAATATAAGGTTGACCTGTATATTCCCGGTAATCCGGTTCATCCCTTAACCTTTATCAATGGCGTCCTGGGTCTCATACGTAGCAAGTAATTCATTCATTTTTAGAAATTCAGCCTCATAAGCACTCTCCAGGATTCCTTTTGGTAAATCGATCACCGGTACCAGGGCTTTTTCAATGATTGCGGTATCGGAGGTAGCTATTACACCATACTGATTTTGTCGCAAAGCCCAATCCGCCGATCGAATCACATGGCAATCTCCTTGCAGATGATACATCTGCATTTTTTCCCGGATCATCCGGGCATGTTTGTCACTGTGTGAAACAGGCGAATCGAGGTATAAATCTGTTTTTCCCGGCTGCTTCCGGTCAAGGTATTCCAAAAGAAGGTTTACGGATTCCGTGAAAGTTTTCTCATCCCTGTATTTTCCATGCAGAGAACCCGCATCGCGCAGGATGTGATCGGTGCTGATAAATGTAATCCTTCCCAAACGGTAGTTGAGCAGGGTGAATAATACATTGTAACCGTCAATCCCGAGATCCTTACCGGTGATATCCGAAACAAGCAGTGACTTCCTGATTTCTGATTTTTCACTGGATGAGATCCCCCTGTACAATACCGTTCGCTGATCTCCATCGAGTCGGTACCTGTCACCCACCAGCTTTAATACACCACGTTCAGGGAAGTGCCGGTTTATCAGATAGGCATAATCACGGCATGCACTTATAAAATCGTTGGCCAGAAGTCCTTTGTATTTCGCCATTCGCTACGTATTTTCCCAATTTACGTTAAAATATCGATTATTCTGCGGATTTGGCAGAAAATATGTGGTATACTTCGTGTCTTTGCTTTTTAACTGTAAGTTTTTTACAAAAAGTTTATATAGATTTGAAACTTCTAAAATAACCAATATGTCAAAAAAACACATCATAACAAGTTACACAAACACCCAGACCTTCCTGCTCGTGGCATTAAGGTTGTTACTGGGATGGTATTTTTTGTATGAAGGCATTGTGAAGATTGCGAATCCCGATTGGTCTTCCTATGGTTACCTGATGGATTCCCAGGGTTTCTTTGCCGGCTTTTTTCACTCTATCGCAGCCAAAGCCAATGTTCTCGCTGCTGCTGACTGGCTCAACAAATGGGGACTAGCACTCATCGGCTTGGGTCTGATACTGGGTTTTCTTACGCAGTATGCTTTATTTTTCGGTATGTTGCTTCTGATCTTATACTACTGTTCACATCCTCCGCTCGCTTCAGTTACTTATCTTCTGCCCCAGGAAGGCAGTTATCTATGGGTAAATAAAACCCTGATCGAGATTTTTACAATGGCCCTGCTGATGGTTTTCCCAACGGGTCAGATTGTCGGAATTGACAGGTTTATAACAAAATGGACTAAAAAGTAGATTGCATATCATGAAAAAAGATAATAAAAAGCAGGATAATGCTTCCCCGAACACTAGTGCACAGCAGATAGGTCGCAGGGATATCATCAAAGGGCTGGCCGCCATACCGGTATTGGGAGCTTTTTCCTATGCCTGGCTTCGAAAAAACAATATCGACGAGACTTACAGGAAAAATATGCGGGAAGTGGTTAACCTGACCTCGCAACCTGTGGAACTTGCACCATCGGTGAAGGATGGTAAACCCATACGCATCGGGATCATTGGATTCGGAATCCGCGGCAAGCAGCTGATGCGTGCAGCAGGATTCCCCGAACCCACCTGGATCGACGAACAGATCAAAGCCCATGCCGAGAATAAGCAGAATACGAATTACCAGGACTACATGGAGCAGGAACAGCTCAGCATCGAGATAAATGGTGTTTGCGATGTCTTCTCGGTTTATTCAAGGGAAGCTGCCATTGCCGGTTCTAATGTGAACCGCGAAGGCGCAGCCGGAAAAATGGGCAAGGAACCTAAGCAATACAAAACCTACCTGGAGCTACTCGATGCTCCTGATATTGATGCAGTGATCATTGCAACACCGGACCACTGGCACGCACCCATGGCCATTGAGGCAGCCAAGAGGGGTAAGCATGTTTACTGCGAGAAACCCGTGAGCTGGACGGTTCCTGAAACATACGAACTGGTGAGGGTGGTAAAGGAAAAGGGTATTGTATTTCAGCTGGGACACCAGGGCAGACAAACCGAGAGCTACACCAGGGCAAAGGAAGCCATTGAGAAAAACGTTCTCGGAAAGGTGAACCTCATTGAAGTTTGCACCAACCGCAATGATCCGAACGGGGCCTGGGTGTACGATATCCATCCTGAAGCCAGCCCTTCCACGATTGACTGGGCGCAGTTCCTGGGTCAGGCTCCTTACCATGAATTCAGTCTTGAACGTTTCTTCCGTTGGCGTTGCTGGTGGGATTACAGTACCGGTTTGAACGGTGACCTGCTTACCCACGAGTATGATGCGCTAAACCAGATCATGACCCTGGGTATTCCCGGATCAGTGGCCTCCTCGGGAGGAATATACTTCTTCAAGGACGGACGTACAGTTCCCGATGTATTGCAGGTAGTCATGGAATTTCCCAAGCGGGACCTTTCATTCCTTTACAGCGCGACATTGGCCAGCGGCCGGTCACGCGGCAAAGTGATTATGGGGCATGATGCCAACATGGAGATCAGTGACCGCCTGGTGATTAATGCTGATACCGAATCAACCCAGTATAAAAAGAAAATCGAAGAAGGGCTTATTGACCCTAACACACCCATCTACTCTTTTACCCCTGGCAAAAAGGGCGCCGATGGATTTGCCACTGCCACGGAACAATATTTCGCCAGCAGGGGATTGTTGTATACCTACCGCAACGGACGGCGTGTAGATACCACACATTTGCATATCAAAGAATGGCTCAACTGCATTCATGCCGGGATACAACCCAGCTGTAATATCGACCGGGCTTTCGAGGAAGGAATCAGTGCGCACATGTCGACCAAAGCCCTTCTTGAAAACCGACATGTGTTCTGGGATGCTGATAAACAGGTGATTGTATAAAAGTCATTGTAGAAGTAATAATTTTAGTATGATTTTGTATATCTTAGGGGTGACCTAAGATCAAATTTGCCTATCTTAGATTTTCCTTGGCGGATTCGTTCTTTTTATGGAATTTACAAACTTAATACTATACTTACTTCAAACTTAAAAACTGCATCTATGAATAAAAAGAAAAAATCAGGACTCAGTCGCAGGGAATTCATTGGTAACACGGCCGCCGCTGCCGCTATGTTTACCATTGTTCCCAGCCAGGTTGTGAGCGGCCTTGGCCACAAGGCTCCCAGCGATAAACTGAATATTGCCTGCGTTGGAATTGGCGGTATGGGTAATTCAAACCTGAGTGCCGTAAAGGCCACCGAAAATGTGGTTGCTTTGTGTGATGTTGACTGGAAATATTCAGCCAATGTGTTCAAAGCATATCCTGATGCCAAGAAATATTGGGACTGGCGCGTGATGTTCGATGAAATGAAAAATTCCATCGATGCTGTTATCGTGGCTACTGCCGACCATACGCATGCCATCATCGCTGCCACTGCCATGACACTGGGCAAACACGTATATGTTCAGAAACCTCTTACCCATTCGGTATATGAATCACGCCTCCTGACCAAACTGGCCGCAAAATACAAAGTGGCCACCCAGATGGGTAACCAGGGAAGCTCAGGGGAAGGCGTACGCCAGACCTGTGAGTGGATATGGGCCGGTGAAATCGGTGAAATAAAGAAAGTTGAAGCATTTACTGACCGTCCGATCTGGCCGCAAGGTCTGAACCGCCCCGCACAGGGACACTGGGTACCTGAAACCCTCAACTGGGACCTCTTTATAGGCCCTGCCCCCATGCGTCCGTTCAATGAGATTTATCACCCCTGGAACTGGCGCGGCTGGTGGGACTTCGGCACAGGAGCACTGGGTGATATGGCATGCCATATTCTTCACCCGGTATTCAAAGGATTGCGCCTGCAATATCCGATCAAAGCACAGGCTAACTCCACGCTGTTGCTTACCGATTGCGCCCCCAATGCCGAATATGTAAAATTCATCTATCCTGCACGCACCGGTCTGAAAACCGATAAAATAAAATTCCCCGAAGTTGAAGTGACCTGGTCGGATGGCGGTATTAAACCCATGTTCCCCAAGGGCTGGCCCGCTGGTAAGGACATGAATGACAATGGCGGCGGTGTGCTTTTCCATGGTTCCAAAGACACCCTGGTTTGCGGTTGTTACGGCAAAGATCCCTGGCTACTTTCCGGCAGAAAACCGGCTACTCCGAAAACACTTCGCCGTGTAGATGTAAGCCACGAAATGGATTGGGTGAATGCCTGCAAACAAACACCGGAAAGTCGCGTTGAACTTTCTTCCGATTTCAAGGAAGCAGGTCCTTTCAACGAAATGGTTGTCATGGGTGTACTGGCAGTTCGCCTTCAGGGTCTGAATAAAGAATTGGAATGGGACGGCCCGAACATGCAGTTCACCAACCTTAACGATGAAGAAAAGGTCAGGATCTGTATCGAGGATGCTTTCTCCATCAAGGACGGTCATCCTACATTCAATAAAAAATGGACTGATCCCATGCCGGCCAAAGCTCTCGCAGCCGAGCTGATCAAACACACATACAGGAATGGCTGGTCACTGCCTGCAATGCCTGCATAATGGATAACTCAATATTAACCAATAAATATTTGTTTGTATTTATGAAACGTCTTGCTATATCTTTGCTTTTGGTCGTCCTGTTTATTGCAGGCAGCCAGGTGTTTTATTCCTGCAAATCATTCGGTAAGGGAGCCGACACCACCAATGTTGATTCACTAGCTATGGTTGATCCAAACAATTCGCTTACAACCCAGGAACAAGCCGAAGGTTTTGTGATGATTTTTGACGGCAAAACCACTGCCGGATGGCGTGGTTATAATAAACCTGCTTTCCCCGATTCGGGATGGGTTGTTGAAGACGGCGCCCTGCGCTGCGTTGGTTCCGGAATGGGAGAAGCCGGCGGAAAAGGCGGTGATATCATCTACGATAAGAAATTCAAGGATTTCGATCTGAAACTTGAATGGAAAATTGACTCCGCCGGAAACAGCGGCATATTCTACTTCGGACAGGAAATTCCTGATGAACCCGTTTGGAAATCAGCTTGTGAAATGCAGGTGCTTGATAACATCGGACACCTCGATGCCAAACTGGGAAAAGATGGCAACCGCATGGCCGGTTCATTGTACGATTTGATACCTGCCGTTCCCCAGAATGCAAAACCTGTTGGCGAATGGAACACAGCTGAAGTTATTGTTTTTCAGGGTACCGTGGTTCATTTCCAGAATGGTGAAAAAGTGCTGGAATATCACATCGGCACACCCGACTGGGATAAGATGATCAAGGAAAGCAAGTTCAAGGATTTTCCGGAATTCGGGAAATACATGGAAGGATACATTGCTTTGCAGGATCATGGCAACAACGTATGGTACAGAAATATTAAAATCAAAGCACAATAATCTGCAATGGTTTAACATTGGAAAAGGTTGTCTGTTATACTGACAACCTTTTTCATTTGGCATTTTACTAATCCTAAAAATACAATACCATGACACAATCCAGGCGAGAATTTCTGCAGATGGCAGCCTTGGCTGCAGCCAGCATCCCCCTTTTGTCAAATTCATCCTTTGGCAGTGAAGCGCTGGCAAAACCACGATTCAAAATATCACTGGCCGAATGGTCGCTTCATAAAGCGCTGTGGGCCAAGGCAATGACCAACCTCGACTTTCCTGTAAAAGCGGCAAAAGATTTCGGCATTTACGGTGTGGAATATGTAAGCACCTTTTTTAAGGATACCAGCACAGAATACCTGAATGAGCTGCTGAAAATTTCCAAAGACAATGATGTCACCAATGTGCTGATCATGGTCGATGGACAGGGTTCCCTGGGCGACGCTGATGCTGCTAACAGGAATAAAGCCGTGGAGAATCATCACCGCTGGGTGGAAGCAGCCAAATTTCTGGGTTGTCATTCCATCAGGGTAAATGCTGCCGGCAAGGGCACTGAAACCGAAGTTGCCGATGCAGTGGTTGAATCACTCAGTAAACTTTCTGCATTTGCAGCACCCTTGAAAATGAACGTTGTAGTTGAAAACCACGGAGGCATATCTTCAAACGGTGAATGGCTTTCCGGTGTCATGAAACGCGTCAACATGAAGAATTGCGGTACACTACCCGATTTTGGCAATTTCTATGAATATGACCGTTATCTGGGCATGCAGGATCTGATGCCTTTTGCCAAAGGGGTCAGTGCCAAATCCTATGATTTCGATGCCGAAGGCAATGAGGTGAAGATTGATTTTTACCGCATCATAAAAATCGTGAAGGATTCGGGGTACAAGGGCTGGGTAGGAATTGAATATGAAGGCAACAAGCTGAGTGAACCCGATGGGATCATGGCCACCAAACGGTTGCTGGAAAAATGCTTTGCATCAGTGGCCTGATGGCTTGAATTCAAATGAACCAGGCTGAATACATCGATCTGCATCTGAAAGATTATAAGGATACCTGGGATTTTCAACAGGCAATTCAGGACAGGCTTATCAGGGCAAAGACCACAGGATCAGATTCCGGTGGCTTGCCCTGTCTGATTTTTGTTGAACATCCGCATGTATATACCCTGGGCAGGAGCGGCAAAGAGAATAACCTCCTGATCAATCCCGAATTCCTTTCCTCTATCGGAGCTGCTTTCTATAAAACCGACCGTGGAGGTGACATTACCTACCACGGACCCGGGCAACTGGTGGGTTACCCGATCTTTGACCTGCCATCGCTCGGTATTGGCGTCAAGAAATATATTGAAAATCTTGAGGAATCCATTATTCAAACACTCATGGATTTTGGATTGAGTGCAACACGGCTTGAAGGAGCTACCGGGGTATGGCTCGGAGCTGGCAACCTCAAGCCTGTCAGGAAGATTTGCGCTATTGGCGTAAAAGTAAGCCGCGGAATAACCATGCATGGTTTTGCCCTGAATGTTACCACTGACCTGCAATACTTCAGTTATATCAATCCCTGCGGATTTACCGATAAGGGAGTTACTTCCATGGAAAAGGAAAAAGGTTTCAAACCCGATATGGATCAGGTTAAGCTGACCTTACGGCGAAACATGGCCGGGCTTTTTAGGCTGGAGTTTCTTTAAAATGCCCGGTGGCAAGGCTGACTCTCTCTTTTTTGTGAGCGGCACCATTACCTGCAAAGCGTCAGGAATGACTTTCACTTTTAGCTTTGCCTTGGTTTTCAAAGGTTCTCCGTCAAGATGAATGGTGATACGTGATTTCCCCTTGCGCTTTAAGCTTGCCTTTTTTATCCGTAAAACTTCCAGGTAAGGACTTTGGTCAATATTCTTGAAGAACAATCTCAATCCCATCTCCAGGGTTGAAGTTTTCGGAAATGGCCTCAGTATGCACAAATCAAGGAGCCCGTCATTGATGATGGCCTTGGGGGAAATATAGGCATTGTTCCCGTATTGTCCTGAATTGGCGAAAGTAATCAGAAAAGCATCAAGCCTGACTTTTTTGTTTTCTGTTTTCAGCACATAGGTTTTCGGAGAATAGGAGATGTATTGGTGAATGGTGGTTCTGACATAATTCCGCATGCCGCGCTTACCTTCACCTGCGAACTTTTTCCCTACCCTGGCATCAAAACCGGTGCCGCATGTGCAGAAAAAGTACCGGCCATTGACCTTCCCAGCGTCAATAATCTGGATTTTATGCTTCTTGATCACCTCAACCGCCAGGGACAGATGCACGGGAATGTGCAGGTGCCTGGCCAGTCCGTTCCCCGAACCAAAAGGAATGATTCCCAATTTGCATGGAGTGTTCACCAACGCTGAGGCCACTTCATTTACGGTGCCATCGCCCCCGACTGCAACAAGATTATCGTAACCTTCAGCCACTTTCTGTTTCGCAATTTCATGAGCATGTCCCTTGTATTCGGTAAAAACCACTTCATAGGATTCTTCGGGAAATTTTTCCTCCAAAAAATCCAGGATCACCTGTTTGCTCTTTGTTCCGGCAATCGGATTGATGATAAAGATAATTTTAGGATCAGGCAGCATTCCCCTACAGAAGTTAAGATGGTTTCCGGGCTGAAATTTATCAAAATTATGGGAGACTTTTGTGGGAATAAATACAGGACGAAAGTATAATCGGATAATAACTGCTAAATTTACCCGTTTTCCGTTTTCAATGGCCAGTAACCAAAATAATTACCGTCTGTCTCAGAAATTGCGAATTGTTTGTTGCCTCGCAGCAACGCTATTCCCGGTCAATGCCTGGAGTCAACCCGGTGGTAAGGCTTTTCAGTTTCTTGAGATGACCAACTCAGCCAGAATAGCGGCCCTTGGCGGAGATGCTGTGGCTGTTTATGACAATGACCTGGATCTGGCCTATCACAATCCGGCTCAGTTAACCCGGGAATTGCACCATAATATGACTCTCAACTTCGTGAATTACTTTGCCGGCGTAAATTACGGCTACGCATCTGCTGCTGCCAACCTGGGTCAGAAAGGCATGATCGGCGGAGGTATTCATTACCTGAACTACGGCAAGTTCCAGGGTGCCGATGAAACCGGTTCATTAACAGGAACCTTCAGGGCTGCGGATTATTCCGTCAATATTATGTATTCCAGGCCGCTGGATTCGCTTATCCACTTTGGATTCACGGTAAAATCAGTTTTCTCGGATCTCGAAATGTACAATTCCACTGCCATTGCCTTCGATGCCGGGATTACTTACTGCAATCCCGGGTCAAAGTTCGCAGCCGGACTTGTCCTGCGAAATATCGGATTCCAGGTGGATGCTTATTATCCCGAAGGCACCGGTGAACCTCTTCCGTTTAACATCGCCCTGGGCATCTCACAGGGACTGCAGCATGCTCCTCTTTCTTTCATCCTGGTTGCAAGTCATTTGGAGAAATGGGACCTGACTTATACCACCCAGGAAGAAAGAGAAAACCCCACGGAGACGCTTACCGGAGAATCCGCTTCTGAAAGTGATTTTGACATATTTGTCGACAAATTCATGCGGCATATCCACATCGGAACTGAATTCAACATAGGAAAAAATCTCACCCTCAGGGCAGGATACAACTACAGACGCAGACAGGAAATGAAAATCAGCAACAAACCCGGTATGGTGGGATTTTCGTGGGGTATCGGGGTGAAAGTAGCTAAGTTTCGTATCGGATATGGTCATGGAATATACCATTTGGCGGGCGGAACGAACCAATTCTCATTCAGTATGAACCTGGATGAATTCAGTAGAAATTTTTGAGTTATGGAATCCTCTCACGCATGCATTATAGCGGTCGACGGCTATTCCTCCTGCGGCAAGAGCACGTTTGCCCGGCTGATAGCCAGAGAACTGAATTACGTATACATCGACAGCGGTGCCATGTACAGGGCGGTAGCCCTGTATTGCCTTGAAAATAACATTCTGGCCGGTGGCGAACCGTTGATTGAAAAACTGCGGGAAGAGATGAAAAACATCATCATCCGGTTCCGCTTAAACGAACAATCCGGCATGCAGGAAACCTGGCTCAACGGAAAAAATGTGGAAGAAGAAATCAGAGGCATTGAGGTTTCTGCCGTGGTGAGCAAGATCAGTCAGATCAGGGAGGTTCGTAGCAAGATGGTCGGCCTGCAGCGCAAGATCGGTCAAAACGGCGGCGTGGTAATGGATGGCCGGGACATTGGCACCGTTGTGTTTCCGCGTGCCCACCTCAAGATCTTCATGACTGCAGAAGCGGATGTCCGTGCCAAAAGACGCTTTAAAGAGCTTCTTGAAAAAGGAATGGAAGTCGGACTTGATGAGATCACTGCCAATATACGCATGCGCGATTATGAGGATGTGAACAGAAAAGAAAGTCCTCTCAGGAGGGCAGATGATGCCGTTTTGCTTGACAACAGCCATATGACAATTGATCAGCAAATGGAATGGTTCAGAAAATTATGGATTCAAATCATCCAAAGGTATGAACATTGAAGTTGACCCTGCAGCCGGATTCTGTTTTGGTGTTACCCGGGTGGTTGGCAAAGCGGAAGAAATCATCAGGGAACAAGGACAGTTGTATTGCCTTGGAGAAATCGTGCACAATCAGAAAGAAATCGAAAGACTGGAGAAGATCGGATTAAAGACAATAACTCCGGAGGAATTTCTTACTTTGTCAAATTGCCGGGTATTGATCCGGGCGCACGGTGAACCACCTGAAACATATGAGCATGCCTCCAGAAACAATATACAGCTGATCGATGGTACCTGTCCCATCGTTCTGAGACTTCAGAGCAAGATCAGGCATGATTACACCGAAAACCACAAACAGGGGGCACAATTTGTTATCTTTGGGAAAAAGGACCATGCTGAAGTTCGTGGTTTGGCGGGTCAGACCAATTATCAGACCATAATTGTGGAATCAGAGGAGGACCTCAGGAAAATTGACTTCGCCAGGCCCGTCCACCTGTATGCTCAGACAACCATGAGCACTGACAACTACCAGCGTTTGCAGGAAACCCTGATCCGACGGTTGACAGAGGCTGGATCAGAGCAGCTAACCTTAAAATGCAACCATTCCATATGCCGTCAGGTGTCAGGCAGAATTCCGGTCCTCAGAAAATTTTGCGCCCGTCATGATGTTGTGCTGTTCGTGAGTTATAAACAAAGCTCCAATGGTAAACTTTTATATGCCCAGTGCAAGGCAGTGAACAAGAATACCTATTTTGTAACTGATACCGCTGATATTCAGACCGAATGGATGGAGAATGCAGGTAGTGTAGGCATTACCGGGGCCACCTCAACACCAAGATGGTTGCTGGAGGAGTTTGCTGCCAGGATTAGGTGATTAAACTATATACGCACATGGAAGAGTTTAAGAGGATAGGAGTTTTGACCTCAGGGGGTGATGCCCCCGGTATGAACGCTGCCATCAGAGCCGTTGTGCGTGCCGGATTACATGCAGGTTTTGAAGTTTATGGCATCCGGCGCGGTTATATGGGCATGATTGAAGGAGATATTATTCCATTGACATCGCAGGCGGTAAGCGGCATAATACAGAATGGAGGAACGATACTGCAGACAGCGCGATGCAAGGAATTCATGACCCCGGAAGGAAGAAAAACTGCGTATGATCAGCTGGTGAAATTTGGCATTCAGGCCGTCATAGTTATAGGCGGTGACGGATCCTTTACCGGTGCCAGTATTTTATCGAGGGAATATGACATCCCTATTATCGGCATTCCGGGAACCATTGACAATGATCTTTTCGGCACGGATTATACCATTGGCTATGACACCGCTTTGAACACCGTTGTTGAAGCAGTGGATAAAATAAGGGATACCGCAAGTTCTCACGGACGGATATTCTTCGTGGAGGTGATGGGCAAAGAAGCTGGTTTTGTGGCCCTGCGAAGTGGAATAGCATGCGGCGCCGAAGGCATACTTATACCGGAAGAAAAAAACCAGCTGGACAGGCTGCGAAAATACCTGGCCGAACGGGCCCGGCAAAGGAAATCCAGCATCATCATGGTAGCAGAGGGAGAGGAAGAAGGAGGCGCCATAACCATTGCCAGTATCATCAAGCGTGAGTATCCCGAACTGGACATCCGCACAACCATCCTGGGACATATTCAGCGGGGCGGCTCACCAACCGCCTTTGACCGGGTATCTGCCACCCGGATGGGAGTGGCTGCCATCGAAGCTCTTATCGATGACCAGAAGAGCATCATGATCGGAATCGTCAACAGCGAGATTGTCCATGTGCCACTCAACAAAACCGCCAAGATGCATAAAGACGTGAACCGGGACTTGCTGAAACTGGCAGAGATATTAGTTTAAATACAATGTGCCAATAGGCAAATGTGCAAATGAAATTTCCCTGTTACGTTGATCTACTTCTGCCACTGCCTATTCCAGGCGTCTTCACCTATGCGGTGAACGAAGAACAGGCAGCTGTGGTTAAACGTGGCGTCAGGGCCAGCATCCAGTTCGGGAAAAGGAAAATCTATACAGGGTTGGTTGTAAAGGTGCACGAACAGAGACCACAAGCATATGATGTTAAGGAAATAGCAGGTCTGATCGACCGGGAACCTGTGGTACTTGAATCACAGATCAGACTCTGGGAATGGATCAGTGAATATTACATGTGCACACCTGGAGAGGTCTTCAAAGCAGCACTCCCGGCACGTCTGAAACCCGGGATCCGGTCAAGGAAAAAAGCAGCCGGCGAACAGTCTTTATCCCGTTTATCAGACCTCAATATTTCACAATTGCAGGCCTTTCAAGAGATTAAAGATGCCTTTACAAGTACCGATGTGGTGCTGTTGCATGGAATAACCTCGAGCGGAAAAACAGAGATCTACATTCATTTGATTCAGGAAGCCCTGGAGACTGGCAAACAGGTGCTGTACCTGCTTCCCGAAATAGCCCTGACCACCCAGATCATTACCCGGCTCCGGGCTGTCTTTGGATCGCTTATAGCAGTTTATCATTCCAGATCCACTGATTCTGAACGAATAAGAACCTGGAACAGACTGCTTCAGCCAGCAGAGGAAACAGAAAGTGCCATTCAAATCATACTGGGTGTACGATCATCCGTTTTCCTGCCTTTCAGGAATCTTGGCCTGGTAATCATTGATGAAGAGCATGAAAACACTTACAAGCAGTTTGATCCGGCTCCGCGTTACCATGCGCGTGATACGGCTCTGATGCTGGCCCGCCAGCAAGGCGCAAGTGTATTGCTGGGTACAGCTACTCCGTCGGTTGAAAGCTATCACAATTGTATGACCGGAAAATACAAACTGGTAAAACTCAATGAGCGATTCCTGAACCTTGAACTTCCGGAAATAACGGTTGTCAATACACGTGAGCTGCGGCGCCGTAAACAAATGCAATCTCACTTCTCACCGGTTCTGCTCAGTAACATCGACATTGCCCTGAAAAATGGGGAACAGATCATACTTTTCCAGAACCGGCGTGGATTTTCATTGTTTCTTGAATGTGAAAACTGTGGCGAGGTACCCCGCTGCCGGCATTGTGATGTGAGCCTTACCTATCACAAAAGCAGCAACAGACTAAACTGCCACTATTGCGGTTATCAGACCGTCGTACCTTCAACCTGTTCTTCCTGTGGACATAACAAGCTGCAGATGAAGGGATTCGGAACTGAGAAAATCGAAGAGGAAATTGCCCTGTTTTTCCCATCTGCAAAGGTTGAACGCCTGGATCTCGATAATACACGAAGCCGGAAATCTTTTGAAAAGCTGATTACCCGTTTCGAAATGAAGGAATCCGACATACTTGTCGGCACACAGATGGTTTCAAAAGGACTTGATTTCGATAATGTCAAGCTTGTCGGCATCATGAATGCAGATACCATGCTCAACTTTCCCGATTTCCGGGCTTATGAACGCAGCTTCCAGTTGATGTCCCAGGTAAGCGGAAGGGCAGGCCGGAAAAACAGCCGGGGTTCGGTAATCATACAGACTTCCGACCATAACCATCCTGTGATACGGCAGGTGGTAGAGAATGACTATGTGTCCATGTACACTGAACAGCTCGAAGAAAGGAGAAAATTCAGATATCCTCCATTCTGCAGGATGGTGGAGATCATCCTGAAGCATCGTGACAGGGATATACTGGACCAGGCGGCAGGATTTCTGGCATCCATGCTCAGAAAATCCATCCAGGAAAAAATCATGGGTCCGGAGTATCCGCTTGTAAGCCGGATTCACAATCTCCACCTGAAAAGCATGCTGGTGAAGATCGAAAACGGAAAGACTTTGTCAGTTGTAAAACTTCAGATAATCAATGGCATAAAGGAAATGCAGATCAAACCTGAATTCCGTTCAGTGCAATATACACTGGATGTAGATCCTTATTAAACAGTCGGTGCGGCGACTTCACAAATTGAAGTAAAGTCGATAAAATTCTTGGACCAGCGCAACCTTTTTCGCCAGGATGCCATCTGACAGAAAACCCTTTCTTTTCACCCAATACTTCCAAAATGAAAAAAACTGTTATACTGTTTCCGGCAATACTTGCTGCTTTGATTTTGTTCCAATGCAGTAAAGAGAGCGGCGATATAGATGTCACTGATAAAAGTGACGGTACCCCGGGTCTCTATAAATATGGAGAAGGATTGTCCACCGGCGGATCTTCGTCAGGATCGGGAACCGGTGATTCCACGCAGCAGGTGCCGGTAAATCCGGGGCAGATAACCGCTGCAGAATGGAACGACCTTGCAGAATGGGAATTTTGGAACAACCTGGGACAAAATGATGAATTTAACCTGGCGCAGGAAAACTGGAAGTTTTACCCGAAAATGAGATATTCCTTCCTTGTAAGGGATAACCGTTTCAATCCTTTGGCCGATTGTGAAATCATGCTTAAAAACCTGCAGGGAGAAATTTTGTGGAAAACCCGCACGGATAACGAAGGCAAAGCAGAGCTCTGGCTTGACCTGAATGGCGGGAATACCAACCAGGTTACGGCCACTATTAAGTATTCCGATCAGCAGATCACAGTGGTTGATCCTTATAGCTATGAAAACGGTATTAATGAGGTAACCATGCCCATCTCAGGCACACAGGTATTTAAAGCGGATATCCTGTTTGTTGTGGATGCCACAGGATCCATGGGGGATGAAATTAACTACCTGAAATCGGAACTCATGGATGTTATCGAACGGGCTGAGGACCTGAATGCCCTGCTGGAATTAAGGGTAGGATCGGTGTTTTACCGCGATGAGGGGGACGAATATCTTACCAGGGTGTCTCCATTTTCAGGCAACCTCAGGCAGACACTTACTTTCATTGGCAACCAGGATGCCGGGGGTGGCGGTGATTACGAAGAAGCTGTGCACACAGCCCTGAACACAGCTGTTACACAGCTCGGCTGGAGCGAAAGTGCAAGGGCCAGGCTGTTGTTTTTATTGCTTGATGCGCCTCCCCATCACACAGAATCCATTGTAAACGATCTGAATGACATTATAAAAAATACCGCTGAAAAAGGTATAAAAATCATTCCCATTTCTGCCAGCGGGATCAACAAGGATACCGAGTTCCTTTTCCGGTTTTTCGCAGTGGCCACCGGTGGAACCTATGTGTTCATAACCAACGACAGTGGCATCGGTGGTGAACATATAGAGGCGACCGTTGGAGATTATGAAGTGGAATTGCTGAATGATTTGATCGTGCGTCTGATAGGCAAATACACCCGATAATTATATAGGTAATGTTGATTGTCTGGGCTCCCGCAAATGCGGGGGCCCTTTATGTGTTAAATATTGTTATAATTCCTGCCTTTCTTTTCCACTTTCCTCAAATTGTTGCTACTTTAGTGCATGTTCAATTTAAACACTCATAATGAAACCCATTCCGAGAAGAAAATTCATTCGGGGTACTGCCATGGCGGGTGGTGCCTTGTTATTACTTCCCGAACTGAAAGCAGGTATGTGGCTGACTGATCAACCCTCAGGCAATTACTTCCTGAAAGAATTCGGGATCGATGAAACCCTGTGCCACAAGTTGCTGGCAAAAGCTCTATCAAAAGGCGGCGATTTTGCCGATCTGTATTTCGAATTCACGGTTTCCAATTACCTGGGCCTTGAAGACGGTAAGGTAAACCAGTCATACGGCGACATTTCACTGGGAGTTGGAATCCGCACCGTGAAAGGCGACCAGATTGGCTATGGATATACCCAGGAACTCACCGAGGAATCCATGCTTTCCGCGGCCTCCACGGCCTCCACGCTTTGTGACATGAATGCCACACCTGTGAGCAGTTCATTCACAAGACCGAAAGCCGGAAATTACTATCCGGTTGCTCCTGATTTCAATGGTATTCCTGCTAAGGCAAAGCTACCTTTGTTGCAAAACATCAACCAGAAGTGTTTTGCATTGTCAACCGAAATTGCCAAGGTCAATGCAGGCTTCTCCAATTCTGTAAAGCGAGTCATGATTGTTACCAGCGATGGCATCCTGGCCGAGGATCTGATTCCTTCGGGTTACCTCTATACTTCGGTAGTGGCCGAGAGAAACGGAAAACGGGAACAGTCAGGATGGAATCTTGGCGGTCGACGTGATTTCTCTTACTATACAGATGCTGTGCTCAACGAGATCGCTGACAAAGCAGTAAATAATACCCTGAAACTTTTTGATGCCATTCAGCCGCCCGCCGGCGAGGTTCCGGTGGTACTCGGTCCAGGCGTCACGGGTATATTGCTCCATGAAGCCATTGGACACGGCATGGAAGCTGACTTCAACAGAAAGAACATATCCACCTACAGTTCCATGCTGGGCAAGAAAGTGGCAGAACCATTCGTCACTATTGTCGACGACGCCACCAACATGAACCTGGCCGGCAGTCTTAATATTGACGACGAAGGGATACCTGGTAAAAGGACTGTCCTTGTGGAAAACGGTATTCTTACCAGTTATATCCATGACCGGATATCGGCAAAACACTATGGTGTTGAGCCAACCGGCAACGGCCGCAGACAGGATTTCCAGAACTATCCCATACCCCGCATGCGAAATACTTACATGCTTGGAGGTCCTGCCACTCCTGAAGATGTTATCAAGCAAGCCGGCAACGGTATATATGTTGAAAACGTCAGCAACGGCCAGGTGAAAATCGGAGAAGGCGATTTTGCCTTTTATGTCTCCCAGGGACGTTTGATTGAGAATGGCAAACTCACCTCCCCGATCAAGGATGTGAACATCATGGGCAACGGTCCCAAAATGCTCGCTAATATTACCATGGCTTCCAATGATCTTGAAATGTACTATGGCGGCGCCGGACAATGCGGCAAGAACGGACAGGGAGTCCCGGTATCCTTCGGCTTGCCCACATGCCTTGTTAAATCGCTAACCGTTGGCGGCACACAGCAGAAAGGAGGCCAGTCATGAGTTATAAAAAAGATCAGCAACAGGAATTCCGGGAACTGGCCAACTGGGTAATCGACCAGACCAAACAAGCCGGAGCAAATGACTGTAAGGTAAGTATATCCAAAAGGCGTTCAGTAGAGATCAATTACCGAGATAGAAAACCTGAGGTCATCAAGGAAGCCACCACACAAGGTTTGTACCTCGAAGTATTCATCAATAAACGGTTTGCAGGCAAGTCAACTCCTGATTTTCGCAAATCAACCCTGTCAGGGTTTATCAGTGACCTGATAGAAAATGCAAAAATCATGGAGGAAGATCCGTTCCGTACATTACCGGATCCCAAGTATTACGCAGGAAGATCCGAAAAGGACCTCCAGCTTGCCGATCCTGATTTTCAGCAATTAACACCTGAAAACAGGCACGCCATGGTTAAAACCGTTGAAAATGCCTGCCTGGAAAAAGGAGGTGACAAGGTGATATCGGTAGAGGCCGGAGAAAGTGATGACACCTACGAAGACTTTGTAAAAACGAGCAATGGATTCGAAGGATCCAGCAGGGGTACCTTCTGTAATGTCGGTGCCTCCATGACAGTGCAGGATGAGGGCGACAGGCGGCCAGCCGGTTATCATTATATTACCTGCAGGTACAGGAGTGATCTTCCTTCATTGCAGGATGTGGGCATCGAGGCTGCCAACAGAACCTTCGACCTGATGGGTGGCAAAAAGATTGCCACCGAAACCCTGCCGGTAATCCTGGAAAACCGTGGCGCAGCCCGGGTGCTGAGCGGACTGCTGAATCCCATGTCGGGCGGTAGCATACAGCAAAAACGGTCCTTCCTGGCAGATAAAAAAGGACAGCAATTCGGCAGCAAATTGCTGACCGTTCAGGATGATCCCTTCCTTCCGCGCGGACTGGGATCCAAGCTTTATGACGATGACGGATTCCCGGCCAGGAAGCGTGATCTGCTGTTGGAGGGCAGGTTAAACGAGTTCCTGATCGACTGGTATTACAGCCAGAAACTGGGCTGGGAACCAACTTCAGGATCAATCTCCAACCTGATCATACCTCCGGGTACCCGCAGTGTTGATGAGATTATCAAGGATCTGGGACGTTGTATTCTGATAACCGGATATATCGGAGGAAATTCCAATTCCACCACCGGAGATTTCTCATTGGGCATTATCGGCAAACTTTATGACAAAGGACAGTTTGTTCAGAATATAGCCGAAATGAACATCGCGGATAACCACCTCAAATTCTGGAATAAGCTCGTTGAAGTGGGCAATGATCCCTGGATATACAGCCAGGCCAGATTCCCGAGTCTGGTTTTTGATGGCATTGTTGTGTCCGGAATATAATATCAATCGTTCAGAGCCACAGATTTTGTGGTTGTTTGGCTAGGCGGAGTTTGTAACTCCGCCTTTTTATTTAATCATTTTCTTTGCTGCCTCTTTCACCAATCCCGTAAAATACTCCCGGTCCTTCACCCGCTCATCCTGCACCTCCCAGGCTGCCAGAAAACAGTATTCTGAAGGTACATCCTTTTGAAGTGCCAGAGATACCAGGTGTGTACTGACAATTCCAGATCCCTCAGCCGGAGCTTCCCGGAATTTCCTGAACTGATCGCCAGGCACAAACACTGCCATGCCCAGCACTTCACCGCTGATCCCCTGGTTGCCCAGTGAAGCAACGATTTTCAGGGTGCCTTCCTCAAGCGTATCTGCCGGTACATTATGCAAATTCGCAATCCCTGTTACCAATTCCTCATCGCCGTGCAGGTTATCAATCCACACCATACTCCGGTAAAACCTGTCCCCGGCGTATATTGAAATCCGGTGGGTGACATTGTACAAACGATCTCCCGCCGGCACATTTTTATAGGTCAGTTCCAGTACAGCCCGAACCGGGCCCTCGGTAATCTGTCTGAAATTACCTTCTTCACAGGGGCCAACCCGGTACAACGAATCTCCTATTCCAATCGCAATTGCACCAGCACCCAGCGAATTGCCGACTTTTAAAATATCCATGCCCCAATCGGCCAGGGTATGATAGTCCCTGCCATTGACTCCCACACTGTCCATTACCATGGAAGAAATTCTTTTGCCAAAAATATCAATGCCATTCCGGGCATCGTAATAATTCCTGAACGCGATGAGGTCATTTTCCCAGGCCGGGCCTTCCATCTGATATACTGGCGCAGTGAATTTGGTGTCATTCGTCTTCATTCTGAGGTCTCCCGAAACCTCTTCAAAAGGCTTCGTAACCCTGCCAAACCGGATATTCGTACGGATGGGGAATTCAGGTGGATTCTCAACAGCTTCAAACAGGATCATTTTATTTTCTCCTGCCTCCAGATCGCAGAGGAATGCCAGCTCATCCCAATTCCCGTCTTTGTCAAAATCATCGCATTGGGATGGCAGCAGTTCACCGTTTTCGTCCTTTACAGCAACAAATTGAACGGAATCGGTATCAACAAGAAATTTTTGGATTTCCGACCGGGAAATCACCGTCACCCTATCAATAAGATCTTCGTTCCCGGGATTGCTGACTGTAAAGGTTTCATTCCGCTGGCAGGCTCCTGTAAAGAACATTGCCACAAGGAACCAGATTAAGTTAACTTGACTTCTTTTCATTGTGGTATTGATTTATTTATTAATACACCCTTCAAGGGTCTCCGACCGCTTGAAGGGTTTACTATTCACCATTCACAATTCACAATTATTTCTCAAATATCATTTTCCCCCTTCATGTAACCGAAATTCGCCAGGATCCCGCCATCCACAAACAGAATATGACCATTCACAAAATTACTGGCTTTGGAGGCCAGGAACAGGGCCGCATTGGCCACATCTCCGGGTTCTCCCCATCTTCCTGCCGGCGTGCGGGTCATCACCAGATCGTTGAAAGGATGGCCGTTTTCCCTGATCGGGGCAGTTTGGGAAGTGGCAATGTAACCGGGACCAATGCCATTGATCTGGATGTTGTATTTGGCCCATTCACAGCACATGTTTGCGGTCAGCAGTTTTAATCCCCCCTTGGCTGATGCATAGGCCGAAACGGTATTTCTGCCATATATGCTCATCATGGAGCACATGTTGATGATCTTGCCGTTTCTGCGCTGAATCATCCCGGGAGCAACTCTTTTGGAAACAATGAGCGGTGCCACCAGGTCAACATCAATCACCTGTTTGAATTCAGAAACCGGCATATCCAGTATTGGAATCCGTTTGATAATACCTGCATTGTTGACCAGAATATCAACAGGACCTACATTCTTTTCGATAAGGGTAATGCCCTTGTCAACGTCAGCTTCATCTGTAACATCAAACAGCAGGGTAAATACATCCAGGTTTTCCTTTGCGAATGCCTCACGGCAACCGGGCAGTTTATCTTCAGCGCGGTCATTAACACATACCCTGGCGCCGGCTTTGCCCAGCATGAGACCAATTGCCAGTCCAATCCCATGCGTTCCACCGGTTATGAGTGCAACTTTACCTGTAAGATCGAATAATTCCTTCATTTTGTTATTGTTTATCTGAGTTCATCAGGTTGACGAATATCCATGTCGCCATAATCCAGGTTTTCACCGGTCATTCCCCATATAAAGGAATAGCCGGAAGTGCCGGCAGCGCTGTGGATGCTCCATGACGGAGATAATACCGCCTGTTCAGTTTTCATCCATATGTGCCTGGTTTCATCTGGCTCTCCCATAAAATGACATACAGCCTGGCCGGCAGGCACCTCAAAGTAGAAGTAAGCCTCCATCCTCCGGCTGTGGGTATGGGGTGGCATGGTGTTCCATACGCTCCCCGGATGAAGGGTTGTTAATCCCATTTGCAGTCCGCAGGTTTCAATGACCGAATCAATCAATAGCTTATTGATGGTCCTGTGGTTGGAGGCTTCCGGGCTTCCCATGACGGCAACCACCGCCTCTTTAACGGTGACTTTCCTGGTGGGATATGTATGATGTGCCGGGGCAGAGTTGATATACAGTTTGGCAGGCTTTTCAGGATCCGCCGATGAAAATGATACATCATGCACGCCCTTCCCCAGGTAGATCGCTTCTTTGTAATTCAGCCTGTATGCATTTCCTGCTGCCTTCACCTCGGCATCGCCACCTACATTAATGATGCCCATTTCCCTTCGATCGAGAAAATCCTTTGCCTTCAGGGCATCAAAGCTCTCCAGCTTCAGGGATTTGCCGGTTGGCATGGCGCCACCCACAATGTACCGATCATACATGGAATAGGTGAGACAAATCTCACCGGGAATGAACAGGGTTTCAATCAGAAATTCTTTCCTGATCCGGGTTGTATCATAATGCTTTACATCTTCCGGATGATGCGAATATCTTAATTCGGTTTTCATAAAAGAATAATATCTGTTATTTTTTCACCAGGTTATACATTTCGGAACCGGCCAGCAGAAATGCTCCCACTCCGTAAACTTCAGTCATTTCACGGGTAACGGCTTTCGGATCCTCACCGATCGGCTGTATCCATCCCACCTTGCCGTCGGGCCAGACCGCATTCACCATGGCCTTCCATCCTTTTTCAACAGCTGGGAGATAAGTCTTCCGGTCGAAATAGCCATGGTTAATCCCCCAGGCTAGTCCGAATACAAAAAACCCGGTTGCACTGATCTCGGGATTGGGATAACTGGCAGGGTCCAGCAAACTGGCATGCCAGTATCCTTTCGCATCCTGAATGGAAAGGATTTTAGCCCCCATTTCTTTATAGACCTTTTCAAAATAAGCTTTCTGCTCAAAGTCTGAAGGCAACTCTTGCAGAATAATGGGCAAACCTGCGAAAACCCATCCATTGCCACGACCCCAGAACACTCTGGCACCATTGGCTTCCGATCTGGTAAAGAAACGGGAATCCCGGTAATACAACCCGTCCTCTTTACTATATAAATAATCTGTCGTAGCCTTGTATTCCTGATACATGAAATCGAGGTATTTCTTTTCACCGGTGATACTGGCCATTTTAGCCCACACGGTAGGTCCCATAAAAAGGGCATCGCACCATGACCAGCGCTCTGTAGGCCAGAAATCATCTGTATAGGTAAATTCAAGCTCCCCGACAGAAGGATTTAGCAATATCCGGTCAAAATATTCCCGCAGGGGATTCAGCATCTTCGGGTCTTTGTACTTCCGGTAAAGTTCAAGATACATTTGTCCCACGCAGTAATCGTCAGCATGATACCGGCCCCTTGGATCTTCCTGAGGATTGTATGTCCAGCCGTTTTTGTCACCCATTTCCATCAACCAGGTAAAATATTTTTCGTTACCGGCAATCTTAGCCCATGCTGTCATCCCGGCGTAAAGCGCGCCGTTGGTCCAATCCGCCCCCGTGTGCGTTAACGGGGTACGAACCTGATAATCGGCCACTTTCGTCAGAACGGATAATATGTCTTTCTGATTGATTTTGGGGCTCAGGGCAGACTTGTCCTGGCCTTTTACTTGCGGAAATGATAACCATGAGAAAACAACGGTCATCATTACGCAGAAAATGGATTTTTTCATAAGGTTAATTTTTTGTAAGAATAATAAATACATCCTATTTATCCAATCAAATATCTGAAATAAAATAATCAGTTATCCTTCTTAATCTGCCAGGCAAGCTGATCTTCGTTCCTGAAATGCATCCAAATACGAACAATGTTGTTTTCAATCCTGTTGAGGCTGTAGGAACCATAATCATGAAAGAGACCCTGCCCGCTTTGTTTCCAGGGTTCCGGATCAGGAAGGTAGACGGTGACATAATGTGAAGAATCCGGCAAACCTCTGGAAATCCCGTTAAGTGTTTGAGTTCCGGCATCCCAGGCAACTTGTTCAAGTTCAATGGCACCCTGCAATACATGCCGGCTGGTGGAAATAACCTGCGGCACGCCGGATTTTGCATGGAAGGTCAGTAAAGTCACCGAGCCGGGAGGCACCGTAATTTGAATATCTCCGGTTATCTCACCCATAAATTTTTGTTTCCAGAAATCATAAACCAGGTAGGGCTGATCCGGAAGCAACCATAAACGTTCAAGCGGAAAACTGCGAATGACAGGTTCTGAAAGGCTGGCATTAAAAAAGCCCGCTACGGTCCATTCTCCAAAAGGTTTGCTAATCTTAAGGGCAAACACCGATGGCAAATCAGAATCAAACAGGTCAACCGGCCTTGCTGCTTCTCCATATGCAGGCAATACCTTCGCAAGGATTTCCAACCTGCCGGCATCCAGTTCCGTGAGCCTGTCGCCCGACATGATGTTGCCGCCGCTCAGTGCAATAAGCGTTGCCGCTGCCTGGGACTGATTGACAGAAAGCAGGTTCATGCAAATATGGTCGGCATCGTTGATCCATGTTTTTTTATGAAAATAGTATCTTTTGGCTGCGGCAGGTCCGCTGCTTGAGGGGTTCAGAAAATACTGCTTCCAGGCGTCATCTGAATATCCGTAGTTTTGATCGAGTTCAATGCGCATACTATCGGTTAGCCCAATGGTAACCGCACCCGGTCCACAGTCCAGAAAATGACATTTTTCACCGGCTGCTTTTCGCATGATCTCAAAACCTTTCCGATAGGCCTGGGCTGCCGTCACAGAAGCATCAAAATAATGGTGAGCTGATAACAGAGACCAGGCAACAAAGTCGATCTTGATCATCTCATAACCCCAGCGATTGGCCATGGTATCGATCATTTCATGCAACCAGCTTGCAGCATCGGGGTGAGTGATATCCAATCCGTATCTTTTTGGATTTTCATTCCTGGCCCAGTCGGTATCCTCTCCAGGCCAGGGGCCAACACGTCTCAGGCTTCCGTCCTCATTTCTCAGGAACCATTCCGGGTTTTTCTGAAAAAGTTCTGTTGGTTCCGAAACAACATAAGGAGCCACCCATATGCCGGCCTTTAAACCATATCCTTTTATTCTGTCCGCCAGCCATTTCATGCCATGCGGGAACCGTTCATTGCCTTCCCAGTCTCCATGCCACCTCTGGTATCCTTCATCAACCTGAATATACTCCAGACCGTATTTCTTCAGGTTTCCGGCTGCAAATTCAGCATTGCGGATTATTTCCTCTTCACTGGTGTGCTCATAGGTATAGAACCAATTGCACCAGCCGTTGATGATCGAATGTGTTCTGGCATTGCCGGCTGCACCTGCCATCGAAGCGTATGATTCAAGGGCTTTGTATGGATTTCTATCCATCAGGATGGCAAATCTGTCGGACCCAATTTTCTGGCCCGGCTTTAGCATATAGCCCGGATTGTAAACCGATTCAGCCGTAAAAAGGACCTGATCCGGTTGTATTCTTGTAATTAATAACTGCCCGAGGCTTCTGTTGTTTTCAACATACCCGAGCACCAGGCCTTCCCTGTCGTAACCGCTGAAAAAACCGGCATTCCACCACGAATGCACCGTTTCTTCTGTTTCGGAAAGCCTGCTGTTCTTCATCCGGCCGCCCTTGGTTTCACCATAAGGTACGGCCTTTTCAAAAGGTGTACCGAAAGTATGAATCCTGCCGGCATCATAGTATACCGCACCATTTGTGATGCACCGGGTTACACCGGGAATAAAAAGTCTGCCCCCGTGTTCCTGGATCACACAAACAGGTTCCAGACCGGACAGCATGAGATCATGCTGAGATAAATTGGCAAGTACAGTTTGAATTGTTATGACTTCGGGATGATCGTAAAGAACGATCTGAATCTCGGTATCAATGATGCGATCCGTATCCTCTGACATAATCCTTACCATTTGACCCGTGCCAAACTGGTCGGTGATCCGCGAGGACCTAATCCTGTGTTTAAAGGATGGTGAAGTGAGTGATCGGGTTTCTCCACCCAGGTTGAACCGGGCTGTACCGTTCTGCAGGAGCATGGAGCCATCATTTCTCAGAATTGAGAAAAGGCCTTTTTTGGCATGAAATGCCAGGGTAAAATGCTCCCCCTTACTGGTAAAGGTATTCTGATCGGGTGTAGTGCCATCAGCAGGGACGCGGCCCAGGAGGGTGATGGAAGCCCCGGTCAATGCTGCCTTTTTCAGAAAATCACGCCTGATGATTTTGCCAGTCATTCTTTTTAGATCAGGTAATACTTATTTTGTAATCACAATCCGGTCAATGGGCTCAGCGGGTGAACCGACGGCATAAAACTCCAAAATTAGTTTTTCAAATGTTGCTGTGGCTTTTACAGCGCCGAAGTCGTCACCATAACAAAAAGTGGTAAACAAATCCCCGGGTAAGGGGTGTACGTTGCATGCGGCCAATGCCCTGCCGCCCAAACCATTGGTCAGATAATAGGTGCCTTCTTCACCCTTTTTTTCAATATTTTCATAAAGATGATCATGTCCGGTCAGGATGACATCTACTCCCATGGAAAAAAAATCCCATTGCACGGCCTCATGATTACCATGACTTCCTGAAGAATACGGGGAATGATGAAAGAACAAGATGTTGAAAGGATTTTGCGATAAGCTGAGCTGGTTCTCCAGCCATAGTCTTTGTTCGGCTAAATCACCTTCCACCGTGTTGAGGGAAAAGAAGGAAACAGGTCCCCAGGTAAATTTATAATTGCTTTCATTTCCCGGCAGTGTGAAAAAATCAAAATAAGGTGCCAATCCGGCGATACCATATACATCATGATTCCCCGGAGTGGAGAAAAAGCGGTTCAGACCCTCTTCAAATGCTTTGCCATTGCAACGATATTCGGTCGGAGCATCATAATTGAAAATGTAATCCCCGTAATATTGTATGATATTTTCCCTGAGGGTGCTGTATTTTCCATTGGAATAATTGCCATCTCCCGCTGAAATAATAAAATCGGGATTCCAGCTTTTTACCAGGTCTGAAACCCTTTTTTCTGCCTCTCCTGCATCGCCAAAATCTCCTATTTGCGCGAAAACAATAGAATCATCGGGCACATTGACCTCAAAACCGGGACCATCCGGCATGTCAGATATAGTACATGACATTAACAATGAGGCAGTTATGAATAGCAGGAATAGAATAGAATTCTTCATAGCGCCGGTGCAATTATAAACCAGGTATCAGTAAAATGTGTTATCAACCTTTCTTCCCCGGAATGTAAAAGTCCCCGGTTTTCAGTTTACATTCCTTGGCAACTGCTTTGCAGTAGGATAGTTTTCCGGCAAGTGGCGTGCGGGAATCAGAGCCGAAGGTGAATTTCAGGCCTTGTTCTTTGGCCATCAGGATGAATTCTTTATGGGGAGTATGTGACATGTCGTTGATCTCGATAGCGATATTTCTAGATTTGGCGGCCGAAATGATTTTTTGCATTCGCTCCCTGGTCCATAGTTTATAATAATCACGGGCTATGCAAACCGGCAGAAAAAGCGGCCAGCCAAAAATGGTGATGGGTTCCTTGTTGAGAACATTCATGCTATGTGCCATGTACTGCTCCATAAAGGCATCCGTATCCTCCACATAGGTTTCCAGCTGCCAGATTCTTTGATACTGATCATTCCCAAGGGGAATCGTTTGCGGATCCATCAAAACATAATCAAGCTGTGCGAGCATTTCCGGTGAAAATTTTTTCTCCCAGCCGGTAATCATAGGTTGTAAACCAACATATACAGGATATTTCCTGAGTTTCTCAATATACTTCTTGAGATCTGCATCATCCCTGATGGCCCATTCAGCCGGATGTTCAACGATACCGAACTTAACCTTTCTTTCTTCGGCAAGCTGCATGGCATGATCAATGGTGAACTGATTGGTGAGATGAACATGCAGATCGATCAGCGGAAAATCAGATTCATCTGCTTTTGTAAAATTTCCCAATAGGGGTGATGTGGCCACTGCGCCGGCAGCAATACCTGCATTTCTTAAAAACGTGCGTCTTTTCATGGGATATGTATTAGAATATATAAATGTACAAAATTCCGATACAAATCTGACAGATGATTCAGGAAAGATGAAGGTTGCTCTTATAGCATGCTTAAAACACAAACGGTATAAACCTTTTGCTTCGTGTCATATATTCACTGTACCTCTCTCCGAAATATGACATGCACTCTTGTTCATCATACAAGGCAGTAAAATACAGGAAAACGGACGAAAATGTGGATACTACAAAATTGCTGAGAGTTATGTTCTTAAAGAAAATACCCCAGGTCAGATAAAGAAGTGAGGCATACAAGGGATGCCTGATATATTTGAAAATCCCTGTATCAACCAGCTCCGTGGTTTTCTCAAACGCATAAAGCTCTTTGTCATTCCTGGACTTCTGCGCTTTGCCGGCATTTTTCATTTTCATGACTCCGGCAATGACAATATATGCAGCTGCTATTAATAATATCCAGGCCATGATTTGCCTGAAACTGAAAGGATCGGTAAACCAATACCTGTAATTGCATGAAAACAGCCAAAGTATGCACTCCCAGCTGAAGAAGCGGTAGAAACCATGGCTCCGGAAACTGAATAAGGACCGCCATGAAATTATAATAACCGGTATACTCAAAATCAGAAACAGAATAAGGTTTTGGGTTGTGCTCATGGCAGTCTGTAATAGGGAAGGGTTAATACCGGTTCAAAACCCAGTCTCTGGGCCAGTCTGTATGATCCGATGTTTTCAAACCGGCATGACCATACCGGTTCATAATGGTTTGCCAGGCAATAATCAATCAAGGCGGAACAGGCATGCAAGGCCAACCCTTTCCCCCTTTGTTTTTCGGAGGTCTCAATGCCCAATTCGATTTGGTCACGGGTAATATAGGCGGAATAAGCCATGGAAAGCGGTTGTCCTCCTGTAACCAGACAAAATCCTGCACCATGCCTGCAGAAATCATCGGCATTGTCCCAAAAAAACATGGGAACAACAGAGCCCTTCATTTTACTGAAAAGTTGCCTGTCGACAGGAACTATATCGAAATCACATCTGCCCAGGTTTTTTTTGAAATCGAGATATTTGTCCGTGTTGAATTTGAAATTCACCCTGGTATTTTCCAGTACTACTTCGGTGGTGTTATTATCCGACTCCTGGTTGTACTTAACCAGTTTCTCTCCCAGCAGATCTGCAATTTTTTCATTCCATGCATCAGGATATGCCTGTAACCACTCTACCTTGCTGCGAGTCCTATTCGCATTCAAAAGATAATCCTTTATACTCTTATTAAAATTATTGTTCCCGGTAGATCCGAAAAGCAATGACATCCCATAGGGGTGAACCACATAAACTGTCTCCGGATTTTCAGGCTGATCAGCATATATTGTTCCGGTAACCTGTTTTTCGACCACTGCCCGTGCAAACAAGCTGTTGAATTTGACTTTCTCCAGTGGTGCTTTTACTTTTTTATAAAGTTCCTTATCGAGTAAAAACATAAAACCCTATTTTAGAATAAGTGCTTTAAAAATAACGATTATTGGCAACTTTGTGTAAATTTAAAACTGTTAGTTAATCATTGCCCATGAATCAAATCATTGAATGTGTTCCCAATTTCAGTGAGGGACGCGATATGCAGGTGATCGGCCGGATTACCGCCGAAATCGAGAAGGTTGAAGGTGTAAAACTGCTTGATGTAGATCCGGGTAGGGCTACCAACCGTACCGTAGTCACCTTTGTAGGAACTCCGGAAGCAGTTTGCGAGGCCGCCTTCAGGGCTGTAAAAAGAGCTTCGGAGCTCATCGACATGCGCAAACACCGGGGAGCCCATCCCCGGTTCGGGGCCACCGACGTTTGCCCGTTGGTACCTGTTTCCGGCATTACCATGGATGAAGTTGTTGAATATGCGCGTGCACTCGGCAAACGTATCGGCAACGAATTGCATATTCCGGTCTACTGCTATGAATTTGCAGCTTTTGAAGAGAAGCGTCGTAACCTGGCCAATTGCCGGCAGGGTGAATATGAAGGCCTGGCTAAAAAAATTTCCAGTCCTGACTGGAAACCGGATTTCGGTCCGGGTGACTGGGATGATCAGGTGACATTTACCGGGGCCACGGCAATTGGTGCGCGCAATTTCCTCATCGCTTATAATGTCAACCTGAATACGACATCAACCCGACGGGCCAATTCCGTTGCCTATGACATCCGTGAAAAAGGCCGTATCCTTAGAGAAGGTGATCCCTTAGCGGGTAAAATCATAAAGGATGCAAACGGGGAACCGGTTTATGAACCCGGATTGCTGAAAGCCGTCAAAGCCATTGGATGGTATATCGAAGAATATGGCATTGCCCAGATCTCCATCAACCTCACCGACCTGAAGGTCTCACCACTTCACATTGTATTTGACACTGCCTGTGAACGGGCCACTGCCAGGGGATTACGGGTAACGGGGTCCGAACTGGTGGGCATGGTGCCCTTGCAGGCCATGCTTGATGCCGGAAAGTATTTTCTGGAGAAGCAAAACCGGTCGACAGGCATACCCGAAAAGGAAATCATCAAGATTGCCGTCAAATCTCTCGGGCTGGATGATCTGGCTCCTTTCGATCCGAAAAAGAAAATCATTGAATACCTGCTCGCTGAAAAGACGGGTAAAAAGCTGGTGGAAATGAATCTTAGCGACTTTGCCGATGAGACCGCCTCGGAATCGCCGGCTCCCGGTGGAGGTTCTATTTCAGCTTACCTTGGGGCACTGGGAGTTTCTCTTGGCACTATGGTTGCCAACCTGTCATCGCATAAAGCAGGGTGGGACAAACGGTGGAAAGAATTTTCCGTTTATGCCGAAAAAGGCATGTTAATTCAGAAGGACCTGCTCAGCTTGGTGGATGAGGATACCAGGGCTTTTAACCAGGTTATGGAGGCCCTCGGATTACCCAAAAGCTCTGAAGAAGAAAAAGCTGTTCGGAAAGCAGCCATTGAGTCTGCTTCCCGCTATGCCACAGAAGTTCCCCTGAAAGTAATGAAAAGGGCATGTGATGCTTTCGAGCTGATCAAAGCCATGGCAGAAACCGGTAATCCCAATTCAGTTTCCGATGCCGGTGTAGGAGCTCTTTGCATACGCAGCGCCATAATGGGCGCCTTCCTCAACGTAAAGATCAATGCAACGGGACTTGAGGATAAGGAGTTTGCATCCCTTGCGCTGAAAGAAGGAATTGAAATTGAGACCGAAGCGATTCGGAAGGAGCAGGAGATTTTGCGGATCGTTAATGGAAAGATAGATGGTAAACAGTGAACAGCCGGTAAAAAGTAAACAGTGAACAGCCGTTAAAAAGTAAACAGTAACTGATTAATAGTTACTGATTACTGTTTACTTTTTACTGTTTACCGTTTACTTTTTCTCAACTCTCTTCCCCTTCTTCCACACCAGTTCAGGTCCCATCCCTCCCTGGTTATACAATATCTCCCTGTAATCTTTGCAGGGAAAAGCGATAAAATCCGCCAGCATACCCGGTCGGAGAGCACCCCTGTCGGTGAACCGGAGTGCAGCTGAAGCTCGGAATGTAAGAGCGGCCAGTGTTTCGGTCATGGTAAGCTTTTCGTACACACCCATTACTGCAGCCTGCATCAGCAGGTTGCCCATGGGTGCTGAACCCGGATTCCAATCGGAAGCAACGACCAGTGAAGTTCCGGAATCAAGCAATTTCCTGGCCGGGGCAAACGGTGCACCCAATCCCATGGAAGCACCAGGCAGTGCAACAGGGATCACATCGCTTGCAGCCAGTAAATGAATATCCTCCTCTGTGCATGATTCCAGGTGATCGGCACTCAGTGCCCCGACCCTCACGGCCAGACTTAGTCCGCCCCTTGTGAACTGGTTGGCATGAACTACTACATCGAAACCGAGTTCTTTGGCATCATTGAGATAATGAAAAGCATCCTGTAAATCAAACGCGCCTTCATCCACATAGATATCCACGCGATTGCTGAGTTTGCCGGTCATCACCTCAGGCAGAATATTCTTGATGATGTATTCGAGATATTCCCTGGCGGATCCAACAAAGTCCTTCGGTTTGATATGCGCAGCCAGGCATGTCGGCACCAGGTCAGCCCGTATAATTTCACCGGCACGGTGAATGGCTTTCAGCATCTTCCATTCTCCATCTGCATTCAGGCCATAGCCACTTTTTACTTCAATTGTAGTTATACCTTGCTGTAACATCTTATCTGCGTGTTTAGCAGTGATCACAGCCAGATCCTCAAGTCCGGTTTCCCTGGTTCTGGTGACCGTGCTCCATATTCCACCCCCCAGCTGTGCAATTTCAAGGTAGTTTTTCCCCGACAGTCTCATGGCGTAATCCCCGGCCCGTGAACCCGCCCAGCAAATATGCGTATGGACATCGATCATCCCCGGCATTACGGTAAGCTCCTCTTCAACCTGCTCCACTTCTGAGGCCAGACTTTTCAGTTCCCTGAATGCCCCGATTGCTTCAATGGCTGTTCCGTTAACCAAAATTCCGGCGTGTTGGATAACCTCGAGCCGATCATCGGACAGAGACCCTTTCAGGGGAATGTCGTCCATGGTGAGGGCTTGCGCAAAGGGACCGATTAATTTGAGTTTATGCATGGCTTTTTTGTCGAAAAATGATTTCATTCATAATCCATATTTTTCCTTATTTCTTAATGCTTCCTCATACCCTGCATCAGCATGCCGGTAAATACCCATCGCCGGATCATTGTATAATACGCGTTGCAGGCAGGCAGCCGCTCTTTTTGTACCATCGGCAACCACTACCATTCCTGCATGCTGCGAATATCCTATCCCTACACCTCCGCCATGGTGAAACGACACCCAGGTTGCTCCGCCACTGGTATTGGCCATCAGGTTCAGCAAAGGCCAGTCGGAAATGGCATCGCTGCCGTCTTTCATCCCCTCTGTTTCGCGGTAAGGTGATGCCACCGAGCCGCAATCGAGGTGATCACGGCCAATGACAATAGGCGCTTTCACCTTACCGGTTTTTACCAGGTTGTTGAAAACCAGTCCCGCCTTCTCTCTTTCTCCCATGCCCAGCCAGCATATTCTGGCAGGCAGTCCCTGGCAGGAAATTTTCCTTTCCGCTTCGCGGATCCATTGGATCAGGTGCGTGTTTTCGGGGAAGGTTTCCACGAGCGCATCATCCGTAACCAGGATATCTTCGGGATCTCCCGACAGGGCAACCCAGCGGAACGGACCCTTGCCCTCGCAAAAGAGGGGTCGGATGAACTCCGGAACAAATCCCTGGTAATCAAAGGCATTTCTCTCTCCTCCCTGTCGGGCAAATTCCCTCAGATTGTTGCCGTAATCAAAAACAATACTTCCACGTTTCTTCATTTCGAGCATAAAACCTACATGACGGGCCATACTTTGCAGAGATTTCTGCCGGTAGGCCGTCGGATTGTCTTTTCTCAGGGCCAGGGCTTCCTGCAAAGTGATGCCTGCCGGTACGTAACCGTTGAGCGGATCATGGGCTGAGGTCTGATCGGTCAGGACATCGGGAATCAGTCCGTCCTTTAATAACTGCTCCAAAACATCGCCAATATTACCCACCAGGCCTACTGACAATGCCCTGCCCTTGCCTCCGGCTTCCTGGATCATTTGCCTGGCTTCGGAATAAGAGGAGGTCATTTTGTCGATGTACCCGGTGTGAAGCCGCTTTTTGATCCTGTCCGGGTCAACATCAACGCCAAGGAAGTTATAGCCGGCCATGGTGGCTGCCAGAGGTTGTGCTCCTCCCATTCCGCCCAGTCCGCCCGATACGATCAGTTTGCCTTCCGTTTTCCCGTTGAAATATTTCCTGCCGCACTCGGCAAAGGTTTCATAGGTACCTTGCAGAATACCCTGTGTGCCGATATAAATCCAGCTTCCGGCAGTCATCTGCCCGAACATGATCAGTCCCCTTTCCCTGAGCTTTTCAAAATGCTCCCAGGTAGCCCAGGCAGGAACCAGATTGCTGTTGGCAATCAACACCCTGGGGGATTCGGGATGGGAACGGATGATACCGACCGGTTTACCCGACTGGATCAACAGGCTTTGATTCTCACCCAGTGTAAGCAGGCATCGGATAATCTCCCTCAGGGCTTCGGGATTTCGGGCAGCCTGCCCGGTGCCGCCATAAACGATGAGTTCAGCAGGGTTTTCAGCAACCTCAGCGTTGAGGTTATTCAGCAGCATGCGTAGCGGCGCTTCTGTCTGCCAGCTGCGCGCATGCAAGGAGGAACCCACTGGCGACCTGTAATGGGGATGATCCGCATATTTCTTAATAAATTCCGAAAAGTTCATGGTTTCTGTTTTTAAAAGCCAAATGCAATGTGTCTGAAAGTCCGTCCGTCAGATCAGTCAGTTCATGCCTGCTGACGATCTGAATGGCCGAATTGATGTAATCACCCAGGTATACATCGCGGTCAATGTGCGGGATCACCTTACGGATGTGATCGTGACATGCATTGATCAAAGGGCTTGATTTCAGCGGTTTTCGAAAATCAAATCCCTGTGCGGCACAGAAAAGCTCTATTCCCAGGATCTTCTCAAGATTTCCAGCTATCTGAAGAGCCTTCCGGGCGCTGATCGATCCCATGCTGACGTGGTCCTCCTGTCCCAGGGATGTTGGGATGCTATCTGCGGAAGCCGGGAAGCAAAGCGATTTATTTTCGCTGACCAATGCGGCCGTAGTGTATTGCGGTATCATGAATCCTGAATTCAGTCCGGTTTCCTTCATCAGTAGCTTGGGCAGACCTTCAATGGTATCCATCAGGGAAAGATAAATCCGCCTGTCGGCGATGTTTCCCAGCTCCGCCGTTGCCAAAGCGGCATAATCAAGAGGAAGGGCCAATGGCTGACCATGGAAATTGCCGCCGCTCAGTGCCTTGTCCCTGCTGAATATAATAGGATTATCAGTAACTGAATTCAGTTCAACGGTAAGGAGTTGCTTCAGATGCAGGTAAGCATTTCGCGAAGCGCCATGTACCTGCGGAATGCAGCGCAGTGAATAGGGATCCTGCACCCGGTGACAGTTGCGGTGTGATTCCACAATTTCCGAGTTATGGGTAAGCACACGCAAGCGCTCAGCAACATAACAGTTGCCCTCATAGGGTCTCAACTCATGCAGGTCAGGGTCAAAGGCCTTCACGGATCCCAGCATGGCTTCGAGGTTCATGGCAGCAATGATATCCGCCTGATCAAGGCAGTGTTGAAATCTCTCCAGGAATATCACTGCATGGGCGGCAATGAACTGCGTACCGTTGATCAACGCCAGCCCCTCCTTGGGCCCGGGTTCAAGTGGACCCATTCCCTGTGAAGAAAGAAGTTCGGTTGCCGGCATGATCTTACCCTTATAGAAAACGGTTCCGTACCCAATAAGAGGAAGGAAAAGATGGGCAAGCGGGGCCAGATCACCTGAGGCCCCTACCGAACCCTGTGAGGGGACACAGGGCGTGACATGGTTCTCAATGTGCCAGAGAATTCTTTTAAGCGTATCCATGGATATTCCCGAATATCCCATAGCCAAAGAGTGCACTTTTAGAACCAGCATCATCCGGCTGATCTCTTCGGATATCAATTCCCCTACGCCCACGGCATGACTTAGCAAAAGGTTATGCTGCAGCCTGCGGGTATCTTCATCCGATATCAGGGTGGTGCATAAAGGTCCGAATCCGGTATTAATTCCGTAAACAGTTCTTTTTTCTGCAACAATCTTTTCCACTTCGGCACGATTTTTCTGAATCCTGCCGGAAATTTCCGCAGTGAGCTCTCCTTTGATTTTGCCCCTGCAGATATCCAGGGCAAGTCCCGGAGTAAGCCTGTCGATGCCGTAATGAAATGTTGCCATATACTGTCAGAGTAAATTTAGCATAAAGTTATCAGAACCTATAGATTCACACACTGCCAAATATCATATTCCTGCATGGCTAAAAATCACTAACTTTTCGGAACTTTTCATTTTACTTTATCATTATAATTTTCAAACTATTTTTTTATGGCTACTAAAAATGTTATTATCATTGGTGCTGCAGGCAGAGATTTTCACAATTTCAACACGTGTTTCAGGGATAATCCCGATTACAGGGTTGTTGCCTTCACTGCAGCCCAGATACCCGATATTGCCGGGCGAAAATATCCGGTAGAACTCGCGGGCAGGTTATACCCCGAAGGTATTCCGATCTTTGCGGAAGCTGATCTCGAAAAGCTCATAAAAGAACTGAAGGTTGATGAATGTGTGTTTTCATACAGCGATATACCCTACAACCGGGTGATGCATATTGGCGCCCGGGTAAACGCTGCCGGCGCTGACTTTAAGATGCTCGGGGCAGGACAGAATATGCTGAAGAGTAAGAAACCAGTTGTAGCCGTTGGTGCCGTTCGCACCGGTTGCGGAAAATCACAGACCTCCAGGCGTGTCATCGAGATCCTGATGAAAATGGGACTGAAAGTGGTTGCAGTCCGGCACCCCATGCCTTACGGAAATATAGCAGAACAGAAGGTACAGCGTTATGCAACGCTTGATGACCAGGTAAAACATAAATGTACCATTGAGGAAATGGAAGAATATGAACCTCACGTTGCCAGGGGTAATGTGATCTATGCAGGTGTTGATTACCAGGCCATCCTCACTGCGGCAGAGCAAGATCCTGACGGCTGCGACGTGATACTCTGGGACGGAGGCAACAACGATTTTCCCTTCTACAAGCCGGATCTTACGATTACAGTGACCGACCCCCATCGTGCGGGCCACGAGCTTTCCTATTATCCGGGCGAAGTTACTTTGCGACTTGCTGATGTAATCGTAATCAATAAAATAGATACTTCGTCCCCGGAAAATATTCAGATTGTCCGTGAAAACATAAACTTCGCCAATCCGAAAGCCATTGTAGTCGATGCCGCATCACCCATTTCAGTTGACAAGCCTGAACTGATCAGGGGTAAAGCCTGCCTGGCCATCGAAGACGGTCCTACCCTCACCCACGGTGAAATGAAGATTGGCGCCGGAACAGTGGCCGCCTTAAAATGGGGAGCCAGCGCACTGATTGATCCCAGGCCATATGCTGTTGGCAAAATTAAGGAAACCTTTAATACCTATCCCGGAATAGGCACGCTGCTGCCTGCCATGGGATACGGCAAACAACAGATTGCGGATCTCGAAAAGACCATCAACGACACTCCCTGCGACGTGGTGGTAATTGGCACACCCATCGATCTGAACCGGATCGTGAAGATTAATAAACCTACCGTGAGAGTGACATACGAACTTCAGGAAATCGGTTCACCGAATCTGCAGCAGGTTCTGGAGGAATTCGTGAATAAGGTGATAAAGTGATGAAGTGATGAAGTAACCCTTCAAGCGGTCTTTGACCCTTGAAGGGTTATTTTTTTATATATATTTATACCTCCTAAAATCAAGTGTGTTTTCTATGATCCTGCCTGAAAACTATCAGAAGGAAAAACTTACCATTGACATTGTAAAGGCCAATGTTAATGCGCTTATCATGATTATTCCCATTTTTGTTGTTTTTGCATTCCCCTATTTCTTGCTGTGGCATGATGGGTTCAAAAACACAGGCATCAGGAGCATGCTTGAAATTATTGACATCGGGATCATCGGAAATGCAATCCTTTACCTGGTGGCGCTTTTTGCTGGAATAGTACTGCATGAGCTCATACACGGCATGACCTGGGCGCTTTTTACTGAGAAAGGATTCAAGTCGATCACATTCGGGATCATGAAGGAATTGATGACTCCCTATTGTCATTGTAAAGAACCGCTTAGGGTCAAACATTACATTTTGGGGGGGATTGCTCCGGCAATCCTCCTGGGTCTGATCCCGGCAATTCTTTCTTGGGTGACAGGCAGTTTCCCTCTCCTTCTGTTTGGTATTATATTTACCCTGGCCGCCGCCGGCGATTTCATGATTATTAACCTGTTGCGCAAAGAGAAAATGGATGATTTTGCCGAAGATCATCCATCAGAGGCGGGATGTTTTGTTTATAGGAAAGTGAATGGGGAATAGTGATTGGTGAATAGTGAATAGTGTAAAGCGAAAAATTTATAATTAATTTTATTTTTTTCACTTTTAGTTATTCACTTTTAGTTATTCACTTTCTAATGGAATTTAATGAATTGATCCGCTCCCGTGAAAGCATTCGTGATTACGATCCCGGTCATCCGGTTTCAGAGGATACGCTTCAAAAAATACTCGATGCCGGCCGCATGGCTCCCTCTGCCTGCAATTACCAGCCCTGGGAATTCCTTGTGATACGGTCACCGGAGATGCTTGAAAAAGTCAGGGCCTGCTACCATCGCGAATGGTACAAGAATGCGCCGACTATTCTTGTGGTATTGGGATTGAAGGATAAAGCCTGGGTACGCAGTTATGACGGTTACAATTCCGTTGAAACTGACCTGGCTATCGCTATGACCCACTTGATCCTTGCTGCTGAAAACGAAGGTGTGGGAACCTGCTGGATAGAAGCTTATGATCCGGCCATTCTCCGGAAAGCCCTGGAACTTACTGATAACCAGGTTATATACGGCATTACCCCGCTTGGCTATCCCAGGAAGGATTTTGTGAAGAGAGGAAATAAACAAAGGAAAGGTTTGAAGGAGATTGTGAGGTATCTATAAACCTCACCACGCAATCCTCTCCGGCTCCACCACATAACCTTCATTCCTTAAAAGTGCAATTATCCCCTCATTCCCAGGCAGGTGACCTGACCCGATGGCAATAAATGTGGACTGTTTACGGAAAAGTGGTAATATTCTTTCCGTCATTCTGTGATTTCTTACCCTGATCATCTCATCATTCAGCATGGAACCTGATTCCTCATCCTGCATCATCAGCCATAAACTGTCAAGATCGGCATTGCGGTAAAAGCGGATCAGATTGTTGAATTCCTTTTCCTGTTCATCGAGGTTCCTGAAATACTCCAAAACATAGCTATCCGGAATCTTATCCAGCAAAACCACCTGTTCCTCCACTGTTTCCAGCCCGATGATCTGCTTCCCGCCCTCAACAGCTCTCTTATATAACAACTCATCCACAGTAGCCTCCAGTTCCTCAGTACTGTTGACTGAAAAACAAAGTGCGACCAGCGAAATGGGTTTAAGCTTATCGAGCAACGCCAGTTCATAGCCTGAACATGATTTGACAGCATCCTTCACCAGGTCGTATTCCTCTGCAGTAAAGCGGTCATGCAGTGTTTGTCCTTCAGGTAACAACATATATCCCGCGGCTTTCATGATGTTATCCATGTTCAGGTCAAGCTCACCGGCGTAGGCGCTGCATTCACCCAGCCTTGCATAAACAGAATCCTGCCACTCAAAAACACGTTTGTCCTTGATATGAATGGTACCGTATAAATAGGATGGAGATGACAAGCCATTACCCGTGATCTTCCAGAGCAGGGACTGAGAGTTTGTCTGCTGGGAAATGAGTACTGTCAAAGTAAGAAAAACACCGGATAGAATATTATTTTTTCTCATGGGACTATAATTCAATTGCCAGAACCTTCAGCACTGTTTTTTTGCCGGGCTTATATCCCCCCTCAGGATCAAACTGCCATTCCCAGGTTTCTCTGTTAGATGACAAAGGCAAGGGAAATCCGACCGTATCGGCGGTTTCCGATACTGTACCATCCTGATTATAGTTGTATTCCCGGAAATCTGTAATCAGACAGGACCTGCCGGGAGTCAGCAATTGCAAATGCGATCGCTGCAGGAGACTGGTGATCCTGTCTGTTTCATCCCGCGTGTAAGGCACATGTCGTTCCAGATATTCGGTAATCAGTTCTCCTAACTGACTGTATATATTCAGTGAAATAATATAATCAGGAACGACTGCCGGTCTGAAAACCGCATGGCAGATCTCAGCGGGAGAGGTCTTTTTACCTTGCTTTCTGAATTCCTTAACCGACTCGTAAGCCCTGATCACAACTCCTCCGGTTACATCAGCAGCAACAGTATCTACATTGTTGTATCGTCTCAGGCTATGCAGAACCTGGGCTGGATGGACCAGGTCATATAGCTGAATTCTCCCTGCCATTCCTGCCAGTTCATCGAGAGGAAGGTCGAGACACCATCCGCTTCCGAATACTGCAAGGTTGTTGATTTGCTTATTGGCGACAGCCTTCAGAATGAAATTTCGGGTATGCTGTAAATGATCTTCCCAGGAACCGTTTACCTGGATAAAGCGATCGATCACCCCCTGGCTGTCGGCCTTATATCCCATTTTTTTCAGTATCCTGGCAGGTATCTCCATGACACGGTCATTGATTAGGATTTTGTATTTGCTCAAGTTCCCTGACCATCAAATTTCTGACATGATCGATAAGATGCTGCAGATCAAATTCTTTAATCGTGTTGGCAGAAATCTCATCCAGTACCCGTACCGTAAAAACCTGATTTATCCTGAACCAGAAGCCTTTGTTGGGCAATGCGCTGCTGGCACCATCGAGCACAACGGGCAAAATGGCTACGCCGGTATCCCTGGCCAGAATAAAGGCTCCTTCTTTGAATTCCTGAATGGCCCCGCTCCTTGTCCGTGTTCCTTCCGGAAACATAAATACGGAAATGCCTTGCGACAGTGAACTTTTACAGGACTCGGACATCTTCACCACACTTTGCTTGTCGCCTCTGCGCACCACAATATGATCGTTCATCCAGATAACCCATCCCACAAAAGGGAATTTTGAGAGCTCAATTTTCGAAATCCATCTGAAATTGATCCTGAGTTGCAGCAACAGCGCAATGTCAATGATGCTCTGGTGATTGGACACCAGGATATAATGCTTTGATCTGTCGATCTTTTGCCTGTTTTCCACCCTGATCCTCCATCCGGGATTGATGGTGAGATATACCCGGGTCCATAAAACCGTAAAATAATGGGCTGTCTTTTTCTTCCGGTCAAATGGAAAAACCAGTATCCAGATCACAAAATACAGCAGAAAAAGAGGAAAAATAGTAATAACAATAAAAATCCAGATATACAGCGAAATAAAAAATGAACCCAATTGGTGTAGCATGATCGTGTAATGAGAAAAATGTCTCAAACGGGAATATCCTGTTGAAACTTATAACAAAAATAAGAGCAAAATTCAGACATGGTCAATTATTTTCATAATTTCGATTTTTAGTTTTGGCATATTCTTTGCAATTTTTACTTTGAATCAAGAACAAGACTGAAATGAACAGAAATTTCCTATTATCCTCAATATTTTCCTTCACCGTAGTCTGTTTAAGTGCTCAAACAACGCCGCCGCCTCCTGTTCCGCATGATACAATTTTTAAATTGAACGGTTCTCTTATCCCGGTTGATGTTACCACCGTAACCCCTACCTATATCAGTTTTATCTTCCCCGGCAAGGCTGAAGAGTTTACCATCGAGCGCAAGGAGGTCCATAAGATCGTATACAAAACCGGGAAAGTGGACATACTCAACCAGGCAGCCTTCACTTTGATTGACGAAAGCAGTTGGGAAGCAGTATGGATCACTGAGGATAAAAAAGAGATCGGTGATCTTTACGTTCTCGGGGAAGTTGAAGCCAAATCACCATCAAGTGCACGAAGCCCTTCTGCCGCCAAAAAGGGAGCCATCATTAAGCTGAAAAAAAAGGCGGCCAATATGAAAGGTACGCTGATCCTCGTGACAAAAAAACAAACCACCGGAGGTTATGGCGAATACCCCGGCTATTTCATTCAAGGTGTCGCCTATGGTCCCGAACCACCTGAAGAAGGATTGGTACCGGAAACCAAAGGCGCTTCGGTCAAAGATGCCGGCATGTAAGTCCCTCTGGTGTCAGCCAAAAAAAGCAAAAACCAGGTCCGAAAGATCCGCTGTGCTTAATGTTTCCCCAAAGCCGCAAATTATAAGCCTTTCCTTTATACTATTCTCTTCATGAGGCGTCTCTGTTAGCTTTTCGGAAAGCAATTCAAGCTTGTCAACCGAAAATGAGTCTGACTTCAGTATACATCGGGTAATAATACCCCGGTGAGCGCTGAGTTCAATGTTTAAACTCATTTTCTGATTCCGGAAATCATGATAATAGGAATAATCAGGCGACCACCCATAAATCCATTCCCACGTGCCGTATTTCCGGCGCGCGAGCTCTTGAATGGCATTTCTCTCATTGTCGTCGGATGAATAGCATATCGCTTCATAGCGCTCTGTGATATACCTATAAAACCCGGCTATGAATTCTTCGATGTCCAACCAGGGATTCAGACATTCAGCCAGATTCATTACGCTGCTCCGGTTCGATTGCACTGCCTTGTCGGCGAATCTTGCTGCTTTAGGCTTTATTGATTCTCCTAACTGATTGAGATCAGCGTTGTAAAGCAAGGTGCCGTGATGCAGAACCCTGTTTTTATATATGTGTTCTGCATTTCCCGAAATTTTCTTCCCATTTAAAAGGATCTCATTCTTTGGCCCCTGAACCGCTTCAACACCCGATTTCTTCAGAAACTCCAAAACGGGTGCGATAAAGCTGCCAAAGTCCACCAAACGGCCTGATTCACCATTGCGGATGAAGGTGAAATTAATATTTCCCCGGTCGTGGTAAACAGTGCCCCCACCGGTCAATCTGCGGGCTACAGCAATGCCATTCGCTCTAATGAACCGGTAGTTAAACTCCGCCAGGGCGTTCTGGTGTTTGCCGACCACAACAACCGGATCACTCTGCCACAGCATAAAAATATCATCTCCGGAATTCTTCAGTAGATATTCCTCGGCAGCCAGGTTGTAAAAGGGATCCAGGTTGAGCAGACGGATACACAACATTCTCTAAAGGTAGTAGTATGCGAAAAATTTCACAAGAAATGGGTAATCTTTTGCGCCGGTAAAACGGTAAATGGATTTTTTTGTATCTTAACAAAGTAAATCAAAGCCCTTTACCATGGAGAAATTAGTAGAACGTTTTATTCGCTATGTTAAGATCGATACCCGTTCGGATGAAAGTTCCAGGACATGTCCTTCAACACCTGGTCAACTTGAACTTGCCCATTTGCTCGCTGAGGAATTAAAGGAGATAGGTATTCAGGATATTACCCTGGATGAAAACGGATATGTCATGGCCACATTGCCGGCTAATATTTCCAAAGAAGTTCCGGTTGTCGGTTTTCTCGCACATCTCGATACTTCCCCTGATTCCAAATCGGGTAATGTTGAACCTCAGATTATGGAGCATCTCGGGAAAGGCATCATTTTGAATAAAGAAGAAAACATAATTCTTTCTCCTCTTGAATTTCCTGTCATTAACAATTACATAGGACAACAGCTGATAACTTCCGACGGAACCACTTTACTGGGAGCCGATGATAAGGCCGGTATAGCCGAAATCATGACAGCCATGGATTATCTGATCCATCACCCCGAAATTAAACATGGCCCCGTCCGGATTGCCTTTACACCGGATGAAGAAATCGGGCGCGGACCTGATAAATTTGATGTAAGGAAATTCAATGCGAAGTATGCCTATACGGTTGACGGAGGCGCCCTCGGAGAGATCGAATACGAAAACTTCAATGCCGCCAAGGCCAAAATCTCCATACAGGGATTGAATGTACACCCCGGCACCGCCAAGAACAAAATGAAAAACTCCATGCTGATCGCCATGGAGCTTAATAATATGCTTCCGGCATCCGAAGTCCCGGAACATACTGAAGCCTATGAGGGGTTCTTCCACCTGACCGATATGAAAGGCTCCGTTGAAAACACCACCATCAATTACCTGATCCGTGACCATGACCTGAAGGCATTCAACAAAAAGAAAGATCTTCTGATCAAAATTGTGGATCATCTCAACCTCAAATATGGATCGCGCACTATAAAGCTTATCATGGTGGACCAGTATTACAACATGAAGGAAAAGATTGAACCTGTATTTGAAATCGTTGTGCAGGCCCGCAAAGCAATTCAGGCCAGGGGAATTGTCCCGAAAATCATACCTGTGAGAGGAGGTACCGATGGTTCAAGACTTTCCTTCATGGGACTGCCCTGCCCTAACCTTTTCACCGGAGGACACAATTTCCACAGCCGCTTCGAATTTATTCCCGTTAAATCGATGGAGAAGGCAGTTGAGGTGATCGTGAAAATCATTGAACTGAATGCTGCTCAATAATGTCAAAACTACAAATACCCAAATTATGAAAACCGGAATTATCTTACTGTTTGGCCTAACCATGGCAGGCCTTCTGGGACCCTTTTCAGTTTCTGCGCAAACCATCAGTGACTTCCTCGGTGAATGGAAAACCGAGGCTCCAGACGCTCCTTCGGAGTATGCCAACGGTGTTCTGAAAATTTCAGAGGACATGATCATCGCGAAATTTTCCGGCGATTACAATGAATATACTTCCACCCTGGTTAAATGTACAAGTGACACGCTTGTTTTTGAGATCACCGGTTTGGGCGCTCTATGTACGCTCAGGATTGAGGATAAAACCAAAATGACAGGTAAAGCTGTATGGCCCGACGGTGAATCTCCTTTTACCATGACAAAGGCAGAAAAGACCGAATGAGAACCTTGATCTCCTGTCTGCTGATTCTTGTTATGGCTACCCAACAGGGATATACGCAGCAATCCAGGGATGCATCGGCCCTGAATGAGAATCAGAAACTGGCCCGTGAGCTGTTTCGGGAACTTGTTGAAATTAACACCACCATTAACAACGGCAGTGGAAAGGCTGCCGAAGCCATGGCAAACCGTCTGAGAAAAGCCGGTTTTGCATCAGCTGACGTTAAACTGGTGGGACCCGCACCACAACATCTGAACCTGGTTGTTCATTACCGCGGTAAAGGAATTCTTCCACCCGTTTTGTTTATCGGACACCTCGATGTAGTTGAAGCTCTCCCCGGGGACTGGTCGATGGATCCTTTCAAATTTACTGAACGTGACGGTTATTTTTACGGACGCGGAACATTGGACATGAAGGGTGATGACGCAAGTTTGGTTGCCAATCTTATACGTCTCAGGCAGGAAGGTTTCACACCCGATCGGGATATCATTGTTGCCCTCACCGAGAATGAAGAGGGCGGTGATGCAAATGGTGTCCAGTGGTTGCTGAATAATCGCCGTGATCTCATCAACGCCGATTATTGCATCAATCCTGACGGCGGAGGAGGAGATATCAAAAATGGCATGGAAAATACGCTGGCGATACAGACCAGCGAAAAAATTTACCTGGATTACACTTTTGAAGTCCGCAATAAAGGCGGCCACAGTGCCTTACCAGTGGAGGAAAACGCAATCTACCGGCTCTCCAATGCGCTCATACGTTTGTCCGCCTATGAATTCCCGTTGCATCTTAATGAAACCACGCGCATGTACTTTGAACGGAATGCGCTCAAGGAATCTGGCCAAATGAAAGAAGATATGTTGGCCATGGTTAGGATACCCACTGATATGGCTGCCGCAAACCGGATTGCAGCAGCCGCTCCCTATTACAAAGCGAACATGCGGAACACCTGTGTCGCTACCATGCTGAGTGGCGGTCATGCCGAGAATGCATTACCACAGACTGCCAAAGCCAATGTGAATTGCCGGATGCTGCCCGACGACAAACCCGACAGCGTTCTTGCCACCCTGAGGAAGATCATTGCAGATACACTAGTCACCATTACCTGCACCAATTCCTCAGTACAGGGCCCACTGTCCCTGCTCAGAAAAGATGTGCTGGATGCGGTTGATAAACTGGCAGTCTCCATGTGGCCCGGTGTAATTGTTACACCAAGTATGTCCTTAGGCGCTTCCGACGGTAGGTTCCTCCGTGCGGCCAACATGCCGGTATACGGCGTTTCGGGGATGTTCATTGATGTGGAGGATATCCGTGCCCACGGAAGAGATGAACGCATCGGCGTGAAGGAATTCTACAATGGGGTTGAGTTCATGTACAGGCTGATGAAGGCACTGACTTCACCAAATTAAGTCAGAAATTATTAAACAGATGCTTCAATTGATTCCCATACTGGCTATTTTTAACTGTCTTGCCTTATCGGCGACCGATTATCACGTTGATACAATTGCAATCGCTTCTCTTATCCTTAATGAACCCCGGGATATCGTGATATATGAACCCGTGGGAATTCCTGAAAAGGAGTCTGTACGTATAGTTTATCTCCTCGACGGGGAATTTTCTAAATACAGGTACGAAAAGATTTCCCAGGAGCATTTTGACAAGGCCATAGTTGGCATAGGCATCATCAACACCAATCGAAACAGGGACATGCTGCCGGTGAAGGAACCGGAAAATTTTCTTGAATTCATGGTGAAGGAACTGATCCCTGAGGTGGAGAAACCTTACACAATCGAGGAACGGATCTTATTCGGTCATTCATTCGCCGGCGGATTCACCATGTATGCCATGATCAACAAACCCGGACTCTTTGACAAATACATTGCCTCAAGTCCTACTCCGATCCTAAAAATGGTGGATGCATACACGTATATGCAATTGGACAGCGAATTGAAAGAAAATACGGAATTCGTTTTCAGCTATGGCTCAAAGGATATGAAACAGGTAAAAAAATGGAACATGATTCTGAAAAACAACCTGCAAATGCTTACATTCAATCATCTTCAATGGAAAAATGAAGTGAATGAAGGGGAGAGCCACAATACAAACGATATCGTCACATTAATCAAAGGACTGCATTGATTTTACAGAAAACAGGCAAATTTTGCGGTCAGATAACCATTCAATGAATCAGAGCCCATATTTAACTTTTAAATATTTATTATCGATGAAAACAAGACTTTCCTGGCTGTTTATCCTGATGTTGTTGTGCCCGTTCGTAATTACCGCACAAAAAGCTAAGATTTATGAAGTGAAATCACCCAATGGCTCTGTTGTTGTTAAACTAGAGGCCGGCGCCAAACTGCAATGGTCGGTTCAGCACAAAGGTCAGCAGCTGATTATGCCCTCCGCCATTTCCCTGGTATTGCAAAGTGGTGAAGTGCTGGGTGATAATGCCAGGGTATCATGGGTTAAACCCCTCAGCATAAATACCCGGTTTAATGCGATCAACTACCGGAAGTCAATAATTATGGATGTTTACAATCAGATTACGCTAACCTGTAAGGGCAATTATGGTGTAATTTTCAGGGTGTATGATGACGCTGTGGCCTACCGCTTCTTTGCCAGAAGAGAGGGCGACATGGTGATAAAAAACGAAGAAGCCAACTTCAACTTCACAGGGGATCAGCAGGCATTTGTCCCCATACAATGGGATTACCGTGATGGCAAGATTTTTAACACATCCTTTGAAGCCCTTTACAGGGAAATCAGGCTGTCGCAATTCCCGAAAGACTCCCTGGCATTTCTGCCGTTGCTGGTGGACGTGGGACAAAACAAGAAAGTGGAACTTTTCGAAGCAGATCTCGAGGATTACCCGGGAATGTATGTTGACCTGAATTCAACCGGAAAAGGATTCAAGGGCGTATTTGCACCTTATCCTTTGGAGACATACGTGAATGGCCGTAACGTGATCCCGGGCAAAAGAGCCGACTATATTGCCAAAACAACAGGCACCCGTAGTTTTCCATGGCGTGCCATCGTAATCAGCGAACAGGATAAAGAATTGCTGAACTGCGATATTGTGCAAAAGCTGGCTTCCCCCAACCGGCTTGCAGATATATCGTGGATCAAGATCGGCCAGGTATCCTGGGACTGGTGGAATGATATGAATGTATCACATGTCGATTTCAGAACCGGTATGAACACACCGACCTATAAGTATTATATTGATTTTGCTTCTGCCAATCACATACCCTATATCATCCTGGATGAAGGTTGGAACAGTATGGGAGATCTTACCAGAATCAAAGCCGATCTTAACCTTGAAGAATTGGTTGAATACGGCAATCAGCGGGGTGTGGGTTTAATCCTCTGGGCTCAGTGGCAGCATATAATGCAGCAAAAAGAAAAAGCCTTCCCGTTTTTCAGCAAGCTGGGCATTAAAGGACTAAAAATAGATTTCATTGACCGCGATGACCAGGTGGCTGTGGCATCACTCTATGAGATTGCCAGACAGGCAGCCGACTTCCATTTGCTGGTAGATTACCATGGTGTGTATAAACCAACCGGGCTTCAACGTACCTATCCGAATGTGGTGGGGATTGAGGGCGTCAAAGGTATGGAAAATGTAAAGTGGGCCGATGAGGATGTACCACGTTATGATGTGACCTTGCCATTCATCAGGAACCAGGCCGGACCCATGGATTATACGCCCGGAGCAATGAGAAACGCCAGCAAGGCCAGCTTCAGGGCTGTCAACTCAATGCCCATGAGCAAAGGTACGCGTGTTCACCAGCTGGCCATGTACGTGGTTTTTGATGTGCCCCTGCAGATGCTTTCGGATAATCCGACAGCCTATATGAGAGAGCAGGAATGCACCGATTTCATTACAAAGATCCCGACCACATTTGAAGAGACGGTTCCGCTCGACGGCAAGGTGGCAGAGTACGTTGCCATCGCCCGTAAAAAAGGAGATACCTGGTTTGTCGGCGCTATGACCAACTGGAGCCCCAGGGAACTTACCATCGACTTTTCCTTCCTGGAGCCCGGTGAATACATGGCCGAGGTATTCAAGGACGGTATCAATGCCGACCGCGATGCCACCGATTATGTAAAGGAACTGATAACCGTAAAATCAGGTGACAAACACAAGGTCAAACTGATGGATGGCGGCGGCTGGGTGGCACGTTTGGAAAAAACAAAGTAACCCGGGCAGATGCAGCATCAGAAATTCTCTTTTCTCAGGCCTTTGTCCAGAAGGTACTGAATCACATTATTGAGCTTCTCCTTCAGGTCAATCAGATCTTCAACCTTCATGGCGCCTGAAGTAAGGTCAGAAGCTAAATTTCCGGGTATGGAGGCTGCCTCAGCCTGCAAATTTCTTCCTTTTTCGGTAAGATGAATATTTACTATTCTCTCATCTCCCCTGGAACGATGTCTTTCAATTATACCCAGCGATTCCATTCTCTTAAGCAGGGGGGTGATGGTGTTGGTGTTCAGAATCAGCTTGTGCGAAATTTCATTAACTGTAAGCCTGTCTGTTTCCCACAATACCATGAGCACTAAATATTGCGGATAAGTAATTCCCAACTTATCAAGATACGGCTGATATTCTCTGATAATCAGTCGTGATGCGGCATACACCGGAAAGCACAATTGGTTCTCTAATTTCAGTTGTTCGAATTTCATGGAGATGGTTTGTATTGAAGTGATGGATCGTTTGATTAAAAATCAAGTTAATTTAAAAACTTCTCCAGGTACTCTCCGATTTTCTCTGGTTTGGTAGTCGGAGAAAACCTTTTTACAGGTTTTCCCTCTGCATCAACCAGGAATTTTGTGAAATTCCACTTTATTTTGCTCCCGAAAATTCCTCCTGATTCCTTCTTGAGGTATTTGTAAATGGGATGCGCATTCTCTCCGTTTACCTCAATTTTTGAAAACATCGGGAAAGTCACTCCATAATTGATCAGACAACCCTCGGAAATCGATTTTTCATCTCCAGGCTCCTGATTCGCAAACTGATTGCAGGGAAATCCCAATATGACCAGACCCTTGTCCTTATATTTCCGATAAAGCTTTTCCAATCCTTCGAATTGTGGCGTAAGCCCGCACTTGCTTGCTGTATTCACAATCAGAAGGGTTTTTCCTTTGTAGGTTTCCATGGAGATTGCTTTCCCCTGGAGACTTTGTGCTGTAAACTGATAAAATGATTCTATCATATGGATTCGTTTTTAATATCGTTAAAGACTATATCGTATGCGATGCAAAGCTATAAAATAATTACTATTTTTACCCACGCATGAAAGGTTCAGTATCATGCACACGGAAAAACAAAATAATGAAAGATTACAAGATCAAAGAATTTCCGAAATCAAGAATTGCCACGATTGATGTATGCGCCATCGGGCTGCAAAAACATCATATCGCGGCCATGATAGAAATTGATATTTCCGGAAGCCGTGAAAAAATAAAGAAATACAGGGACAAGACCCACAGGATTTCATTTACTGCCTGGCTGATAAAAGCGATCAGCCATACCGTCAAGGATTATGAACAGGCAGCCGCCTATCTGAAAGGAAAACGAAAGGCCATTATTTTCAATGAAATCAATGTCTCCATGGTGGTTGAAAAAAGCATTAACGGCCACAAGGTTCCCATTCCGCTCATCATTGAAAAAGCCAATGAAAGAAGCATGGAATCCATTACAAAACAAATCAGTGATGCCAAGGATAAAATACTGACTGATAAGGATATTGTTCTACATAACCGATCAAGTCAACTGGAACGAATCTACTATACCCTGCCAGGATTTATCAGAAGGTTTTTCTGGAAATACTTATTAAAGAATCCAAGACTGGCGTTCCATAAAATGGGGAATGTTGCCGTTACCTCCATTGGTATGATGGGGAACGTTAAAGGATGGTTCATCCCGGTATCGGTACATCCGATATGTTTCGGAATCAGCAGTATATCCAAAAAGCCGGTTGTGGTGGATGATAAGATCGAGATCCGGGAAGTCCTGAATATGACCATACTGTTGGACCATGATGTCATTGATGGGGCACCTATGGCCCGGTTTATAAATGATCTGTCGGAAAATATAGAGAAAGGAATAGAATTATAAAAAGTCCGGATACCCGAAATTTTAGAAGGATTGAGTATATTTGTCACTCGATGAAGGACAGAACAAATGATATTGATTTCATCAGAAGAGCTCTTTTTTTAGCTTTTTTCTCCTTGTTTATTTTTGTTTTTTCCGATAACACGATAAAACAAGATACCAAACATATCAGTCCTGAGCTTGTATCAGATCAGCATTCAGCTTTAAAAGCCACCCCGATTGAGTTTTGTAAGACCCCTTCTTTTCAGAAAACCTGGATATCAAGTATAGATCGGATGCACTTCAGATTACCGGACAGGAATCTCAAAATCCTTGCAGATCACAATATAATTAGTCAAAAATTGATCTCTTTGGAGAAAAATCAATTTTTGACAGAGGCGATTACTGACTGTCAGTTTTACTATTTGCTATTCCCCAAACTTTCCATCGAGGTACCTCTTTTAAGTTAATACCCGGCTTCAACTTTATCAATGATCTGCCCTTCAAATCATTTGAAGCGGTAATTATATTAACTTAAAAATCAACATAATGAAAACAACAGTATATTTTTTAGTTGCAGCTTTTATTTATGGCATTGTTGCCCTGAGTTTTACAAATAAAACCCAAGCAACCGAAAACATCGTAATTCAATCGGTCGATAAAAACATATCCGTGAATACTTTGACAACAGCGGCAAAAATTATTTCAGACAGATTGAAATCTTTCAGTCCGGAGAAATTTGAAGTCTCTATAATACCTGAAAGAAATCAAATTGAGGTATCTCTGACAGGCAATTGGGATTTAAATATTGTCATGTCTCTGGTTTTGCAAAAAGGAGAGTTATCATTTTACGAATCCTATAATCAAAGTGAAGAGCAGGTTGCCTTATTAACAGGTAATGATGTTGAAAGCATTACAGCTAATCATGACAAAAACACCGGTGAAAATTATATGGAGGTCAGATTTAAAAAATCAGCCATAGACAAATGGACGAATGCTACCAAAAGGAACATTAACAGAGTCATTGTGATTGCGGTGGACAATCATGTAATTTATGATCCTGTATTAAAATCTGAGATAAACAACGGGATTTGCACAATTACCGGTAATTTTACCGAGACCGAAATCCGGCTTCTGGTATCGACTGTCAGTCATGGTGAACTGCCTGCAGAATTTTACCTGGTAAAATACAACCGGCAGTGAAACAGAATGAGCGGGCAGGCCATGGCCTGCCCCTGCTCATAACTCCCTACTCTCCTTGTCTCCTTGTCTCCCACTCTCCCACTCTTTCACTCTCACACTCTCCCATTCCCCCTACTCCTCACTTCCTCCCTCACCATAAGCTTGACCGGCGGCACCAGGAATGCCCCCAGACCCAGCAATGCAATGGCAATACCCGAAATGATAAAGGCATTGGTAATGCCGATGCTGTCGGCAATAAAGCCTGTTGCCAGCAGACCGATCATGGAAGGAAGCAAGGTTATGCTGCCATACATGGAAAATACCCTGCCGAGTGCTGAAGGTTCCACCAGGGTTTGCAGCACTACGGTGAAAGCCCCGGAATAGATGGCCATGGATATCCCGCCAAATATGGTGATCGCTGCAAAAAAAATAAATCCCGAAGCAGGGAGGATGCCTGAAAAGACAAAAGTCATTCCCAATATAAAGTACATCAGATTAATCAGAATAATTTTATAGGACCTGAGCCGGGAAATTCCCATGATAGCACCGCCCAGAAGCATGCCAATGCCCCAGGCAATTTCGATGACGCTCATGTGGTAGGCATTTCCTGAAAAATGATGCAGGGTCATGAGCGGGAATAAAACCGCTATGGGCATGATAAAGAAAGTGGCCAGAACAGAAAGGATGAACATCCACAGAAGTCCGGGTTTTCTGTAAATTTCCTTTATACCCTCCAATATCTCTCTCAACATATTGGGTTGCACGGCGTCCTTTTTTTTGGGATCGGGAATGTGCACCATCAGGAGTGACACTCCCGCGATGATAGCACCAACCACATCAATCAGCAAAACCCAGGTCATATCCAGGAGGTTAATCAGTATGGCTGCGATAGCGGGACCTGCAATGTTGCTTACCGATTGTATGATATTGTTAATACCTGCTATACGCATGAGTTGATCTTCCGGCGCCAGCAGGGGGACTGATGCCTGCATGGCAGGAATATGAAATGCCGCACCTGCCGAACGAAAAGCAAGCAAAATGTAAACGTACGTCACTTTGGCGTCACCGGTGTAAAACATCACTGCGATGCCCAGGGTACACAAAGCGATAAAGACATCAGCCAGAATCATGGTTTTTTTCCGGTTCCACCGGTCAATAAACACTCCCGTGAACAAGCCAAGCACCATTTGCGGCAGAAGAGCGGCAATGGTGGCAAATGCCAGTACTTCAGCTGAACCCGTCTCTATACTCAGCCAGAAAATAACTGCAAATCCCACGATCGCACTGCTGAGCGTTGAAATCAACTGACCTGTCCATATAGTTATAAAGGTTCTTTTCCAGTTGCTCATAATAGGTCTCTATGAAAATCGCTGCCGGCTTATTGTATAACTAACTGTTACGGAAAAAGTGAGCAGCAATAAAAGGTTTTATATTAAAATTGTTTGTAATGAAGATCCTCCAGATTCTTCTGAAGGTAATTGTGGATTCTGAGAGTATAATCTCAGTAAGATTACTTCCTTTAAACGGAAAACCGGTAACTTAAATTCTCATGATCCTAAGGATAAACTATATACGAAGGTAATATTTTATAATTAATTAACAACCGCAGGGTCAAGTCGCGACTTGACCTTACTTGTCCCTTGTCCCTTGTCCCTACCTAAACTTCTTCTCTATTTCCTCAATCCCCATTATCACAACTACCGGTTTCCCCGATGGTGAATAGGCAGGGCTTTCGCAAGCGAAAAGATGATCCACCATTTCCTGCATAACCTCCTGCGACAGTGTTTCACCGTAATTTACGGCACCAGCCATGGCCAGTGACCTGGCAATTCTTTCCCTGACTCCTGTTTTGATATCTCCACCTGTGCTTTTATAGTGATCGAGAAAAGCCTCCAGCAGGTCCCGGGGGGTTTCCTTGCTTATTTCAGCCGGATACCCGGCTATTACCAATGTATTGCCGCCAAAATCACGAATATCAAAGCCAATGGTGTGAAGATCCTCCATGATTTCCCGTAGCATGAGGTAATCAGCCTGATCCAGTTCAATGGTTTCAGGGAAAAGAATGCGCTGAGCCACAGGATAATTCATGGCAAATGAACGGATGTAGTTTTCATACAATATCCTTTCATGTGCCCGGCGCTGATCGATCATCATCAAACCCGACTTAACCGGTGTAAGAATGTACCGGCTTTTTAACTGTATGAATGAATCCGTTGGTTTACCATTTCCATTGGGCATTGAACTAAGCCCGGTTAGTTTGGCGGATTCAACTGATCCCTCTAAGGGAATCCCTTCAGGAGAATAAAGTTTTTCCCAGTGCTTGAGATTCTGGCCTCCCTCATGTCCGGATTTTTCAGGTATCCTGTATTCTTCATCAAAGGGATTATAATTTCGGTTATAGGAAATCTGCGGCACAGGCACCGGATCATCGCGCCTGAAAACCGGAAATTCCACTGAACTTTCCCTGTTAAAATCAATGGAAGGCATCAGGTTAAACTTGCCGAGAGCCTCCCGGGTAGCGGCCAACAGTATCTGGAATATCGCCAGTTCATTCTCGAATTTGATCTCGGTTTTTGTAGGATGAATATTGATGTCGATGGTATCCGGATCCACTTCAAGATAAATGAAATAAGAAGGTATTGTTTCCGGGGGCAGTATTTTTTCATAGGCTGAGAGGACAGCTTTGTGAAAGTAGGGATGTTTCATGAACCTGTTATTGACAAAGAAGAACTGTTCACCGGGCGTTCTTCTTGCTAACTCGGGTTTTCCGACAAATCCGCTGATCCGCACAATGCTCGTCACCGTATCGATATTGGTCAGGTTCTGGTTTATGCCCTTACCGAATATGTGAATGATACGCTGCTTAAGATTGGTCCGCGGGAGGCTGTAAATTTCACTGTCATTGTGTTCCAGTATGAATTCCACCTCCGGATTTGCCAGAGAGATCCGCTGAAACTCATAGATGATATGTTTCAATTCGGCATTGTTTGTTTTCAGGAATTTTCGCCTGGCAGGAACATTAAAAAAAAGGTTCCTGACTGCAAAGCTTGTTCCTGAAGCGCAACTTACCGGGTCCTGTGATTCAACCTTTGATCCGGCTATGATGATTTCCGTGCCAAGATCATTCTCAGGCTTTCGGGTACGCAGGATCACCTGTGCAACGGATGCCACCGATGCCAGAGCCTCGCCGCGGAATCCCAGCGTACGTATCGCAAATAAATCTACAGCTTCGCGGATCTTAGAGGTAGCATGCCGTTCAAAGCTCATCCTGGCATCGGTTTCTGACATGCCGCAACCATTATCAACAATCTGGATAAGGGTTTTACCGCCATCCCTGGCAATTACCCTGATCGTTGTACTGCCGGCGTCGATGGAGTTTTCAACCAGCTCCTTTACCACGGAGGCAGGACGTTGAATTACCTCTCCTGCGGCAATCTGGCTGGCTACTGAATCGGGCAGCAAATGAATGATATCAGGCATGATAAGAGGTTCTAAGATCGGTGTATACAGGATTTCAAAGGTAAGTATAATCATAAACTAATGGAAACTGTTAAAGTATTTAACTGGCATATATTTTGATATTATTCTGATTGGTAGAAGAACTCCAAATAAAACAATAACTTTTTAAAGGATTTTCGTTATGAAAAAGATTATGGTTATCATATTGACCAGTGTGGTTGCACTGAATGCATATTCCCAGGTTGAGAACCAGGTGGATAGCAAAACAACCAAAAAACTGACAAAAGCGCAGAGAATGGAGCAGAGGCGCGTAGAGGCAGAAGAAACTGCCAAACTGGTAGACTGGATGGTAGAAAACAGGCAATTTGTGCTGGAAGCCAATTACCTGAGCAATCAGTACGGTGAAAGGCAGATAGTCAGCAGCAACATCAATTTTATAGCTGTTGATTCCTCAAACATCACGATACAGCTTGCCTCCCTTTCAGGTATCGGAGGAGCCAATGGTATGGGCGGCGTCACTGCCGACGGGACCATTTCACAATTCAGGATCGAAAAGGTCGGCAAGGATAGGAAAGGGTATACCATCCGCATCATGGCCATGACGCATATAGGTTCCTATGATATTACCTTTTTCATTACGCAGGGCGGTCATGCCGATGCCTCCATTACGGGCACGACAAGAGGCAAACTGAATTACCATGGCATACTGGTGCCGCTTACAGTGTCGAAAGTCTATAAAGGCATGACCATTTAAAACGGTTTGTAAAATATCTTCAGCTTTTTTTAACAAACAGCTTAATTATAATTGTTTTTGCGTATTATTACTTCATCATGACGCATTAACAATTATTATCCATGAAGAAATATACCAGTCTATTGACCCGGAGTGCCTGGATAGCAGGTTTGGGAGGCTTTTTATTCGGTTTTGACACAGCCGTGATTTCCGGTGCAGAAAAGTCCATTCAGCAGTTGTTCGGTCTCAACGGATTCTGGCTTGGATTCACCGTGGCGATCGCACTGATCGGAACCATTGTGGGAGCCATAGCTGCCGGCAAACCGGCTGATTTTTTCGGCAGAAGAAAAATCCTGATGGTAATCGCGATACTCTTTCTGTTCTCAGCTCTTGGTGCTGCACTTTCGCAAAGCTGGTACGGAATTCTTGTGTTCAGGTTCCTGGGAGGGATAAGCGTTGGGGCTTCCTCTGTCATAGGTCCCATGTATATAGCCGAAATATCACCTGCTGAAAGAAGAGGCCGGCTGGTGATTTTATTCCAGCTGAATGTGGTTACTGGCATACTGTTGGCTTTTCTTTCCAATTATATTATTGCCATGGTGACCGATCAGGCGTCCTGGCGCTGGATGCTCGGGATACAAACCCTGCCTGCCGGGATATTCTTTGCCCTTTTATTTGCCATTCCTGAAACCCCAAGATGGCTTGTCATGAAAGGCGAGAAAAAGAAGGCAGTCATGGTCCTTGAAAAACTGGGCGAATCAGATGCTTCTGAACAGGTTGATGTCATTGAAGAATCCATCTCTTCGGAAAAGCATATCAAGTCAGAACGTCTGTTCACGGCAAAATTGAAGTTCCCCATTATCCTGGCCATTCTGGTGGCATTTTTTAATCAGTTCTCGGGTATTAATGCCATCATGTATTATGCCCCCAGGATCTTTGAAATGGCTGGCCTGGATCGTACGTCATCCCTGTTTCAGTCGGTTTCCATCGGTTTTACCAATCTGATATTTACCATTGTCGCCCTGTTCATTATTGACAGGGTAGGAAGGAAAAAACTGCTGCTGATCGGATCAGTCGGTATGGTATTCATGCTGATGCTGGTATCACTGGGATTCCTCCTGAACCGTTTTGGCGGTGGGGCGGTATTGATAGGCCTTGTTGGATTTATTGCCTTTTTTGCATCATCTCAGGGTGCGGTTATCTGGGTTTTCATCTCTGAAATATTTCCAAACAAAGTCAGAGCCAAGGGACAGGCATTGGGAAGCTTAACGCATTGGTTGCTGGCCGCCCTGGTTTCGTGGGTTTTCCCGGTTATTGCGGCCACAAGTTCACGCTCCACAGGACTGGCTTTTGCTTTTTTTGCCCTGATGATGCTGCTGCAGTTCTTCGTTGTCTATTTTGTATTCCCCGAGACCAAAGGGAAGAGGCTGGAACAGATCCAGAATGACCTCGGACTGTAAGCCATCAAGCCCTTGTCATGATGAGCTTGCCGTGATGAATGCCTTTGAGGGCAATGATCTTATCAGCCAGACCGGTTAATTCCGAAGCTTTGCCTTTAACAACTATCGTCTCCAGGCAGGTTTCATGGTTCAGGTGCACATGCTGCGTGGAGAGTATCAGGTGATGATGCTCATGCTGTACATCATTGATCTCGTTGTCAATGTTGCGTTTGTGATGATCGTACACGATGACAATAGCACCTGCCACCTGGTTGTCACACTGCCATTTCTGTTCCACAGCATAATTTTCAATGAGATTCCTGATGGCCTGGGAACGATTTGGAAAACCATTCACCGTGACATAACTATCCAGTTCCTGCATGATTTCTTTATCCAGGGATACCCCAAATCGCACTACACCCATAATGATTTGATTTATATTTCAGGTTGAAGACTTACGCCCACAGATCGGAGGGATAAATACCCTCTGTCACCAGCTTTCTGAGACTGTTCATCACCATTTCCCGATCTTCGCGGTAAGTAACCCCAAACCATTTCTCTGCTGTATGTAAAACCTTTACCCGGGTTTCGCCCGTCCGTATCACTTCGTTCATGGCAAACGGAAGATAGAATTCCGTATCGTTTTGGGTGATATGGGACTGTAAAAAGTCCGTGAACTGACGTTTCAAATGACCAAACATGGAGGGTTTGAAGCCCATAAGGTTCATTGAGACAGGTTCCTTGCCGGTAAAAACCACTTTAACGGGGCCTTCAGCTTCACCGGTAATCTGATTGCCGGTCCGGCAAATCTTTTTGTGTTCGGTGATATCGGCCAGATATCCCTGGCCGTCTACCTTGCATACACCCCTGGAAACTGTGCCTGATTCTGAGAGTGTATTGTCAAGCTGATAATCCACCAGGCAGTATTCCTCGATTCCCCCGGATTGCTTTTTGGAAAGGAATTCATACATAATACGGTATGAATCGGAACCGTAAAAATCATCTGCGTTGATAACGGCAAAGGGTTCAGTAATGGCTTCACCGGCCATCAACACAGCATGCCCCGTTCCCCAGGGCTTTTTGCGGTCGTGTGGCACCTGGAATCCTGGCGGCAGATTCCTGAGTTCCTGGTATACGAAACTGATATCAGCCTTTTTTAAGGCTCTTTTCAGGATTATTTCCTTGAAATCATCCACAAATTCCTGCCTAACCACAAGGACAACTTTCCCAAACCCTGCCCTGAGGGCGTCATATAAGGAATATTCGACGATTGTCTCTCCGGAAGGACCAAACCGGTCAACTTGTTTCAGACTTCCATAACGGCTGCCCATTCCGGCAGCAAGAATCAGTAATGAAGGTTGCATCAATTGTTATGACTGTGTGATTTCTTTGATTCGTTTTCTCAGCTCCCCAACCTCGCGCTGCAATTCTTCTTCGCGACGAGCGGATTGTTCCTGGGTTGCTCGTAATTCTTCCATGTTCTGCCGCATTTCTTCTTCCTGGGAGGACATTTCTTCAGCCTGCTGCTGGGATTGTTCAAGTAATATCGCAGTCTGAATCTGCGCTTTACTCGATGAAATGGTAGCAGCAATGCTTTCCCCGATCCGTTCAATGAATTCAATCACGTATTCGGCATATTCATTGAAGGACGCGATTTCAACCAATCCATAAATCACATCGTTGTAAATCAGGGGAACGATGAGCAGCGCACGGGGATTATCTTCTCCCAATCCTGAGGTAATCTTCATATAATCGTGCGGGATCTCCGTCAGGTAAATCTTTTCCTTTTCCTGGTAACACCTTCCCACCAGACCTTCACCAATCTCGATCCGCTTGGTGATAAACTTACGGCGATCGTATGCATAACTGGCCTTCATCTCGATGAATAGGTTGTCCTTGTCATTATCATTCACAATATAAATACCTCCCTGGTTGGAGTTTGTGTATTTCACCAGGTTGCTGATGATATTATACGAAAGTTCTTCCAGTTCATCGGTATTCTTGCGGAGGATATCACTGAACTTGGCAACACCCTGAGCAGCCCAGTTCCGCTGTTCATCTTCCTGTTTTCTGCGGTTTTCTTCTTCAGCTGCTTTTTTAAGTTCATTCCGCATATCGAGGAGCGAGTGTCCCAGAACGTCTTCATCACTGAGCGGCGTAAAATGGGTATCAAAATTGCCCTTACCGATCTCAAGCGAGAAGTTGAAGATATTCCTGAGTCCCTGTACCAGCATATTAAGAGCTTTGGACATTTGTCCTACCTCGTCACTCCCCTCCTTTAATTTTTCCTTGGGGAGCACACCCTTACCCATGGAAAGAAGGACGTTTTTGGTATGGTTGATGGGTACTGCCAACGAATTAATCGTAATGATGCCGATCACAATTGCGCCAATAACCAGAATCAGTCCCATAATCAGGATCCACCGCTGAAAACGGTTAAAGGTGGATATCATCTGCTGTTGTCCTGCTTCAACCACAGCTTCCTGTTTCATCTGCAGGCTTTCAATCATGGATAAAATCCTGTTGGTAAGCATCATAACCTCGCCACCTTCCTCCACCATAGGTGTAACTTCAAACACAACAAAAGGATCGTCATACTGCTCGAAAGAATTCAGCTGTTCCATGATGTACTGGTGTTTGGGGAACAACGAATCCACAATCACAGAGTCAATCTTAAATAAAACCGACTGGAACCTGGTGCTATCCCAAAACGCGCTCAGCTGTTTCAGCGTATCCATCACAATTTTATAATTGGTGGAATGCAATTCCTTCAAAGTGACCTTATCCGGAGTATCTGAAATTTTATCTATAAAAACCCACGATTTGACGAGCATTCGCGAATCGCTGATGATGGTATGCAGATCAGAGATATAAGCCTGGGAAGGCGTATATACGCTGGTAATCTTTTCATTGATATCGCGGCTGCTTTCAAGCGCAATACTGGTGATCCAGGCATTGATGATCACAGCAATGGTTATGATACCAAATCCCAATCCTATTTTGGCAGCAATTTTAAGTCTCATGTCAATTACCGGTTAATCCTTGAATATGATGAAAACTAAATTAGTAAAAATTTACAGCAAAATGATCTACTATTCTTACTTCATTTTTTCAAAAAGGTTCGGTTATTTTGCAAAATAGTTTTTGACTGCAGTGTGCATTTTTACAAGTGCTTCGTAGAGTATGCGTCTCGGACAGGCAATATTGATCCTCTGAAATCCTTCACCTTCCTTGCCAAACTGCGGTCCATCGTTTAATCCAAGGCCTGCCTCCTGTATCATGAATGAACGTAAAGACCCGGAAGACATCCCCAGTTTACTGCAATCGAGCCAAGTAAGATAGGTAGCCTCCGGGGGGACCACCCTGATCATGGGCAAATACTTTGCCAGGAAGTCCCGTAAAAACATAAGATTGCCTTCGAGATAAGCCATAAGCTGTTTCAGCCACTCCTCTCCCATGTTATAAGCGGCTTCTGCAGCAATAAAGCCGAAAATATTTCCTGATCCCACATGTACATGATCCAACATGATTTCATATTTTTCCCTGAGCCGTGCGTCGGGTATAATAAGATATGCTGTGGATAAACCCGCGAGATTAAAGGTTTTGCTGGGCGACATGCAGGTAATTGTGATCCTGGCAATATCTTCAGAAATACTTGCAGCAGGAGTATGCCTGAATCCGGTAAATACCAGATCGGAATGAATCTCATCTGAAACCAGAAGCATATTATTTCTGATACAGATTTCCCCAATGCGTCTCAAAACTTCCGGTGACCATACATTACCCGTTGGATTATGAGGACTGCAAAGGATCAGCATGCGTGTGCCTTTATCAATTTTTGATTCGAGATCTCTGAAATCCATCTCATACCTGCCCTGTTCATACCTTAATGGATTGGTAATAAGCCTGCGGCCATGATTCTCAACCGCAGTAAAAAACGGGAAGTAAACCGGAGGCTGGATGATGATGCCGTCACCGGGCTGCGTAAAGGCCATTACCAGTAAATTAAGGGCAGGGACAACTCCCGGTGAAAATGAGGTCCATTCGGATTTTATTATCCAGTTATGGCGTCGCTTGTTCCAGTCTGCAACAGACTGATAAAAAGAAGGCGGGATCAAGGTATATCCCAGAATTTCATGCTCCAGCCTTTTCTGTATAGCGCCCATAATGAAATCAGGCGTCCTGAAATCCATATCGGCCACCCAAAGGGGAATGACCTTTTCATTGCCAAAAATTCTTTTTCGGAGATCGCATTTTACGCTTCCGGTTCTTTCCCGGCTGATAATCTCATCGAAATTATAATGCATGGTCTATGATTTGAAATACCGAAAATAGATATTTTTGCATTAAAAGCAGCTGTCAGTGATTCCCGTAAAACCCAAGAAAAGTTTAGGTCAGCATTTCCTGACAGATAAAAACATAGCCCAAAAAATAGTGAACAGCCTCACCTGGCAGGGATATGACAGAGCCCTTGAGATAGGTCCCGGCATGGGAATCCTTACCGAGATCCTGCTTGCTTTGCCTGATAAAGAAATGCGGTATGTAGAGATTGACCGCACATCTGTTGAATACCTGAACACCCGCTTCCCGAGCGTCTCTGAGAAGATCCTAAATGCCGATATTCTGGAAGTTCCCCTGTCGGATTTCTACCGTCAACCCTTTGCCATTATCGGTAATTTTCCCTATAATATTTCAAGCCAGCTCTTTTTCAGAATTCTGGATCACCGGAATCTCGTTATTGAAACAGTATGCATGATCCAGAAGGAAGTCGCCACCCGGATCGCATCACCCCCGGGATCCAGGGCTTATGGAATACTTAGCGTTCTGCTTCAGGCTTTTTATGAGATCGAATACCTGTTTTCAGTCCCTCCCCAGGTTTTTAACCCGCCGCCCAGGGTTAATTCAGCTGTAATCAGACTGAGACGAAACAGCACGGTAAACCTCGACTGCCATGAGGGACACTTCCATAAAGTCGTAAAGACTGCCTTCAACCAGCGCAGGAAAACCCTGCGCAATTCTCTTAAAAGCCTGACAGGCAATATAGATACCAGTGAGGCCATATGGCAAAAAAGGCCCGAACAATTGGGTGTTCAGGATTTTGTAAAGCTGACCCGTTTACTTGAGCATAGTACCTAAAATTTCTGCACATGCAATTTGAACTGACACGAGAGTTTATCGACGAGCTCAAGGAGCTCATAGAAGCAAAAAACGATGTTTCGGCAATGACCCGGATTAAGGACCTCCATCCGGCTGATATAGCGGAAATCTTTAATGAACTGGAACCTGATGAATCAGCATATCTCTACAATCTGCTCGATAGCGAAAAGTCGGCAGATGTGCTGGTTGAACTTACCGAAAATGAACGGGAGCAGTTCATAGAAGAAATGCCGGGTGAAATGATCGCCCGAAAGGTGATCGACAATATGGAGTCGGATGATGCCGCGGACCTGCTGGGTGAACTATCCGAAGAAAAGCAGGAAGAGGTACTGCAGAGCATCGAAGATGTTGAAGTAGCCGGTGACATTGTAGACCTCCTCAGCTATGATCCGGATACGGCCGGAGGTCTGATGGCGAAAGAGCTCATCAAGGTGAACGAGGACTGGGATATCGCACGCTGTATCCGTGACATCCGTAAACAGGCCAGCGAGGTTTATGAGTTTTACGTTGTATACGTGGTAGATGACGATGATATACTCAAAGGTACGGTTTCGTTAAAAAAACTTCTGATATCACGGGCGTCCGCAAGGATTCGGAACATTGCCAATACGGATGTCATCCTGGTAAAGACCGACACGCCATCGGAAGAGGTCGCCAATATCATGAAAAAATATGACCTGGTTTCTCTTCCGGTGGTGGATGCGATAGGGCGACTGGTGGGCAGGATCACCATTGACGACATTGTGGATGTTATTCAGGAAGAAGCTGAAAAGGATTATCAGTTGATATCAGGTATTACCGAAGATGTAGAGGATACCGATAACATCTTTGTACGCACCAGGGCCCGGTTACCCTGGTTGATAATCGGGCTCACGGGAGGGATTCTGGGCTCAAGGGTTATCAGCATGCACGAGGCCGATCTGAAAATATCACCCGAGATGGCCCTCTTTTTCCCGCTTATCGGAGCTATGGGTGGAAATGCCGGCGTACAGTCATCCTCAATTGTGGTTCAGGGCATTGCGGCAGGCACTATTGACCTGCAGGGCATTGCCGGGAAACTGATGAAGGAACTGTCCGTCGCCCTGATCAATGGCTTCATCCTGTCGGCTCTGATCTTTCTTTATAATCTGTTTTTCAGTGATTCTTTCGCACTTACAGTTACCGTGAGTATTGCCCTGTTTGCCGTAATACTCTTTGCTTCAGTATTCGGAACATTCGTGCCGCTGGTATTGCAGCGCTTTAAGATAGACCCGGCCCTGGCTACCGGTCCGTTTATCACCACGACCAATGATATTATCGGACTGTCGATATATCTTACTATGGGAAGACTGATGTATGGCATATTTTGAAAATATTCATCTTTGCAAATCTGACGGTTTTATATAACTTTACGATAAACTATAAGATATTATGTTAAATATTTAGCTATCAATGCCTTAAATGAAATTTACCACTAACCAACCAATATGCCGTCTTATGAAAAGAGTGATTTTTGCTGCTGCCATGATATTGGCGGTTTTGAATGGTGTTAGCCAGACTACAGAGGCTGAAAAGCAGATTTTAACACAAAAGGTAGACACCCTGATGGGGTGGAAAAAAGGGGGTGTCATCAACATAAACACTTCGCAAACCTCATTGACCAATTGGGCTTCCGGTGGCCAGAGTTCTGTGGCGATCGGCGGATTGCTGAGTTTGTCCGCCAATAATAAACAGGAAAAAAGCCTCTGGGAAAATTATCTGGATATAGCCTACGGATCCATGAAACAGGGAAAAGATGCCGGCTGGTGGAAAACCGATGATAAAATTGACTTTACCTCCAAGTATGGATTAAAAGCTGCTGAAAAATTGTACTATGCAGGCCTGGTGAATTTCAAAACACAAATGACAAACGGTTACAATTACCCGGATGATGAGGTAAAGATCTCCGGTCTCTTTGCCCCGGCTTACCTGTTGGGAGCGCTTGGAATCGACTACAGGCCCAGTGAGAACTTTACCCTCTTTTTTGCCCCGGTTACCCTGAAAATGACTTTTGTTAACGACGAAGACCTGGCTGATGCCGGAGCCTTCGGTGTTGATCCGGGAGATCACCTGAGAAGTGAATTCGGCGGTTATCTGCGTGCCTTCCTTAAAAAGGATCTGATGGAGAATATAACCTTCCAGACCAAGCTGGATCTCTTCTCCAATTACCTTGATAATCCCGAGTGTATTGATGTGAGCTGGGAATCCCTGCTGTCCCTGAAAGTGAATAAGTTCATATCTGCCACGCTGTCTACTCATCTTTTGTATGATGATGATGTTGATATTGCCATTGACAACAATGATGACGGCACTGCCGATGAATTCGGACCCAGGGTTCAGTTCAAGGAAGTTCTGGCCATTGGTTTCTCCATGAAGTTCTAATCCCTAAATACCATAACCATGAAATTTGTACAGGAATTCAAACAGTTCGCCATGAAAGGCAATGTTGTCGACATGGCAGTAGGTATCATCATTGGTGTCGCTTTTGGTAAAATCATCACCTCCCTGGTCAATGACGTCATTATGCCTCCGCTCGGCCTGCTTATCGGTGGAGTTGATTTTACCGATCTCAAGGTCACGCTGAAAGGTGCAAGTGTTGACGATGCCGGAAATGCCATTGACGCTGTAACACTCAACTGGGGAACTTTTGCCCAGACAGCACTCGATTTTCTGATTGTGGCTTTTGCCATCTTTTTGCTGATAAAAGCCATCAACCGGATGAAGAAAAAGGAGGAACCTGCTGCACCTCCCGAACCTACCAAGGAAGAGAAACTGCTAACTGAAATCCGTGACCTGTTGAAAAAATAACCCATCATGTAGAGACGCACGATCGTGCGTCTCTACGATCGTGCCTCTCTACAATTGTTAATCGATAATCACCGTTCCTCAACAAACAGGTTGACATTGTCATTGAATTCAACAGGTTCATCAGAATAAAATTGGCCGGATGATAAAATTTATTATCATTGTATAGGAAATTACATTGATAAAAACTCTCATGGAAAACACAATGCATTGCCCGATTTTAGAAGATTGCTCCGTTTACCTAAACAACATCTGCCATAACGAAATGGTTGGTCTCACTTACAGAAGCCTTTACTGCTTACAGGTAAATAAAAAATTCAAAATGTGCAAAAGGTATAACGCATATGTAAAACTTGGCAAACAGATTCCCCGGAATATTTTACCCAATTCCCTCGTTAACATTGATCAATTGGCAGATCCCTCCGGATCTCTTTAAGCGCTTACCCTGCTTCATCCACCTTCCTGCTTACCAGCATATAGAAGTCATTATCCAGTGGCAAATAACCCTGGTCATAACAAAAATAGTAGATCGTTCCGGCCTTTGTTGTGTAAAGGTTGGTAACAAATCCGAAATCAAATCCCTTTTTAACAAGCCTCGATTTATGCAAGCGGATCTTGCCTTCAGGATTCAGGCTTGCCATGATATTCCTGTTTTTCTTCAGGATACCGTTCACCTTTCTGACATATTGGCTGCCTGCTACACTTTTCAACTTGTTGTTGTAAGTGTTCCGACAGGCATCTGAGCAAAACTTCTTATCGGTGCGGCCATGCAAAATTTCGCCGCATTCCAGACATCTTTTTTCCATAACTTAATTTATTGTAATTCTATTATATATGCGTTTGTACCCGTTTACAAACACTTACATCCGTTTATAAATGACAATAAACAATTATTAACCGAATAATCTGTGCGGGTGTAAGTTACTTTGAATCGTCAATTAAGACAAATAAAACAACAAGTTTTTAACATTTAAATTCAACTGTTATGAACACATTACGCAACAAGGTTCAGTTAATCGGCAACCTGGGGCAGAACCCGGAAGTAAGGACATTCGACAACGGCAAGGCCATGGCCCGTTTTTCACTGGCTACCACCGATTCATACCGTGATGCCAGCGGCAAAAAGATCACCGAAACCCAGTGGCATAACCTCGTGGCCTGGGGTAATCTTGCCAAGCTGGTAGAAAAATACCTGGTCAAGGGCAGTGAGGTGGCTGTGGAAGGAAAACTCACACACCGGTCCTATGATGACAAGGATGGCAAAAAGTGCTTCTTTACTGAAATTGTCATGAATGAGATGGTTATGATGCGCGGAAAAGGTTCTCAGGAAGAATAAAGTTAATCATGCATGTGGTAGTGGCCGGCACTTATTTGCCGGCCTGCCGGATGCAGTTGCCAGGATATTAAAGGAATTGCATGCAAGATTGACCATTTTGACGTAACTTGGCATAATGGATAAGCTTTCACCGAAATGAAAGACCTTAAAAATATTTCATCGTGCCCCTTTTGTGATGCTTCTGTTAAAGCATCCGTCTTTTATAAAAAGGCTGAATTCCTGTCCATTTATAATATTGCTCCAGTGCTTCCAGGGCATTCGCTGATTATTCCCACGAAACATTATACAGGAATTCTGGAACTGAGCGACCAGGAATTGTTTGAATTTTTCGACACAGCCAGGATAACAGTCCGGATTCTCATGAAAGCTTTTAATACCGATTCATTCGACTGGTCAATCCAGGAAAAACCTGAAGCGGGACAGACCATTGAGCATCTGCATCTGCACATCGTTCCCAGACTGAAGGATGACCTGAAAAGTCCCGGTGCCTGGTATCCTCTGATACAGCAGAACGATGCCGATATCATGGACAGTTTCAACAGGCCCCGGTTGAATTCCGAAGCGATGATGCTTATTGTCAAAGAACTGACACAGGTGGCTTCAACTATTGATTCCCATTTTTCAACCTAAAATACAATGCCATGAAATTATTTACAATTATCGCCTGGATCAGTGGAATAATCGCCGTTGCCCTGATCATCTTCGGAATCATTGCGCTCTTTATGGGAAGCAATCCCTTTGGAATCAGACATGAAATCAATTACTTTCTGGTTTCCAGCAATTTTCTGCTTTTGGCCATACTTTGTTTACTGGCACAGCAGGGGTGCTGCCAAAAAAAGGAATAATCAGCGCTTCGCTATAAGTTATTCACTTTTAGAATTAAACTTCCTTGCCGGCGGTACAGGATCATAACCATGAGTACCCCATGGATTGCACCTGAGAATTCTCCAGATCGCCAGGAGACTCCCCCGGAATATACCATGCACCTTTAACGCCTGCATGGCGTATTCCGAACAGGTAGGCACATGCCTGCAACTGTTCGGAAGTAAAGGAGAAATGGAATATTTGTAGAACTTTATCGGAAGTATCATTAGCCAGATGATTCCGGCCTGGATAGCATTCAGTATTTTCATCACGATCAGGAACCTGAATATTCAACGAAATTACGTTCGGTTTCATACAGGATTACCTGGATGGCATAGTCAGGATCAATTTTCTTCCTGAGTATGTTCCAGATGGAAATGGCGATATTCTCCGCCGAAGGAATCGTGCTGATGAAATCATCCACATCGAGGTTCAGGTTTTTATGATCATAACGATCTACAACATTTTCCTCGACAATATCCTTGAGCAATTTCATATCAAAAACGTACCCTGTATCCGGATTTACATCACCTGTTAATTTTACAATGAGATCGTAGTTGTGCCCATGAAAGTTGGGCAAACTGCATAATCCGAAGATCTCCTCATTCTTCCGGTCATCCCAGGCCGGATTGTAAATGCGGTGTGCAGCATTGAAATGTAATTTTCTACAAACAGTGACTTTCATTGGCAGAGTTTTAATTGTCAACAAATGTATCCGCGGGGGTTTCACTTTTAGAGAACAGTTCCGTGGCATTGGCAATTTGCTCGGAACGGCCCATGATGTAAACCATGTCCCCTTTTTCGAAAAGGGTTTCCGGATCAGGATTATCATAAAGTACTCTTTTCCGGAAAAGAGCCACCAACGTGACTCCGTATGTCTTTCGAAACTGCATTTCCACAAGGCTTTTACCGATCACAGGGGAATGATCATCCACCTTCACGGCAGTGATCTCAAAATTGGCATGGTTTTTTAAAACCGAAAGATCTGTCTTGGTCTCCTTTTCCATGAAGATACCATAATTATCATCCCTGATCCTGGCGATCACGGCATTGATATCTTTGCGGGGTATCAGCATCTTCGATAAAACCCGGTCAAACATTTCGATGGATGTTTCAAACTCTTCTGGAATTACCTGGTCAGCTCCAATATTGTGCAACTCTTCCAGGTCCTCTACCCTTTTCGCCCTGGCAATAATATAGGCATGCGGATTCATGTTTCTTATCTTCTCAATAATTGCCATGGTTGTAATGACGTTGCCTATCGAAATTACCACCATATCAGCCATATCAGTATGTGCTTTCCGCAGGATTGGCTCATTGAAAGCATCCCCGTAAATAACCATTTCTCCTTTCAACTGACGCTTTCTAACCGAATCGGGGTCGAAAACAATGGAAACATAGGGCAGATCCATTTTTTTGGCCATGGCAGACAAATTGAGCGCCCTGGAATCCTTGCCTATGAAAACCAGATGGTCCCTCAGCTCAGGGACATCAATCTGCGGAAGCGGGAATATTCCATCGACAAGCCTTCTGGGCAAGGGAAGTTTCATCAACAGATTGGCAATCGGACGCGAGACCTGCATCATCAGGGGTGTTAGCGACATGGAGATAACCGCTACAGCAATAAATAACTGGTAGTAAAAGTCGGTGATGATGTTGTATTCAAGTCCCAGTTTCGAGAGAATAAATGAGAATTCCCCAACCTGGCTCAGTGCGATCCCCACCATGACCACTCCCCTGAACGTATGTCCCAATACAAAAGCGGTAATCCCCGCCAGTATGGCCTTGAAAAAAATAAGTATGAGGGCGGACAGAAGAACGAGCCAGAGATGATCAAAGACAAAATTAAGGTCAAGCAAAATCCCGATCGAAACAAAAAAGAAACTCGTGAAGGTATCTTTAAATGGTACTATGTTACCAAAAGCATTGTGACTGTATCCCGATTCCGAAATCATCAATCCTGCCAGGAATGCGCCAACAGCCAGTGACATGCCAAGAGCCGAAGTCAGAAGGGCCACGGAAAGACAAATCAGAAAGGTACTCATCAGAAACAATTCCTGATTCTTTGTCATAGCTACCGCTCTGAGAAATCTGGGCATCAGCCACCTGTTCCCTACGAATATCAACCCGATAATAAAACCTGCTTTCAGAAGAAGTATGATTAACTGGTCCCAGCCAAATATGGTTTGTCCGCCCAGGATGGGCGTAAACAACAAAAGAGGCACCAGCAGAAGGTCCTGAAAGATAAGGATCCCGAGCACGGTACGGCCGTAATTGGAGGTGAGTTCAGAGCGTTCCTGTAAAATCTTCAAAACAACAGCCGTACTGCTCAGGGCAGAAAGGAAACCAATGAACAGGGCACCCTTCCAGTCGATATCATACCCGCGGGAGATGATCATGATTACCATCACTGTAAAAAGCAATTGCATGAACCCTCCCAGGAATACAATTTTTCTGATTTTCAGCAAATGATTCAGGGAGAATTCAATGCCAATGGTAAATAACAGCATGACCACGCCGATTTCCGCCATCAGCTCAATTTCTTCAGGAGAGTGAATTATTCCCAGCAACGAAGGACCAACAATAATTCCAGTGATTAAATAACCGAGAATGGTCGGAACCTTTATCTTGGTAAACAGAAAGTTTACCAAGGTGGAAAGGGCAAGAATGATTACAATATTTTTCAGCACATCCAGGGCCATATGCAAAACATCTTATTTCCAGGCTTAAAGATAGCAAGCCTGCAAGTGGTATGCAATTTTTTGATTTAAAAACATGTTCCACCCCGTCGGGTTGGGATATTATTTCAGGGAATTAAAGTCTTTGATGGTGTTAATATTGAAAAACAGATCGGCTTTGTAGAAGTCCCGATCAGGACCGACTTCCACCAGTCTGGACTTTGTACTCCTAATAAATTGCTGTAAACTGAAACGATGTGTCCGGATACTTTCCTCCAGCAAATGAATTGCCCTTTGATTATACAAGCCGCAGAGCGGTTCAATGCAATCCCTATCATGAAACGGAACCAACACATCGTCGCGATGCAAATCCGCCTGTGAAATCAGCAGGTCAAATACCTGCGGATCAATCAATGGCATGTCGCATGTCAAAACCATGATCCATGGGTGCATTGATCGCTTCAGGCAAGAATAAATACCGGCCATAGGGGCATGAACATCCACGTCATCGGGCCATATCTCGCATCCTGTGAAAAGATAATCCTTGCGGTTTGAACTGATAACCACCTGGCTGCAAAATTGCTGCAGTATTTTCACAGCATGCAGGACCAAGGGTGTGCCCCGAAATTCCAGGAGAGCCTTGTCGCGTCCCATACGCTTGCTTTTACCTCCGGCAAGGACTACCCCGGTCATTTCAGGGTACTTCAGTGGATTCATTGCTTTGTTTCGGTGTTTTCAAAAGAGATCATGATTAAACTATTTTCCAGGCATTCTCAGCCATATGGATTAAGAATCTACCATAAACTAACTGTCCTAAATGTATAACATGAACAGAAAAATCGCTGAACAGATATCTGAAAATATGAAATTATCTAAATATTTTCATTATTTTTAATAGATATCAAAAATCATAATGCATTTTCCAGTGAAGCCTCAATTTTCATTTTGTCGCATTTAAACGGGTAATTATGAAAGTGGTTGTACTCGGCGCCGGTTTATCAGGGCACACTGCCGCTGCTTTTTTAAAGAAAAAGCTAGGCAGTAAACATGAAGTAGTGGTAGTCTCCCCCAGTAAGTATTATCAATGGGTGCCCTCAAATATTTGGGTTGGCATTGGAAAAATGAAGGTTGATCAGGTAAGATTCGATCTGAATGGAGTCTACAATCGGTGGGGAATAGTATTCAAACAGGCCAGCGTTAAAGCTGTTTACCCTGAAGGAGATGCAGGTACAAACAAAGGTTTCGTTGAGGTTGAATACACTTCCGACGAAAATAAAGGTTCCCGGGAAAAAGTAAGTTATGATTTTCTGGTAAATGCCACAGGACCGAAATTGAATTTTGAAGCTACACCTGGCTTGGGACCCGGAAAAAATACACTGTCAGTATGCACCTATGACCATGCTGCGCATACTTGGCAAGAACTGAAAAAATGCATTATCCGATTAAAAGAGGGTAAGAAGCAACGATTCGTAATTGGAACTGGCCACCCTACGGCTACATGTCAGGGCGCGGCGTTTGAGTATGCACTTAACCTGGCATTTTTATTGAAGCATAAAAAACTTGATCATCTCGCTGAAATTACCTGGATAACAAATGAATACGAGCCGGGTGACTTTGGAATGGCAGGTGCTTTTATTAAAAGAGGAGGATATTATACCTCAACCAAAGTATTTGCAGAATCTATCCTGTCAGAATATAACATCAAATGGATCAAGAGGGCCGGCGTCAATAAAGTTGAACCGGGACTTGTTTTTTACGAAACGCTAGATGGTGCTTATAATACCATTGAATTTGATTTTGCAATGCTTCTTCCTGCCTTTTCCGGTCATGGTTTGAAAGCTTACAACAAAACAGGTGAAGACATTACGGCAAAAGTATTTGCTCCGAACGGATTTATGTATGTTGATGGAGACTATGTGCAAAAACCTTTTGAAGAATGGAACATTAAGGACTGGCCGCAACATTATCAATCTCCGGCCTATAATAATATTTATGCGGCAGGCATTGCATTTGCACCGCCGCATTCTATATCAAAACCAATGAAAAGTTCAAATGGTACGGCCATATTCCCATCCCCACCGCGTACCGGTATGCCATCGGGTGTAATAGGTAAAGTCGTCGCAGAGAATATTGCTGATATCATCAGGAAAGGTGTATCCGTACCCAGGCATACAGCAAGCATGGGCATGATGGGTGCTGCCTGCATTATATCAGTCGGATACGGAATGACAAGAGGTCTGGGAGCAACTATGACGGTAAGTCCGATCGTACCTGACTGGGAAAAATATCCGGATTGGGGTAGAGATATTAATGCAACAGCTGGAGAAGTGGGTTTGGCAGGACACTGGATAAAACTTTTCCTGCACTACATGTTTATTCATAAAGCCAAAGGTTACCCCTTTTGGTGGCTGATACCAGAATAATTAATTTAATAGAACTTCTTTATGGAAAAGAATATGAAAGTCAGGGGATATAAAGATGAATATTATCCTCCCATTCCTACCAAGGGCACCAGGTTCTGGAGAACCAATTTCATTTATCAGATTTACAAGTTTTTCAGATTAAATTATAAGATCATGAGAATTGTTGTGAAAGGACATTCTTAAGCGCGGTTATTATTGTCTGAGAATTATTTTTAAATTAGCTTTCTAAACTGAAAACTATGAAATTAAGTGCAGGTGCAAAAAATCTGAGGCAGGTGATCGAGAAAGCCATGGATGACCATAAGATCTCCAAAGCAGAATATGATATGATCATTCATGAAGCTACTGAAGACGGCCATATTGACAATCAGGAAAGAGTATTACTGAGAGAATTGCAGTCCATGATTGCAGATAAGACAATTAAACTAGTACCGTAAAAAAAATATTATTCATTATGGGAAAAAAAGCGATTGATATTCTGAAGCTCGATGTGCCAAAACTCATCGACATGTTAAACGCTGCCTTATCTGAAGAATGGCTGGCTTATTATCAGTACTGGATTGGCGCCCGCCTGATGGAGGGACCTATGCGCAGTGAAATAGAGCCGGAGTTGCTTTTACATGCCACGCAGGAATTAAACCATGCCGTTCTGGTGGTTAACCGAATTATTCAGCTGGGCGGCACACCGGTAATAAATCCAAAAGACTGGTTCAAACTGGGCCGCTGCAAATATGATGCCCCTGCCGATCCTTATATAGAAGTGATCCTCGAACAGAACCTTACCGGTGAACGTTGCGCCATTCAGCGCTACAAAGAACTGGCCGACTTCACAAGCGGGAAAGACCATACCACGCATCAAATGGCGACTACCATTCTGAATGAAGAACTTGAGCATGAAAACGACATCGAGGACTGGATCACCGATATCAACAGGATGAAGGAGGAGTTTAAAAAGATCAGGATGTAGTATTAGTCATGCAGTCATGCAGTCATGCAGTCTTGCAGTCTTGCAGTCATGCAGTCATGCAGTCTTGCAGTCTTGCAGTCTTGCAGTCTTGCAGTCTTGCAGTCTTGCAGTCATGCAGTCATGCAGTCATGCAGTCATGCAGTCTTGCAGTCATGCAGTCATGCAGTCTTGCAGTCTTGCAGTCTTGCAGTCTTGCAGTCATGCAGTCATGCAGTCATGCAGTCATGCAGTCATGCAGTTAGAGTTATAAACCGTTTCAGCACCAGAAAAGCCATCCATCCCAGGAAAGCTCCTAGTAAGGCTCCGCCAATCACGTCTCCGGGGTAGTGAACGCCCAGGTAAATCCGGCTGTAAGAGACCAGTGCAGCCCACAATACCATTCCTGTGGTTGCCCATTTCTTTCTGAAAAGCAATGAAAGAAATGTTGCCAGGGCAAAAGAGTTAGCGGCATGACCCGAGACAAAGCCATAGGAACTTTGGCAATAGCCTTTTACAAGATGCACCAGGTGCCCGATTTCCGGGTCTTTGCAAGGCCTGAAACGTTTCACCCCGCTTTTCAATAGATTGGCGATCTGATCACTCAGGGTGATCATAATTACGACAGCCAGTATAATCCACAAGGATTTCCACCGGTACTGGTAAATGATAATGGCTAAAATAATAGCGTACAGCGGAATCCATTCGAATTTCCCCGAAACAAAATACATGAATCTGTCGGAAAAATCCGAATGATGGCCGTTGAGCCAGAGTAACAAGCGCTGATCCAGATTTTCAAGTGCTTCAAACATCTTCAGGCGAATTGAGTTCCCGCCAGAGGATATCTTTCAGCTTATTCAGGTTGGTCCCGATCAGGGAAGAAATGAAAACCCAGGGGATACCAGGAAGATCATCTTTCATTTCTTGAATAAGTTCGGGGTCGGCCAGGTCACTCTTTGTGACAGCCAGTACCCTTTTTTTATCCAACAATTCCGGATTATACTGCTTCAGTTCGTTCAGTAAAATATCATATTCCCCTTTAATGCTCCTGGCATCCGCCGGGATCATGAACAACAGGATGGAATTGCGCTCAATGTGCCGGAGAAATCTTAATCCCAATCCCTTGCCTTCATGAGCGCCCTCGATAATCCCCGGTATATCGGCCATTACAAAAGAACGGGATTCGCGGTATTTTACAATTCCCAAATTGGGCACCAGGGTGGTAAAAGGATAATCGGCAATTTTGGGTTTGGCGGCCGATATCACCGACAACAAGGTTGATTTTCCGGCATTGGGAAAACCTACAAGTCCTACATCAGCAAGAATCTTCAGTTCAAGTGTGTAATGTCCTTCAATGGCAGGTTCGCCAGGTTGTGCGTATCGTGGAGTCTGGTTGGTAGCTGATTTGAAATGCGTGTTTCCCAGTCCGCCCCTGCCTCCCGGCACCATGATATGTTCTTCATCGTGCTTTGTGATCTCGAAAAGGAATTCATTGCTTTCAGCAAACCGGACTACTGTTCCCAATGGAACTTCAATAATTACATCTTCTCCGTTGGATCCTGTCTTGTTGGCTTTCATGCCGTCTTCGGCATGACCGGCAAAAATGTGTTTCCGGTAACGAAGATGCAAGAGGGTCCATAACTGGCTGTTGCCCCGAAGGATCACATGTCCGCCCCGACCTCCGTCACCTCCGTCGGGGCCACCTTTGGGTACGAATTTCTCCCGCCGCAAATGGGCAGAGCCCTTGCCGCCCCGGCCCGAACGGCAGAATATTTTAATATAATCTACAAAATTTGTTTCTGACATATCGGTAAAGATAACCATTTACCAACAACAACTGGTTGACCTGGCTTTCACAACAATCACAACCTACAACCTACAACCAACCTATTACTTTACCTTATCAATTGTCTTACAAAGTCTATCAAAAATCTCTTCAATGGTTCCCATACCGTCAACCGACTGGAATTTTTTCTGTGCATTGTAATAGTCAATTACCGGTGCGGTTTCGCGGTTGTAAACGGTGATGCGGTTTTCAATGACATTCATATCCTGGTCATCTGCTCTTCCTGAGACTTTCCCTCGTCCCATAAGGCGTTTAACCAGTTCCTGTTTTTCGACTTCCAGAGCCACCATGATGGTGATGGATGTTTTTTTCTTATCCAGCAGCTTGTCGAGCGCACCGGCCTGGGCTTTGGTGCGCGGAAATCCGTCGAAGATGAAGCCTTTGGCGGCCGGGTTCTGATCGAGCTTTACCTCAATCATCCCGATAACAACTTCATCCGGGACCAGTTCACCCTTGTCCATGAATTTCTTTGCTTCCAATCCAAGCGGTGATTTAGCGGCCAATTCTCCGCGTAAAATGTCACCTGTTGACAGGTGCACCAACTGGTACTTTTCGATCAGGTTTGCGGCCTGTGTTCCCTTACCTGCACCCGGAGGGCCAAATAATACAATATTCAGCATGGTATGAAGACTATTAAATTAATAAAAAGTGAGTTATTGAACAATTTGATAAATGTTGCGGAGGTTTCTGCCATAACCCTGGTAATCGAGACCATAACCAACTACGAATTCTTTTGGGATCTGGAATCCGATGTAGTCCAGCCGGACATCTTTATTATAGTATTCCGGTTTTAGCAGCAAAGTGGCAATGTAAACCTGCCGGGGTAAGAAACCCTTGATCTGGTGAATGCTATTTTCAATTGTATTTCCTGTATCGATAATATCTTCAATGATCACTACGGTTTTGTCTTTTAAAACTTCATTGATGCCTATCAGTCTTCTCACATTACCGGTGCTGGTGGTACTGTGGTAGGACGATAATTTGACAAAGGATACCTGCACGTCGAAACTGATCTTTCGAAGCAGGTCAGATGCGAACATAAAGGCACCGTTGAGGATTCCGATAAAAATGACATCCTCATCCTTCAGATCGCTGTTCATTTGGTCGGCCATGTTTTGAACCCGCGCCTGGATTTTTTCAGCAGGAAGAAGGAGTGAAAATTCCTTATCGAGCAGTGTTATTGTAGCCATCAGGATTCAATATGATTCGCAAGATACAAATATTTGCCTTATATTAGGCTTGAATTTTAAATTTAACCGAATGAAGCCCCTTGTAAGTATCATCATGGGAAGTACTTCCGATTATCCGGTTATGGAAGCCGCAGCTAAATTTCTCGATGAATATAAGATCCCTTTTGAAATAAACGCATTGTCGGCACACCGGACACCTGCAGAAGTTGAGAAATTTGCCAGAAGCGCTGAGGAACGCGGGCTTAAGGTAATCATTGCAGCTGCCGGGATGGCTGCACATTTGCCAGGCGTTATTGCCTCCATGACCAGCCTCCCTGTAATAGGCGTACCCATTAAAGCCTCACTGGAGGGATTGGATGCCCTGCTGGCTATCGTGCAAATGCCTCCGGGCATTCCTGTTGCCACGGTGGGTATCAATGCTTCCCTGAATGCAGGCATACTTGCCGCTCAAATTCTTGCGATTCAGGACAAGAACCTGGCTGCCGCCATGAAAAAGCACAAGGAGAGCCTTAAAAAGAAAATTATTACAGCCAATGAAGAACTCGCCAAAATAAAATTCCCCCATAAAGTGGGATAAAAATCAGGAAGGTTCAACACGTTAAGAGTTTGTTTTTCAGTTGAAATTGAGGGAGTTAAAGGATATTTATCGGTTTCTTTTTGAAAACAACATTTGGTCTTGTCGGGCTTTTGGCTCTGCTGAACACCTGGAGCAGCGCGGCTGTTGATCCGGTTTCTGCAGGCGCTAGGTCGCTGGGAATGTCCGGCGCCGGTGTCATGCTAACCGGTCAGGGACCGGGTGCAGGAAATCCGGCCGGCCTGGCCGTTCTTTCCAACCTTACGCTGGGCCTCCAATATGCGAATTACTTCATGGTGCCTGAATTGGGACAGGGAGCATTTTCGGTCGGCTTGCCTGCAATGACAGGTGCTTTCGGCCTGGAATATACAAGCCTGGGAAACTCATATTACCGTGAAAATCAGGTTTGCCTTTCCTTTGGAAAAACCCTGGGCGGAAAATTAAGAGCGGGGATCAGCCTGCATTACCTGATGGTTCGCCAGCCTGCAGGTTTCGAAAACCTGTCCTCGATTTCTCCTTCCCTGGGCTTGCAGGTCATGCCGGTAGAAGGATTGACAATCGGTTTCCGGGTATTTAATCCGGCTGCCCAAAACTACCGGCCCGAAGGTTACCTGAAATTGCCGGTAATCATTCAGGCAGGGCTGGGTTACAAACTCGGTGAGGAAGTGCTGGTCTGTTTTGAGGCAAAAAAAGAAGATCATGCAAAGATAAAGTATTGCGGGGGGATCGAGATCATCTGGAAGAATTCCTTAATCGCCCGGTTTGGTGTCTCCTCGGGAGTTTTTCCATGCTACTCGTTTGGCCTTGGATTTCAATGCAGATCACTGAGGATTGACCTTGCAGCCACCCGCCACCCGGTGCTGGGATTCAGTCCGGTAATTACCCTGGCGCAAACTGTAGGTACTATTAAAAAAAAGTCGTAAAATCGCATCGTTATGGACCGGCTGATAAAAACCTGCTTGCGGACAGTAATATTCTTACTTATCCTGCTGAATCCCTGTATTACCAAAGCAATAAATTCAGATGATGGCGATTCCCATCATCTCCCTGTCATTGTAATCAATACCCGCGGCCAGTTGATACCCGATGATCCGAAAATAGGGGTAATTATGGGCATCATTGACAACGGCCCCGGCAAAATGAATCGGCCGACTGATCCTTTTAACGATTACAATGGTCTTGTCGGAATAGAGCTGAGAGGATCCTCCTCACAGCAATTCCCCAAGAAATCATTTGGCTTTGAAACCTGGGACCATGCCGGGAATGACTCTTCTGTGTCTCTTTTAGGATTTCCTTCTGAAACCGACTGGGTGCTGTATGCGCCCTATTCCGATAAATCGCTTTTGCGAAATTCACTGGCCTATTATTTGTTTGGCAGGTTCGGGCACTATTCCCCCCTTGCCAAATTCGTTGAATTGTATCTCAATGGTCAATACCGGGGCATTTACGTGCTGGTGGAAAAAATAAAATGCGGCCCCTCCCGTGTAGACATTGACAATTTAACGGATACGGATATCCGGGATTTGGAACTAACCGGCGGCTATATACTTAAGCTGGATAAAAGCACAGGCGACAAAAATAACGAAGGCTTTTATTCGCGCAATGCGCCCACCATAATTAACCGGCCGCATTTCTTTATTTTTGATGATCCTGATGGTGATGATATTCAATCTGCCCAGAGGAATTATATCCGCAATAAAGTGAATGATTTCGAAGCCTCCCTGAGAAGCGCATACTATAAAGATCCGGACGTAGGATATCGTTCCTATTTGGATGTACAGTCGTTTGTAGATTTTTTTATAATTAATGAGCTCAGCAGAAATATAGACGGCCTCAGGCTAAGCTCCTATTTATATAAGGACAGGGATGACAGGGATCCGAGATTCCATGCAGGACCTGCCTGGGATTATGACATTGCCTTTGGGAATTGCTATTATGGCGGCGCTGAATTAAGCTCGGGCTGGCAGTACCTGTACGAGGAAGATGATCATCCGATTCCATTCTGGTGGGAAAGGCTGATGACCGACATTTACTTTACAGAAAATTTAAGATGCCGGTGGAACCAGTTGCGGGAAGGCGTTCTGCATACTGACAGCATCCATGAATATATCGATGGTTTGGTGGAGCATATCGGGGATGCTGCCACTCATAATTTCGCCTCCTTCCCTATCATGGGAAGTTATGTATGGCCAAATCCCTATATTGCAAATACCTATCAGGAAGAAGTCTTTTATTTGAAAAACTGGATCAGTCAGCGCGCCAGCTGGCTCGACGGAAATATGCCGGGCACTTGTGCAGTGACCGGGGGACCCGAATATAATAAACACGGTTTTCAGGCTGTTCTTTACCCCAATCCGGCGAATGATCAAATCAATCTTGAAATCCTGAATCCTGAGAAGAAAAAGTTGCAGTTGTGTTTGTACCATGTTACCGGACACCTTGTTTATTCAGAATCTCTGGAAGAGGCAACCCACATCACCAGAAAAATAAAACTTCCTTCAGGAATTTACCAGGTGGTCCTCCAGGATCATCTTGAGCACATCACGATGAAAGCAATCGTGAATTAAGCCAACCGACATGGTCTGCTCCATTAATTAAACCCGATTCAGCCTGAATTCATTTTTAATATTATTTTTGCTTCTTTCAACTGAACCAAACCAAGATGTCAGATAATTCTAAGGTCGCAATCATCGGAAGCGGCAGTTGGGCGACAGCCCTTGCGAAACTTGTATTGAACAATCTGCCTGAAATAAATTGGTTTATGCGTTCGCAGGAGACCATTGATTATTTCCGAAAATTCAGGCATAACCCGAAATACATCAGTGACATCGAGTTTGATGTTTCCCGCATACACTTCTTTTGTTCCATTTCAGAGGCTATTGAATCATCGGATATTATCCTTTTTGCCATTCCGGCCCCATTCCTGAAGGATTCCCTCAAAGAATTCACGGGCTCGTTTGACAACAAAACTGTTGTTTCAGCCATCAAGGGAATTGTTCCTGTGGTAAACCTCACCGTTGCCGAGTTTTTTAATAAAACCTACCAGGTTCCCTTTAAGAACATCAGCATCATCAGTGGTCCCTGTCATGCCGAGGAAATTGCACTTGAGCGTCTTTCATACCTCACTATCGCTTCGTCCCCGGCAGAGAAATCCGAAGAGCTTGCCAGACTTATCAGCTGTCATCATGTGAAGGTGAAATCTTCAGATGATATTTACGGCACCGAATATGCCGCAGTGCTTAAAAATATCATTGCCATTGCTGCCGGTATATGTCACGGTCTCGGCTATGGCGATAATTTTCAGGCAGTTCTTGTTTCAAATGCGATGTTGGAAATTAAGCGGTTTTTGGCCAAAACCTTTAAAAGTAAACGTAAACTGCTTAGTTCACCCTATCTTGGTGACGTAATGGTGACTGCCTATTCCCAGTTCAGCCGGAATCGCACCTTTGGGATGATGATCGGGAAGGGTTACTCAGTGAAGTCAGCTCAGCTCGAAATGAGCATGGTGGCAGAAGGATATTATGCGGTTGCCTGCATACGGGAACTGAATAAAAGCTATGGCGTTAATATGCCCATCACTGATGCGGTATATCATATCCTGTATGATAAAATATCGCCTGCCTTGGAAATAAAATTATTAACTGAAAAACTTAAATAATCAATTCATGGAAGCCCTTAAAATCGACATCAGCAATGCATTTGGATTTGTGCCCAAAGAGGATATTTATGATTTGTCTGAAAAGGCTGTTAAAAACATTAAAGCGCTGGAAAAAAAGACCGGGAAAGGAAATGATTTTGTGGGCTGGGTGAGCCTTCCTTCCTCGATCTCCGACATTGAACTCAGAGATATTGAAAAGACTGCTGCCCTGATCAGGAAACAGGTGGAAGCGGTAGTGGTTATCGGTATTGGCGGCTCCTACCTGGGTACGAGGGCTGTAGCCGAAACCCTTTCTCATTCCTTCCTCCATCTTAGAAAGAACAGGAAGAATCCGATTGTCCTTTATGCAGGACAGAATATGGGTGAGGATTATCTGAATGAGCTGATGGAGACGCTGGATGATCTGAAATATGCAATCGTAGTTATCTCAAAATCAGGTACCACAACCGAACCTGCCATAGCATTCAGGATCCTGAAGAACCACCTCGAAAAGAAAGCAGGCAAAGCAGTTGCCAGGGAACTGATTGTCGCCATCACCGATGCCTATAAAGGGGCATTGCGTAGCACGGCAACGCAGGAAGGCTATAAAACCTATGTCATCCCCGATGACATAGGCGGCAGGTATTCAGTGCTGACACCTGTGGGACTTGTTCCCCTTGCTATTGCAGGAATTGACATTCGCGCCCTGGTGAAGGGAGCCATTGACATGGAAAAATTAACCACTTCGTCAGTTCCCTTCGGTGAAAATCCGTCCTGCCTTTATGCAGCAGCCCGGACTGCGCTTTATCGCTCGGGAAAGAAAATAGAAATTCTTGCCAATTTTGAAAATAAGCTGCATTTTCTGGCTGAATGGTGGAAACAACTTTACGGTGAAAGCGAAGGCAAGGAAGGGAAAGGGATTTTCCCAGCCAGTGTTGATTTCTCGGCTGATCTTCATTCCATGGGACAGTATATCCAGGAAGGCGAGCGCCTGCTCATTGAAACTGTCATCTCAGTGAAAGAAACTTCCTCTAAATTGCTGATTCCCAAGGATAAAAGCGATCTTGACGGATTGAATTACATCGCTGGTAAACGGGTGGATGCCGTCAACAAAATGGCCGAACTGGGCACCATGCTGGCTCATGTGGATGGCGGGGTACCGAACCTGCGCATTGAAATTCCCAAGCTCAATGAATATTACCTGGGACAACTGTTGTATTTCTTCGAAAAAGCATGTGGTATAAGTGGCTACCTGCTGGGCGTAAATCCGTTCGACCAGCCCGGAGTTGAAGCTTACAAGAAGAACATGTTTGCCCTGCTTGAAAAGCGGGGATACGAAGAGGAAACGAAAAAAATAAAGAGCAGGATATAAGAATAACATACCCTTCAAGGGTCTCTGACCCCTTGAAGGGTATGTTTTTTATACAGACGCATGCAATGCGTCTCTACACCCCCCACACAAAATCTTCTGCGTTAATTACTTTTTAATAAGTAATTTGCACAATTATTGTAGGTAATTTTTGGATTCGTTATCTTTATAACATAAGGTATTATTTGCAAATGCTTTGTTTTGAATTATTTGGCGCACATATATTTGTCAGGCACCAACGAAGAAATCCTGGTGGGTAACTTTATTGGTGATTATGTCAAGGGGTTTGAACTGGCGCGTTATTCGGAAGAGGTCCGCAAAGGAATCATGCTTCACCGGCATATTGATTCCTTCACTGATACCAATCAGATTGTAAAGAAAAGCAAAATGCGGATTAATGAGAGGTACCGCAAATATTCAGGTATCATCATCGATATATTTTATGATCATTTTCTGGTGAATGACTGGCATACCTATTCCAATCATCCGATCCAGGATTTTGTACTTCAGGTGCATGGTATCCTTTGTAACCACCTGGATGCTCTTCCGGAAGGGGTCAGGCTTTTCCTTCCGTCTTTTATCAAAAACAACTGGATCAAGAAATACTCTACCATCGAGGGCATTGAGGATATTCTTCACCGCATGTCGAGCCGAACCACCCTGCCTGAGGAAACCGACTTTGCCATCAAGGTACTTCGGGAGGAGTATGACATGCTCAAAGAAGAGTTTGCTTCATTTTTCCCTGCGTTGATCCATTATGTCTCCGATTCATTTGGAATTGCTTTTGAACAGGAAAAATACCCCACGGGACTGAAAAGGACTGGTTTCTGAAAACTATCTGATATATACCTTCCTCACCGAATCGAGTCTGACAAGTATAAATAACAGCAGTGTAAAGGCAAGCATGGATGACCCCCCATAACTGAAAAATGGCAGGGGGATCCCAATAACCGGAAAAATTCCGATGGTCATGCCAATATTGACTGCGAAATGAAAAAACAATACGGAGGCTACACCATATCCGTAAATACGTGCAAATTGAGATCGCTGTCGCTCGGCGAGAAAAATGATCCTGATTAACAGGCCCACATAAAGCAATATGGCCATTGTAGTTCCTGCAAAACCCCATTCTTCCCCGACCGTGCAAAAGATAAAATCGGTGCTCTGTTCAGGTACGAAATCAAGCTTGGTTTGAGTGCCTTTTAGAAATCCTTTTCCGAAAAATCCTCCGGAACCTATGGCGATTTTTGACTGGTTCAGGTTATATCCAACGTTCCGGATATCTGTTTCCTTCCCCAGCAGAATATTCACACGCGTCTGCTGATGAGGCTTCAGCACGTTATTAAAAACATAGTTTACGGTATACGTAAAGCCAATGAACCCAAAAAGCAAAACAAGGATAAAGGCAACTATCCTGTTCTTCCGCACAAAAGAATAGATCAGGAAAACGATAGATGAAGCAACCAGAGCAAAAAGCAACAGGTAATACGTATTGAATTTCAAACCCAGCAATGGGAGGGCATAAAGCAAGCCAAAATAAAAAGCAGTCATGATCAGCGTGGCATACAGCACATGACTGATCTTCCGGTTCAGAACTCCGAAAATGGCCAGTGCCAGGATAACCAAAACAAGCAGAACGGAAATGTTGGATATCAGCAAGGTCATCAGAAAAAGGATGGTGACGAACAGACTTGAAGCAAGTAACCATCCCGGCATACCTTCACGGTACATCAGAAGGATAAAACAAGTGAAAACCAAAGCAGTTCCCCAGTCGGGCTGCATACCGATCAGCAGTACCGGTAATCCTAACAAGACTGCCATTACTGCAATGGATTTCCAGGTCCAAAGTTTAATATTGTAACCGCTCAGATATCTGGCAATAGCCAGGGCTGTTGCAATCTTGACGAATTCCGCAGGTTGAAAGTTGAATCCCAGGATCCTTATCCACGATTTCGAGTTATTAACAGTGACGCCAAATGCAAGCACTGCAATGAGCAAAAGGATTGAAGATCCGTAAATCACCCAGGTAAAAAAATGATAGAACCGATAGTCAATGGCAAAGAGCAGGATGATCATGATAAATGAGGCCAGTATCCACAAGAGCTGGTCTCCGTAATTCTGCCGGATATTGAAGATGGATGTAAACTGTTCGTTATAGGAAGAAGCGAATATATTCATCCAGCCGAAGATCACAAGCAGGAGGTATAAGCCTACTGTGATCCAGTCGATTTCTTCCGTCAGGTTAAGTTTATCGATCATAGCTGTCCAAAAGATTGCCATTTAGGATTCTTGCTTCCACCCACTTTCTTCCCGGGGAAATGGAATCAGTGAGGTATTTTTCGATCATCAGGCTGGCAATGGGCGCAGCCCATCTTGCTCCCCATTCACCGTGTTCCACATACACCGAAATAGCGATTTTCGGATTGTCTTTAGGTGCAAATGCAATAAATACAGAGTGATCTTTCCCATGTGGATTCTCTGCGGTACCGGTCTTACCGCACACGATGATGTTTTGAAGCTGGGCACTCCCTGCTGTTCTTCCCGGGCCCCCGTTTACCGCAAGTTCCATACCTTTTATGACCAGTCCGAAATTCGCCGTGTCGATATTGATCATGTGTTTATCATAAAAGCGGTGTTCGATGGTGTCAATCCCCTCGACTTGCTTTACCACATGTGGAATAATGTAAAAACCCCTGTTGGCTATGGCGGCGGTAAAGTTAGCCATCTGTAGTGGAGTAACCAGTATTTCACCCTGGCCAATTGATAAAGATATGGTAGTTAAAGCATTCCAGTGGTTTGATCCATAATAGCGGTCATAATAACTGGCAGGCGCTATAAAACCTTTCAGTTCATTCGTAAAGTCAGCATTCAGTCGGTTCCCCACACCGAATGATAGTACAAGATCACGCCATGCATCGTATGCTTTTTCAGCATTGGCATATTTCGGGTTTTCGATGATCCGTTTGTAAACGTTGCAGAAGTATGCATTACAGGAATTCTCAATGCCATGGAGAAGGTTCAGCGGACTGCTGTGCACATGACATCCGACGCTCACGCCGCGTGCATAGAACCCGGCATTGCAGGAAAAAGAAGAGTTCACATTGATCACGCCTTCCTGTAATCCTATTAATGCCTGAATTGGCTTAAAAGTGGAACCAGGCGGATAATTGGCCATAAGTGCACGGTTAAATAAAGGTTTCCTGAGGGAATCACTTTGAAGTTTGGAATAATTCATGCTGCGTGCCCTGCCTACAAGCAATGAAGGATTATAAGTCGGTGTCGATATTATGGTCAGGATCTCACCTGTCGCGGGTTCAATGGCGACGATGCTGCCCCTGTAATTTTTCATCAGGGTTTCCCCGTATTGCTGCAGTTTTGCATCAATTGTGCAGACAAGGTTTTTCCCCACAATGGCATCCTCATCAAACCGGCCATCCTGATAGGGCCCTTTGACCCTGCCATGCACGTCCACCAGTAAAACTTCCTGACCTTTCGTCCCTCTCAGAACCTTCTCATAATATCCCTCCAGCCCACTGATCCCGATATAATCTCCCAAAACATATTCAGTATTGGAAGAGATCATTTTCTCATCAACTTCACCTACATATCCCAGCAGATGTGCTGCAAATTCTTTGCTGTACTTGCGAAGTGTTCGTGTCCGCATATAGAAACCAGGGAATTTGTACATTCTTTCCTGTAAAACCGCATAGTTTTCAGGAGATATCTGTTTAATGAAGGGCTCACGACGATACCTGGGATTATAGGATCGGTCAATGCCGGCTCTCAACCTGTCCATCGTGATGTCCAGTATTTCGCAGAGCTCTGCACTGTCAAAAGGTTTAAGCTCATAAGGTGCGATCATCAGGTCATAAGCAGGCATATTGTAAACCATCAACTCCCCGTTCCTGTCATAAATAAGGCCCCGCGCCGGGTAGAGGATTTCGATTCGCTTGGAATTGTTTTCGGCTGAAAGCTTATAGCTGGAATCAACCACCTGTATGTAAAACAGGCGAATCACCAACACCAGTGCAGTCAGCAAAAAGATTGCGACTAAAATATTCCTGCGGTTAGAATATTGATCCATCCTCTATCGGCGAAAAATAAAAAACTGGCTGAAGATAATCAGCAATGATGTTAATATGGTACTTAGCAACGCCCTTAAAAACGTGCTGAAAAAATGATGAAGGGTAAACACTTCCAGATAGAACAAAGCAAAATGATGCAGCAAGACAAGCGTAACAGTATATTTAACAAACCACTCGATTCCAAATTGCTCCAGGCGCGGATAGGTTCCGGTCTGGTATCCCTCGCGGGGTGAGTACATGGCCATAACCCCGGGTCGGCTGAATGCCATCAGCACAGTGGCAGTGGAATGAACCCCGGGGGTACCCATAAACAGGTCAATAATAAGTCCGAGCATAAAGGAACTTACCAGTATAACAAGTTTCGGCGTTTTGAAGGGCAGCAAAAGCACGAAGAGAACATAGACGTAAGGATTGATATACCCTGAAAAGTCAATGTTGTTAAATACCAGTAACTGCGCTGCGATCAGCACAATAAATATTAACAGATATTTGCCCAGTTCCCTGATCATTGGTTTACAGAATATTCAATGGAATCAATTTCCTGCCTGGCATAATTCCGGATCACCTGAACATAATTGAGTTTCCTGAAATCACTTGACAATTTCACGGTAATCTCATAATAATTTCCTCCTTTGAGCCTGAAATGATCAATTGTGCCAATCATAAAGCCTTCGGGAAATACTCCGCCAAAGCCGCTGGTTACTATGGTATCACCCTCATTAACCTGAACATGGTGAGGTATATCCACCAGAGTGGCATATTCGGTGGAATTGCCATTCCAGCTCAAAGGACCAAAATAGCCATTCTTTTTGATCTTGGCACTTATCATGAAATCACGGTTCAGTAAAGAAAGGACAGCGGCATAATTCGGGGTTACCGTTTTAACTATTCCCACAATACCATCACTGCTGATCACGGCCATCTCAGGTTCGATGCCACCGGCACTTCCCCTGTCGAGGGTAATGTAATTGTATTGTTTGTTCACAGTGTTATTAATAACACGTGCTGTCAGATACATGAATTTTCTTCGTGACAGGGAATCTCCTGCAAAGATTGTATCCGCAGCTACCAGACTGTAAGACGATTTCAGCCGGTTGTACAACCTGGCATTCTCTTCTGAAAGTTTTTGGTTTTCGTTATACAGTGCAAAGTAGTCTTTGATGTTCTCCATTTTGTTGGAAATCCTTCCGGAGACCTTGTGCGATGCACTGTAAAACCTTACCCTGTGATATGGATTGGCATTGAACAGCAAAAAGAGAGAAAATGATTCAATAATCAGAAACAGGATCAGGAAATGATGCTGAATTATAAATCGCAGTAAATTTCTCATCCTTAAAAACCTTTGCTGCAGAAAATTATCTGATCAGCAGTGATTGATACTTTTCAATATTCTTCAGAATAATACCTGTGCCTCTGGCTACAGCATGAAGTGGATTTTCGGCAACGTGAAAAGTGATGCTTATTTTATCTGTGAGCCGCTTTGCCAACCCCCGCAATAAGCCTCCGCCACCTGCCAGATAAATGCCTTTCTGAACGATATCGGCATACAATTCAGGGGGAGTCTGTTCAAGAACTGATAACACGGCCGATTCCACCTTGGTCAGGGCTTTATCAAGGCAATGCGCAATTTCCTGGTAAGAGACCGGAATTTCAATCGGAAGTGCTGTCATCATATTGGGTCCCCTCACCGTATAATCAGCAGGAGGATTGTCGATGTCAGGCAAAGCAGCACCAACAAATATTTTAATGTCCTCAGCCGTGCGTTCACCAACCTTGATATTGTGCTGATGTCGCATATAAGCCTGAATATCCGCTGTAAAACCGTCACCGGCTATGCGGATCGACTCATTGCAAACAATGCCACCCAGGGCAATTACCGCAATTTCAGTGGTACCACCTCCGATATCCACAACCATATTTCCTTCAGGAGCTATTACATCCAGTCCGATTCCAATGGCAGCGGCCATGGGCTCATAAACCATGTATACATCACGTCCGCCGGCATGTTCCGCGGAATCGCGAACCGCTCTGATCTCCACCTCGGTACTGCCTGAAGGAATGCTGACCACCATCCTCAGCGAGGGCGTGAAGAAACGATTCTTTGGATTGATCATCCTGATCATCCCACGGATCATCTGTTCTGCCGCATTGAAATCAGCTATAACACCATCACGTAAAGGTCTGATTGTACGGATGTTCTGATGTGTCTTACCGTGCATCTGCCTGGCTGTCTCTCCAATGGCAACAAGTTTCTTGGTAGTCTGATCAATGGCAACTATTGAGGGTTCATCAACCACGATCTTATCATTTTCAATGATAATTGTATTTGCAGTTCCCAGATCAATTGCGAGTTCCTGAGTAAATAAAGAAAAAACTCCCATAAAAATTTTTATCTAAAGAATTTGTAAAGGTAATACTTTGAAAACTCAATTACTTGAAAAAGTAATCTTATAAACGCATAAAAGTTCAGGAGGTTACGATATTTCAGTGTTTAAAATGCCGTATTCCGGTAAATACCATGGACATACCGTTCTTATCGCAGAAATCAACAGAATCCTGATCCCTGACTGATCCTCCCGGTTGTATTACTGCCCTTATTCCTGCTTCATGGGCGATCTCAACACAGTCGGCAAAAGGGAAAAAAGCATCGGATGCCATCACAGCACCTTCTGTGTCAAATCCGAAGTTACGCGCTTTTATTATGGCCTGTTTCAGGGCATCGACCCGGCTGGTTTGTCCAACGCCACTGGCAATTAATTGTTTGTTTTTGGCAAGAACAATCGTATTGGATTTGGAGTGTTTAACAACCTTGTTGGCAAAAACAAGGTCATCGAATTCCGCGTCAGTCGGTACGAGATGGGTAACCGGTTTCATATCTGACCTGGATTCAATCTTAACATCCCGGTCCTGTTCAATGATTCCGTTCAGCATGCTCCTGAACTGAACCTGTGGCAAATGCACACTTTTCCGTTCCAGGATGATCCGGTTCTTTTTCTTTTTAAGTATCTCCAGGGAAGCTTCTGCGAAAGCGGGTGCAATGATCACTTCAAAAAACAGCTTATCGGCCTCAACAGCAGTGGTTTCATCAACAACAGTATTGGTAATCAGTATGCCTCCATAGGCTGAAACCGGGTCCCCGGCCAAAGCATCCGTCCATGCGGCCAAAAGTGCCGGACGTGTGGCAATGCCGCAGGCATTGTTGTGTTTAAGGATGGCAAAGGTGGTTTCCTTGAAATCATCGATAAGATAGACCGCTGCCTCTATATCGAGCAGGTTGTTGTAAGATATTTCCTTGCCATGCAGCTGATCGAAAATCTGGCTGAAATCACCGTAGAAAGTGCCCTTTTGATGAGGATTCTCGCCATATCGCAAAGGTTTTGCCTCATTGATGCTTTGGCGGAAAACCTGCTTATCCCTGTTTCTGTTAAAATAGTTAAAAATGGCTGTGTCATAATAGGATGTCACCCCGAAAGCCTCAAGGGCGAGATTTCGCCGTTGATCCAACGTGGTTGTTCCTTCCCGGATATTCAACACATCCAGCAATACCTGGTATTGGTCTTTGGAAGGGATAATTACGACATCCTCGTAATTTTTTGCAGCGGCTCTTATAAGGGAAATCCCGCCAATGTCGATCTTTTCAATGATCTCATCCGGGGATGCCCCTGAAGCTACTGTTTGTTCAAAGGGATAAAGATCCACAACAACAAGATCAATGGATTCTATAGCATATTCTTTCATCTCCTTTTTATCCGAATCATTGCCCGTTCGACCCAGTATGCCTCCAAACACCTTGGGATGAAGGGTTTTTACCCTGCCGCCCAGAATGGAAGGATAACCGGTCAGTGTTTCCACAGCAGTTACCGGAATACCTAATCTTTCGATGAACTCCTTTGTGCCTCCCGTGGAAAGAATTGACACCTGCAGTGCATTTAGTTTGCGGACTATTTCCTCGAGATGATCTTTATAATAAACTGAAATCAGCGCGGTTTTGATTTTTTTATCGTTCATTTTTCAGGTGGTTAATGGTTGCAGTTATGCTTATAATGATGCTGTACATGAAGGTTTTAAGAAACCCCTCCAGTGCGGCTACAAGATATTAAATTTTTGACAAAAATAGCAGCGCTTTCTTATCTTTGTTGGAGTTAATTTTCTCCGCATGCGATGGTATTATATAATGCATGAAAGCTTTCAGTCGGCTTATCGCACAGTGATCCTCAACAAACTTCGCACGTTGCTGTCGCTGCTTGGAGTTACTATTGGTATTTTTTCCATCATATCGGTGTTTACGGTTTTTGATTCGATGGAAGTCAATATGAGAAAATCGGTGGAGTCCTTTGGCAATGACATTGTCGTAATTGATAAGTACCCCTGGGCCCCCGAAGACGGTACTGAGTATGCCTGGTGGGAATATATGAACCGGCCGGTTCCTGCGCTCAAAGAATATGAAAGCCTGAAAAGCCGAACTGATGATATTAAAGCCGCCTGTTTTATCTCGATCATACAAACAGATGTTGAATACCTCGATAACAAGGCGGAGGGTTTTCAACTCTGGGGCACATCCAACGAATTTGAAGAAATCCGTTCCTTTGATATCGCCCAGGGACGCTTTCTTTCCGCCCTGGAAATCAATTCTGGTAAAAACAACTGCATCATTGGTTATACACTGGCTGATGAATTGTTCCAGGGACAGAGTCCGCTGGGCAAGCGTATCCGGATCAAGGGCAAAAGCATTACTGTGGTCGGCGTTTTTGCCAAAGAAGGGAAATCATTGATCGGAGGGGGCAGCGTGGACCAGGTGGTTCTTATACCCGTGCAGTTTATGGCTTCCATGATCGATTTGAAAAGCGAGAGCAGCAATCCTCAGATTTGGGCAAAAGCTGCCGAAGGAGTTAGCGTTGATGAAATGAAACAAAGTATCCGCCTCATCATGAGGTCACTGCGCAGGTTGAATCCCAGGGTCAAAGATAACTTTGCGCTGAATGAAACCAGCCTGATGAGTGCCGGTATCGATCAGATATTTAAAGTGGTAAATGTGGCGGGAGGTTTTATCGGGATATTCGCTGTGCTTGTTGGCGCATTCGGAATTGCCAATATCATGTTCGTATCGGTCAAGGAAAGAACCAACATTATTGGTATACAAAAAGCACTCGGCGCCAAAAGTTTCTATATCATCCTGGAGGTCCTGAATGAGTCAGTTTTGCTTTCCCTGATAGGCGGCATCCTGGGATTGCTGCTGATCTATATCGGTACTTTTATTGCAAAGTCACAGGACTTTAACCTGTTTTTGAGTACCGGTAACATTATCCTTGGATTAATCATCAGTTCCACAGTAGGACTGATAGCGGGACTGCTGCCAGCGCTTTCGGCGGCAAGGCTGGATCCGGTGAAGGCGATTAACAGTACGTTCTAGTGAAGAGTGATGAGTGATGAGTAACAAGTAAAATGTAAAAAGTAAAAAGTAAAAAGTAACAAGTAACAAGTAACAAATAATCAAAACAGACTGATCCTATGAATTCACGTAAAGCACTTCTTATTCAAACTGCAATAATTTGTTTTGCACTTCCCTTAATTTCCCAGACTCCCGCCGATTCCTCCCTCCTCACCGTGGACCGGGTATTCGGCTCCATGGAATTCAGGCAGCAAAGCGTGCGCGGCATACACTGGCTCAAGGGAGGTGACGCATACATCACCAGTGAACCGTCCCCGAAAAACAGCAGCCAGGATGACCTGGTAAGAATTGAAGCCGGCTCACAAAAGCGTACTGCATTTCTTCCGGCTGACAAACTGATCCCTTCCGGGCAAAGCAGTCCGATCTATATTGAACAATTCACCCTGTCTCCCGATGAATCGAAGGTTTTGATAATGACCAACAGCAGCAGGGTATGGCGAAGCAACACCAAAGGCGATTTCTGGGTATATGATTTGACCACCCAAAAACTTAGTAGGCTGGGTGCGCAATTTCAATCATCATCGCTGATGTTTGCCAAATTTTCCAATGACAACCGGTATGTAGCCTATGTACACAATTTCAACATTTACACTGAGAATTTCTCTGACGGGACTGTCAAACAGCTCACCTTTGACGGAACCGGCGACATTATCAACGGAACTTTTGACTGGGTTTATGAAGAGGAGTTTGGATGCAGGGATGGCTTCCGGTGGAACAGTACCGGAGGGCATATCGCCTTTTGGCAGCTGGATGCCTCATCCATTGGCACTTTTTACATGATAAACAACACCGACTCCATTTATTCCAAAGTTTTGCCCATTCAATATCCCAAGGTCGGACAGTCGCCTTCATCCTGCAAAGTAGGCATTATTAATACTTCCGACAGGAAAATCAGCTGGATACCTGTTCCCGGTGATGCAGTCGAAAACTACATTCCCCGCATGCAATGGATCAATGACAATACTTTGTTGATTCAACAGATCAACCGCCGGCAGAACAACCTGAGGTTTTATACCTACTCGCTGGTTACCGGAAAACTGGATAAGGTATATGAAGAAGCTGAGGATACCTGGGTGGAAATATCCTATCCTGATGTTTCATCCGATAGCTGGGAAATGGAGGATCTGATCATCACCGACAAGGGACAGTCGGTTCTGAAAATGTCAGAAACAAACGGATGGAGGCACCTGATCAGGATTAACCTGACCACAGGTTTGGTGACCGACCTGACCCCGGGAAATTATGATGTTGCGCGCTATTATATAGCCAATGACAAATTTGCCTATTTCAGTGCTTCACCCCTGAACAGCACGCAACGTTACCTGTACCGCGTTTCACTGACAGGAAAGGGCGACACTGCCAGAATTACGCCCGGCGGCATTGCGGGTCTGAACAGGTATAATATTAGTCCGGGCGGACAATATGCGATATACAGGCATTCCAGCGTCAACGATGTGCCTGAAGTAAGTCTGGTAAGCCTCCCTGATCATAAAACCATTAAAGTTCTTGTGGATAATGCTGCCTACAAAAAGAAGATCAGCAAACTGCAATGGCCCGTTACTGAATTTTTCAAGATCACTACCGTGGACGGGGTTGAAATGGATGGCAGAATGACCAGACCGATCAACTTTGACCCGCTGAAAAAATACCCGGTATTATTTGATGTTTATGGTGAACCTGCAGGCCAGGAGGCCACAGATAACTGGCCTGACTTATGGACCATCATGCTGGCGCAGCAGGGATACATTGTTATCGCCATGGATAACAGGGGAACCCCTTGTCTGAAAGGCAGCAACTGGAGAAAATGCATTTACAAAAAGACAGGCGTTATCAATACAAGGGACCAGGCCATGGCAACGCGGGAAATCTTTAAGTGGAACTTTGTTGACAGCTCCAGAATTGCAGTATGGGGCTGGAGCGGAGGCGGAAGCATGACGCTCAACCTGCTGTTCAGGTATCCTGAAATTTACCAGACCGGGATGGCGGTGGCTGCAGTATCAGATCAGCTCACCTATGACAACATTTATACCGAAAGGTACATGGGTCTTCCCGCGGAAAATGAGGCAGAGTATATTGAATGCTCTGCGAAGAACTTTGCAATGGGTCTCCGGGGCAATTTGCTGATCGTGCATGGAACCGGCGATGACAATGTGCATTACCAGAACGCCGAGCTTCTTATCAATGAACTGATCAAGCTCAACAAATCGTTCACCATGATGGCCTATCCCAACCGTTCTCATGGAATTTACGAAGGGAAAAATACCCGGAGGCATCTCTATACCTTGCTCACCAGTTATCTGAATGAGCATTGTCCGGCGGGGGGAAGGATGGAGTGAATGTCGGACACCCAGCATGGAATAATGAATTTGTATTGATTGATTAACCAAATAGTATACCACTATGAATCCAAAAATCAACTCCCTTTTCCAGGATTACAAGCGCGGAGGCATTAACCGCCGTGATTTTCTTAGAAAACTCACCATTTACGCAGGCAGTACTGCTGCTGCCGCTGCCTTGCTACCGCTCCTCGATGATCGCACTACCCTGGCCAACACTCCTCCGGAGGACGAGACCGGTCTGGTTACTGAACTCATCACCTATCCCGGTGAAACGGGTGAAATGAAAGCCTTCCTGGCACGGCCTGAAAAGAAGGAAAAATATCCTGCTATAATTGTCATTCACGAAATCTTTGGCTTGAATGCGCACATACAGGATGTAACCCGGCGTTTTGCCAAGGAAGGATTCCTGGCCATTGCACCTGACGCTTTATCCCAGGCAGGCGGAACCCCTGCTGACGGAAGCCAGGCCATGACCTTGATCCGTGAGCTGGATGCTGAAAAGACAACCAAGAATTATGTAGCCGCGGTTAAATACCTGGAAACCCATCCGCTGTCGACAGGTAAGGTGGGCTGTACCGGCTTCTGCTGGGGTGGAGCCATGACCAACCAGGTAGCGGTTAATTGTCCCTCTCTCGATGCCGCCGTTCCCTATTATGGCCGTACACCGGTACCTGAGGATGTTCCCAAAATCAAAGCCCCGCTAATGGCGCACTATGCAGGCGATGATGCAAGGATCAACGAAGGGATACCTGCCTTTGAAGAGGCTCTGAAAAAAGCAGGCATCGAATACAAGATTTTCGTATACGAGGGTGCAAAACACGGTTTCAACAATGATACAGGACCTGAGCGTTACCATGAACAGGCAGCCAAGCTGGCATGGGAAAGGACGATCGGGTTTTTTAAAGAGAAGCTGAAATAAAAAGTGAGGACCAAGGTGTTATTTGTTCCTAAACGCATTGGCCACGGCCTCCGCAAACGGCCTGCAATGGTTAAAAAACATTTTGTATCCGGTGCATAAATAATTAAGCCCCGGTTCCCCGTCGGGCGCATGGATAAACCTGTTTTTCGGACATTCGCCGTTGCACATGTCCCTCACCTCACATGCCAGGCAATACCGTGGCAGGGTATCCTGTTTCGCCTGGCCGAATAACTTCTGCTGCCTGCTGTCGAGCATTTCAGCCAGGGATGTTTTGCCTATATTCCCCACATGATGCTCCCGTGCGACAAAATGATCGCATGAAAAGAAATCCCCGTTGTGCTCCATCACCGGCACCCCACCGCATGCGGGTTTGAATATGCACAGGGTATGTTCCTGCTTAAAAGCTGTGCGCAATGCTTCTTCAAAAATCTGGATCTTGACCTTGCCGATATCCTGCTCCACCCATTCATCGAATATTGAACAGAGAAAATTACCGAAAGTCCGGGCAGGGACCGATCTGCTGCTTGCAACAGAGGAACCGTTCGCCAATCTTTCAACAAGCGGTATGAAAGTCACAAATCCTGCTCCCAGTTGTTTGAAGAACCTGTATACCTCCAAAGGATACTTCACATTTTCAGCATTCACAACGCACAGGATCTCCGGGTCGATACCATGGATAACAAGCTGATCATAACCGCGCATCACCCGGTTAAAAGTGGGTTTGCCGTCTTTGGTAAGCCTGAACAGGTCATGCAGGTTTTCTGGCCCGTCGATACTGATCCCGATGACAAACTGTTCTTCGGCCAGAAACCTGCCCCATTCCGCATTTACCAGCATGCCGTTGGTCTGCATGCCGTTGATGATTTTCCTGCCAGTATTATTATACTGCTTTTGCAGGGCAACCGCTTTCCGGTAGAACTTCAATCCGGCCAGCATGGGTTCTCCTCCATGCCATGAAAAGATGATGACCGGTTCCGTGGTGGCTTCAATATGCTGCCGGATATAGGTTTCCAGGACCTCTTCCAGCATATGAAGAATCTTATCTTCCCCAAATAACTTTGATTTTTCGAGGTAATAGCAATAGGCACAATCGAGATTACAGACCGGACCTACCGGTTTTGTGAATACCTGGAATTCACGTGATGAGGTTGGTCTCATACCGGCAAATTTACAATATTGTTTCCGGGTTTCCTCAAAGCTGTTGCTTTGCCAATGCCGCCAATCCACCCAGTACACCCAGGTTCATGGAATCAAGCGCTGAGCTTGGAACAATGATCATGGAACTTTTCTCCTTCAAGCCCTCGCCGATCAGGTTCATCGCCCTAAGCTGCAAAGCTACCGGATTATTGACATAATCTTCACTGGCTTTTGCAAATTTTTCCGCGATCTCAGTCTCAGCAGTTCCCAGGATTACGCGGGCCCTGCGCTCCCTTTCAGCTTGTGCTTCCTTGCTCATGGCATCCGCCAGTCCCTGGGGTATGGTAATATCCTTAATGCCTACATTCTGGCAGGTGATCCCCCATGGCGTTGATATTTCATCGAGGAGTACCTGCAAGTCGTGTGCAATTTTCTCCCTTTCCTGCAATAATTCCGCCAATTCATGCCGGCCGATGATGTCCCGCAACCCGGTTTGTGCAACGTATTCAATGGCTTCATTGTAATTCTGGACTTCCAACGCAGATTTTTCAACATCCCATACCGTCCAGTAAAGCACGGCCACCACATTCACAGGCACCGTATCCTTGGTAAGGGTTTGTTCAGCTTTGAAGTCACTAACCCTGATGCGTTGGTCAATGTAATTCATGATACGGTCGATGATGGGGATAATGAAGAAAATGCCAGGGCCTTTCAGTCCTTTATATTTGCCCATGCGCAGAACAACTGCTTTTTCCCACTGATCAGCAATCTGAATGGAAGATGACAACAATACCGATAAGATAATCAACCCAACCAGCCAGGGCAGGGAAATAATCTTACCATAGAATAATGCTGCACAGGTACCGACCAGTATGATCAACACCGTAGCAGAAATGCCATTGAAATAGCTTTTGGAAATGATATTAGTTTTCATGATTATTGAGTTTTTGAAGTTCCTGGATCATATCATCAATTGAAAATCCATAGTTGAATGCTATGGTCATGAATTCTCTGCAGAATTCCTGCAGTTTTGCCTGCCTTTCCTTTTCTGAAAGGTCAATTTCACTCCTGTTGATAAAAGTACCGGTACCCTGGTGGGTCTCGAGTATGTTTTGGATCTCAAGTTCCTTATACGCCTTCGCTACAGTATTGAGGTTCACCTTGAGTTCCACTGCCACAGATCTGACGGTAGGCAACTGCTCCCCTACCGTAAGCTTCCCCGAGGCTATGCCGAATTTGATCTGATCAATGATCTGCCGGTAGAATGGAGCCCCTGCCTTTGGATCCAAAATAAATTTAATCATTGTAGTATTATATTATTGTACTATATATCTAGTACAAATATACAATACGACAAAAGAAAAAGCAAGAAAAAATCAGATTATTTTTATGAAATCTATTAATTAACTGTATTCGTGTCGGTTATAAACCTACAAGCCGAAACTGACGCCAATCATGGCTCTTGGCATAAACATGGGTTGCCGGATGGCCTTGTCGGCATCCCGGTAGGTGAAAGGCGTATCTCCATCCTGGTTATCATCCTGTGGATTAACATTGTCGTTATCCGGACTATAGGAGGTGTCATGACCTGTCAGTGTACTGGGGAAATAATGATCGAGCCCGACGGCCAGAATAAGACTCAGGTTTGAAGTCATTCTGAAATAATTCTCGAGACCGGCTCCAATACCCCACTGCTTTGATTTAACTTCAAAGTCCTCATTCCCGCCAATATATTTGAAATCGCCTTTAAATGTGGAAAATCTTGGTCCCAGAACCAGGTAAGAACGTCCTGCTCCGAAAATGGATCTGGATAACAGGAAGTCCATCCTGAAATCAAAGGAGCTTCCCTTCTTTTCAGGTGTTCCGTTGGTGGCATTGTTGATGAATATGCGACGCGCATCTGCTGCATTTCCGGGATTGAGCAGTGTATAGCCCATTCCAAGTCTGAGTTCAAACGGGAATCCCGGTGCAAAGTTATGGGCGGTGATGTTGGTGTGCATCCCAAATCCCCGGTTGTAACCGGTTAGCACCCCGGCGGAAAACCGCAACGGGTCACTTGTCTTTTGCTGACCATGGGAAATTGAAACAAAACCTAAAAGAAACAGGATAACCAGGGTTGACAGTACTTTCGTTTTCATAGGAATGGTATTCATAAAATTAAGGATCGAATGATAGAATAACGCATGACTTTTAGGAATATTTTCTTACTTCGGTAATCCTGATCCCTGAAAGTATTCTGATGTACTTCACATATATTTCCAAAATAGTCAGGTAAAAGCTTGACTTTAAGTGCTTATTGTTGTAAATTATCTTTACAATTCATGCGGCTAAACACCATGTACAACCATGAGCAATTTTCTTAAATTGACTGTTTTTCTCTTGATTGCCCTTCTGATCTCATCTTGTATGGCAAATAGAATTCATCACACCCCGGAAGCAAATATTGCCTCCGGAAAAAAGCCGGAGCATTTGAAAAGAAAAGAGTTGGCCTGTACATCCCCAAAACTGCAGCATCCCATGCGCAGGAACAAGACAACCTGGTTAATACACTCAAATAACCGCCATTCCGGAATATTCTCATTCCAACAGGCAGGAAAGAAGAAGAATAACTCATCGAAAAAAAACCGCAGCAACAGGGCAATTTCTGTAAGTGATACGCTGCTGTCCGGTAATGTTGAAAATGAAGTTATATTTCTGCCTCAGGTACCTGTCAGTGAATACAGCTATGTGTCTGAAATTGACAGTCTTTTGCCGGCGCCAATGACCTCCCCCGCGATCCAAAACAGTGAAGCCCGATCGTCCTCTCTTACTTCAGAAGCAAGCCCGGCTCAGCTTTCGGTGAATTCCGGTCAGGCACAATCAAGGCCTTTTCAAAAACCGGATGGTTTGATTTACCTGTTGGGACTGATTACCGGAGTTGTTACGCTTGGAGGACTCCTAAGCACACCCGGTATGGCTGGAAAAATATCCTATTGGGCAGCTGTGAATCCGAAGAAAACCAGGTTCATCATTGGCGGTATACAAGTTTTAACGGGCTTTGCAGGATTAATCCTTGGTACAGAAATGGCGCACAGGGGAATGCAGTGTTCCGATGCTTCAAGAAACATGCTCATAGCGACATTTCTTGCCTCAGCGCTGCTCTATCCGGTGAGAAAGTCGCATTTAAGAATCTTCAAACGTACCTATTTCAGGCAAAAAATTCATGATATTCTTTTATTTATTGCGGGCTTCCTGCTCATGGTCTGGGTTGGCAATCATTTTTCCCGGCAAACAGTTTATCCGGCCAGTCTGAGAAATACAGCAGGTACACTGAAGCAGTCCGGATATAATGCATTCAATAACATTAGGACACCAGACCTTTTTGCATATGAAGCACTCCTCCAGGATGAGCCGACCAATCCTGAGAAAAAAGGTTTGAGTGCCAGTGCAAAGGTTCTGTTGACCGTACTGACAATTATAGGATTTTGTGCGGCAGCCTATGGAATTGCCGCAGCATCGTGCGGCCTTGCATGCTCGGGATTAAATGCGCTGGCAGTTCTTGTGGCAGTTGTCGGAGGTGTACTGGCGATTGGATTAGCCTACCTGGCGCTGAAAGCTATTTTTAATCCTAAGAACAGGAGAATTCCAAAACCGGCACCTGCCTGATGGAATTGCCTTCCCCGATCAGCGAAGTCCCTGACTTTGCTCCCGGTTGTCAATATTATTTCCTCTTAAATGAATTGACAAGCGTAACCGAACCGTCGGGGCTCACACGGCTCAGATTAAGTATATTGTCCTTTAATTCGGCATTCCAGACTACATCCATAAGTTCTTCACCCATTTTTAGCTTCAGCATGAGTTTGTTTTCCTCAAGTTTCCATGTGCCGTCATAGGTTTCATTATTGGACGATTCATCCGCCATGTTGCTGGTCAGTTTGAAATTTCCGTCTTCCGTGAAAATATATTCGGTTACTCCACCACTGGCTTTTATCTGATCCTCGGTAGTTTTCTGAATCCCCTGATCATTCGTCCATGAATATTCAAACATGATCCATGTACCGGTAAGATCCGCCGTCTGTGCCCTGGATGCAGTAATGGACATAAAACACAGCAAAAGAAAGAGTGATGTTTTCATTGGATGTTTTTTGGTTAAAGGATAGGAAAATTGTTAACTGGCCATTGCGAAATAAAAGTTACGATAATAAAAGGTTGAAGTCAAATAAATTTGACCACTCCGCCGGGCGGAGAGAAAAATTATATACTGAGGTCTCAGCCAATTATGAGATACTAGTCACCAGTTTTGCTACCAAGCCACGAAGTGGCTTAATCTCAATAACCGTGGGTGAAACCCACGGATAGTAATGCACCTGGTTGCCCAACCCTGAAAGGGTTGAATATTACAGACGCTTTTTTATAATAAATTCAACCCTTTCAGGGTTGTGAAATGATCTAGTCATCTTTACCGTGGGTTCTACCCACGGTTATTAATATTTAATCCCTTTGGGGTTTACAGGTCAATTCAAATCAATAAATAAATAATCGCTTATATTATATTTAATATCAATAATATACTAAAATTTTTTAAAAGCTAACACATCCCCAGTAAATGACTGAAACAAATAATTTTACTTTTAACATGGGAGTAATGAATATTTTGTATTTTTAATTCGATGTAGTGAGATAATTTCATTAATGCTGATATAACCTTTTTAAATTGTATGGGTGGAAAGAAGAATAAAAACAAAGCTGAAAATACTGATATAAAACAAGCACTTGAAGCCTCCCGGCGGGACTTCCTGAAAAAAGCCGGAATTTCAGGGGCAGCAGTATTATCAGGCGCAGCGGCCGTTTTTGCCGGATACAGGCATGAAAAATCGAAAAACAAAGGAAATTTTGTCAAGGTTCTTACAACTGACAACAAACTGGTTAAAGTGCCTGCTGAGGAGGTAGAAGGCTACGAACCCGGGTTAAAGGTATTGCAGAAAAGAGGAAGAGAAGGCATACCCGGAAAGAAATGGGTGATGATCATCGACCTTTCGAAATGCCGGAATGCCAGAAAGTGCATAGAAGCCTGCCAGAGCGCTCATCATCTCAGGCCTTATGAATATCATATCAACACGCTGGTAATGCAGGAATCCGTGAATACACCTGCCTATTTCATGCCAAAACCCTGCCAGCATTGCGACAACCCTCCCTGCGTATCGGTATGTCCTGTGGATGCTACCTTTAAACGGCAGGACGGCGTGGTGCTGATTGACAATGAACGCTGCATAGGATGCAGATTTTGCATGGCAGCCTGCCCATACTCCGCCAGGATGTTTCACTGGGAGGAACCGCTCAATGCCCAGGCTGATAAGGAAAAGGAATATGATATTGAACTCAATGTTCCGCAAAAAAAAGGGACCATCTCCAAATGTTTGTTTAGCTCCGACAGGCTCAGGGAGAACAAATTGCCGTATTGTGTCTCTGCCTGTCCCAATGGCGTTTACTATTTCGGTGATGAAAACGAAGATGCGGTAACCAACGGAACCACCAAGGAAACTGTAAAATTGAGCGAACTGCTCAAGCAAAACGGAGGTTACCGGCTGATGCCGGAACTTGGTACACAACCACGGGTTTATTACCTGCCGCCAAAGAACAGGATATTTGATTTTGATAAAGACAAACCCAGGGAAGAAGATTTAATTATTTAAAGCCCGGTCCATGAATGCAGAAACCAAAATACCAGGCCTGGAAACAGAAAAGATTGACAGGATCGCATCAGATATCCTGAGACCGGTAAGGATAAACAAGGGGTTCATTATCTGGACAGCCTTTTTATTCATAGCGCTGGCCGTGTGTTTATACATTTATACCATCCAGTTGCGCAAAGGACTTGTCATTGCGGGTATCCGCGACTTTACCAGCTGGGGCATGTACATTGCCAATTTCGTATTCTTTGTGGCTACCAGTCTCGTGGGTATGCTCATCAGCTGTGTATTGGGACTGATAGGCTTTAAGTGGATCACTCCACTGGCCAGGATTGCGGAAATCATAGCGGTGGCATTCGCTGCAATCGCAGGCCTGGTTATTATTTCCGATATGGGTCGTCCCGATCGCCTGCCCTATGTTTTTTTACATGCCCGGGTTCAGTCACCCATCCTTTGGGATGTCACGGTAGTTACTACCTATTTTGTCCTGAGTCTCCTGCTCTGGTTCTTCCCGCTGATTCCGGATATTGCAGTTGCCAAAACAAGGCTCACCGGCCGGCCTGCCTTTCTGATCCGCGCCTATGAGATTTTATCGTTCAAATGGGTTCATCACCCCGAACAGTATAAAATCCTCAGACAGGCGGTGAAGATTCTCATTCTGTTAATCATTCCTACTGCACTGGCGATCCATACGGTTACCTCCTGGCTTTTTGCCGTAACACCACGTGCCGGATGGGACAGCACCATATTCGGGCCTTACTTTGTTTCAGGGGCCTTTGTTTCCGGCACATCGGCCCTTATCATTGCCATGTACTTCTTCAGAACCAATTACAGGCTTAAGGAATATATTACTGATTTTCATTTTGAGCGGGTAGCCAGATTGCTGTTCCTCGTATCTGTCGTTTACCTGTATTTTAACCTGAACGAGTACCTCGTTCCGGCTTATAAAATGAAAAAATTTGATGCAGTCCATATCCATGAGTTGTTCACAGGTGACTATGCCTTACTATTTTGGGCTACCCAGACCATGGGGCTGATACTGCCCCTGATTCTCCTGCTGTTCAAAAGAATACGCAGGCCATTGCCCATGCTGATTATTGCCATATTCATGTTTGCCGCTGCCTGGCTGAAGCGGTATATCATTGTAGTTCCCCCCCAGGGACATCCCTATTTGCCTGTTCAATATGTGCCGGAAGAATGGATGGTGTACAGACCCACCTTGATGGAATCAGCCATAACCCTGGCTTCATTCCTCCTGGTACTAATCATAATAACATTGCTGTCAAAATTCTTTCCGGTGATACCTATTGTTGAAACAGCCCATGATGAAAAGGAAAATGAAAATAACTAAAAATCGATACATTCATTTCAGGAGGCGATCCATTTCCTTTCTTGCACTGACACTCCTTGCCCTGGTTCCGGTCTTTTCGCAGGAATGGCTGGTGCCGGCGGACCGGCAGGGAAGGCTGAGTCCTTTTGCATTCAATGATTCCATTGAAAAAGCAGGGTTACAGCTTTACAACCTCAACTGCATGTCGTGCCATGGCACTCCGGGTAAGGGAAATTATCAGCAACTCATTCCTCCTCCCGGTGATCCGGCAACGGAAAAGATACAGCGTAACCGCGACGGGGAGATCTTCTTCAAGATTATGGAAGGTCGCGGTCAGATGCCCTCCTTTAAGAACACCCTCTCAACCGGGGATATCTGGGCCGTTGTTGCCTATATCCGCAGCTTTAATTCAGGCTATGTTCAGTCTGTTATGCCGGAAATTACCTCCGGAGCCTACCCTGGCGCCCTGATTGCCATTTCACTCCGTCTTGCTGCGGAAAAGGAATCGGTTATTATGAAAGTATCCGCCATCAAGGATAATACTGCAGTTCCGGTGGTTGGCGCCGGAGTGAAACTTTTTGTTAAAAGAACGTTTGGCATGTTGCCCCTCGATGAGGAGAAAATCACGGATGATAACGGCATGGCCACCTTTGGCATACCTCCCGATCTGCGGGGTGACACCATCGGAAATATACGGTTATCCGCCCGGTTTACAGATGAAGAGAAATTTGGAACAGCTGCCAAGGATACCGTTCTGCAGGCCGGATTGCAGGTCATTCCAGTCAGCCTGGTTAAAGACAGGGCCATGTGGAATACACTCCGAAAGGCACCCTGGTGGATTCTTCTGTCATATGGCCTTGGGGTAATCCTGGTCTGGGGCTTCATCATCCTGGTCATGTTGAAGCTAAGAGATATCTTTATTATCGGAGAATATACCGAAAAAGAAAACAAACCTGATGCATGAGTGTTGAAGATAAAACATAAACCAAACTCTATGAAAAATGTAAACACTTTAGGGCGGATTTTTTATGCCCTTCCTTTCGGAATATTCGGGATCAATCATTTCATCATGCAGGATTTCTATATCGGTCAGCTCACTTCGTTCATCCCGGGAGGCGGATTTACTATTCTGCTTACAGGCTTTTGTATGATTGTTGCTTGTATAAGTATTATTTCCAAAAAATATATTGCGCTAACTTCGTTTTCACTGGCTTTTCTTCTCTTCATATTTATAGTTACCATTCACATTCCAAACCTGATCAATCAGAAAGATGTAGAGATAACAATGATAGCCATGCTCAAAGATATCTCACTAATGGGTGGATCCCTGATGATAGCCGGTATGAGCATGGAAAATAAACTTTAACAATCAAACCAAATAACGATGAAAATTTTACTGATACTATTCCTTGCTGCTGCTCCGCTCTTTATGAATGCCCAGCAATATGCCAACGGAAGCAACCTGACCCAGGAAATCGACATAGGGGTAGTTGAAAAACTTGGCGATACCATACCGCTGGACCTGACTTTCTTCAATGAAAAGAACGAACTGGTGTCACTCCGGCAATTGATAGACAAACCGACCATTATGTGCTTTGTGTATTTCGACTGTCCGGGCCTCTGCAGCCCTTTGCTCTCAGGAGTTTCCAATATGGTTGGCAAACTTACGATGGAGCTTGGTAAAGATTACAAGATCATTACCATAAGTTTCAATACCAGTGATACGCCCGAAAAAGCCCAGGAGAAAAAACGGAATTTTGTCCAGAACATCAGCAAAGAAAACCAGGATAGCTGGATATATCTTACCGGAACCCAGGAAAACATTTCAGCCATCACAGCTGCAGCGGGATATGTGTATAAACCACAGGGACTTGATTTTGCGCATCCTTCGGTAATTATGGTCCTGAGCCCGTCGGGGAAAATCACCCGTTATCTTTACGGACTTATATACCTTCCTTTTGATGTTAAAATGGCCATCATCGAAGCGCAAAAAGGAATCGCCAGGCCAAGTATCAATAAAGTGCTTGAGTATTGCTTTGCCTATAACCCGACAAGCAAAACGTATTCGCTGCAGGTAACGCGGATCTTCGGCAGTTTTATTCTCCTCGCAGCTTTGGCGGTTTTTATACCCCTGATCATTCGTAAAAAAAGAAGAAACAAATCAACACAGTAATATGACAAACCAGGAAGGCGATCACTATATCAGCTACCTCGACCAGCAGGGTAAGTACAGGGGATTATTATCCTGGCTGCTATCCACAGACCATAAGCGTATTGGGCTGATGTATTTTTATGTTATTGCAACATTCTTTTTTATTGCGGTTTCCCTCGGCCTGCTGATGAGGACCGAGCTGATTGCTCCAGGCGAGACCATCATGAGCCCCCAGACTTACAATGGCCTCTTCACGGTTCACGGTATCATCATGATTTTCATTATCGTCATTCCGGGTCTGTCAGTCGTTTTCGGGAACTTTTTCCTGCCTATACTTATTGGGGCCAAAGATGTCGCCTTTCCCAGGCTAAACCTCTTCTCGTTCTATCTTTTCCTGCTGGGTGCCATCATGGCTGTTCTGTCCCAGTTCCTGGGAGACGGCCCTCCGGATACCGGGTGGAGTTTTTATGTGCCTTACAGTGTTGAGTCCTCCACCAATGTGATTTTTGCCCTCACAGCTGCCTTTATCCTGGGATTTTCATCCATCCTGACCGGTATCAATTTTATCGTTACGATTCACCGGATGCGGGCTCCGGGTATGACCTTTATGAGAATGCCCCTGTTCCCCTGGTCGATATATGCCACCGCCTGGATCCAGGTACTGGCAACCCCCATCATCGGCATTACACTGCTCATGGTGGTTGCAGAAAGAGTTTTCAGCATCGGTTTCTTTGATCCTGCGCTGGGAGGAGATCCCATCTTATTCCAGCATCTTTTTTGGATCTACTCTCACCCGGCAGTGTACATTATGATCCTGCCCGCCATGGGTGTTGTTACGGAAATCTTTCCAACATTCAGTCAGAAACCGGTTTTCGGCTACACCGCCATAGCCATATCAAGCCTCACCATTGCCTTTATCGGCTATTTTGTATGGGGCCATCATATGTTTACCTCCGGGACCAGCTATTTCTCCAGGCTGTTCTTTTCACTGCTTACTTTTCTTGTAGCCGTTCCGAGCGCCATTAAAGTGTTTAACTGGGTGGCCACCATGTATGGCGGGTCCATCGACCTGAAACCGCCCCTGCTTTATGCCGTCGGATTCATTTTTCTGTTCATGATCGGCGGTCTCACCGGACTTATACAGGGTGCTTTGGCTACCAACATCCAGGTTCACGATACCTCATTTGTTGTGGCCCATTTTCATTATATCATATTCGGCGGTATGGGATTTGCAGCCTTTGCCGGCATCCATTACTGGTACCCTAAAATGTTCGGTAAAATGTACAACATCAGGTTTGCCAATATTGCCTGGGTAGTCATTTTCACGGGTTTTAACCTGTTCTACTTCCCGCAGCTGGTGATCGGCATGCAGGGTATGCCCAGAAGATATTTCGACTACCTCCCGCAGTTCAAAACCGGCCAGGTGATTTCAACCATAGGATCTTATATTCTGGTGACCGGACTGATAATGATGCTGATCAACCTGCTTGCCACACGCAAAAAAGGAAAAACTGCCCCGGCCAATCCCTGGAAAGGCGTAACACTGGAATGGCAGATTCCTTCGCCCCCTCCGCTGGAGAATTTTGATGTAATCCCCGAGATCAAAAGAAGACCCTATTTTTTCGGAGAAAGTAAAAATGACAAATAGCCCTCAGGTATATGAGTGATCATGCAGTTCATTCGGAACATTATGACAGGGAAGCCGGAAAACTCGGCATGTGGATTTTCCTGTTCACGGAATTATTTTTATTCGGTGGTTTATTCCTGGTATATGCTGTTTTCCGGGCAACATATTCAGCTGATTTTCATGAAGCTGCATCAGAACTGAATACATTCATCGGAACACTTAACACGGTTTTCCTGCTCACCAGCAGTATGACGGTTGCCATGTCCATTACCGCCATTCAGAGAAATAACCGGAATCTGGCTTTCATACTCATTCTCATAACACTCCTGCTCGCAGGATTATTCATGGTGGATAAATATATCGAATGGTCGCATGAGTTTGCTTTTGGGGTTTATCCCGGATCCGAAGTGCTGAAAAATATGCCGCGTGGCGAATTGCTTTTTTTCGGACTGTATTTCATGATGACCGGATTGCATGCCCTGCATGTTTTTATCGGCATGATCCTCCTGACCATCAACCTGGTAAAAGTAAAGAAAGGCATTATTCACCGGGAAAATTATCTCCTGCTCGAAAACTCAGGGTTGTACTGGCACCTGGTTGACCTGATCTGGATCTTCCTTTTCCCCTTATTGTATCTCGTATCCTGATATATCCGCCCATGAAAAACCAAGAAACACATAGCACCGGTTATCTGACCTACGCCATTGTTCTGATCGTATTGCTTTTTCTTACCACGCTTTCCGTGTTTATTACCGGAATCCACCTGGGCGCTTTTACAGTGGCTCTGGCTTTATTAATTGCCTCCGTCAAGGTAGCCACCGTGTTAACCTATTTTATGCACCTTCGCTCGGAAAATCTTTTTCTGAAGTTGGCGGTTGCCGGGGTCTTTGTGCTTTTTGCCCTGGTTATCATTATAACTTTTTTCGACTATCTATTCAGGTAAAACGGATTAAAACCAAAGGGTATGTTTTCAGAAGCATCAAATGTGTCGGCAGGGGTAGACAAAGTATTTGCCTTTATCATCATTATATCCCTGATCTTTCTTATCGGCATCTCCTTGTTTATCGTGTATACCCTGGTCCGCTTCAGGAGAAAGAAAGGGCTGAAACCCATGCAATTCAGTGACAATATAAAACTTGAGATAACCTGGACTGTGATTCCCATTATCCTGGTTCTGCTTATGTTTTATTACGGCTGGATTGCTTTTGCCCCCATGAGAAAAGCACCACCGGACGCCATGCAGGTGACGGTCATTGGCAAAATGTGGGAATGGATCTTTGATTATGGCAACGGCATGACATCCAAAGAACTTGTAATCCCCCTTAACAAAGCGGTGCGACTGGATCTGGTTTCACAGGATGTCAACCACGGTTTCTTCATCCCTGCCTTTCGTGTCAAAGAAGACGTTGTACCCGGCTACAATAATTACATGTGGTTTATTCCCCAGTACATCGGCAATTATGAGATCCTGTGCACGCAATACTGCGGACTATTGCATTCCAATATGATGTCAAAAGTGAGGGTGGTGGATCAGGAAGAATATGACAAATGGTATGCCGAGCTTGAAAAAGCAAGCAAAATACCGGAGGCCGAGGGCCTCATCGTGTTGCGGAATACCGGTTGTCTGGCGTGTCACTCGATTGACGGATCCAAACTCGTGGGACCCACCTTTAAAGATTTTTATGGAAGTGAAAGAACTGTGATCGCGAATAATACGGAAACGAAAATCATTGCTGATGATGCGTTCATCTCCAGGTCAGTTTATTCTCCCGATGCTGAAATTGCAGCAGGATATAATAAGGGCCTCATGAAATCCTATACGGATGTGCTGAAAGAAGAAGACCTGAAAAAAATAAACGAATATTTAAAAACTTTACATGAATAGCCTGAAAACAGGCGCTAAACTCCTAACCCTGGCAGAACTGGTCAGGTTCAGGCTTTCTGCGGCAGTGACACTGTCCGCTGTTACGGGGTATTTTATATTTACTACCCGGGGTGAAACATCCCTGGTTCTGCTCATCACCGGTGTTTTTCTCCTGTCAGCAGGAGCCTCTGCATTAAACCAGTATGATGAGAAAGATCAGGACATCCTCATGGGACGTACCGGGAAAAGACCTCTGCCGCTCGGTAAAATAAAACCGCTGACCGCCCTGGCTTTTTCCATCACATGGATAACAACCGGGATCGGGTTGCTACTGTACATAGGTATTTTACCTGCATTGCTGGGATTTCTGAATATACTCCTGTATAACTTTGTTTACACCCGACTGAAAAGAATCACACCCCTCGCCGTTATTCCCGGATCTGCCGTGGGGGCCATTCCGCCCTTGATAGGTTTCACGGCTGCAGGTGGACTTACACTGCAGGATGAAATTCTTTTGTTTTCAGCTTTTATGTTTTTGTGGCAGCTTCCTCATTTCTGGCTGATCCTGGTTAAATACCGCGATGATTATCAAAAAGCGGGATTTAAAACATTTTCCAGCAAGGTATCGGATGCGCAGATCAAATATCTTGTTTTCGGCTGGATAGTATGTACAACCTCCTTATTGGTTGTTTTCAGTATGGGAGGACTTGTCTTTAACACATATCTGAATGCAGTCCTGATACCGGTAAATGCGGTTTTTATCCTCGCATTCTATCGTTTGCTTTTCAGGCATTACAATACAGAAGCCCTGAAGAAAGCTTATATTATGGTAAATGCATTTGGTTTGCTTGTAATGGCATTGTTTATCCTGAATGCTTTTCTTTAGCATCGGGCATTGCCATATGTTCATTCACCTGCTCGAAATTATCCATTGCAACAGCAGCTGAACTGACGAATGCATGCGAAAGTACCCGCTTCCCAAATCTACCGGATGATTAATGATTGACCTGTATACTAATATATTACAATAATTTTATTTTACAATAATTTTGCCGGTATAGATCTTTCCGCTGTTACAAATCCTGTATAAATACAATCCCCTGGCCAGACCGCTTGTTGATATTTGCCCGGTTTCTGATAATTTCTGCACCAAAACCCTTTTGCCATCATTATTAAATAGCTCAATTGTTGCATCTTGTGAGTTATCGGTTATATCAAATACAATATATTCCGATGCTGGATTTGGATAAACACGAATAGGCTTTACTGGAATTTCAGGGATCACTGTGAATTGCTTTTCGGAATAATAATTGGAAGTTTTTATCTCCCCAATCCACTCCCCGGAAATCAAATCCCAATGAGAACGAACCTGTAAAGTCAAATTACTTTTCACATCATAGGTTTGTTCAATTTTGCCGCTAAATACCCACTTCTTAGCTACTGGATCCCAGTTATAGGCAGTAGATGAAGTATTGTTTCCGTTGCCATCATAAGTATATTCTTCTTTATAATATTTTATCCACCGGCTGGTAGTCATGTCCCATTCATAATATTCGAAAAAGATTTCCTTTCCGCTGGCATCGTATGCATAATCTCTTTTCGATATTCCAATCCACTTCTGGGAAGTTATATCCCATTGATAATAGTTCCGTGAAGTATTGTTCCCGTTTGTGTTATAAGAATTCTCTACTTTATAGTACTCGACCCATTGGCTGGTGGTTATAACCCAATTATAAGATATTGACAAAGTTTCGTCACCTCGGGCATTGTATGAGTAGTTATATTTATAGGCACTGGATAACTGGCCCGTGATCCGGTCCCAGTCATGAATAAGAGATAAAATTTTGTTACCAAAAATATCGTATATATATTCCTCTTTGTGGTAAATAATCCACTTATTGGTATCTTCATCCCACTGATAATCAATACATATAACCAATTTCCCCTTGGAATTGTAAGTTCGTTCTTCTTTTGAATAAACACTCCACTGGTTATTGGTAATGTCCCATTGATTTTCAATATATGAAGTCAGGTTTCCCCTGGCATCGTAGGTCATTTCTCTTTCCAAAGAATCGATCCATTGGCTGGAGGTAAAGTCCCATGCATAATCAGAAAAAAAAGTCATGTTGCCTTTGTCATCATATGCCAATCCTTTCTTCAAATCTCCAATCCACTTGCCGGCATTTGTATCCCAGTTATACGTCGCGTACAAAGTTGTTTTTCCATTGGCATCGTAGGCCTGTTCCAGTTTATAACCCGTTGCCAGGTCGGTAGTTGTGTCCCATTCCAAATAGGTCCACAAAATATTATTGCCGTTGGCATCGTAAGCCTGTTCACCGTTTCTGACAACAACCCACTGACCGTTGGTTTCATTCCAGGATGAATGAAACCATGAAGTTACTTTTCCGTTTTCATTGTAAATGGATGTTCCCTTGGATGAACTAGTCCACCGGCTGGTAGTTTTATCCCAGTTATATCGGGTTACCACAGTCATGTTTCCGATAACATCATAAGTGTATTCATCCTTATACTGAAAAATCCACTGCCTGGTGGTGTCGTTCCAGTATTCATTAATGGTGCTGTCGAGTTTCTGTGTACCTGTTGCAGATTGAGCCCGCGTTCCATACACATTGAACAACAGGAATAATCCAATAATTGCAATTAAACTATATGTTTTCACATGGTTGGGTCTTTCTATGTTTCAGCTCAGAAATTCGATAAGTTGTTTCTCGAAAGTATCCATAAAATCATCTTTATTCATGCCTGCCTTAAATGTAAAGAAGGGAATATTCCTGCCATGAACCTGCCACTGAGGTGAAAATGATCCATCAACTGAGATTGGACGCAGTTTCAATTTAAGGTAGGTGTCACCGTCTAGTTTATATTGCAGGAATATGAACCTGATTTCAGGCCAGCCGAATTCACGCATACTCTGAGAAAGTGCTTCATATACATTGGATGTAGAATGATAGGCAATAATATCCTTTTCTTTGAGCGTTTTATTGAATACCTGGTATTCTTTGCAGTTTTCAAAATCCGTTTTTACATACTCCTCATGATGTATGATGACATTTTTTATTTCCGATTTGATATAGACCAGCAAGATGGCTTCAATGAGTTCCAGTTTAGTTTCCATACACATGCCCTGTTTTTTTCTAAGATAACATTAATTTCGGATAGGACAAAACTCTTTCTCCCCTTCTCCCCTTCCCCCCATCTCCCCTTCCCCCTTTCTCCCCTTCTCCCACGTTCGGCTTAGGTTCCACCTGAGCCGGACCTATGAGGGCAGGCTGTGCCTGATATTTCAGCAAAATGATTACCTGCATCCTTATTATTCAGGCCGGAGCCTGAAGGATAGGTTCGGCTGAGGTAGAACCTCGGC
>JBGSSF010000023.1:0-291134 GCA_041737175.1 Bacteroidales bacterium
GTTCGAGTTCTTTAACTTTACTTTTTTTAAAATCTTCGCTGAAACGACGATTAAAGAGAACTCGCTGATTTTGATCTAAAATTCCTACTTTTGACATAATGTTAACCGTTTTTTTGGTCAACATATTTCAGGCATCGACAGGTTGAAATCAAAGACTGCACGACTGCATGACTGCAAGACTGCAAGACTGCAAGACTGCAAAACTGCAAAACTGCACGACTACTCAATAATAAAACCAAGCTTCTCCGGGTGATCCCGTATCATCATATTCCTGTCGAATTTCAGCAATTTGAACCAGACCAGCAGATCACCAAAACCACCAATTGTTAAAAGCAGACCAAAGGTGTTGATCCAGTGCACACCGGTGGCAAGGGCGAAGGCCCAGGGTATAAATCCCAGGATGATCAGCGGGGCAATGCCTGCTCTCCGGTAATGTTTAACCCTGACAGAGTCCTTGCAATGGCAGTAAACGGCTCCTGTTCTCAGACTGGCACCAAACTTTACAGCCCTGAAACCGTTGGGCGCATAACAGGCAAAAATCAACCCATGGATCAACTCATGCAAAACAACGCCACAGAGAACAGCTGCATATTTTACCCAGGCGGGGACATTCATCTGCAAAAGCCGTGCCTTACCCTCCCATAGAAAATCGAACAGTTTTTCCCCTCCAATGAAGAACGGGATGATGATGGCGATCAGGATAACTGACAGCTTTTGCCCGTCAAAGGTTATTTCGCTGCCTGATAGCGGAAGTTCACTCCTACTCCAAGCCTTGCTCCTTTTCCGCCCTGTTTTCGCAGCGATCACAAAGATCCGTTATATTCTTTAATTCTCTTGCCTGGGCAACTGTGCCTTCAAATATTTCATCGGTCCTGTCCGTGTTGATATAGGAGCAATCCTGATACAGGTGATAGCTGTGGCCCGATTTTGTCCAATAAACAAGGTTCAAACCATTGTTAAGCGACTCGACTTGTTGTGTCTGCTCAAGGTACTGCTCCTGGGAGGGGGGATTGAAATCAATACCCGTTAATCCTGCTATTGCCAATGCTATAACAGCGATTGTACCGACAAGACCTTTCTGCTTACCACTCAGATCTTTGTTTGTGAAAATGAGGATAACGAGGGGCAAAAAGGCAATTATGCTTATGATCAGGCCCAACTGGTTCTGTATGAAAAATTTTACTCTGTCCTTTTCTGAGGCAGGATCAAGTCGGTTGGATTTTTTCCATAACAATGAGCCAATCACAGCAAATAGTAAAGCCGCAATAATCAGAAGAATGAGCCAGGTGGTATTGATGGGTACCTTTCTGAGCACTAAAATTGCCAAAACTTCAGCGCCAATTGCCACAATCCAGGAAATAACTGCAATTATGCGCAAGTTTCTGGCTTTTCCCTTGCTTTCTTCAGTCACTATAAAGGGTTTTGTATCCTTTACAGTTGATGAAGATGATGTTTCTCCACCTTCGACCCTGGTAATTTTTTTCGCCATTGTGTTTCCTCCTTGTTTAGATATTTACTTAGAATTTATACGATCACTTCGTGATTGGTTAACATGAACCTGCCTGTCTTGAAATGACATACGGTTGTTTAACAAATATAACTAAATAAAATATTCAGTGGTATTTCTGAAAGGATTTAAAAAAAGTACGTTCCAGTTTCATCCTTTGCTGATATGGGGCAGCAGGATTTGCCTCTCCCTCGAAGTTATCGATTGCCAGGTCATTCACATCAACACATTCCAAAGCATAAGTGAAAAATGAAGGCAGATCTACCCCCCATTGCAGCTTGAAATCATGGATGGTAAGTCCGTTTACCCATTGCGCGTAAACTCCGGGGATATCATGGGCAAAAAGCTGCAATCCGACAGGTGTGGCCGGCCTCAGATCGAAATTTCCGCCGTAGTTCAAAGTCTCTTTTCCCCTGACCACTTTCAGCAGTATATGATTCAAGCGAATATTTTCAAGCTTGCTTGGTTCCAGTCCAAATAAAATAATTCCCTGTTCTCCGGTGGCAATGATGTTATTGAACTGTACATTCTTTACACTTCCTGCCGGTTGGCCGGCAAACCTCGACACGGCTGAAATATGAACCGGTTCCCCGTGTCCCCACCATTGACCATTGTGCAGGCGGGTTTCGATGGTGATATCCGAAAACACCAGCTCCTCAATATCCGAGGCGTCATGGGCGAAAATGCCAATTCCCCGGTTCGAACCGTAGATCTGTATATTTGTAAAGGTGCACCGGCGTATTGGGTGCTGTCCGTAGCCTACCCGGATACCGGCTGAGCGGGATTGCAGATGACAATTGGTAACCTGGATGTGCTCGGCATACTTGCTCTTGTTGCCAAAGTGATGCGCTGCCTGGTCAGCCAGACCATGCTGATAGCCCGGAGTTTCTTCGTCGTTGCAGAATCCGGTGACAATAATGGCATCATCTCCGGCGCTGATATTGCAGTCTGATATGCGTACATTTCTCGATGTTGTAAGGTGGATCCCGTCACTGTTAGGAACCATCAGGTTGTTTACAATGCTCAGTCCTTCCACTTCCACATCTTCACAATAGGCCAGTCTGATAGCCCAGATTGGCGTGTCCTTCAGATGAAAGTCCTCCAGCTTTACCTTGGTGCAATGATAAAATGTGATGCACATACCCGGCATGCGCTTTCGTTTAACGGGTCCATCGGTGAAAAACACACCTTCCGGCATGTAATCCTGCTTCTGACGGGTAAGGCTTTTATCAAATTCTTCGTAAACATGGTTTTGTGTAGTATCATAGAACTCCGTTCCACGGGCGGCGATGGTCCCCGGACCAGTTACACTGACTTCTTCTGCATCCTCGCAGAAAATCATCCCGTGCCTCCTGAACGTGGTAAGATAGTCTTCCAGATCGAGACTGGCTTCCAATATGGCCCCCGGTTCAAGATAGAGATTCACCCGGCTTTTCAGGACAATGGTTCCGGTTATAAATTTTCCCGTGGGAACTGTGACGGTTCCTCCTCCTCCGGCATGACAGTCATCAACTGCTTTTTGGATGGCAGCAGTCGATTTCTGATTTTTCACGGCTCCGTAATCAAGAATATTGTACGACGATGCATCAACGGGTAACAGGACAATCAGGATGGTGGCTGATGCAAGAATAAGCTGTTTCATGGCTTCAACCTTCTACCTGTGACAGAATGGCAACATAGTTTTTCCCGTACTTTTTGGCGCATTTCGGGCAGGTGGTGTACCACATGAACCACTTTTTAATGTCAAATCCTTTTGATTTGGCAGCATCTTCGAAATCTTTGCACCATTTTCCGGTGTCCTTAAACGGCCCTTCATATACCCTGCTGTAAAACTTTCCGCTCAGGGTGGTGTTTTCAGCCACGGCAATTTCCTTGTCAACAGCGCAATAGATATCCATGTTCCATTTGGACGTGTGATCCGACAAGCAGAGCTTGTCCGGTATCTCGGCCCCGGCCTTTCTGATTTTTCCATCAATCCTTCTCATAACTGTACCGAAGTTAACGGGCATGTAAAACAGGGTAAATACCTTGTCCTTGATAAAATGTTTCTTATCCCATTCCAGGATTTTGTCATTCCAGGGAACCGGATCAAACTCAAGGCAACAGATTGAATTGGGTTGGGATTGAGTTGTCATAATAACCTCCTGCTTTATCGGTTGTCTTAATTTAATCTTTTCAGATTGGCCACTGCATCCGGTGCGTTCTTGTGGACAAAGGCAACGATCTGGCAGGTCCCCATATCGGGACAATCACCGCAAGTCTCATATCCCTTATTGTTCACGCATACCCTGATTTCACAGGTATTGCAATGCGCAAACTTAACACCTTCCACCCGGCAGCCGGTGCAATTGATCGACTGGTAAGGAATTTCAGGAGCATTGAACATTTTCTGCCAGGCCTCGGCAGTTGCCTTTCTCAGCTCATCGCTGTTTTTTACAGTTGCAATCCGCGCATCGCAGGTTTCGCAATTTAAGCCACAACAGGCTATTAGTTTTTCCATGATAAGGTTTTGTTTAAATGATTAAAATATAATCAAAAGTCAGGTTTATAATATAATCGTTTTGTATACCAAAACAAATTATTACAGAAAAAAATCATTAAAAAATCATGAAATAGTTTTATGTTTCTCGCAGATTTCGGGGATTACGCAGAAAAATCCCGCAGATTTTATTATACTCCAACGGACTGCCAGGGCAGACACATGGGTCTACTCCCTACTCCCTACTCCTTACTCCTTACTCCTTACTCCTTACTCCTTACTCTCCCCATCTCCCCATCTCCCCTTCTCAGAATTGTTATTCCCTTCTTCAACCCAAATCTCCTGCTGCTTTCATCTTCTTTCGGGTGTGTGCAGATGGTTACCAGTCCTGCCATATTCTTTTCAATCATATCGAGAAAAGTAGCCAGGGAAACGACTGTATTTTCCTTTAGACCCAGGTATTCCATCACCCTGTGATCGAGGTCATCATTATACTCCTGTTTTAATACCCTGTATTCCAACTGGGGAAGGATGTCTTCGCATATTCCTTCTGCAGTGAGGTGAATGCAGGGTTTACACAGATCATCTGCGCCGATTAGTAAGCTGATCTCATGCTCTGTGCCCGCGAGAATGGCCTGGGTGATGGTGTGCTGTGCATGTCCGTATGGATGCGGAACCACAGGTCTTCCCTGCCCGATGTTCCGGATAATATCGATAAGATGGTGTGGGCGAATATGCAGCATGTGCCGTAAAATATTCTTTTCCTATTTACTCGCAGGTTAAAATTAATCACTATTATTGATCTTGTATTGAGTGTCCTATAAGTTTTATGAGAAACTCAGGAATTCTTATCCTTTTACTTTGTTTTCGGATAACTGAAGTGTCCGCACAGAATGCTCCAATTGGCCTAATACGCCCCCTCGACAACAACCATGCACTTGCCACCGACAGTACCGACTGGAAATTCCACCGGGCAATCAAAGAGCTTTCGCTGGTTAAAAATGAGCCAGGTGTGCTATTATCATTCGGCGGAGAGATCCGGGAGCAGATACGCTATTACAACCATGTGAACTTTGGTGATGTCAGTACCGGGATCAGCGACAGGGATTTCTATTTGCAGCAACGGTACATGTTGCATGCCGACCTGCAGATGAAAAGGTTTTTACGCATATTCATTCAATTGAACAGTTGTCATACTACCGGTAAAAACTCACTTTCACCTCAGGTCGACAGGGACGATCTCGGCGTAATGCAGGCTTTTGCAGACCTGCGTTTCAATATCCCCTTCCCTGTGCAGCTAAGGCTGGGACGCCAGGAATTCCTCTTCGGACAGGATCGCATCCTGGGTTTGAGAGACGGGCCAACTGTCCGGCAGACTTTTGACGGTGCCCGCCTGACGGTTGAAACAAAAGAAATTACAGGCGACGTATTCCTGGTCCAGCCGGTATCCTATGCCCCTGGGATTTTTGACAATTCACTGCGCAAGAAAGAATATGTGTTATCAAGTTACTGGTCGGCTCCGCTGTATAAAAGCAATATTCTGGATCTGTACTATTTTGATGTACAGTCCCGGAATTCAACCTATGCCAATGATACAGCACATGAAAACAGGCATTCCCTGGGTATCCGTTTTAGCAATGGTTCCGGACCCTTTACCTATGATGCTGAATTTACCTGGCAGTTCGGCCACTTTGGTCATCAGGATATCAGAGCCTGGCATTTGACTGCTAATTTCGCTTACCGCTGGCAGGAATTTGCCGGCAGACCAAAACTTTCGGTCAGGGAGGCTGTTTATAGCGGGGACAGGACGGAGGATGATGAAATGATGAACACTTTCAGGCCGGTTTCGACGAAATCCCCCATCCATGATATTATATCCGTCGGCTCCGCCAACATTATACTGTTTTCCCCTGAAGCGGAGTTGGTTCTCTCCCGTAAGATTACCTTTGCCTTACGCTATTTATCCTTTTGGAGGTACTCCGTAAACGATGGTATTTACACTAACGATATCCGGAAGATGACCCGGGAAACAGATGAACCAGGAAAAAAACTGGGAAAGTTCGTCAGCCAGGGTGCCGTGGCAGAATTAATGTATAACCCCAATAAGCATCTTTCAGTTTGGATTTATGCCGGTATCCTGTGGGCCAGGGAATATATCAGCAACACCGGGGCAGGTTTGGAAACCGAAGGTTTTTCTTTGCGTGCATCCTATAAATTCTGATAAAAGCATAACTTTGATGAAGTTTAATTCAATACCCATGAAATACATTGTAACGCTTTCCTTGTTATTTACTTTTATAAGCGGTTCATTGATGGCTCAGGTTTTAAGCTCATCCGTGGGTCAAAGGAGGGAATGTGCGCCTGATGCTTATATCAGGCTGTTTAACGGAAAGGACCTCAACAACTGGGTATTTTTTCTGAAGGATCCATCCGTTGATCCTGCAACGGTTTTCACAGTTAAGGATGCCGCCATTCATATCACCGGAAGTCCTTTTGGGTATATGCGAACCCGTGAACAGTACGACAATTATAAAATGCACCTGGAATGGCGTTGGCCTGCAGAAGCCACCAACAGCGGCGTATTCATTCATGCCCAGGTTCCCGACACCATTTGGCCGGCCTGTTTTGAATGTCAGCTGAAAGCCGGCAGTGCCGGTGATTTCATCTGCATGGCTGGCACCGATATGAATGAGCGAACCGACAAAACTAAGATCGTGGTGACTAAAAAAGAAACCTCAAATGAGGTGATGGTGGGTGACTGGAACACCATGGAAGTGATCTGTAAAGACAACATCATTGAGGTATACATTAACGGCACCTTGCAGAATAAGGCCACCGGAACTTCCCTGTCAAAGGGGAGTATCTGCCTGCAGAGCGAGGGGAAGGATATCGAATTCAGGAATATTTATCTGATAAAGATTTAATTGGGAAACACCGTAGAGCCGCAAAATTTTGCGGCTCTACAATGCAGCAATCACGACCACAATCTCCCCCCGCGGTGCATGCTTTGCAAAATGCTCCACCAATTCCGTAAACGTTCCCCTGAGGGTTTCTTCATGAAGTTTTGACAATTCCCGTGAAACAGCGCATCGCCTTTCATCTCCCATCGCCTGTTGCAGTTCCTGCAGAGTTCTCAGGATCCGGTGCGGTGATTCGTAAAGGATGATGGTGCGGGATTCCATTGCCAGCTCTGACAATCTCGTTTTCCGCCCCTTTTTGTGCGGCAGGAAGCCTTCGAAACAAAACTTATCACTGGGGAAGCCCGAACTCACCAGGGCCGGAATGAGAGCAGTGGGACCCGGCAGACATTCAACCGGAATGTTGCGCTCAATGCACGCACGAACCAGCATAAAGCCGGGATCAGAGATGGATGGCGTCCCCGCGTCGCTCACCAGGGCCGTGGTTTCACCTGCAGCAATGCGGTTGACCATTTCTTCCGTTTTCTGATGTTCGTTGAATATGTGATAAGACTGCAATCTTGTGCTTATTCCGTAATGCGAGAACAGCTTGCGGGTGGTGCGGGTATCTTCGGCAAGAACAAGTTCCGCTTCCTTCAGTATACGTATGGCTTTCAGCGTAATATCCTCGAGATTCCCGATGGGTGTTGGTACAATGTAAAGCTTACTCATGCCGGCTTTTGATAAACTTACGGCGTATGATGTCGAGCAACTGCTGAACCGCCTCGCTGTCCATGTCCCATTCGAAATGCTGGATCATATGGTTATAGGCATCATTGAAACTGGATGCATCATTCAATATACCCATAGTGGTTTCAAAAGCATTCGTATCGCTTTTAAACAGCTCCCGGATGAAGGTAAATCGGTCATTGATCCCAATAGCAGCCATGAGGTTGGTCACCGGTTTGGCATGTGCCAGCGTTTCTCCTTCATTGCCCAATGCCTGGTGAAAACTTTCATGCAGGGTGGTCCTGCCTTTGAACTGGTCTCCGAGGGTCTGGGTGGGAGGAGTAGCAGCAGCAGGAGCAGCGGCAGTAGCAGGAGCAGTAACAGGAGCAGTATCAACTGCCGCTGTCGCTGCTGCTGCTTTCCCATCTGCCGCTGCCGCTGCCGCTGCCGACTTCCCCTCTGCCGCTGCTGCTACTTTCTCCTCTGCTGCTGCTACTGCAGCTCCCCCTTCCTTCTTCATCATCAGCAACAGTTCATATATATTCCTGATTTTCTGCAGGGTAAGGTCAATCTCGATATTTGGTATATTCCCGTCGGACGGGAATGTTTTGATCAGATCTTCTATCTCATGCAGACTTTCAAGCGCTGCCTCCAGGGTATGCCGGTAACTCATTTTTGAAAATATTTTGGTAAAAGTATGGAAATTTGTTGACAGTTATTCCGGGTCTAGATCCGGGTTATCACTAAAAATAGTAACGGATTTTTCCCAGGTTTATTAAATTGTTGTACCTTTTCTTCATGAGTTAGGATATTTATCAATAAAACCAAAACCATAATGAGAACCTTTCGATTTTTGGTTGTTATCATCCTTTTCACAGGCTTTTTGAGCTGTGACAAAGAGGACTCCGGAAAAGATGAACCTCATGGCTGGTTTTTAGCCGGAAGCCATCCTAAAGAGTATATTATTGGTGTTGAAGACCAGGACGCCCAGCATGGTGAAAAAAGCGGGTATATCGAATCGACAGTGGACACCGCTCATGGATTCGGTACCCTGTGCCAGTGGTGTGTTGTTGATTCCTTCAGAGGGAAACGGGTACGAATGACAGGTTATGTGCAATCACTCGCATCCCAGACTTCCTACAGCATGATGTGGGTGCGTGTTGATGATTATGATAAGCAGATAACTGCTGATTTTGATAATATGGATGACCGGCCACTTGTTGGAACCAATTACTGGACAAAATGCATAATTGTATTTGATGTGTCTGAATCAACCAACGCAGTTTATTACGGTGTAATACTTCTGGGACCCGGCAAAACCTGGTTCGATAACATCTCTTTTGAGATCGTTGACAGCTCGGTTTTCAAAACGGCTTACACTATAAATCAAACTTTTGTGGCTGAACTCCCGGAAAACTTTCCGGAAGGACCGGTGAATCTTGATTTCGAGGAATAGTACCCTGTATAACGCAACCATTTCCTGGATGCTGTCATCCATATGAAAACACGTTTATGAAAAATCAAAAGATATCATTGTTTTTTTTGCTGATCATGATCACCTTCAGCTTCATCCAATGTTCGAAGGAAAGCGATCAGGATCTTCAGCCCGTAAATCAGTTCAATCCCGATACGATATCCTTTGAACATTCCATGAAAGGCTGGGAATTATACAGCTGGCCCAACGGAGGTGACTGGAATTATTCGATTCTTCCGGGAACAAACCGGACAAAATCCTATGTTGAGGTTACCGGAAATCGCATCGTGGTGCTGGGCAGGGATTCTCTTAAAATGTTGCTCGATAAGATCCCCGAAGGGGAACCTATCTTCTGGATCGGCCAGGGATGGTTGGCACGTTGCTGGGGTGGTGATTTCGGAAATTTATCCTTGCCCGACAGCAGAATCATCAGCGAAATAAAAACATACTGCGATCAAAAGAATCTGGAATTGTATATCAACAACTGACATAGTATTCTTCTATTCCTGTTTTTCCCTGATCAGGAATACCAGCGCCCAAATATTCAGGATACAGGCCATGAGCCCAAGATAATTGTTCTTATTGGCCGGCCAGGACAGATCGGTATAATCCATGTAAATGAGAATAAGCACAATAATAATAAATGACATTACAGTAAGTATTCTCCGTATGAGTTTCATATTCATATCTTAAGATTTCAAGCGCCAATATTATTTCTTTTTGGATTTTGCCGAATTCTCTTTTACCCTGAATTCAATAATCCTTCCAATTAAATCGAATGGAATGGGCTTGTCCATCGGAAACTGAACAGACCCCTTTCCCTGCTTGTATTTCGAAAGCTCCTCCGCAAATTTCTCGTGCCCTGTTGGTGTGGCATAAAAGCCAATGTGGTTTTTATAACCGGCAAAATATACCAACGGTCTCCCGTTGGTCTTGTAGGACGGCATACCATAGTTCATGCCTTCAATAGCTCCGGGGGCCTTTTCTTTTATGGTTGCGCGCACTTTTTGTAAAAGAATCTGTACGTCTTCAGGAAAATCTTTTATGTAATCATCAATGCCGTTCATGGATTACAAAATTATAAATATTGGTCATGTGATGCTTTATTTATCGGCCAGATTATTCAATCCTGTCATTACATCTTCCTGTATAATACGTATCATTCTCACTGGCTCTTCAAACAAAGGACTATGGGCAGATTGTTCAAAAGTGTAAAATCCTTTTTTGGGCGCCTGCAACTTTTCAAAGTATGCCATGGCCAAAGTATAGGAAACCGTATAATCATATATACCATGAAAAAAATATACAGGAATATCAAGTTTTGTTACCTTCGTGGTTAAGTCTGTTCCCAACATCTGGTGCCACAAGATTGTGGAATATTCAGACCATTTGCCGCGCCAAATTGCGATCTTTTCAGGGAACGAATATTCACGGTTTATAAAAGATGGTAAAAAGAGGCCGGTGATTACAGATTTCATAGTATGCATCGTACCAATGCCGATTTTGTGCATTGCATCATCACGCAAGGCGCGGTATGAATCCGGTATGGAATCCATCTTATCGACAGGAAACTTCCCAAGTTTTTTCAGCATTCTTTGATCTCCGGCTGTTTTATACTGTTCCACCATATATGTATAGGCCAGCTTTTCCGATTCATGCTGTTGTGACATTTGAGCGATGCCGATGTAGGCGTGGTAAAGCTCCGGTGATCTTGCTGCCGCCAGGATGCCAAAAAATGATCCTCCTGAATGCCCCATCAGATAAATCTTTTCTTTTCCAAAACGATTGCAAAGGTATTTGGTTACCTCCCTGGTATCGGAAATTAATTGCTCCACCGTCATGGTCCCGAGCGGAATATCCGGGATGTAAGAAAGACCGGCACCCCGCTGTTCCCACCAGCAGACGGTAAAGTAATCCTCCAGACCTGTGGGGTGATTCTTTGTAAGAAAGTATTCAGGCAAACCGGGCCCGCCATGCAGGAAAAGCAGCACAGGCTTTGTTTTGTCCCTGCCCCTGATGAACATCCCTTGTTCCAGTCCATTGATATTGACATGGATTTTCTCAGAAATGCTTCCTTCAATCGGTCTTCCGTTCTCGTCCAAAAAAGGCTTAGGTTTTCCGTGACTGAATGCCAACAGTACTCCTATAAGCACAAGTATGCAAGCTAATACGACAGAAAGTGCAATTAACATAATACGTCGGCTTTTTTGCAAGGAAGATTTATTCAAACTATACATTTTTCCTTTCTTTGAACCACAGGATCAATCGCGTCAATGCAACACCCAATGACATTCCCAATACCAGAATAAACCAGAATCCAACGTGGTTTGGTTTGCTCTCGATACGGTCAAAAAAAACCAAATATGCACTTAATGCGAATACTAACGGAAGCAGCGCAGCCATAACTCCTGTTCTCTTTTTCATGTTGTTTGTTTTTTAATGTTGAGTTTATTCAGCGATATTATAAGTTCCAATATAATTCGAATATGGCTTGTCAATTTTCCAAGATCCTCCCATAACCTCTTTCCCTAGCCCGTTTGGATAAAAGTAGCAAAAATTTTATAATGAGTGTTAAACTAAATATATCTTTCATGTATCCACCCCTCACCCTTTCACTTCATCACCTCATCACCTTTTCCCAATTCCCTAACAATTGTTTTCTTATTTTTGCCTGAGTTAATCCCTGTATGAAAAAGCCGATTGTCCTTTTACTGTTCCTTGCTCCCTTGATCGCCAGGGCCCAGAATTTCCAGCTCCATTATGATTTCGGAGAGGATCGCAGGTTCTGGACCGCTACCTTCGAAATGTTCCGGCCCGATACACTGGGATCAACCTTCTGGTTCGTGGATCTGGATTTTGATTTTCCCGGAAAACCACGCAGCATGTCAGCCGCTTACCTGGAATTCTCACGGGATTTCTATATTCCCGGTCTGAGAAAAAATCCTGCCTTTGACCAGCTGACTTTTCATATCGAATACAATGACGGTTTCACGGCATACCGGGATACAGGCAGTTACATGGGGGCAGCCAGCTTCAACAATATATTCCTTACCGGTTTCAGTCATCCTTTAAAAATAGGCCGGCTGGTGCTGACCACCCAGTGGCTTTGCCGGATTTCACGCGGTATGGATGTCCCTGATTTCCAGTTTACCGCAGTTTGGTTTCAGCCTGTTTTCAAAGGCAGGGTTCTTCTGGCGGGCTTTGCTGATATCTGGTCACAGGATAGGCTTGATGACCCGGATAAGAAAGAAATGGTTTTTCAGGCCGAACCCCAGTTCTGGTATCTCCTCACACCAAAAATTGCTCTTGGTGGTGAGGTGGAAATAAACCGGAATTTTCCATTCGGACCGGCTAAATGGAAAATTTTGCCGACCCTGGGATTCCGGTGGGAGTTCTAAACCGGGCACTGTATAAATTGGTATACTATTTGCAATGGTATGCCGTTTGAACTTTAATCTTTTAATCCTTTAGCAATTGATATCCAGATTCCATATAATTTCACTTTCCCTCCTGATCTCCGGTTTAAGCCTTACAGCTCAAAAAACAGTGATCAGGGGCAAGGTTATTGATGCCGAGACCAACGAACCCGTACCCTATACGAACATCGGTTTCCAGCATAGCCTGGTGGGCACGATCAGCGAAGCCGACGGATCATTTTTCCTCACAACAACCAAGGCAACCGACACCCTTCTGGTATCGAGTGTGGGATACAGGCTGGTACGTCTTCCGATTAAAACAGGAACTGAGCAGTACTTCGATGTTCAACTGATCCCCCTGGCCATAACCCTCGAAGCCGTTATTGTGACACCCGGGGAGAATCCAGCCTTCAAGATACTGAAAAGTATCAATGACAACAAAAAGAAGAACAATCCTGCCCGGTTGCCGGCTTACCAGTACAACGCCTATACCAAAATGCGTCTCGACCTGAACAATGTGGGCGAGAATCTGAAGAATCAACGATTCCTGGAGGATTTTGGATTCGTATTTGATTACATGGACTCATCCGAGGTTTTCAATAAAAACTATCTTCCCCTGCTGATAACTGAAACCGTTTCCAAGGTATACTATTCAAAAAATCCTCCTGTAAACCGTGAGGTGATCGAAGGATTCAAGATAAGCGGAATTGAGAACAAGACCGTTTCCCAGTTTACCGGAAGAATGTACCAGCAGCTGAATATTTATGATGATTTCATTACTTTTTTTGACCCGGGATTCATCAGTCCCATAGCGGATATCGGCCGGTTGTACTATAAATACTACCTCGAGGACAGCACATTCATCGACGGCAGATTCTGTCACAAAATCTCATTTAAACCCAAACGCAAGCAGGAAAGAACCTTTCACGGCTTTTTCTGGGTAACCGACTCCACCTTTGCGATCAAAAAATTCCAACTCCGGGTATCCAAGGATGTCAACCTCAACCTCCTCAAGGATATGATCGCCACCTATGAATACGATCAGTTGAATGATTCAACCTGGTTCCTGACCAGCGAGGACCTGGTGATCGACTTTAATGTGGTTGAAAAATCCTACGGGTTCTTCGGTAGGAAAACAGCCGTTTATGACAGTATCCGGTTAAACGATCCGATTCCGGATGTGGTCAGGAAGATTACCACCGATACCTATATGCTCGAAAATGAAATCGACAGGGATGACACCTACTGGGAGAATAACCGGAAAGCCTCTCTCACCGAGGAGGACAGCAAGATATACACGATGGTGGATTCCGTCAAGAAGGTTCCCCTGTATAAAACACTCAACACCCTGGCCACCATGCTTGCCAATTACTATATAGTGACCGGTCCTGTAGAACTGGGCCCTTACTACACCGTCATCAGTTCCAATGTCATTGAAGGTCTGCGGCTGAGGGTCGGAGGCCGGACCAGTAATAAATTCAGCACCAAAATCATGCCCGGAGGTCATATCGCCTATGGTTTCGGGGATAAACGGTTCAAATACGGGCTCTACGTTACCTATATGTTCAGCACCAACCCCCGCAGGACTACAACGATTTCCTATTTCCATGATATCCGTCAACTTGGCAAAAGTGAAAACGCCTTTCTCGAAGACAACTGGCTGACTTCCATCATGCGGCGTAATCCCAATTACAAGCTCACCATGGTGGATCAGTTCAACGCCTTTTATGAACATGAATGGGCACCGGGTTTTTCAAATACAATTAAGTTTATTCGACAGAAGATCTATCCCACTGCCTATGTACCCTTCATCAACAATGAATTGCTTACCGATACCATTATGGGTTCACCCCTCACATCCGCTGAATTTACCCTGAGCACCCATTTCGCTTACCGAGAAAAATTCCTGTGGGGCAAATTTGAACGAAAAAGTCTCGGATCGCAGTATCCAACGCTCGATCTCGACCTGACATATGGACCTAAAGGATTTTATGGCAGCGAGTACGAATATTTCAAGATAAGGTTGAAAATTTCGGATAAGGTCGAAACCACTCCTTTTGGTTATCTGAAATTCAGATTCACAGCCGGAAAAATATACGGCACCCTGCCCTACCCGCTGCTTAAACTTCACGAGGGCAACGAAACCTATGCCTATGACGCTTTGTCATTCAACATGATGAATTACTATGAATTTGTCAGCGATGAATATGTCAGTTTATTCGCCGAACATCATTTCCAGGGTTTTTTCCTGAACCGGATTCCCCTTTTGAGACGTCTTAACTGGCGTGAAGTGGTTAGCTGTAATATTCTGTATGGCCGGCTTTCAGACAAGAATAAATCGGTTATGGAATTCCCCGAAGGTCTTTCCGGACTCAGCAAACCTTATTATGAAGCAGGCGTGGGCATTGAGAATATTTTCAAGCTTTTCAGGGTAGAGGCCATGTGGCGGTTCTCTTACCTCGATCATCCGGATGTAAGTCCTTTTGGGATAAGGGCAACCATGCAACTGGTATTTTAATGTGCAAATGTGGAAATGTGGAAATGTGGAAATGTGCAAATGTGCTGATGATATTACTGTAACAATTCAAACACCGGTTTGCCTGTACATGAATTTGGGAAGGTAATATTCAAAAAAGTTGAAATGGTAGGTGCAATATCAATGATATCGACCTGGCGGGTGATGGTACCCCGGCCTATCTTCCATCCGTACCATATCAAAGGAATGCGGGAATCGTAGGAATATGAGGACGTGCCTCCGGTGGACACATCACTCTTTTCCACCCATCCGGCCTTCAGGTTGATGATTACGTCCCCTGACCGTTTCTGGTTAAAGCTGTTTTGTATCTTCCTGTAAACGCCTTCTGTGAAATTGGCGGTCTGTAATGTATGTGAGGTAACTGTATTGGCTACTCCCGAAAATTGCAGCAGAAACTGGGCAATATAGTCCTGCATCTGGGTAAGCGATAGCTTGGAATCCTCAATGAGAGTATGGTTTAGATAGATCTGCTGTGCATGATAAGCCCTTATCCATTCACCTTTGCCGTAGGTATTGTTGAGTGCACTCATTAACAGGGAAAGCGCTCCGTTCCGGTTAAAATACCCTGCAGGGATCTTGTTATCGCTCAAATACGAAGGTATTTGAGCCACGCCGTGATCCGAGGTAAGAAATACCAGGGCTTTTTCCTTACCCACCTGTCCATCCAGGAAGGCCAGAAAATGAGCTATTTCCTTATCAAGCCTGAGAAATGCATCTTCAATTTCCACTGAATTGGGACCAAAGAGATTGCCAATGTTTTCCATGGCAGTGAAACAAATCATCAGCACATCGGTAATGTCATCTTTGCCCAATTGCTCATTGACAATCAGGGTTGCGGCGAAGTCTTTGGTATAGGTATTTCCGAATGGAGTCTTATCCAACAGACTGTAATCGATTTTTTTCTTGCTGATCTCAGAGATTTCTTCCAGCAGATAAGGAAAGGTAACCTGTCCCTTAAAACCGGTTTCGTAGTTATTTTTATCGGGAAGACTTTCGGTATAGTCTCCAATGGGAAAAAGCGGATTCCAGATTTCTTTCAGATAAATATCAGGAAAACGCTTGGCATTGAAATCATCCACCCATTTGGGCAGTGAATCGGCATAATAGGTGCTTGTGATCCAGTTGCCGGTGCGTTTGTCGAACCAATAGGAGCCGTTTGCCGTATGTCCGGCAGAAAATATACCGGGTGCCGGATCGGGTGAAATGGAAAATACCTTGGAACTGAAATTGTTCGACAGGCGCAGCTCATCTGAAAAAGTGGTGCACATCAGGTTCCTGGGACTGTATCGCCCGTTATCCACGTCGCCGCCTACCGCCTTATGCTGCGGATCATCCGTGCTCTGTTCCAGCTTATCCTGCAAATACAGGTACCACTCGCGGCCTACAATGCCATGGTCAGCTGGCGTGGTCCCCGTTGAAATGCTGGCATGCCCGACTCCCTGTTGTGAAAACAGGTAATTGAAACTGGTATTTTTGCAATAGGTGCCTCGATTAACCAGTAATTTTATGCCATTTTCATCGAGTTTGTCCCAAAACCGCTGGATATAATCATAACGCATCTGACTTACCACAATACCGACAATGATACCGGGTTTCTCGGGCGGAATCTTTTTCAGATCCTGGGAATATAGGGTGGTCGATAATATTAAAAAAATTGAAGCACACGTAGAAAGAACTTTAAGATTGCCACACATACGCTGAAATTGAATATATATTTACGTTGAACGGCAAAGTTAGTTTTTTGTTGCTCGCAGGCAAGAAAAGTAATTAACCCGGAATATATTCAGCATAACCCTTCATTTTTCTTTTCATTCTCCGGATTACAATCATAACAAGAGCTCCCAGCATGGCCAGTGCCATATCCTTCTGCGCATCCCAGAAATCACCCTGCTGTCCGTTATACGAATCGGCCTGTTCGGGCGACAGCACAAGCGTTAAGAACCATTCAAATACTTCATAGAACAAGCTGCCGGCAAGTATAAACAGAAGGGCGATATGATCCGATCGCTTTGCAGGAACACCCAGCCATTTGTGATAGATCTCACTGGCAGGAATCAGCAACAGGAATCCAAACATCAGGTGCAGGAACCGGTCATACTGATTTCGCTCCCAGCCAAAGTAATCATTAATGCTGAATCCTGTCAAGCACTTTATCCAACTTTCATAAGGGGTATAGGAATATATCCATCGTGCCCCAATGATATGCAGAACCATAAAAGCAAAGATCAATGCAAAGGTTTTATTGCTCAGATTATTCTTAATGGTGACGTATATCAGAAATGCGCCCGCTATTATTGTTGCAGAGTGCTGCAGGTACATTTCCAGCGGATAAATGGGATGAATGCAAGAAACAACCAGAATCAAACCATAAAGTATTAATAATACTGCTTTCAGGTTGCGCGGTTTCATGCGGAAGGCAATTGAAATGAAGTGCTAAAAATAGTAAAATCAGAGACAATTCCGGCAACCGTTTCCCGAACATCTTTATTCTGTTCAATATTTTAATTGTTTAATTAAACATTTCATTATTTAGAAACAATTTTGTAATTTCTTTATAAAAAATTGTATTACTGTTTATTAAGTTAGTTTTTAAAATTGTTTTCAAATATTTTAACTACTTTTTGTTTATTTTTTTACATCTATTTTTAAACATTATTGATGACTCCTATGTTACTACATCAAATCAATAAAACCAGAAAAATGAAAAAGTTTATAAAATTCTTCAAACCCGTAACAGCAGTCATGCTTCTCGGGGTGTTCGTATTCGCATCATGTGAAAACGAGGACGATAAGGCACCTATGGAAGAAATGAAGAGCATAGTGGAAATTGCATCTTCAGACAATAATTTCTCTACTTTGGTAGCTGCGCTTACAAAAGCCAACCTGGTCTCCGCACTTCAGGCCAACGGACCATTTACTGTATTTGCGCCCACCAATGAAGCCTTTGCTGATTTGCTTGCCGATCTTGGCGTGTCCAGTCTGGATGATCTTTCCGCCGAAGCTTTAACTCCGATTTTACTGTATCATGTGGTAAGCGGTAAGGTATTATCAACCGATCTCACCAACGGTTATGTTAATACACTGAGCTCAGGTCCCGAGCAAACCGCGATCTCCCTGCAGGTAAACGCCGATGAGGTCATACTGAATGGTTCGTCGGAAATCACGTCCGCAGATATTCTTGCCACGAACGGTGTAATACATGTAATTGACAAAGTGCTGCTGCCTCCAACAGTTGTCAACCTTGCCATCAACAATCCGCTGTTCAGCATCCTGGTTCAGGCTGTATTAAAGGCTGAACTTGCAGAAACATTAAGCGGAGCAGGTCCATTCACAGTGTTTGCCCCCACCAATGCCGCATTTGAAGAGCTATTTACAGCGCTGGGTGTATCAGGAATTGCTGATCTGACCAAGGAACAGCTTGTACCGATTCTGCTTTACCATGTTGTAAGCGGAAATGTGGAGTCCTCCGAATTGACTTCAGGCAATGTTGCTACTCTCAACGGTGACATAGCAGTTAACCTGGGAGCTTCGGTAACCATTAACGGTTCATCCGTGGTTGTCCTGACAGATGTCCAGGGTTCCAATGGAATTGTGCATGTTATCGATGAAGTATTGCTTCCCCCTTCAAAATAAAACTATAGTCGGCTTTAAGAAGCGTAGTTTAAAACTACGCTGAACTCAAGAAAACCGGACCAAATTGGTCCGGTTTTCGTGTTTTCATGGGGTGGATGATCAGAAAATTGAAGGCAATCCTAAACAAACACTTCCGGCTGTCCTGTTGCTGCAAGGGCGGCTCTCCATTCCCAGCCATGCAGGTCAATCCTTCGTGATTTTCGGGTCAATAAATCCACCGGCACATGAATAAAGCTGTCATGTATATACCCTATCACCAGTCCGGTTTTGCCTGCCATGGCTGCATGCACGGCATTTCGGGCATAGAGGTCGCACAGTATGGAATCTTCGGCATCCGCTGCACAACTCCGGATTGAATAACTTGGATCGAAATACCGTATGATGACCGGAATTTTTTCAGTCTTAAAGAATTTATCGATCTGTTCACGCAGGAATAATCCGATATCCTTCAGGATAATATTTCCAGAGGCATCGTACGAGGCTTCTCCTGCCGCCAGCAAATCTTGTCCGGCCCCTTCGGCAACAACGATAACAGCGTGTTTCCGATCGATCATACGATTTTTGAGCGCCTGCAGGAATCCCTTTTCCCCTCCGAGAGCAAAGTGTACCTCTGGGATCAGAACAAAATTCACATCCTGACTGGCGACAGTGGCTCCGGTTGCTATAAACCCAGCATTGCGGCCCATCAGTTTAACCAGACTAACGCCATACTGCACGCTTTTGGCTTCGACGTGCGCTGTATTGATAACCCGCACCGATTCCTCAACTGCAGTGAGATACCCAAATGTACGTGAAACGAAAGACACGTCATTATCAATGGTTTTCGGGATACCAACGACCGACAGGGGATAATTGCGTTTCTGCGCTTCCTTGTAAAGATCGAATCCCCCTTTCTGGGTGCCGTCACCGCCGATTGTAAACAGAATATTGATCTTCAGGTTGATCAGATTGTCAACAGCTGCCTGAATATTTACCGGTCCCCTGGATGTGCCTAACAAAGTTCCTCCATCCCGGTGAATATCGTCGATCAGGTTGTGGTTAAGCACAATTGGCTTCTCCCCGAAAGCCGGATCCAAACCGGTGTATCCGTAACGGAATCCGATAATATCCTTAACCCCATAAATAAAAAACAATTCCAGAAACAGGGAACGGATCACATTATTCATCCCCGGGCAAAGTCCGCCGCAGGTAACAATGGCGGCTCTGGTAATGTGCGGATCAAAAAACAACCGCGACCGAGGTCCCGCCATTTCAAACAAAAGGTTGCTGTCATGCTTGTCACCCGGCATGACCTTTATGGAAGCAGGTATCTTCACACGGTCATCCACAGAATAATTCAGCGGAGAAGGAAACCTGGCTTCACCAAGGGTCGTTATCATAATAAAGAATTAAGGTATTGATTTCTTTCTGTCCAATCTGATTATGAATACCTTTTTAAAGTTAATTCATAATTCATTTCGCAACAAATATAGAAAATCAACTGACAGGGAACCATTCGGACAAACTCAATTTGTTTATTCATTCACTGAAAACCCCTGCTTGATCACCAGCTGTTTCCAGGCCTCTGCCCCGTATTGAATCCTGACAACATACATACCGGCTGCAAGATCGCTGACATCAATGGTCTGTGGACCCCTGTAGTCCACAGGCTGGATTATATGTTTGACTTTGCGGCCTAGCAAATCGAAGAATTCCAAATGCAGATCATCTCCGGGTACAGATAAATAAAAGTTAAGTTCATTCAAAAATGGATTTGGATACAGAGCTTTAATCACCGGAGTAAGATTCACATCGAGCTGCGTGAGTTCTCCATCCGTTACATTCACCTGCATCCTTTTTACCAGATAATCCGGTGAACTTATTCTTAACATGTAATTACCCGCGCCAATCAAACGGTAATAACTTCCGTCTTCCGCAGATGAATACACCCAGGAATTGTCCAGGTCATGATTTTCAATCCTGATCCTGGCCAATACGGGTTCTCCTGTAACGGAATCCACAATGATCCCGGTTATGCCTGTCATCGCCTGACCGATGTACTGAAGCAGGCTGTTCCTGTTATAATTCCAATAATATTCAAGGCTGCTTTCAGACGGCATATTTTCATCCGATAGCTCAATGGTCACTTCCCGGGCATTCAGAAAATAGTTTACATAATCCTGCCTTCCGCCATAAACCGAATACCAGGCATTGCCATTTGTAATGCCGTTTTCCAGAAAGGTCATATAACCTGCAGGTGCATACAAATGAACTGTATCCGCATATGCCCGGGAAATATGCCGGTACCAGGCATCATCAGGGTGAAAGCGGAACCAGGTATCCCAGGGATAGTTCACCACCTCAGCGCCTCCATGAAAATTGGCAGCCAGCACCAGCCGGATATCATTCATAAAATCCATCATCGCGAGGGTTTCCGGTTCCCTGGGCACATCCTGCAAGGTATAAATCCTGATGTCCGGAAAATCCCGGTTCAGATCAACCTGATTGGCATTAAACCGGGTTGCGCCTGCCACAGAGGTGTCCGATAAAAAATAGCTGCCGTCGGGATTGGCCAAAGGGTTGATCCAGATTTCAATATGATCTGCAAGGTATTTAACCGCCGGACTGGTTTCATAATTTGCCAGCAAGTAATCGATAAGCCGTAGCATCAGAATATATCCCAGTGTCTCATCACCATGCATGGTGGAGGAATACAAAACGACCGGTTCGTGTTCATGAACCTCAGGATTATCCGATATTTTGAGGGCTAGTAACTTGTGACCATTTATACTCGTTCCGAAATGCGTAAGCCTGCATAAGTCAGGGTATTCCGCCTCAAATCCTTCCATCAGGCTCACATATTCCGCATAGGAAGGATAATGATCACGCCAGTCGCCTGATTTCAGCTTGCGTGGACGGAGCTCAGCTTTCAATGAAGGCGGATGAAGCACTTCAAAAGGAATCTGCAGTGATAAAAATTCTCTGAACCCGGTTTCATTGACATAGGCAGTTATGGTATCACTGCGGAACCTGTCAATGGAAATGATCCGGGTAAGATAATCCATACTGTGCCGGGCAGGTTTTACAAAACGTACGATCACCTCACCACGTTCATGAAGATATTGTTCGGCCGCAACCTGAGCTTCAGATCTCTGCTGCTGGGCAGAAATGACACCCGTCATCAGCCAGGCAAATGAGAACAGGCACAATCCGTGTAAAAACCTTTTCAAAACCGGTGAGAAGTTCTTTTTCAGCCTATACATTGAACCGGATGTGAAGGATATCCCCGTCGCATACCACGTAATTCCTGCCCTCTATCATCAGCTTGCCCTTTTCTTTACAGGCATGCTCAGATTTTAAGGTAATATAATCATTGTACTTGATTACCTCAGCCCGGATAAAACCACGTTCGAGATCACTGTGAATAACGCCGGCAGCCTGTGATGCAAACATTCCCTTATGTATGGTCCATGCCCTGATCTCATCCGGACCAATTGTAAAAAACGAGAGCAGGTTCAGCATGGAGTATGCCGAACGGACCATGCGGTTCACACCGGGTTCATCCAGACCTGCATCTGATAGGAATAACATCTTGTCCTCCTCATTGTCGAAATCGGCAATCTCCGCTTCAAGTTTGGCGGCCACCACTAGAATTTCCTCATTTCTGCCTTTCAGGTGCTCCCTGACCTTATCCACATAATGATTCCCTTTCACAGCCGATGCATCGTCGACATTGCAGACGAACATCACTGGTTTAATAGTAAGCAAGAAGAGGTCATCGATGTATTTATGCTCCAACGAATCAAGTTTCATATCACGCACATTGCCCAGAGATTCCAGCTTAGCCTTTACCTTATTCAACACCTCGGTACCGTGTTTGGCATCCTTGTCACCTGCCCTGCCTATCTTGTCGAGCCGTTGAAGTTTCTTTTCCACGCTTTCCAGGTCTTTCACCTGTAGTTCGAAGTCAATATTTTCGATATCACGAACCGGATCTACCGATCCGTCAATATGCGGCAGGTTCTCATCATCAAAACAACGCAGTACGTGAATGAGGGCATCGGTATTGCGGATATCAGCCAGGAACTTGTTGCCCACACCTTCACCCTGGTTGGCACCTTTGGTAAGTCCGGGAATATCAACTATCTCAACAGTTGCAGGCACTACCCTCTGCGTGGGCTGATATTTTTCGAGCTCGTACAGGCGCTGGTCCGGCACATGAATGATACCAATATTGGACTTGCTGGATGTAAAGGCAAAATTGGAAGTTTCGGCTTTCACATTGGACATGCAGTTGAAAATGGTAGATTTGCCTGTGTTGGCAATTCCTATAATTCCACATTGAAGGCTCATATTTTTAGATTGGTTTTGTCTGCTTCAAAAATACACCATATTCCGCATTTCAATGCATGACATTTTGTTCAAATCTCGCATCATTTTCTACAATAAAAATACCCTTGATACAAAGCAGGTTGAAAGAGATTATTTTAAATTTGCGATGAACCATTCACCAGTCACTATTCACCAGTCACTATTCACTTAAAATTCATTCATGAAAAAAGAATTAGTAAACAGGGCAGCGGATAACATCAGGATCCTGTCAGCCGCTATGGTTGAGAAAGCCAAATCGGGTCACCCGGGAGGCGCCATGGGTGGAGCGGATTTCATCAACATTTTGTTTTCCGAGTTCCTGAATTGGGATCCGGAGGACATGGCCTGGCGGAACCGCGACCGGTTTTTCCTTGATCCTGGACACATGTCGCCCATGTTATACTCCATGCTTACCCTTACCGGGAAATTCACAATGGATGAGATCAGGAATTTCAGGCAATGGGGAAGTCCCACACCCGGTCATCCCGAACTGGATGTTAAACGGGGTATTGAAAATACTTCAGGGCCTCTTGGCCAGGGTCATACCATGGCTGTCGGGGCTGCCATCGCGGAGCGATTCCTGTGTGCCAGGTTTGGTGACTGGATGTCGCATAAGACCTATGCTTACATTTCCGACGGAGGCATACAGGAGGAAATATCCCAGGGAGCCGGGAGAATTGCCGGTTTTCTCGGACTGCATAACCTGATCATGTTTTTCGACTCCAATGATATTCAGCTGTCCACAAAAACTTCAGCTGTTACCAAAGAGGATACGGCAGCAAAATATGCCGCCTGGGGGTGGCAGGTGATCACCATCAACGGAAACGATCAGGAAGAGATAAGGGCGGCCCTGATGAAGGCCACCCAGGAAAAAGACAGACCAACACTGATCATTGGAAAGACCGTGATGGGTAAAGGTGCCGTTGACGCCGGGGGCGCCAGTTTTGAAGGGCAAACCTCAACACACGGCATGCCCCTGGGCGAAGCCGGTGCTTCCTTTGAAAAAACCATAGAAAACCTTTCGGGAAATCCGGCCGATCCTTTTGTGATCTTCCCGGAAGTGAAGCAATATTATCAGGAGGTTCTGCAGAAGAAATCCGCCGCTGCCAGTACCCGTAAAGAACAAGAGAGGAAGTGGGCGTCGGCACATCCCGATCTGGCTCAAAAACTGGACCGGTACTTCTCAGGCCGGGCACCGGAAATAGCACCTGAACTGGTTGCACAGAAAGACGATATCGCTACCCGCACTGCATCAAGCAATGTGCTGGGCTGGCTGGCCAGGAACATCGACAACATGATCGTGGCTTCCGCTGACCTGTCAAACAGCGATAAGACCGACGGTTTTTTAAAGAACACCAAAGCCTTTACCAGGGGTGACTTTAGTGGTGCATTCCTGCAGGCCGGCGTTGCCGAACTCACCATGGCAGCCATTGCCAATGGTATTGCTCTGCATGGGGGAGTGATTGCAGCCTGCGGAACGTTCTTCGTGTTCTCCGATTATATGAAGCCCGCCGTCAGGCTGGCAGCACTCATGGGACTTCCGGTGAAGTATATCTGGACACACGATGCCTTCCGCGTGGGCGAAGACGGTCCCACGCACCAGCCTGTTGAACAGGAGGCGCAGATCAGGTTGATGGAACAGATGAAAAACCACCATGGTGAGAACAGTGTTCTGGTTCTTCGCCCGGCCGATGTGCATGAAACCACCCATGCCTGGAAACTGGCGCTCGAAAACACAAAAACTCCGACGGCCCTGCTGCTGACCCGGCAAAACGTACCCACACTGCCGGCGCAGACGGGATCGACCCGACTGGCTGACGCAGGCCAGGTGGCAAAAGGCGCCTATATTCTCAAAGACACACATGCTCCTGATATTATCCTGCTTGCCAACGGCTCGGAAGTGTCCACCCTGATGGCAGGTGCTCAAAAGCTTGAAGAAAAAGGTATGAAAGTGCGGGTCGTTTCCGCTCCCTCGGAAGGATTGTTCCGAAAACAACCCAAAGAATACCAGCAAAAAGTACTACCTCCCGGTGTACCGGTGTTCGGACTTACCGCGGGCCTGCCGGTCACCCTGCAAAGTCTGGCAGGACCAGAAGGCAAGGTGTTTGGTCTCGATCATTTTGGCTACTCCGCACCTTACAAGGTTCTGGATGAGAAATTCGGATTTACAGCAGAGAACGTGGTGAAACAGGTGGAGGAAATGCTGGGGAAGTAGAGACGCACAATTGTGCGTCTGTACTTTATATCAAAAATGAATTCCCAAAAATTGTTAAATTATTTGAAATATATACTACATCTGTAGTAGTTAATAAATTATTATAGTATATTCGTAACGAATTTGTTCTTAATATACTGTTGCGAAAGTATGAAAGAAATTACCAAAGCCCAGGAAGACCTGCTGAAAGCATTGTGGGAGATCAAGGAAGGAGCCGTAAGCGATGTGCTCGAAAGCCTGCCCGAACCCAAACCGGCTTATAACACCGTAGCCACAGTAATTAAAGTGCTCGAGAAAAAAGGTTATGTAGCACACAGGACCTATGGTAAAACCAATGTTTATTATGCCGTGGTTTCAAAAAGGGATTACGCACAGCATGTAATGAAAGATACATTCAGAGGGCTGTTTAATGGTTCACTCCATCAAATGGTTTCTGCTTTTGTCAGGAGCAAGGAAGTAAGCCTGAACGATCTCGAAGAATTGAAAGTAATGCTGGAAAAGGAAATTAAAAACAAACGGCAATAAGATGTCTTTTATTCAACATACGCTGATTTCATCGGTTTGCCTGAGTTTGCTGTACCTGGCGTATATACTGATATACAAGAATGAAACCAACTTCAGGCACCTGCGGTTTTACCTGATGGGATCCGTCGTTTTATCGCTCCTGGTGCCTTTAAACAGGTTTGCCATTGACCTGGTGAAAAGTCAAAATCAGGGCTTTGCCCTGGAAAATTTAAATGTCCCTGCCGCTCAAGGTGGCCAGGCTGCTGCCATGGCTGTTGAGTCAGGTTTGAACTGGACTGACCTCGCCCTGAAGATCTATTTTCTTATTGCACTTTTACTGATTGGAAGGATTTTTTTGCAGCTCTTTGTGCTGGCCTTTCAGTATCTTAAATCGGATAAAATCGTCCGGAAGGATTGCGTTATACTGCTTAACCATCGTTTCAGGAATACCTTTTCTTTTTTCGGATGGATTTTTATTGCCCGCGATTCATCATCCGATGAGGACCTGGAGCAGATTATCGCACATGAAAAAATTCATGCTTCCCAGTACCATTCTGTTGACCTGATCATCACCGAACTGCTGACGGCCGTAATGTGGTTCAATCCATTGATCTGGAAAATGAAGAATACGGTGCAGCTTGTGCATGAATACCTGGCAGATGAAGGAGCACTCAATACCGGAATTGACAGGCTCCGATACCAGGCTCTCCTGATTAATCAGGTAACCGAGGAAAGGCTCATCTGTCTTTCTTCCAGTTTTAACCACTCATTAATTAAAAAACGAATGAAAATGATTACAAACAATACATTAAACCGGAGGTCAAGATTGAAGATCCTGACCCTGCTTCCTCTCGCTGCCATGTTGTTCCTCCTGATGGCCATTGTAAACGGGTTTTTCCCGGAAAGGCTTCAGGCCGGCGATTCAGAAAAGGCTTTGGCATCTGTAAAACCCTTAATCTCTGATCCACTGCTTTTGCTCAATTCCGATTTGCCCGGGGATACCGTGAAGAAGAAAACCGTCATTACGATCATCAAAAAGAAAACTCCGGGGGACACAATCTATACGGAAACCGTTGAGGTCATTGTTGCCGGGGATACTACAAAATCGGTAAGGACGTTTGGCCATGATGGTCAGGACAGAATCGAACACGCTGACAGTCTGATCTTTATTTCTGAGGATGAAGATATCAAACATGTAAAAGGCGGCAAGCAGGATTCAATCAAAATCGTTAAGGTAATCAGGCATGATGACAAATATGATGTAAAGCATGATGAGAAGTATGACCTGAAACATGATGGTAAAAAGGAGGTAATAACGATCCGTGAACACAATATGGAGTGGACTACCGATGATGATACCCCATCGAATACGCTGGTGATCATTGATGGCGTTCCGCGTGCTGAAAAAGGCGCCCTGGCCGGTCTCGATCCCGATGAGATCACAGAGATGACGGTGTTAAAAGATAAAACCGAAATGAAAAAGTATACGGACAAGGATTATGACGGGGTGATTTTGATCACGACCAGGGGTAGTAAGAAGTAAAAGGTAAACAGTGAAAAGTAAACAGTAACCGGTATTCGGTATTCGGTATTCGATGTTAACACAAATGATTGCCGTTGGTTAAGTCACCAACGGCATTTTTTTAATAAAAAATATCCCAAAAAACTTGCTCGTAATGTTATTTATTTCTAACTTTATGTTAGATTTATTTAACTAAATATAGTAAATCATGAAACGTGCATACCTTGTTTTCATAGTTGCCGGATTGGTGCTGGCAGCAACAGCCCTGTGGTTTTTATCTTCCAATACCCAATTCAAAGCTTATGATCTGGTCGAGATCGGCATCATAATAATGGTTGTTGGTTTTGCAGTCTATCTCGGTTACAAACGATTTTCAAGTGCCAAAAGAGGAGAACCCACCGAGGATGAAATGTCCAAAAAAGTGATGCAGAGAGCATCATCCTGGTCGTATTACATCTCTCTTTATCTGTGGCTGGCCATCATGTATTTCAGTGACAGGATCAAACTCGAAAGCCATGCGTTGATTGGTGTGGGTATTCTGGGTATGGCTGTTGTATTTGCTATCAGCTGGTTAATTATCAATTTCGGAGGAATTAAAAATGAATAACCGGATCCGGGAATACCGGGCCCGGTTGGATCTGACCCAGGACGACCTGGCCAGGAAGGTGAATGTGCGGCGGGAAACCATAGTCTTTCTTGAAAAAAACAAGTACAATCCATCGCTTAAACTTGCGCATGATATCGCCGGGGTTTTTGGAGTAACCATCGAGGAGATATTTATATTTGAGCCATAATAGCAGTCTTGCTGTCTTGCAGTCTTGCAGTCTTGCTGTCTTGCAGTCTTGCAGTCTTGCTGTCTTGCAGTCTTGCAGTCTTGCAGTCTTGCAGTTTTGCAGTTTTGCAGTTTTGCAGTTTTGCAGTTTTGCAGTTTTGCAGTTTTGCAGTTTTGCAGTCTTTGGATTTCAATATGCAACATACAACCTTTACAACCTTTACAACCTTTACATCATCCCCGTTTTGAACTATATTTGTAACACACTGTTACAATATCTTTAAAATGGGATTATGGAAAAAAGAAAATTGGGTACTTCTTCCTTAGAGGCATCCGTTATTACTTTCGGAGCCTGGGCCATTGGTGGCTGGATGTGGGGCGGAGCTGACCGGAAGGAAGCATTGGATGCCATAAGGGCTTCTTTTGATCATGGGATAACCTCTATTGATACGGCCCCGGCCTATGGTCAGGGACTCAGTGAAGAGATAGTCGGCGAGGCCATTCGCGGCATGAAAAGGGATAAAATACAGATCCTTACGAAATTCGGACTGCGATGGGACACCGCCAAGGGGGAATTCTTTTTTAAAAGCAAGGACAATTCAGGCCGGGACATCCTTGTCCACAAGCTGGCCTCTTCGAAAAGCATCATGAAGGAATGTGAAGACAGCCTGAGGAGGCTGAAAACCGATTATATCGACCTGTACCAGATTCACTGGCATGACAGCACCACTCCGATTACTGAGACCATGGAAGCTATGCAACGGTTGCTGGAACAGGGAAAAATAAGGGCCGCCGGTGTCTGCAACTATACTGCCGGGCAAATGGAAGAAGCGGAGAAGACCCTATCCCTGGCTTCCAACCAGGTCCCTTACAGCATGGCGTTTCGCGACATCGAGAAAGATGTTATCCCATATGCCATTCAGCACAATAAAGCCATTATCGCATACAGCCCTTTGCAAAGAGGTCTGCTGACCGGGAAGATCAGTCCGGGGTATAAGTTCAATGAAGGTGACACGCGAGATGGCAATGTTTTTTACAGCCATGAAAATATCGTCCGTGTGAATGCCTTTCTGGATAAGCTAAAACCTTTGGCGAAAGAAAAAAATGCCACACTGGGGCAGCTGGTGATAAGATGGACCATTGAACAACCCGGTATCACCATTGCCCTGGTCGGTGCCAGAAACAGCCGGCAGGCCATTGAAAATGCCCGGGTTAGCGAAATACATTTGTCCAAAACTGAACATGATCTCATTTCCACAGAATTGAAAAAGTTTGTTGTAGCGAAATAGTGAAACTAACCTCACTTTTAGCTATTTTTATAGGAAAGTTTGCATTTTTCATTAAGTCCGCAACCCAAACAAATTCACACTGAATATGCACCAGCTTAAAGAAGATGTTAATACTGTTGACGAGGTAAGAAAGCATATCCTTGATACATCATTGGTTGTTGCCGCTGTGATCGGATCACTTGCTTTCCTGATCAGCCTGTTCAGGTGGTATAATTACGGTTTTCATATTTCGCATATCATTAACTTTTTTGTAATAGGATCTATAATTTTTTTAGCCTTAAACAGATCAAGGTTGAGTATCAATTTCAAAGCCTACTTTCTTATATCTCTGGTTTTAATATTGACTTTTGCCGATGCCATCAATTACGGCTTGCTCTCCTCTGCCAGGATATACCTTATATTGGTTCCCTTTGTATGCATTGTTTATCTTCCGTTCAGTCGCACTTTGGTTGTATTCATTTCAATGATGGTTTTTTACCTGTTGATAGGATACCTGCATCATCAGGGAATACTGGCCATTCCTCCTGAATATGAAGCCAGTCATTATATACTGGAATTATACCCCTGGATCATTAATACGGTACATATTTCTGTTGCTGCTTTTATTATACTTCTGGTAACCAGGAGATACATAAATTCCTATACAAATTTAATATCCGATCAGGAAGTTGTAATTAAAGAAAGGACCAAGGACCTTGAGGCTGCCAATGAAGAATTGAAGGCCACCAACGAAGAGCTTTTCGGTCAAAGAGAAGAGTTGGAAGATGCCATTGAAAATCTGCACGAAACACAAAAGCAGCTTATCCAGTCCGAAAAAATGGCCTCATTGGGTATATTGGCAGCCGGTGTTGCCCATGAAATCAACAATCCCCTGAATTTTATTTACGGAGGCGTGATAGGTCTTGAAAATTATATCAGTGAGCACCTGAAAGATCACGCAACAGATCTGGAACCCTTGATTGAAGGAATTCAGGTTGGCGTTAAAAGGGCATCCGAGATCGTGACCAGTCTCAACCATTACAGCAGGCATGATGATTCGCCGATGATTCCCTGTGACATACACACAATCATCGATAATTGTCTTGTTATGATGTCCAGTCAATTAAAATATAAAGTTGAGATACAGAAGATTTATACTGACAGACCTTATACACTGATTTGCAATGAAGGTAAGATACATCAGGCTATTCTGAATATTCTTTCAAATGCCGAACATGCGATTTCGGATAAGGGATCCATTATTATCGCCACCCACGTTGAAAAAAGCAAGCTCATAATTACCATAACGGATAACGGTTGCGGTATCAGTCAGGAAAATCTGCCGCGGATCACAGATCCTTTTTTTACCACGAAAGATCCCGGTAAGGGAACTGGTTTGGGCCTTTCCATTACATACAATATTTTACAGGAATACAATGGAACTCTTGATTTTGAATCCCAGCTGGGAATAGGGACAAAAGTAGTCGTTACATTACCGGTTACAGAAACAACAAAGCCATGAACGATATGAAGACTTTGCTTTATGTGGATGATGAACCCATTAACCTGAAACTTTTTGCCATCAATTTCAAGAACAAGTTTCATGTTTTATCCGCCAGCTCAGGATTTGAAGGGTTGAGCCTGCTAAAATCAACTCCTGAAACCCGTATAGTTATAAGTGACATGAAAATGCCAGGTATGAATGGCATTGAATTTATCAGAAAAGCAAAAAAGGATTTTCCGGAAGCGATCTACTTCATCCTGACAGGTTTTGACATTACCGAAGATATTGCGGATGCCCTGAACGAAAGGATTATCCTCAAGTATTTCAGGAAACCTTTCAATATAAAAGAAATCGAATTGTCCATTCAGGAGGCCTTGAGTAAGAATGAAAATGAGGAATATGGAAAATAAAGTAGGCAGCGGCAGCGGCAGGTACCCTGTTAAAATAGTTATTGGCATGATATTCGTCCTAAGCTCAATTTCATGCCGGCAGCAATCACCCTGGACATCCTTACTGGACAAGGATCTGACGCAATGGGAGATGTACCTGAGTTATTCGCATAAACCCGGCTATTCGGGAGAGGTACCGCTCGATGAGAACGGCGACACAATCCAGCCTGTTGGTTATAACACAAATGCCAGCAATGTGTTTTCAGTTACCGAAGAAAACGGCTATCCTGTGCTTAGAATTTCGGGTGAGATATACGGATGCGTCTTCACCCGGCAGGAATTTGAAAACTATCACCTGAAATTGCAGGTCAGATGGGGTGCAAAAAAATGGAATCCCAGGCTGAATGATCCCATGGATTCAGGAATACTTTACCATTCACAAGGTGAATGCGGAAATGATTACTGGCGATCCTGGATGCTTTCCCAGGAATTCCAGATCATGGAAGCCAGTTTTGGCGATTTCTGGTCCCAGATGACTTCCGTGATCGATATCCGGGCCACCCGGCCCCCGGGTACAGATAACTACCGGTATGACCCGACTGCTCCTCCGCTTTCTTTTGGTTTTGAAACTGGAAATCCAGGGTACTGCCAGCGCAGTGAAGATTTTGAAAAACCCATGGGTGAATGGAATACTGTTGAATTAATATGCTTTGGGGGAAACAGCCTTCATTTAGTAAACGGACAGGTGGTGATGGCGCTGTCCAATTCACGTTACGTGGATGGTGCTGACAGTAAACCGCTCATTAAAGGAAAAATTCAGCTGCAGAGCGAGGCGGCTGAAGTATTTTATAAAGATATCCGGATAAGAACCATTTCTGAATTACCGGATAAATACAAGGCTTATTTCAACTAAGAATTAATCAGTTCTTTCAAGTAATAACCTAAATCAAAAGCTATGGCTGTTTTAAAAGTGATTGAACTGTTGGCATCATCAGAAAAAAGCTGGGAGGATGCAACACTAAATGCCGTCAAAATGGCTGCCAAAACGGTAAAGGAAATACGATCGGTGTATGTTCAGGACATGAGTGCCGTGGTAAAAAAGGATAAGATCATCGAATTTCGTGTTAACGCGAAGATAACCTTTGAGGTTTTAGCTTAGCCAAAGCACTTTAACCGGTAAAACCTGGTATTAACAGCAGAGACAAGGCCATTGCCCTGTCTCTGCATGGTAATTATGCATGGTCAACCGATCAGGCCTTCTTTGCCTTAGGCTTTGGTTTTGCTTTTACCGCTGTTTTGGTTAGTTTTTTGGCAACTGGTTTAGCTTTGGCTGTTGTCTTGGGTTTTGCTGCAGCTTTGGGTTTAGCTTTGGCTGTAACTTTGGCCTTGGGTTTGGCTGCTGTTTTAGCCTTGGGTTTGGCAGATGTTTTAGCTTTGGGTTTGGCAGCTGTTTTAGCTTTGGGTTTGCCAGCTGTTTTAGCTTTGGGTTTAGCTGCTGTTTTAGCCTTGGGTTTAGCTTTGGGTTTAGCTTTGGTCTTTGATTTCTTTTTCAGGTTATCTGCAATATCGTCGAACTTATCTTCAGCCTTGTTTGCAAGGTTTTTACCGGCCTTTTTCAGTTGTTTTAAAACACCTCCGGCTTTCTTTTCTGCTTTATCGGCCATTTTTCCGAGCTTCTTTTTCATGTCGCTCTTATCAAAATCATCGAGCTTGTCGTCCACGAAATCGTCCGCTTTGTCAAGCAGGTTTTTTGCCTTGTTGAGGAATCCCTCCATTTTTGTAGTTTTTTGTTTCTTCTTTTTATCTGCCATGGTTTTGTGATTTTAAATTTAGTATTTCCTTAAAATGGTTGGTAAAATTATTGTAATCTAACATAAAGATACACAAATGTTCTGTATTGTTAAAAAGAAAAATTTATTTATCTTCGATCCCAATCCGAAAAATATGAGAAGCATTACCATTAATGATAAAATACAGATCATCGAGGGAGATGATCAGATCTACCGTTATATTGCCATCAACAACTGTACACTTGATATGGATACTCTCGAAAAAATGACCGAGGTTGGCGACTCCTGGTGCCAGGAACGTCTCTGTGCCAACCTGGTTGATGTCCGTAACATGCTTTTTGTTGATTCCAAAACCAGGGCATACGCTGCCGCGCAATACCGGCCTCATGTTGCTGGACAGGCTCTGGTGATCGATTCAAAAATTTCGAGTTATTTTGCCAATATCTTTCTGAAATTCAGTCAACCCAAAGTGCCCACCAAACTTTTCACCAATGAGGTTGATGCCCTGGCATGGCTGGGTGAACAAATAGAGAAACGTCGGAAAGCAAAGCCCGTTAAATAGATCTGTCGTTTCTGGCAGCTATCAAAGGTTAATCCCTGCGTGTGAATTCCAGGTAATCATAATTCATGTTTCCATTGCTGATGGTCTTCAAAGTTATGGTTTGTTTACCCCGTTTCAGCACAATGCTTCCGAGATCACTTTTGTTCCAGTGATGCCACTGCCTCCAGGCCAAAGTATCCAAATCCTTGTGAGTTGACTTTACTTTCATCACCCCGGTTGAAATGCTGTCAGTATTTACAATTTCTATCTCACCGTCTCCATTGGCCGTATACATAAGCCCGATGGAGTATTTACCGTCTTCTCTAACCTGCACGGTATATTTGATCCATTCTCCCGGGACAGTCCAGCCTACATACAATTGATTCATTTCCGGCATCACATCGTTGTAAGGATTATCATCCGTACCGTTTGTCTTGGTATAGGAAATATCCACTCCTTCATGCATCCTGAATTCATTGAAGAAATCACCATTGGCCGGATTTAACCTGCCGCTGCCGTTGTTAACGCTGTCAGTATCGTGGTAGGAAATACCCTCTCCCCCGATATCATAAAACTCACACTGGACTTTCCCCGGAATTTCCTGAATTTTATCCTCCCAGGGCTTCCCTTGATGGGAGGTGCAGGCATTAGCGAATGTAAAGTATACAACCAGGCAGAATGCGATAGAATAGCAGTCGTTTTTCATGGTTCCGGTATATTGAATAATTAATAATGATTTCTGCACAATTAAATAACCGCTATGAAATTACACAATATATTTCATAATGGTAGAGACGCACGATTGTGCGTCTCTACCATGTTTGTTAAGACAATAATCTAGGCACCCGATACACCATCTCCCTCCATATCCCTTATTTTCTTTCTGATGTCCTCCATTTTTGCCAGCCGCTCCTCCGAATAAGTCCGGTATGCCTCGTCCACAAATTCAAAAAGCGCCAGTGATTTCTGAAAATTTAAGATGCTGTCGGCTTTATTATTGCATGTAAACTGCAACTCGGCTTCGGCATGTAACAATTCTGCCAGTATCAGCAGATGATTATTGGTATAATTGTGGTCCTCAATGAGTGTTTTGGTAAACTTTTCAACAGGAATATTCTGAAAGAACCGGGAGTCTTTGCGAAGCATGGTATAAAAGGCTTCATTGAGCTTTTCTTCGGCCTGTCCGTAATCGCCTCTGGTAATCAACCCGAAAATTGCCCTGAGCAAATCCCCCAGCATTTCAATCATCCTGAGTATGTAGTCTTTTTGATACATCCGGGATTATTTGTATTAAAAATATTAAATTTACGAATTAACATCCATAACTTCCATATATGAAAACAAAAGCTTTTACCCTCCCGCTGATTGCATTGTTCGCTTTTTCCTGTGTTACATCCGGACAATCCTTCAACAAAGTCAAACTAGATAGTCTCCTCAACCTGCTGGCAGAAAAAAACAAGGCCATGGGCAGTCTGGCCATCTCCGACAAAGGGAATATCATGTACGCCAAAGCAATCGGTTACAGTTCCATAACGCCGCAACAGAAGAGATCTGCCAATGAAAAAACCAAGTACCGCATTGGTTCTATTTCCAAGATGTTCACAGCCACTTTGATTTTTCAGCTCATTGAAGAAGGAAAGCTGGATCTGTCAACCACGCTCGATAAATACTTTCCGACAGTTCCCAATGCCAAAACGGTAACCATTGGCAATCTGCTGAATCACCGGAGCGGAATCCACAGTTTCACCAATGATTCGTCTTACCTGAAGTGGTGTTATGAGCCCAAAACAAGGGATGAAATGATCCGCATTATTTCGGAAGGGAAAACCGAATTCGAACCTGGTTCAAAAACCGAATACAGCAATTCGAACTTTGTATTGCTTGGTTATATTGTTGAAAGAATTGAAGACAAACCATACCCTGAAGTTTTGTCTGAACGGATTACCCAAAAAATCGGATTGCAGGATACGTATTATGGTGGTAAAGCTGATATCAGTAAAAACGAAAGTTATTCCTACAATTTTGATGGAAACTGGAAACAAGAGCCGGAGACCGATATGAGTATTCCGCATGGTGCAGGTGCCATTGTTTCCACATCCTCCGACCTGGTAAAATTCATTGAAGCCCTTTTCGCAGGAAAGCTCATCAGTGAAAACAGTCTGAATAGCATGAAAACAATCACCGACGGCCTGGGCATGGGCATGATGCAGTTCCCGTATGAAGACAGGAAAATATACGGCCATGGCGGAGCAATCGATGGGTTCAATTCACTGTTATGTTACTTCCCGGATGAAAAACTGGCTATTGCCTACTGCTCCAACGGTACGGTTTATGCCATCAACGACATCCTGCTGGGCGCTTTAAGCATTTATTTCGGAAAACCTTACTCACTTCCGGTCTTTACAATATATACCGTGACGCCTGAAGAGCTTGACCAGTGCCTTGGCATATATTCCAGCACGCAGATTCCCTTAAAAATAACAATTACGAAAAAGGACAATGTATTATACGGGCAGGCTACAGGACAGCCGTCCTTCCCACTGGAGGCAGCGGCAAAACATGTATTTAAATTTGAGCGGGCCGGAATAGTTATGACCTTCGATCCTGAAAAGAACGAATTCCTGCTGGAACAGGGGGGTGGAAAATTTACCTTTACAAAAGAGATCCAGGATTAGAACCAGTAAACAGCGTTGTTATGAAAAAGGTTGCACTTCTTCTGATCGACATCCAGAATGATTATTTTGCAGGAGGCCTGAATCCATTGGTTAAAAGTGAGGAAGCCGTCAAAAAAGCCCAACTGGTTCTGAATATTTTCAGGATAAAAGGATTGCCAGTCTTTCATATACAGCATATTTCAGTGCGCTCGGGTTCATCCTTCTTTCTGCCCGGAACAACAGGAGCAGAGATACATCCTTTGTTAACTCCGTTGTCGTCGGAAACCCTGATCATCAAACACTATCCGAACAGTTTCAGGGAAACACTTTTGCTGGCTGAACTTCAGGAAAAATCCATCACCAGCCTGGTCATTTGCGGTATGATGACGCACATGTGCGTGGATGCCACCGCACGTGCCGCCAGGGATTTTGGATTCAATTGTACAGTGATCGATGATGCCTGCGCCACCAAGGAACTGCAATTTAAAAGTAAGATCATCAACGCTGAATCGGTTCATTATTCATTTCTGGCCGCATTAAGAGGCTTTTATGCAGATATAACAACCGCCAAAGAATTCTGCTTTTCTTTAGATAATAATCATTAAATCAGAATAATCATTGGAACCCCTTGTATTAACTGATAAATCGGTCATCCCGAACGACGATCTTATTTTTTCGATCATTGGAAAGAATAAAGTTCACTGGCAAAAGCTGATGGCCTTCCTGCACGAGAAATATCCCGATGCCCAGGGACAATGGAACTATTACAATGACGGCAAAAACTGGCTTTTCAAGATGATCCGGAAGAAAAAAACTCTCTTTTGGATCGGCATTCTCGCAGACACTTTCCGGATTACTTTTTACTTTGGAGATAAAGCAGGGCCGCTGGTTGAAAACAGCGATCTTCCCGCCTCCATTAAGGACGAGTATGAAAACGGACAGCGGTTTGGTAAGATCAGGGCCATCACCATGAAGGTTGAAGCGGATGAGCAGATTGAAAACGCTCTTAAGCTCGCAGACATTAAGGTTAAGGTTTAAGATTATAGATAGCAGACTGAAGTAGTATAATCACAGTCCACTTTAAATGTGTGTTAATCTAATCTTTACAACCATGAAAATAATTATCACTTTTGTTTTCCTTTCCCTGGTCCTGCAACCGGCACAATCACAGCTTGCCCTTCTGCACCGGTTTATTGCAGAGACCAACGAGCAGTTTTACAATGACCCGTTGATTGTCGGGTCAACCATTTATGGCACCCGATACGACGGCGGAGAGTATGGCAAAGGCTACTTATACCGAATAAAAACCGACAATACGGAGTTTGAGATTTTGCTTTCCTTCGATGGCTGGAACAAGGGTTCCAATCCGGTGGGCACGCTAACGCTTGTGGGAAATGTGCTTTTTGGTATTACGACAGCCGGCGGGTCAGAGGATTGTGGTGTTATTTTTAAAATAAACCCCGACGGTTCAGGATTCCAGACCGTCCACAATTTTAATGGTCAGGCAGGAGGATACTCTTTCGGATCTTTGATCCTGTCTGGGAACACTCTCTATGGAACATCAGTTGACGGAGGAATCTATCAAAACGGCTCATTGTACAAAATCAACACTGATGGAAGCGGCTTTGCTGTCATTCACAGTTTCAATGTTACTGATGGATGGCGACCCTATGGTTCTATCATTGTTGACAAGGAGGTATTATTTGGAACTACAATCGGTGGAGGTGCCCAGAATGTGGGAGTAATATTCCGGATAAACACCGATGGCTCCGGATTTGCCGTATTAAAGGATTTCGACGAAACCATCGGAACACAACCGCGTGGGTCTCTTGCCCTCATTAAGTCAACATTATACGGAACCACAAGCCAGGGAGGCTTTCATCATTCAGGGACCCTTTTCAAAATAGGGATCGATGGAAAAGGATTTCAGATCCTGGAACATTTTGGCAATATCCCCGGGATGTTTCCTACGGGTTCACTAATTGTCCATAATTCTTCCCTGTACGGTATGACAAGCGCAGGCGGAGATAATTTCACAGGCCTGATTTTTAAAACCGACACCACCGGAAGCAATTACCAGGTAATATATCATTTCGATAATGACAATGGATCGAATCCGCATGGCGGCCTGGTGATGAATGAGTCGGAACTGTTTGGTATTGCGGATGGCAGTTTGAATAATTACGGGGTGCTTTTTAAAATAGACCCGGATGGCAGCAATTATACCAGGATCTGGGATTTTAGACCTACCAACGATGGATATAATCCCTTGGGGGCCATGGTGGTAACCCCTGAGGCCTGCTATGGCATCACTTCAGGGGGCGGGGAATATAACGGAGGTGTTATTTATAAAATAGCACCTGACGGTTCGGATTATACGGTTATCTATAACTTCACGAGAGGAGACGGAGCTGATCCGTCGGGGGGGCTGGTCCTATCAGGTAATGAATTGTTCGGCATGACCAGCATGGGCGGAAACCATGAAATGGGAGCTGTTTTTAAAATCAACACCGATGGCACAGGTTTCCAGAAATTGATGGATTTTGATGGTTCAAACGGATCGTACCCTTCAGGCTCACTATGCGTTGACGGTGATTACCTGTATGGGATTGCCAGTTCAGGAGGACCCGATAGCAAGGGACTGGTTTTTAGGATAAATAAAGACGGTACCGGATTTCAGCCAGTTCTGCCTATGGCGGGAACAACCCTGGAAGACCTCAAGGGTTCCATTGAACTTTCCGATGGCATATTATACGGTATGGCAAGGGGCAGTGCAACTACCCATCACAATATTATTTACCGTGTGAATATCGATGGAAGTAATTTCAGGATCCTATATGAATCAAATGGCGTGGACGCCGGAGATTACGGCCAGTCACTGGTTGTTTCTGACACCATGATCTATGGCATATCACTCCTGGGCGGGTTGAATGATGTCGGTGTCCTGTTTAGCTTAAAAACCGATGGCCGGGATTTTCACAAGTTGTATGATTTCAGTTCTGACCAGGGTGCAGTTCCCCAGGACCTGCTGATCAATGATTCGTTGCTTTTTGGCACAACCCTGGTGGGAGGATTATCCGGTTCCGGCAATATTTATCAAATTAAAATAGATGGGACCGGTTTTAATCCGATTTTTGATTACAGCTATTTTTACAATGATGGTTTTTTTGTCAATGAAAAATCCATGCCAGTGTTAAAGAACACCCGAAAAGGCGAGCGATTTACGGAATCGATTTACCACAACGCGCAGTCTACCAATGGGTATCTGACTCTGGACGAGGACTCGCTCTACGTACTGATTTCCCAGGGTAACACTGTCAATCCCACCAGTTTGATATTCAGGCTGGATATCCCATCGGTTCAACAAGCTTCCGGTATTGTATTCCAGAGTATTTCAGCTGGCAGTTTTTCGTTTGACTGGCGAAGGGGAGGCGGGACACGTTGCGCAGTTTTTATCAAGGAAAATGCCTGGGAGACCATTTCTCCTTCCGATAACATCTCTTATATACCCGACAAGGTCTTCAGAAACGGTGATCAGATTGCACAATCGGGATGGTATTGCGTTTATGACGGTACCGGAAATACCTGTGAGATCACTGGCCTGTCGCCCAATACACATTACGTGGTTATGGTCTGTGAATACATGCTCGGTGATGGAATAAAATATATAACGAATTCAGCACCGGCAAATCCAGTACTTTGTCAAACTTCAGACCTGGCTTCAAATACAGAGGATTTCACTGCAGGTGGTTTTTACTTTTATCCCAATCCCGTCGAGGATATTATAACGTTTAAAGGTCTGCCGGGAAAACCTTTTCGGGTGATCTTGTTTAATGCAACGGGAAGTATAGTTTTGGATACGGAAATGAACGCCGGTCAACTCAATGTAAACCGTCTGATCCCGGGAATATACACCCTGATCCTGGAAGGAAGGCGAATAAAATTTATTAAGCGCTGATAATTCATTTACCATTAACCCTGCTGATGCTGCGGATTTGCTATCCGATTTTGCATTTTTCGGTTCAAAATGATACCTTCGGCACCTGAGTTTTAAGAGCATTTAAATGAACGATGATGGAAAAATGGTGGCTTGAGGACAGGGAAGCCGTAGCCAGGGAATTAGGCTCTGATGCCGAAAAAGGAATCAGTCCGGAGGAAGCGGAAGCGAGACAAAAAAAATACGGGCCCAACCAGTTGGCTGAAAAAGAAGGAAGGTCAGTTATAGCCTTGTATTTTGACCAGTTCAAGGACTTTATGATCTGGGTGCTGATCGGGGCTTCACTGGTATCAGGTTTTCTGAAAGAATGGGTAGATGCCATTGCCATTATCAGCATCGTAATTCTGAATGCCATTTTGGGATTCATCCAGGAATACCGGGCTGAAAAATCACTTGCAGCACTGAAAAAGCTGTCCTCTCCCACCTCCAAAGTTATCCGTGACGGTAAACACATGATTATTCCATCCAGTGAAATTGTTCCCGGGGACCTGGTGGAAATGGAGGCCGGTGATTTTGTTCCGGCAGACAGCAGGATCGTTTATGCAACCGGAAACATGTCAACTCATGAAGCCAGTCTGACCGGTGAATCAACACCGGTCAATAAATCCGCATCCCCTCTTGAAATGGAAAATACTTCCCTGGCTGACCGGTCGAACATGCTGTATATGGGAACATCGGTAGTAGCGGGCAAAGCCCGTGCACTGATCACCGGAACCGGTATGAACACAGAATTGGGGAAAATCGCGGATATGATCCAGGATATCGAAGATACAACAACTCCTCTTCAGATTAAATTGAAGGAATTCGGGAAAATCATCATTGTTGTGGTCTTTGTGCTTGTCGGACTGATTTTTATGATCGGATTCCTGCGTGGAGAGGAAGTCCTGGGGCTCTTCCTGAGCGCGGTAAGTTTAGCCGTTGCAGCAATACCCGAAGGCCTGCCTGCTGTGGTTACTATTGCCCTTGCCCTGGGTGTCCAGCGCATGGTAAAACGCAATTGCATCATACGGAAGCTACCCTCGGTTGAAACATTGGGATGTACTTCGGTGATCTGTTCGGATAAAACAGGAACCCTTACCAAGAATGAAATGACTGTTCAAATGGTTTACCATGCAGGTCAGTATTACCAGGTGACCGGTATTGGATATGCACCGTCAGGGGATTTTTTAAAGGACAATCAAAAGATTAATCCCAAAGAGATTCCCGGCCTGGTCAAATTACTTTCCGGAACGGTACTATGCAATGGAGCCCAGTTGGTTCACGATGAATCAGCCTATAAGATTGTGGGCGATCCTACTGAAGGAGCCCTGCTCACGCTGGCTGCCAAAGCCGGGTTGAACCGGCAGAAGCTCGAAACTGAATATCCCTTTGAAGAAGAGATCCCTTTTGATTCCGAGCGTAAACAAATGACAATCATCCGGCAACAGGGTAGCAGTTACACCGCTGTTGTGAAGGGCGCCCCAGATATACTGCTTTCCAATTGCTCCAGCCTTGAAGAGAACGGACAAAAAAAACCCATCAACCAGGAAAACAGGGAACTTATTCTGCAAGCTAATGCGGGATTGGCAGACAAAGCCATGCGCGTTCTGGCTGTTGCCTACCGTGATTTTGACACCCTGCCCGACAACCATGATGCCACCGAAATTGAACGGGATCTTACTTTTTTGGGGCTTGTAGCCATGATTGATCCGCCACGACCCGAAGTTAAACTTGCCATGCAGGAGTGCCGCTCTTCCGGGATACGCTCGGTAATGATAACCGGCGATCATAAGAACACGGCCGTGGCTATCGCCCGTGATCTTGGATTTTACCAGGCCGATTCACTGGCCTTTACCGGTGAAGAACTGGACCGGTTAACCGATGATGAATTCAAGCAATATGTGGACAGGACTGTGGTGTATGCCCGCGTTTCACCCGAGCATAAGCTCAAAATCGTGAAAGCATGGCGTGAAAAAGGTGAAATTGTTGCCATGACCGGTGACGGTGTGAACGACGCACCGGCAGTGAAAGAAGCAGATATCGGGGTAGCCATGGGCATTACCGGCACCGATGTTACCAAAGAGGTCTCCGAGATGGTGATCACCGATGATAATTTTGCCTCCATCGTTGCTGCTGTTGAAGAAGGAAGAGGTATTTATGACAATATCCGAAAATTCATCCATTACCTGCTTTCCTGTAATGCCGGGGAAATTCTGGTAATGTTTATTGCATCGCTGTTTAAACTTCCCCTGCCCTTGTTGCCCATACAGATATTGTGGGTCAACCTGGTAACTGACGGTCTTCCGGCACTTGCCCTTGGCGTGGATCCCATCGACAAGAAAATTATGCAACGCCCGCCAAGGATGAAAAATGAATCGGTAATTTCCTGGCGAATGGGAGGTACCATGCTTTTGCAGGGCGCTTTTATTGCATTCTGCAGTCTTATTGCCTTTTACCTGGTATATTTTGTGGAAGGCGAGGGCATTGAAAGAGCCAGAACAGCCAGTTTCATTGTTCTTGCATGCAGTCAGCTGTTTCACTCATTCAATTGCCGCAGTACGCATGAATCCATTTTCACCCTGGGTTTCCTTACCAATTCCAAACTGGTATACGCCACACTCCTGTCCTTTATCCTGCAGATGTCTGTGGTGTATGTGCCGTTTTTGCAGACTGTATTCAAAACAAAACCTTTGGGATTGTTCGATTGGGTGATGGTTCTGGTCATATCTTCGTTCACGCTCTGGGCCATGGAGCTTGTCAAGCTATACCGACGGAGGTCCGCCAAAGGCAGGAATTAAAATGCAACATACTTTTGTCCTTCTCGTATCGTTCATTAAGATAATTTCATGAATGAATACAAAGCATTAATCATGAAGCATTTTTTACTTTTTCCCACCCCTGGTCCGCGTTTTTTCATACTGGTTCTATTCAGCTTTTGCATAAGCATTGCAGGAACCAGCCAGAATAATGCACCCAGGTACCAGCCACCTGAAACCCGGATACTTTTTATTTTTGATGCGTCCCAGAGTATGGCCGGTACCTGGCAGAAAGAATCAAAGATTGCCATTGCCAGGAAAGTGATGATCAATATCGTTGACAGCCTGGAGCAATTGCCCAATGTCAAAATGGCCCTCCGTGTATATGGACATCAAAGTCCGGTTCCTCCGCAGAATTGTAACGATACTAAACTGGAAGTGCCCTTCGCCAAAGATAATGCGGCCCTAATCAGGCAGAGACTCCGTTTCCTGGTTCCCAAGGGAACCACACCCATTGCCCATTCACTTGAACTTGGAGGTGGTGATTTCCCCCCCGATGTCGAAAACTGCAGGAATATAATCATTCTTGTCACCGATGGCGTCGAATCGTGCGACGGCGATGCCTGCCTGGTTTCACAGGATCTCCAGCGCAGGGGCGTCGTGCTGAAACCTTTTGTAATTGGCATTGGGATTGATGAAAACTTTGAACAGACCTTCAATTGCATTGGTAATTATTACAATGCCATTTCCGAAGAAAAGCTCAGTGAAGTCATGGATGTAGTGATCAGCCAGGCGCTGAATGCGACTACCGCCCAGATAAACCTGCTCGACCAGGCCGCACGCCCTACCGAAACAAACGTGAATTGCACGCTCTTTGACAGAGTTTCAGGAAAGATTATTTACAACTACATTCACACACTTAACCACCGCGGCTTGCCGGATACACTGATACTCGATCACATTCCGGTTTACCGGATGCGTGTGCATACTCTGCCCCCGGTGGATGTTGACAATATCAAACTGGTTGCCGGTAAACATACCATTATTGCTGCTGATGTACCGCAGGGTACCCTGGTACTCAAAGTGACTGATCCGGTTCAATACAGGGGCGTTGAATTCATCGTGCGAAAAGCAGGTGACATGGCAACCATCAATATGCAGAAAATGTACGCTGAGGAAAAATACCTCGTGGGTAAATATGATATTGAAATACCTGTGTTGCCCCGTATTTACCTCAAAGATGTAGACATCAAACAAAGTCATACCACCACCGTTGAAATTCAGCGGCCCGGTATGGTGACCCTGCTTCGTTCATCGGTTGGCTTTGGGAGTGTTTATCTTCGCAAGAGCGCTACCCAGGAAGAATGGATTTACAACCTGGATAATACGGTTAAAAATGAGTCCATGCAATTGCAGCCCGGTAAGTACAGGGTGGTTTTCAGGGCTTTGAATGCCAAGCAAACCCTTTATACGGTCAATAAAGTATTTGAAGTCCGGGCTGGGGGTACTGATGTAATCCAATTGTATTGATTTGAATGAAGGGTCCGAACCAGGAATGACAAATAAAGTCATTGATTACAACGATAAGGAATTGCTGGCGCTTTTCAGAAAAACTGAAAGCCGGGACTATGCCTTTAATCTGATCGTCAGAAAATACCAGGAAAAATTATACTGGCACATCCGTAAACTTATCATTGATCACCAGGATACGGATGACACCCTCCAGAATACATTTATCAAAGTTTGGAACGGTCTCGATCGTTTCAGGGAAGATTCAAGTTTGTTCACCTGGCTATACCGTATTGCCACCAACGAAGCGCTTTCATTCCTGAACAGCAAAAAGCGCCGGTTTCTTCTGCCCCTGGTAGATGTGGAAAACCAGCTTTCCAATACCCTGGAAAATGATGAATACTTTAACGGGGATGAGCTTCAGCTCAAGTTACAAAAAGCTCTGTTAACGCTTCCTGATAAACAGCGGATTGTATTTAACATGAAATATTTTGATGAGATGAAATATGAGGAAATGGCTGAAATACTCGAAACCTCGGTAGGCGCTCTCAAAGCTTCCTACCATCATGCCGTAAAAAAAATCGAGAAATTCATCGTTGAACATTAAACCTTTTATACTTTTAATAGTCAAAAAATCAATGACAAAGTAATGAATGAACTAAAAAACACCGGCCGTGGTCTTTCAGATTTCCGAAAAGGAAATCCATTCGAAGTTCCCGACAGGTATTTCGAGGATTTTTCAGCCCGGCTGAATGACAGGATCCATGCTGAAAAGGGAACCAGCAAGAAAGATTATGCACTGACCTGGAGACCCTATGCGGCTGCTGCAATCCTGCTTGTTGTTGCACTCCTTGCCGGCGGCTACTTTTTCAGCAATAACCAGGGTCGCAAAGCTGACAGGCTTTTTCATGCTGAAATTTCACAGGTTGTGGAACAAGAGTTGTATTCCATCAGTGAAGAGACCATTCTTGAAGTTCTGGAGGTTAATACCCATGAAACTCCTGCTGGTTCAACCATCAATTCTGAGGACGCCATTGAATACCTGATGAACGAGGACCTTGGTGAGGATATACTGGATGCACTGTAATTGATAATGATAACAAATCTACCTTATGATAAGAACTTTACTCATCACATGGATATTGGTTATACCCATGCTGTTCCTTGGTTCGGAAATTTCAGCGCAAGTAAGGCCGGCTGAAAAACAGGAAAGCCTGCAGCAGCAGAAAGTAGCATTTTTCACTGAAAACCTGCAGTTGACACCTGCTGAATCAGCCCGATTCTGGCCGGCTTATAACGATTATCAGAATCGACGAGATAAAATTACGCGTGACCGGAATAACCTTTTGAAATACTTTGAATCAAACAAGAATAACCTGAATGAAAGTGAGGCTGCTGAATTAATTGGAAAGTACCTGGCATTCCAGCAGGAAGAAACACAACTACTGGAAACCTATACCAAAAAATTTCGGGAAATTTTGCCTTCCACGAAGGTGATGAGGATTTATATCGTTGAACTTGATTTCAAGAAGTGGCTGCTCGAAAACCTGCGTCAAAACAAAGCCCAGGTTGAACCACGCAAGTAACTACCCGCGTACGAAAATGGCCTTGATGATCAGCCAGGCCATCCCCGGATTTTCTTTGAGACGTCTGGTGCAGTAGTTAAACCAGTCCTTGCCATACGGGACATACACGCGCATTGTATAACCCTTGTCGACTATTGATTTCCGAAGGTCAGGCGTTACGCCGTACAGCATTTGGAATTCAAACCTGTCATTTTTCATTTTGTATTTATCAATCAGCCGGTAGGCACCATCCACAAGCTTTTTGTCGTGCGTGGCTATGGCTGCATATATGTTATTTTTGAACATATATTCCAGATCGATCAAAAAATGGTCATTGATCTCATCCCTGTTTTTAAAAGCCATTTCTGCAGGTTCATTGTAAATACCTTTGCAGATTCTGATGTTAATCAGCCCCCTGCCCGCATCAAATTCTGCCAGATCTTTGAGATCATCCAGTGTGCGCTTCAGGTAAGCCTGCAAAACCAGACCCACATGGTGCGGAAATTCATTCAACAGCCTTTTATATAAATCTATTTCCATATCTGTGCATTGCGTATCCTCCATGTCAATTCTCACAAACCTGTCAAATGAGACCGCTTTAACAACAATCTCACGTATGGTTTTATAGCACAACTCTTTGTCCAATAAAAGTCCAAACATGGTGGGCTTCACTGAAAATGAATTATCAAGTCCTGTTTTTGCAGATTCTTCGATGAGCCATATGTATTCCTGTTTATAATATTCAATTTTTTCAGCCCGGGTTTGAAATTCGCCCAGCAAGTCCATGGTGGCCTTAATTCGATGGTTGTTCAGCTTTCTGGTCACGCTTACCGCATCTTTCAGCTCTTTGCCTGCAACATACCTTTTACTGAATATCCATACAAATTTTTTGGGTAAATAGGGTAATAAGGCGACAATCAGTTTGTTTATCATTGATATGTGACAATTTTATTGAAAAAAACAACCTCCAAATCAGACTATAAAAATATCATGATTTGGAGGCGGAAAACAGGACAATTGTCATGGACAGGCATTCATGAATATGAAATATGTCATGAAATTAAGGCCGTTACTGGATGATTATTTTGCCCCGATATGACTTTTCCTCTGCATAAATAACAATATGGTAGATCCCCTTTGGTAGATGTTGAATATCAATATATTCCTGTTCCGTTTCCGGCGTGGTCAATTCCTTGTTATACACCACCTGTCCCTGGTTGTTGAAGATATTGACCTGAAGATTCCTGTTTTCTCCCGACCCTAGTGCTATCCTGAACAAACCCTGGTTTGGATTGGGATATATCATGATCTCGCCGATGGCGTTTTCATGATCTCCGAATCCGCTTGGCAAATTGATCCGGACCGATTTGCTTGCCTGACAGTCGTTCTGGCCTGTCACCGTTACCGAATAGGTCCCGTTCTGGGTAACGGTAAATGTCGGATTTGTTGAACCGTTCTGCCACAGGTAGGATTTATGCCCGGCGCCGGCGTCGAGTAGATGCGGCAGTTCTACATTCAGAGCTCCGTTTACATCGCCGAAATCAATTACCGGACCGGGGAGCGCGTCGAATTCAACCCGAAGCGTGTCATCCCTGTCCTTCAAATCCTCACTGTAAATTGTATAGAAGGCAACGTCGCTTATTCCGCCCTCTGAGATTTTAACCGTACCTGAAAGCACCAGGTCCAGTGTTGCATTCACGGTAAAGTTACTGCTGCGAACCAGCGTGTCAAGTGCTACCCGGATCCCGCCCACATCGCAGGCTATAAAAATGGGAGCATCTTTTCCAATGGTTGTGGTACCCAGGTTCTTCACACGTACCATTACATGATCGTATTCGCCCGTGCAGCCATTCAAAGGCATGTCTGTTAAGGTTACACCTACATCCCCGTAAATCAGGAAAACAGTTACCGTATCTCCATCAAAGCAGGAAGTGCGCATATCTGTTGCAATTACCCGGTAAATACCACTGGTGGTAGCTGTATAGACTGGCCCGGTAAAATCATCCTGCCAGTCGTAGCTTAAGTAAGGAGAACTCCCTGCGTTGATCTGAAACTCGATGTCTTCAACATATTCTGTAGAATTCAGACCAAAATCGATGACGGGTTTGTCATACCGGTACACTACGATATCAGCAGTATCATTGGTAGACCGGATATCGCCGCTCATCACTGCAGTGGCTTCCAGACTATAATCGGCGGAGTTGCTGAGATTCACCGTTCCCGGAAAATTATGAATTACGAAAGATCCGGGCAAAAGATTTGCAGCAAGGGTTACAGATCCGTTAACCCGACTTCCTCCGTTAAACCGGTAGCTCACCGAAACAGAGGTGCCCGATGGCACGGTATCTGTCCCGGAGTTCAGTATCCTGAGTGATACCGGTTCGGCAACGTTAAAACTGCAATCTGAAACAGGACTTGTAAAGCCACCCGGACTTATATCTCTGATCTTTAAACGGATATAAGCTGTGTCGTGGTTATCGCACTGGTTCTCATCAAAGACCTGCACCCAGTAAGTTCCCGTTTCGGTGATCACCCGGTTTTGAGTTGTAATTCCATTATCCCAGTAATAACTTTCGAAACCGCTTCCGGCATCGAGGGTATAAGAAAGAGCCTGTACGGTCTTATCGGGACCGATGCTAACCGCAGGACGGCCCAATATTTCCACATTCCGGACGATGGTATCATTCAACATGATGGTATCTCCGCCATAGGAGGTATAGATCCTGAAATTGTAAATGCCTTTGCCTGACAGGTCAATGGGTCCCCTTGTAAATTCAAAATCAATATTGTGCCCGGAATACAATGAATTCATCAGTTCTAATGTATCAGAAACCGGAGTGCCGGAATCAAGCTGATAGAAAACGACTATTTTCTGGCCTGAAGGGATACTATCCGTTCCATAGTTTTTCACCCTTACAACCGGGTATTCGTTCTTGCTTAAGCCGCAGTTGTCAACCGGGTAAACAAGTTCTTCAGCCCCCACATCGCTGAATAACAATTCAACATTGGTTGAATCATAAGATGTACAACCGTTTCCTCTTGTAGCTGTCACAGTCAGGTAATGCCATCCGGCATCCTGAACATTAAAAGTACTGGAGCCTGGCGTTCCGTTCCACCAGTAATCGTAATTGGTATTGAGATAGGTATTAAGCACGACCGTATCCGGCAGGTGAGTCTGAATGGTATCCATTAGACTTGTAACCGGCCTGGGATATACTTCAAAATCAAGTGAAACGGTATCGTTATTGTTGATGTAGAAATAAGGATCATCCTCGATCAGGGTATAAGCAGTGAGGTTGTAATTGCCAACTGCCGTGACATTTACGGTTTTACCGAAAGTGTGTTTTACTGTCGCGCCCGGCAACAGATCCGATGAAAGTCTGAAGGTATCAGTTTCCATGTGCACCTGGTTAAAATCGAACCCGACAATGATGGTATCATTTTGTTTTAAGGGATTAACACCCAAATTCTTGATGGTAACCGTAACCTGGTCAGGATTTAAATTTTGACAACGGTTGGCAAAAGAATCGATTTTTAGGATACCTATATCAATGGGAGCAGGATATACGCTGACATTATCAATTGCCATGCCCCTGTATGTATTGATTTCATCAGACGCCCACTTTACCCTTAATTTCACTTTGGGTTCAACAGCCAAAGCAGCAGGGAGCAATTGTTTTACTGTCTTCCAGCTTTCGGAGTTTATGCCTGACCAACCCGAAGTACCCAGGGCTGTTACATTACCGTTATACCAATTCCAGTTCCAGCCATATTCATTGGCCGACAACACGGCCCATGTGGCTCCATCATCCTTGCTATATTCAATGAGTGCCCCGTCTTTCCCGGGTTCTGAATCCAGCCACAGTTTCATCTCAAAAATGGAGCGTCCCGACTGGGCCAGATCATAACATGAGCTTTCCAGGTAAGCAGTGTCGCTGGTAAGATAATTGCCATATGGAGAGGAAATCCAGGCATTCGGACTCCCCGATATAGGCGGAATACTCCCTTCTGGTGTTTTGCACAGCCAGCGAGGATCGGTTCCATATCTGTTCCAATACCCTCCGGCAGTCTCAAAATTCTCAACATCGGGAGGACTGATACTCCTCTGGATATTTATGCCCTGCACTTTCGTATCATTATCCGGATCTTCATCACCTGCAGCCTGCAATTTCAGGGTAAAATTGTTGTAATTGCCCGGTGACGGGAAATCAGCGGTATGTGTAAACCGATAAATGACCGTGCCGTCAGAAGGAATAGGTCCGGGGATGTTTTCGGTCACCCGTTTGGCTTCACTGCCATCAATGGAAAAAAAAACCGGAATTGTGGGAGCGGTTGCCCTGTCGGCATAATTGTGCACGACAATCATCACAGAATCCATACCGGGATTATGACAGTCACTGATCGGTTTGATCATACTGAGGATCCCCACATCATTGGTAAGGTAATTCCCGGTAACGGCGAAATTATCGATATTAAATCCGGCATAGGCAAAGTTATTGTCGGAATATATGACGCCGAATCTTACTTTTACGGAGGCTTTATGAGCTGCGATTTCATTGAATTCCTCATCCATTAAAAAGCTTACCCAGTCATTGTCAGGCGTAAGGGCATCAATCTTGCTGTCCCAGATCCGGGTCCAAGTGGAACCGTTGTCATTGCTTACTTCAATTACACCCTGGTCATTGCCTTCAAAAGCTATCCATTTTTTGAAGCTTAGTTTGACATCTGTATAATACTGCAGGTTTATGACAGGCGTAGTTGCGTAATAAGCTGTGCCTGAAATGATATTCAAACGGTACTTGCCATCCGTAATCAGGTCGGTTCCCAAAACCTTTGTTCCGCAGTAAGCAAAATCAGGGTCTTCTGTAATATGGGCAATGAAGCCCTTCGGTGCTGCTATTTCAAAATCACTTTGCAAAGTCCAGGTGGTCGTGCTTTCGAAACTGTCGTAGAAAACTGCCTGTTCAATGGTATTATGTCCTGCAGGAGATGCTTCCACCGCCGGAAATTTATTACTGTTTATTTTTATTGCATTGGGATTTACTTTAAAATCAACCTGGCTGTTGTGGGGTGCATTGCCTGCTATATCAGTCACCAGCCAGATGGCATTATAACCGGTGTTGAGAGTGTAATTCAGATTGTCAAAAGTAATGGCGCTACTATTTATGCTCACAGGTGTGCCAATTTTTAAAGAAGTAATACCCATAGTCGGGCGGAAACTGCTGTCATGTGTAGCAATCACTTCGAATCCACTGGCAGCAAAAAGATCATCGCCCGCGCTCAGCGAACTTATGGTTATTGAATCAAGCACCAGGGGATCGGTATTCCCGACAACAGTAATATCAATACGCAGGATCGGTATATCTAAAGCACCCGAGGGCAGTGGATTTTGCTCAATGCCGCTAACCTTCATTGACTTCACATACCGGATGATTACATCTTTCTCTTCAATGATCACATTATCAATACATACACCATGCCCCCCCTGCGCAATGCTCTGGAAAGCAAGTTGGAAGCCTTCACAAAGATATTTGGTGCCAAAATCCTTGATATTAAATGTCCTTAACGTCCATTGGTTAACCGGTGCCGTGTATGTGGCCACCGTTTCCCATGGAGCGGCACTGCCGGCCCTGAAAAGAACCACCAGTTTATCGGTTCCGAATATGGATTGATACATGGCATGTCCGAACGACAACTGGGGTTTCTTGGAGTCGCTCAGATCAATAGGCTCTGATACGAGTGTGCGTGTATCCGGGTTAAAGTCGCTCCAGAAATGAAAAGCGTTGTAAGTTCCTGCATAGGCGGTATCCGGATTGAAATGATCGTATCCTCCCGTCTGGAAATCCCACTTCTTGATATCGTCAGATGGCTGACTTGTCCATTGCTGACAATCAGAAAGGTTTTCAAAATAAGATTCAAAGTACCGCAGCGTGTCGGTTTGCGCCTGTGCCAGACTGGTAATAAAAAGGAGCAGGCCAGGTAAGATATGCCGAAGGATTGTCATGCCTTTAGTGTTTAGTGTGGATAACTTATCCTTGATTATTTACGTATAATTCGACTATAAAGTTATGAATTCTGGTAACCATGAATCCGAGAATCCTTGCCCTGTTCTTGTTGCTTTTATCAACCCTGGCCGGTGCCCAGACTGATAATTTGTTCTGGTTTGCAGCGCCGGATATTTCAAGCGATCATGGTAATGCCCCTAAGAATGGAGCTCCCATTTACCTTCATGTTACTGCAGTTCTGCCAACCACTGTAACGATAAGCCAGCCGGCAAATCCGTCGTTTACTCCCATAACCTTCGATCTTGATGAACTGGAACACCGTACCATCCAACTGGATGCCATTATGGGAATTGACCAGATCGAAAACTATCCGCAATCATTGCCGCAACCCCCGGCCAGCATTCAAAAGAAAGCATTTAAAATTACTTCTGCTCCCGGTGATATTACCGTTTATTATGAACTGGATAATTATTACAACCGGGATATTTTCCCCCTCAAAGGAAAAAATGCCCTGGGCAAGAGCTTTTATGTATCCACCCAGAATTACTTCCCCAACGGCAACTATGCAGGAACAGCCTGGAGCGGTTTCGTATTGGCTGCAACTGAAAACACTACCCGCATCGTGGTATACCCCAACGATGACTGGTTGTATTTCAATACAAATCCTGGTGATTCAATTGTTTTGACGCTGAATGCCGGAGAGACCTTTGCTTTCAGGGCAGCATCGACCGCAGTAAACCGGCACATCAACGGTGTAAGGGTAAGATCCGATAAAAACATTGTAATAACAGTGTACGATGATTCCATGCGCAAGAAACACACCAACAATGCGAACTGCAACTCCAATTTAAGCTATGATACCTTTGGTGATCAGATCATACCTACCGGTTTGATCGGTCATGAGTATATTGTTATGAAGGGACAGGTCACAGTCACCAACGCGCCCAATTGTCCCGCGGACGGTGGAGAAAGAATTTTCATCACTGCCACCAAACCGGGCACACAGATCTTTATCGATGGTGCACTTGTTACCACCCTGGCTAACGCAGGGGATATTTTTAATTACCAAATCAATAATCCAACCGTACATGTTTATGCTTCCCAACCTGTATACATAAACCATATAACCGGTTTTGGCGGTGAACTGGGAGGAGCCGTTCTGCCTACCATTGATGGCTGCACCGGATCGTATCACGTAACTTTTACCCGGACTCCCAACACCAATGATGCGTTTTTTGTAAATATGATGGTTCGGAATGATACCACTACCGGAAGTCCCGCTAAAAATAAAAGCATAAAAAATTTCACCATTACCAGCGCAGGTGTGACCACAGTAATACCGGAAGCTTATTTTGACTATATCCTTGATTCAACCTGGGCGGTATTGAAAAAGACTGCAGCCGTCAACGCCTTCATCGCCAGCAAGATCTTGCCCGGCAATGAAGCCAGGGTTAGCAATTCAATAGCCCGTTTTCATCTTGGTGTTATTAATGGCGGTACATCTACCGGATGTAAATACGGCTATTTTTCAGATTACAAGTCGGATTATGTCAATGCCGGAATCGGGGGAGCCAATGCCACCAAACTGAAGACCTATTGTTCATTCGATCCCATTCACCTTGTAGCCAGTGGTGGCAAAGCCTACAAATGGTTCGGCGAAACAAATCCCGCTGATACGATAAGATTGAGTTCAACCACAATTGCTGATCCCTATTTTTCTCCTGAAGTTGGCGGTTATTACCGGTTTGGCGTTCATGTTCTGCGTGAGTGCTTCGGGGATACCATTCTGCATGTCGGCGTTTATGTTGTGGCCGGACCAGTGGCTCTTTTTGATGTGGCAACAGCGGAAGGATGTTCCCCGTTTAATGCTATATTCACTAACCTGTCCGATACGACCAAGGCCGTTCAAAACTACTGGAACTTTGATACGCGTTACAATACCGTCGTCCATCAGAGTTCATTGACTAATCCTTTTACCCGGGCATACCCGATGAACTTCACCGATTCGATCCAGGAATATACCGTACGCCTGACCGTTAAAGGCGAATTCGGGATGTGTCCCAACACGCGAGAAAAAATCATCAGGGTAAAGCCCAATATCGATGCTGGTTTCACAGCCGACAATAATGTCGGTTGTTCCCCGCTTCCCATACATTTCAACGATACTTCGGTAGGTGTTATTGATACTCTCAACAGTTACTGGGATTTTTCTGCCTACCAGCAAACCTATCGGCCAACAACGGATTATACCTTTTATAATAACCATGGCAACGATACAACTTACAATGTAAAGCTGATTGCATTTTCAAAATATGGATGTATCGACACGGCAGTGTACCCTGTAACCGTGCATCCTTATATTAATGCCAATTTTGGAGTGGATAACCTGACCAATTGTTCTCCCTTTGCCACCCTCATCAATCCTTTGGGTTCCGTAGGCGTTGACACTTTCCGTTGGGCAATTTATGATCAGCACCGGGTCATCCTCGATAGTGTTTTTGCACGGACAAATTACAGCAGTTTTGCCTTCAACCACAATGACGTTACGCAACCCAATCCGGATACACTTTTCGTGGACATGTACGGGGTGAATGAATTCGGCTGCACGGATACGGCCATGTCGAAAAAACTGATCATTTATCCTGAAGTTCAGACGAATTTTACCGTTTCTGATCATGAAATCTGCGACTCCACCAACATCAGCTTCACCAACAATTCAATCGGGTATAACCTGATGCATGAATGGGACCTGGGAGACGGATCCTACCTGGTCGATTCCACCGGGAATGGATTCATCCACAAGTATTTTAACCGCACTGCAACAGCCAGGGACTATCTTGTGAAACTGGTCACCACTTCTGATTATTTCTGCAGTGATACACTCACGGATACCGTAACAGTATACCCTTTTATCAGGGCAAATTTTGCTGTGGATTACAGCAACAATTGTTCTCCGCTCAATGTTCAACTGGTCAACATATCAAAAGGAGGGGCTCAGTTCGATTGGGATTACGGCGATGGTAATACTTATACCTCAACGATTCCGGAAACGCTTTACCATGTTTATGAAAACAACTCCGACAACGATACCACGTTCTATATTCAGCTTCTGGCAACGAATACATACGGATGCGCTGATTCCGTCCAGCGATCGGTGTTCCTTTTCCCCCAGGTAGTTGCAGATTTCAGTTTTGACAGTCCGAACCAGGGTTGTAACCCGCTGGATGTATCCTTCCTGAATAATTCAAGGGGATTAAATCTTGATTATATCTGGGATTTCGGGGACAAGACCTATTCCACAAGTCAGAATCCCCCGCCAAGAGTTTATAAAAACTCTACGGATAAGGACACTACGTATTATGTTAACCTGACTGTGATGAACCTGGCAGGCTGCGACAGCAGCATAACCCGCACCGTGCAGGTATATTCGAAGGTTACGGCGGATTTTGCAATTGAACGGCTGGACAGTTGTTCACCTTTTAAAATAATAGTAAACAATTATTCATCCGGAGGCATTACCGATTTTATCTGGAAATATACCGACATTGATTCCGTTATCCTTCATGATTTCTCCGATCCGGATATTCCTCTTTACCGGAATCAGACCTTGCTGCCCCTCAGATATCCCATCGTTCTGAAAACTCAGAATGTTCATGGTTGCAAGGCCATAAAAAGCGATACCATCAGTGTTTTCCCAGAGGTGCATGCCAATTTCCATCCCGATTTGACTTTTGGCTGCCAGCCACTGCCTGTTGGATTTGTAAATAACACCAACATCATCGGCGGGACATCATTTTTCTGGGACTTTGGCGACGGAAAATTTTCTAACCTGGCCTCCCCGTCTGAGCACGTGTATAAAAATCTTACCAACCTGAGCCGTTTGCACAATATTAATCTGGAAGCCACTACGCAATATGGCTGTTTCGACGACACTACAATTACTATTGAAGTGTACCCTTATATATATGCGAAATTTACGCTCGACAGGCCGGCAATTTGTTCCGATGAACTATTCACTGTTGACCGGAACAGCTCTGCAGGGGCCATTAATCATTATTACTGGGATTATGAGGATGACGGGACAACAGACGAGGACAAGACTGACGCCATCTTTGATTATACATACGCCAACACGGGCAGTACTGACCTGAACCGAATGATCAGACTGACGGTGACCAATGTTCAGGGTTGTGATACCTCCTGGACAGAAAGCATTGCAGTTCACCCTGAGGTGAGAGCAGCCTTTTCCATAGATACAAGTCAGGTTTGCTATCCTGCAGCCACTTCCTTCACCAACCATTCCGAACCGGGTATTCCTCTGACCTATTACTGGGATTTCGGAGATGGTTCCAGCTCTATCAGCGAAGATCCCACACATGCATTCAAAAATTTCAGTCGCACCGCGGATGAATCCTTTGTGATCAGCCTTACAGCAACAACTGAATTTGGATGTGACAGTTCGGTTTCGCAATCGGTTACCGTTCATCCCAAACCCCTGGCTGATTTTAATTTTCCTTTGGCTGTAGATTGTCCGCCTTTCACGGTTCCTTTCACCAACAATTCACTCGGAACAAGCCTTGATTATTTTTGGGATTTTGATAATGGATATAACAGCAGCGCATTAAATCCAACACAGACTTTTTACAATACAGGATCCACCATTGTCGAAAAAAATGTTTTACTGGAAGTGGTCAATGATTTTGGATGTTCCGATTCGGTCAGCAAACCTGTCAGGGTGTTTCCCGGAGTTGAGGTGGATTTTGACGCCTCTGCCTGGAACGGCTGCAATCCTTTGGAAGTAAACTTCGATGGTACGGCTACCAATGAGAATGAATACTATTGGTTCATTGATGGTAAGGTCATCAGCAATTATGAAGATCCATTCTATCGTTTTGTAAATGAATCCGGAATGAACAAAGTTTTTAATGTCCAATTCCAGGCCATTTCACTTAACGGTTGTTCTGATGACACAGTCAAGCAAGTGACTATATATCCCCAACCCATTGCGGAATTTTTACCCAATCCCCAGGTGCAGGATTTCAATACTGCCATCGATATTACATCTGTCGATCTGAATAATCTGACGGGTAATCAGAGTAGTTGGAATTATCATTGGGACTTTGGCGACGGAACTTCATCCACTTCATCAGGGGCAACCATAAAAAAAGATTACACCATATGGGGAGATATATCCAATGAGAACAGGATCCCGGTAATCCTGATTGCCACCAATGTTGCCAATCCACATTGTTCCGATACCGTCATGCATTTCGTTATCATCAATCCGCCACTTCCAAAGGTGGATCTTGGCCCAGACTTTGCAGGCTGCATGCCTCTCTCGGTGAACTTCCCGTCCGCTACAAAATATAACTATACCGACAGTTATCAATGGGATTTTGGATATGAAGGGCAAACTTCAACAAATAATATTCCCGCCCCCCTGGTTTACGATACTGCCGGCGTGTATATTGTAAGACTTACTGTTCGTGGCGATGGCGGATCCAATTGGGATTATAAGAAGGTAACCGTCTACCCGAAACCCTTGGCAAACTTCTCCTTTACGCCTGATTATGCCTGGCTGAGAAGTCAGACCGAGGATGGAACACCCATTAAATTCTTCAATACTACCCAGCAGGGTGCCAACTATACCTGGGAATTCGGTGACGGAGAGACCTCCAATGAGTTCCAGCCCATGCATGAATACATGGCTGTGGGCAGCTATTATATAACACTGATCACCGAAAGCGGAGAAGGCTGTTTAGATACAATGACCCATGAAACGCCTGTTATTATTGATGGCCGGGGTAAACTTGAATTCCCCAATGTAATCACCATTTTACCGGACGATCCGGCTGACGAAACATACAATCCGGGCGAACCCGATCCGAGGATCTTCAGACCCGTTGCCGAAGGCATCGATAAATACCGGCTTGAGATATACAACCGGTGGGGCGAACTGATTTATGAAAGTGAAGATATCCTGAAAGGCTGGAACGGTTATATCCAGGATAAACCTGCCAAGCAGGATGTATATGTATGGCGTGTGACCGCTACCTTTACCAACGGAAGACCATATGTGAAGGCAGGTGATGTTACTGTGCTTGTCAGACAGCCCTGAACGCAGAGACGTAAAATTTTACGTCTCTGCCTGATATTCCCCATGGATAATTCACCTGTTATCAAATTTACCCCCCTTTTAACAACCCAAGCTGGCATTAAAACGTAGAAGGTATAAACCCTGGACTACCGTTAATTGAGTATTCAACCATGCGCAGGCTTTTAGCCATATTTCTTCTTACCTTTATCGGAGTAGTCGGATCAAATGCCCAGGATCCGCAGTTTTCGCAATTTTATTCCAATCCGTTATACCTGGCCCCCTCGTTTGCCGGTGCAGCAGAAGGAAGCAGAATCTGCGCAAATTTCCGTGATCAGTGGATCAGTTTGCCTTCCACCTTTATGACCTATAGTTTCTCATACGATCACTATTTTTCCAATTTTAACAGCGGTGTGGGATTTCTTGCTTATAAGGATGCCGCAGGAACCGGTCAGCTGGGAACGCTGAGTGTGGGTGCTCAGTATTCCTATAATTTTAAACTGATTGAAAACATTTATGCCCGGCCAGGGTTGCATTTCTCTTACAGGGAACATGGACTGGCCTGGGATAAGCTCGAGTTCATTGACGAGGTAATGTATTCAGGGGGAGGCTCCACACAGCCCGAACCGCTTTCAAAAACGAGAGACGTTGACCTGGCACTTTCTGCACTGGTATATTCAAAGAGAGTATGGGGGGGTGTCACAGTGGATCACATACTCACGCCCAATGTATCTCTTTATGCAGCTGAGACAAAAGTCCCCGTGAAGGTTGCCTTCTTCGGAGGTGTTGAACTTGTCAGGAAAGGCCGGTTATTAAAACCAATGGAAGAAACCATGACGCTTGCTTATCTTTTTAAGCACCAGGGGCCTTTTAATCAGCTTGACGTGGGTGTATACTGGCATAAGAATCCCATGGTGCTTGGTTTATGGTATCGCGGAATTCCTCCCTTCAATTCGCAGCGGGGAGATGCCTTTATCGTTCTCGTGGGATATAAAACCAAGAGCTTCAATGTCGGTTACAGCTATGATGTTACCATATCCAACCTGATCGGCCAGGCCATTGGCTCACATGAAATATCGATGAGTTATAAATTTGCCTTCCCCCGCCGGTCCAAAAAAGGTGAGGTACCCTGCCCCGAGTTTTAATCATAATTGTTCCCGCTTTTTTTTTGTTGTTAGTTTAAAAATTTATATTTGCTACCCTAATTATTAAATATAAAGGGCCTAACAATGAAAAGAATTCCTCTTCTGTTGAATATACTGCTTGCAGTGGCGGTGGCAGTGCTGTACGTTTTGCATTTTACAGGTATTGGCGCAAGTAAAAAGAACAAATCAGAAGCCGGATTTGCAGCCGGTGTCGCCGACGGCAGTGCCATCTTTTATGTTCAGATCGATTCCGTCATCAGTAAGTTTGATATGGCAACCGACCTGTCCGCTGAACTTGAAAGCAAGTACACCTCCTCTGAGGCCTCATTCCAGGCCAAACAGGAAGCTTACCAGAAGGATGTCAATGATTATCAGTATAAGGCTCAGCGCGGTCTGATCACCCGGTCCGATGCGCAGACCATTGAGCAGCAATTGTATACCAAACAACAGGATCTGCTCAAGCTTCAGCAGGATCTTACTACCGAGATAAGTGAAAAACAAGCCGTTATGAATCGCCAGGTGATCAATTCCATCATGGAATACCTGAAAGAAAACAGCGCGCAATTCAATTATAAATATGTGCTGGGCACTTCCTTCGGCGGTAATATACTGTATGCCAACGATAGCCTGGATATCACTGAAAACATCGTCACCGGGCTGAATGAAAAATACCAGCTGGACAAAAAAAAGGAATAATATCAATTCCTGATGGGCTTTGCTGACAATTACTTCAGAAAGCAAAACGGATTCAGTCCCTATTTTACCGATCTTCCATCTGAAAAACTCAGGTTTGCCGTTGTAATCCCGGCATATTGCGAGCCAGATGCCACTGATTCCCTGCAGGCCCTGTGGAACTGCACCAGACCCGTCGGACATGTTGAAGTGATCATAGTGGTCAATTCACCTGAAGATGCTCCCCAATCAGTTGTCGATGCCAACCTGCAGACATGGCTTTTAGTCACCTCCTGGATCAAAGAACATGAGGATCCGGCCATGCGATTCTTACCGATCGATAAAATGAAAATGCCGGTCCGGGATGCCGGCGTAGGCCTTGCAAGAAAAACCGGCATGGATGAAGCGCTTTACCGTTTCAACCAGATCGGCAATCCCGGCGGAGTCATACTGTCGTTCGATGCAGATAGCCAATGTGATGATAACTATTTTACTGCGATCGAGGATATTCTTGCAAAAAATAAGACCGTTACCGGTTTCGATGTCTATTTTGAACACCCGGTCACGGGAAATGATTTTCAGGAAAAAACATACCGGGGTATTGTTGATTATGAACTGCATATGCGTTGTGTGAATCAGTTTCTGAGATACACAGGTTTTCCCTATGCGCACCATACGGTTGGTTCATGTTTTGGTGTCAGGGCAGATGTTTATGCTGCACAGGGTGGTATGAACAAAAGGAAAGCTGGTGAAGATTTCTATTTTCTGCATAAAATTATCCCCCTCGGCCACTTTGTGGATATCACGGGTACACGCGTCATACCGTCGCCCAGAGCCTCCAATCGTGCGCCCTTTGGAACCGGTGCGGCCATAACCAAGTACCTCGCCTCGGAAAATGAGGAATTTTTGACCTATTCACCGGAATGTTTTACATCGCTCAGGTTGCTGTTCAGGCAAATTGCAGAATTCCATAAAAAACATCTTGATAATGTTATAACCAGGATCAATGCCTTGCCAGAACCGCTCAAAAATTACCTGTATGATTTGCATGCGCTGGAGGCTATTGATGAAATCAACACCAACAGCGGTTCGGTTTCAGCTTTCATAAAACGGTTTTACAGGTGGTTCGATGCTCTCAGGATTGTCAAGTACCTGAATTATGCCAGCCAGGATTATTATAAACAGGTTCTGGTAAGGGACGCAGCAATAGCTTTTTTGGAGATTACCGGCATAAAAGGCATTTCCGAAAGAATAAGTGCATTGGAGCTTTTGGAGATATTGAGAGGGATTGAACGAGATGACCGAATACCGATTATTGATTACTGATTACTGATTACCGATTACTGTTTACAGTTTACTTTTTACTGTTCACCGTTTACCATTATCCTCAGTCGTCCACTACAATAAAAATATCCTCATTATCCTTCTTCATCAGGTATTGTTCCCGCGCAAACTTTTCCAGATTATCATTGTCGGTTTTCAACTCATTGATACGTCTTCTGTCCTCCCGGATCTTATTCAGATAGTATTCTTTTTCCTGCAGTAACTGGTTGTATTCACGTGAACTCTTCCTTCGGTCCGTCAGGTTGTTCTGATCGAAAATAAGCAACCAAACCAGGAAAATCGAGGCCGTAAGCACATATTTGTTTCTCAATGCCCTGCCAACTCTTGAATTCCGAATCTCTCCCCAGTATTCAGTGAGTTTCCTGACCAACCCGATATGCGTTCCCGGTTCCAATTTCTTTGATGATTATTACAAATTTAAGGATAAGCTGCCATAAGAAATCCAAAGGTGTTAAACTTTTATTAACAGAATCCTGATTCAATGAATAATAAAAATCATTTTTTTAGGGAAGGTGCTTTGATAACTTTGCTAAAAAAGGAAAAGCCATGTTAGCCACCGGATTCTTTAACGTACCCGATCCACAGAACGAACCCATATTGAGTTATGCTCCCGGCACCCGGGAGCGGGAGGAACTGAAAAAACAGATCAGGGATTACCGTGAAAACCTTACCGATATTCCCATTTTTATTGGTGGAAAAGAAATCAGGACTGGTGACCTGGTTAAGATTCATCCGCCCCATGACCATCAGCACCTCCTGGGTCACTACCACCAGGGAGGTGAGAAGGAAGTTAAAATGGCTGTGGACGCCGCTCTTAAAGCCCGTGAAGATTGGGCCTCCCTGCCCTGGGAAGCGCGTGCCTCCGTTTTCCTCAAAGCGGCAGATCTTTTATCAGGGCCCTACCGGATAAAGATCAATGCCGCCACCATGTTGGGTCAAAGCAAGAACATATACCAGGCAGAGATAGATGCTGCATGCGAATTGACTGATTTTCTGCGGTTCAATGTGAAGTACATGACTGATTTGTATAAATTTCAGCCGTTTTCCCCTCCGGGTGTGTGGAACCGGTTGGAATGGAGACCCCTAGAAGGATTTGTCTTCGCACTCACTCCGTTTAATTTTACCTCGATTGCCGGAAACCTGCCAACAGCGCCTGCTATCATGGGGAACGTCGTGGTATGGAAACCCTCCAAGGCACAGGTCTATTCCGCTAAGGTCATTATGGATGTTCTCAGGGAAGCCGGCCTTCCCGACGGAGTGATCAATATGGTATTTGCGCCCGGTCCCGTAGTCAGTAAGGTGGTTTTATCCCATCCTTACTTTGCAGGCATACATTATACCGGTTCAACTGAGGTATTCCAGACCATTTGGAAAACCATCGGTGATAATATTTACAATTATCACACCTATCCCCGTGTGGTGGGCGAGACAGGCGGCAAAGATTTTGTCATGGTTCATGAATCCGCTGATCCTGAGCAGGTGGTCACCGCCATGTCCCGCGGTGCATTTGAGTACCAGGGTCAAAAATGCTCTGCAGTTTCAAGGGCATATATTCCGGATATCATGTGGCCGAAGGTAAAGGAAATGCTACTGGATGACCTGGCATCTTTCACCATGGGCGGGCCGGAGGATTTTACCAATTTCATTAATGCTGTCATTGATGAAGGCTCATTTACAAAGCTTAAACGCGTAATTGAGCGCATCAAACGCGAAAAAAAGGCCAAAATCATTTCGGGAGGAAAAACATACAAAGGCACCGGATACTTTATTGAACCCACTGTGGTTTTGACTGAGGATCCCATGTATTTCGCCATGCAGGAGGAATTCTTTGGTCCCATTCTCACCTTGTATGTTTATCCGGCCAAACGGTTCATCGAAACGCTTGAATTATGTGACAGGACTTCCATGTATGCCCTGACAGGTTCAATTTTTGCCCGTGAGCGAGAGATTATTGAACTGGCCTCCAGAAAGCTGATCCATGCAGCCGGCAACTTCTATATCAATGACAAGCCCACCGGTGCAGTGGTCGGACAGCAGCCCTTTGGCGGAAGCCGGGGATCAGGCACCAATGATAAGGCAGGTTCGGTGTTGAACATCATCCGTTGGATATCTCCCCGTGCTGTCAAGGAAACCTTTGTACCGCCCGTGAATTACCGCTATCCATTTATGCTGAAAGATAAATTGCTACAATAACGGGATCACTTTTTCAAGCTTGTTGCTGCGGGATCCCTTGATGAAAACAAAATAACCGGTCAGGGATTTTGCTGAAAGCCATTTGCTGAGCTGGTCTATTGATTCAACATAGGTATAGCCTGATTCCATGGAGGGTTTTTCAAAACCCTCACCGACAAATATTACATCCTTGATTCCCTGCTCCTTAAGAAAGTTTACTATACTTTCGTGTTCCCGGGACGCGGAATCACCCAGTTCACGCATTTCACCCAGGATTAGTAATTTTCGCTCATCATCGAACCGGAGAAATTCGCTGATCGCCGCATGCATGCTTGAAGGATTGGCATTGTAGGCATCCATGAAGACCCTGTTTTTCCCTGTATTTAAAAGCTGTGAACGGTTATTTCGGGGTTGATACGTATGAATTGAGTCTTTTATGGATTCCACCGGAATGCCCAAATGATTTCCCACACAATAGGCCGCCAACACATTCTCTGCATTGTAGCCACCCAATAATCCGGTTTTTATTTCAACAGCTGCATTATGGTCAATGATCCGGAGATTCAGATAAGGATCACCAGTCATGTTTTGAATCTGTGGTCCCTGATCTCCATTATACCACAAGGCTTTTGGGTAGTTCCCCGGAACAAGCTGCCGGACATATTTATTCCCTTCATTTACGAAAAGGGTCTTCCCCCTATGGATGAGGTGATTAAACAGCTCTCCCTTGGCCAGCGCAACACCCTGAATACTTCCGAATCCTTCGAGATGCGCCTTACCCACATTGGTAATAAGCCCGTAATCGGGTTGAGCAATTTCACACAGAAGGGCGATTTCACCCGGGTGATTGGCTCCCATTTCAACAATTCCAAATTCAACGGTATCATCCATGGATAAAAGGGTAAGCGGAACACCTATGTGATTATTCAGATTCCCTTCGGTGGCATGTACTTTGTATTTTTCTGACAACACTGCTTTGCACAATTCCTTGGTAGTGGTTTTACCATTTGATCCCGTTATGGCGAGGATGGGAATCCCCCGGTGAAGTCGGTGATAACGTGCAAGCTGCTGTAAAACTCGCAACACGTTATCCACCCTGATAATTTTCGGGTGCTGTTGCTCCGGTTCCTCGTCAACAATGGCAACATGTGCACCTTTTTCGATTGCCTCTGGTGCAAAAGAGTTACCGTTGAAGTTTTCACCTTTCAGAGCGAAAAACAGGCATCCCTGAATGATTTTCCGGGAGTCAATGGAAACCGTCCTGCCGGTCAGGAAAATATTATATAATTCCTTAATATCCATGCATGCAATATATACAAAAAAAAAGTAGAGACGCATTGCAATGCGTCTCTACAAGTTTAATATTTATATTTTCTGTTATTTCTTTTTCTTACCTACACCTTCAGGACTTCCTACACGAATCATGGCACAGCGGAAACCCAGGTCGTCGCGCGACTGATCTTCGGTGAGGTACCTGCGGGCACCCGGACTTAACCAGTAAGCCCTGTCGCGCCAGGAACCCCCTTTATAAACCCTTGACTGATCACTTATCAGGGAGGTTTCATAGCTTGGTGTCTGCGAATACATGCGGTCTGAATTGGCTGCCTGGCCTTTTATATCGGCAGTCCATTCCTGACCCTCTACAACACTGGATTCATAATCACCGTCTTTGTAATTCTTATAATAGGATTTCTTATAGTTCCAGCGATTGATGGCTTCTTCCTCGGTTACATCCCTGTAGCGCAGCCGGCCAAGGCTGTCCTTTTCAGCAACATTGCCTTCTTCATCCGTTTCCAGGGTCTGGAAAACGTTGCCGCGGAATGGATTGAATTCATCAACATCATACGAGGTCATTGGCCTGTAGACATCAAGAACCCACTCGTTTACATTACCTGCCATGCAATATAAACCATAATCATTGGGCCAGAAGGACTCAACCGGTCCCGGTATGCTGGCATTGTCATTCAGGGAACCTGCAGTACCCATCATATCGCCACGCCCACGAACGAAGTTGGCACGCATTTCACCGCGATTGGCTTTCTCATCATTCCTGACATTATGACCATCCCATGGATAGATACGGCGCTCATAAACGCGTTCTTCGTATGTATTGCCAATCAGGGAAAGAGCTGCATATTCCCATTCGGCCTCGGTTGGGAGCCTGTACTTGGGCAAAAGCATTCCGTCTTCAAGCATAACTCTTCTGAATTCCTGATTTGGATCAATGCTTCTCAGGTTCTGGTTCACCAGACCTTCATATTGTCCGGCCAGATAGGACTCGGTATTGAAGTTTTCTGGGCCAAGCTGATTGGGATCCGCCTTCAGGATGCCTTCGCGGATAAGAATGCCCTCATTCACCCTGTCTGTTCTCCAGGCACAGTAGTCACTAGCCTGTAACCAGCTGACACCGACTACGGGATATTCGTTATATGATGGATGCCTGAAATAATATTGTACATAGGGCTCATTATAAGCCATGGGGCGTCGCCATACCAGCGTGTCAGGCAAGGCTTTTGTATATACCAGCGGATAATCAACGAAAACCCTGCTGATCCAGTGCAGATATTCGCGATAATCCACATTCCTGACTTCAGACTGGTCCATATAGAAAGAGCTGACAGTCACCCTGCGCGGTGCATTGTTCCAATCATAGGTAACATCCTGTTCCACCCGTCCCATCGAAAATGTACCACCTTCGATCAAGACAAGTCCCGGACCAGTTTCCTGTTCGCTACCGCTGATTACCTCAAATCCTCCACCTTCGGGGTCATTGTAATCCCAACCCGTTGTGGAAGATACCCCACTTCCGCCTCCCTTAAAACAGCCGGATAATAACACTGCAATGGCGGGGATTGCCAGAAATGCAAAAACCTTAACTTTCATCTTACTTGGTTTTTATTTTCAAAAATATAAATTATTTACGCACTCTTTTTACAATTTTTTCAACTAATTGTAGGCAGGACAGTCATTCTTTTTAACTCTTCTACCTCTTTGCCCGATGGCTCTTTTGCCCTTCTGCTCCTCCTTATACTCAAAGCGGTATAAAAAGGTTACTTCATGTGCTGCCATTTTTGTTGACAGGAAGCTTATTTTTTTCAAATTAACGTCATAATGGTAACTGATATTATATTTTTGATAGGAAATCCCTGCCGAGATGATAAGGTCCTCAAAATTAAACTGTAAATTCTGACGGATCCAGGCGCCTAACATGAAGGTGTTGGCGATGATGAACTGTGATCCCCACATGAGTTCACTATTTTGCTGTTGCATGGAATAAAACGCGGCCGGCTCAATCGCCAGGCTGTTATTGCTGATGGGCAATCTTCCACTTACGAATGCCGTATATTTGACCGGCAGCCTGTATTCGTCAGCATCACTTAAGGTATACTGTGGCCGGGTCAAATGACCGGCTGAAATACCAAATGACAAATTATCATTTCTGGCGATCAGACCTACGGAAAAATCAGGGTAGTTCTTCCTGTAATTGTCGAAAGTCACAGGTCCGTAGCTATAGCCCAGGTCATTCAGAATATCAGACCGGAAAATCAATTCGTCTGCATTTAAAGATCTGAATACAAAAGATGCACTTATTCCGGCACTGAGCTGCCAGGAATTACTGATATCGAATAAATACCCGTATAAAAGACTGGCTGAGCTTTGATTGACAACCCCGCCTCCCTGCACATCGTTTGTTAAACTCAAACCGACACCACTGTTCAGCGAACGCAGGGGCACAACCAACTCAGCACCATAAGTTACAAAAGTTGCAGGAATACCTGGCCACTGGTTGCGATAAGTGAGTCCGAACTCGCCCGAAGATGGCAGCGCAGCATAGGCAGGGTTCACATAAACCATGTTCTGCATGAAACCTGAGAAATGAAAATCCTGTCCGAAGGATAAACAGACTGTAAGTATTGTGAGTAATACAGTAAAGGATCTTTTAAGCGCCACCCTGTGAAATTTAACAATTGTAAAACTATAATAAACTTTCTTTGTTTTAATGAATGCGTCATAATAATTGTATTTTTGAAACGTTCAATCATTCAGTTTATTTCGGATCAACCCGATAATTTCTTATCCGGCATTTCAACAATTTCTCTTATGTTCATACGCTGTCTCATCTGTCTGGCAATTCTCACAATTCCCATTCACATCCATGCCGGAAATACACAGCAGCTTTATCCGGCTGAAGAAGCATCCGGAACATCCATACTGGCAACAGGGAAATGGTTCAAAATTGCGATTTACCAGGATGGCGTTTATCGTCTGAACTACGAGGACATTACCGGAATGGGTTTTGCCAATCCGGCTGAAGTCAGAATTTATGGCAATGGAGGCGCAATGGTTCCGCTCATGAATGCAGATTTTCGTTATGATGACCTGCTGGAAAACCCGATTTACATGAATAAAGGTTCTGACGGAATCTTTAACCAGGGTGACTACCTGTTATTTTGTGGTAAGGGACCAGTTACCTGGTCATTTAATCAGGAATCCGGTTTATTCGAACATCAGCTGAATTCTTATAGTACTGCAGCCTATTATTTTATTACAACCGGCACTGGTGAAGGTCTGACAATCAGCGATGCATCCCCTGCCAGCGGACCTCCGGTTATTGAAGTCAATGACTTTAATGATTATGGTTACCATGAACTGAATAAATATAATTTTCTGAAATCGGGACGGCAATGGTTTGGTGAAAGAATTGATTATTCCGACTATGATACTGCTTTTACCCTCACCGGACTGGTATCAGCATCACCGGTGAAACTGAAATCAAACGTAGTCAGCCGGTCCGCCAGTTCTAAAACATTTGTATTTACAAACAACGGCTCTGCTATAGGCTCGATCAATCTGACCGGGGTAATTTTAAACAACACAACAGGCGTGTACGCCAATCAGAAATCGGGTGTTTTCGATTTTTACGTTTCCGGTGACCAGATCAATCTCAATATCGCTTACAATAAAACCGCAAGTTCAGATGAAGGATTTCTCGATTATCTGGCATTCAATGTACGCAGGAGGCTTGCCCTAACAGATAATGTTTTATATTTCAGGGATATAACTAATGCCGGGGCAGGTATCATTGCAAAATATCATATTGCCAACAGCAGTCAGGAGACCCAGATCTGGGATATCACCGACAGGTTTAACATACAAAGAATTCCTTCACAATTAATCGGGAGTATCCTGGAATTTTCAGACAGCACAAATGTGCTGAAAGAATATGTTGCCCTGAATATTTCGGCAGCCTTCCCCAAACCTGATATCAGCGCTTCAGAAGGCATTGGTCTCATTGAAAACCAGAATCTGCATGCGGCAGGACCTCATCAGATGCTCATAGTGACTCATCCTTTGTTTAAAGCCGCGGCCGACAGCATTGCCGAATTTCACCGGCAAAAGGACCATCTCAGTGTTTTTGTTGCCACCACTGAACAGGTTTACAATGAATTTTCTTCCGGTGCACGCGATGTAAGTGCTATCCGGGATTTCGCAAAAATGATATATGACAGGGCAACCAATGATCAGGACAGGCTCAGGTACCTGTTGTTGGTTGGTGACGGATCCTATAACAATTTATCCAAGGCCTCCGGCAATTCCAATTATATTCTGACCTACCAGTCGGAAAGTTCTCTGAACGCAAGCACATCTTATGTCTCTGACGATTTCTACGGGTTTATGGATGACGACGAAGGCGGCTCAGAAGTAATGGAGGCATACATGCTGGATCTTGGTGTTGGCCGCCTTCCGGTTAAAACTGCAGAGGAAGCCATGGCGGTATACAGGAAGATCAAGAATTACAACACCGATAAAAACAGGAAAGACTGGCGCAATAACATTTTATTTGCCGGCGATGATGAGGACGGCAATCTTCATATGACGCAGGCAAACAGCCTGGCCGACTGGGTTGACGAAAATTATCCCATGTTTGCTGTAAAAAAGGTGCTCCTCGATGCCTACAAGCAGGAATCTTCATCAACCGGCGCCAGGTATCCCGATGTGAACCGTATAATCAGCGATAACCTGCGAAAGGGGTTGTTGATTTTCAATTACACCGGTCATGGCGGTGAGATTGGCCTGGCCGCTGAGCATATTCTGATGACAGAAGATCTGATAGGCCTGACCAATTCAGATAATCTTCCTTTGTTTGTAACGGCAACCTGTGAATTCAGCCGCTTTGATGACCTCACGGATGATGAGGGCGTGTTGTCGGAAAACACATCGGCCGGGGAATCCTCATTGCTCAACGCAGATGGCGGGAGCATTGCGCTTTTCACCACTACACGGATCGTGTATTCCGACCGGAATCATTACCTGAATACAAAATTCTACAACGTGGTTTTTCAGCGCGATGAAGAAGGCAATTTTTTCAGGTTGGGAGATATTGTAAGAATGACAAAGGATTCATCAGGTATCCACCGGAATAAACTGAATTTTATTCTCCTGGGTGATCCTGCGCTTACCTTGGCCATCCCGAAGTTTTCGGTTCATACTGACTCACTGAACGGCATTTCTGTTAACGAACCGCTTGATACCCTCACCGCTTTTTCACGTGTACGCATCTCCGGTCATTTGGAAGATGCCGGCCATAACCTGCTGAGCAACTATAACGGCATAATCTATCCCTCGGTTTATGATAAAAACCAGGAAGTCACAACACTGGCCAATGATGGCGGAGAAACCATGCAGTTCAAAACACGTGAAAATCTGATTTATAAAGGCAAGGCCAGCATTATCAACGGACGGTTTTCTTTCGATTTCGTGGTACCCAAAGACATTACCTATAGCTTTGGCAAGGGTAAGGTAGTATATTATACACAGGATGCCAGTGATGATGCCAATGGCAGTTTCAGTGAGTTTATCATCGGAGGAACCAGTCCGGCCGCCCTTCCTGACAATTCAGGGCCTGAAATATCACTGTTTCTGAATGACGAATATTTCAACAACCAGGGAATAACAAATCCCAATCCGGTCATTTATGCAAGAATATTGGATGAAAGCGGCATTAACACGGTGGGAAACGGCATAGGACATGATATTACGGGGATCATTGACGGCAATGTAACTGACCCGGTGGTACTGAATGAGTATTTTGAAGCTGATCTGGATGATTATACAAGCGGCAGCCTGAAATACCCCATGGCTGAATTGTCGGAAGGCTGGCATTCCTTAAAAGTAAAGGTGTGGGATGTTTTTAATAATTCTTCCGACGCGACCATTGAATTCAAGGTGATTTCCGGCGAGGATATCATTATTGCCAATGCCTCCAATTATCCGAATCCTGCCCATGATCGTACCTGGTTCATTTTTGAGCACAACAAGCCCGGCGATGAATTACAAGTGACCATCAGCATTTTCGATATGGGTGGAAGAAACATCGCTGTCCTTGAGGAAACGTTGATTACAAGCGGTTTCAGTTCCACTCCCCTGGAGTGGGACCTGAGGGACAAAAATGGCAATGTTTTGCGACAAGGAATCTACCCGTACAGGATGAGGATCAAAGACAGTGATGGTTCATTTACTGAAAGTTACCAGAAACTTATTGTAATCAGACAATAATTTCGGGATATGATTGTTTATTGTATAACTTTCAGTTCCCCGGTCCGTAGAAAACCTTTTATATTAAAAATTATCTGAATTGGGCAAGGCATGAAATAATTCTACTCTTTTTTTTTTGAAATTAATTTTAACTTTGTGGCACTAAATTTTTAAGATGATGATTTTAAGAAGGTTATTAGTTTTTGTTTCAGGTGCTTTTGGATTAATCATTCCTATTGCTGCGCAGAATTCAGGAACCGTCACGAATAAATTATTAGGTACTTTGAATGCCATTCAGACCACCGTTCCGTTTTTAACCATTGCACCCGATTCCAGGGCCGGAGCCATGGGTGATATCGGGGTGGCAACCATGCCTGATGTGAATTCGCAACATTGGAATGCAGCCAAGTATCCCTTTATCAAGGGTGAATTCGGCGTTTCTTTGGCCTACACACCCTGGCTAAGAAACGTTGTCAATGATATCAATCTAGGTTATTTATCGGCATATTACCGCTTTGATGAAAAGCAGGTTGTAAGTGCTTCTTTGAAGTACTTCTCTTTGGGAGAGGTTATTTTCAGAGATATGGACGGTGTATTGGTCGGAAATTACAATCCCAACGAATTTGCTGTTGATGCCGGTTATTCAAGGCTGTTATCCGATCATTTTTCAGCGGCCCTTGTTCTGCGGTTTATCCGTTCAGATATTACCGGCGGAGGAAGCATTGAAGGTCAGCAATACAATGCCGGTTATTCGTTCGCGGCTGATTTGGGGCTTTATTACCAGCGCCCTCTTAACCTGGGCGGACTTACGGGTGAATTTGCCTGGGGGGCCAATTTTTCCAACCTCGGAACGAAAATATCTTATACAGAAGGCTCGGACAAGCAGTTTATACCGGCAAATCTACGGCTCGGCGCCAGGTATTCGCTTGAAATTGATGAATACAACTCTCTTTCCCTGGCTTTTGATCTGAACAAATTGTTGGTACCCACACCTCCTATATATTTTAACGACAGCATCGATGATGATGGCAACCAGGTGGTTCAGTATGGCAGAAAACCTGCTACATCCTTGCCTTTAAGTTGGATCCAGTCATTTTACGATGCTCCGGACGGATTCAACGAAGAAATGCACGAGATCATGGTGTCAGTCGGTTTGGAATACTGGTACAGGCAACAGTTTGCCATCCGTGCCGGCTACTTCAATGAGAGTGAAAATAAAGGAAACAGAAAGTATTTTGCAGCCGGGATCGGACTGAAATTAAATGTATTCTTTATCGATTTTTCCTACCTGATCTCGACTTCCGGCAGAAACAATCCTCTTGCCAATACGATGCGTTTCACGCTGGGGCTTAATTTCGATAAACTCTGATAGCATCGCATGAATATACGGGTAGGATTTGGTTACGATGTTCATCAGCTTGCCCCGGGCCGGAAACTGACAATCGGCGGAGTTGAAATTCCCCATGATCAAGGACCTGTAGCCCATTCCGACGGTGATGTTCTGATCCACGCCATTTGCGATGCGCTACTGGGTGCAGCTGGCCTTCGGGACATCGGGTATCAATTTCCCGACACATCCATGGATTTTAAGAATATCAGCAGTCTCACCCTGCTGCGCCGCACCTGTTCCCTGCTTAAAGAGCAGGGCTACCGGGTGGGTAACATGGATTCGACGCTTTGCCTGCAACGCCCTAAAATAAAAGACCATGTTCCCCGGATGATCACTATGCTGGCCGATGCCATGGACACCGATGTGGCCAATGTATCCGTGAAAGCAACTACCACCGAGAAACTGGGATTTGTGGGTGAAGAAAAGGGGATTTCCGCTTACGCAGTGGTATTGATTCATAAGGAAGCATGAGTCTGACCGTTGTATTGGGAGCCAGTCCAAATCCCGAAAGGTTTTCCTACAAGGCTGTGATAAGTCTGAAAAGACATAATCATGAAGTGATAGCCATTGGCAAGCGCGAAGGATATATTGATAACATACCGATAATTACCGGACAACCTCCCATCGAAAATGTGCATACCGTGACAATGTATCTGGCTCCTTATCACCAGGGCGAGATCTTTGATTATGTCCTTTCACTTCGTCCCAGGCGTGTCATTTTCAATCCCGGCACCGAAAGCCCTGAGCTTAGGGAATGGCTTGAAAGTTATAATATTGAGATAGTGCATGACTGTACATTGTTGATGCTGGCGGGAGGAAGGTACTGACGCAACCTTATCGATGTAACAACCATCTTCTGTTATATCCCGAGAAGTATCGACTAAAAAATTCCAAAACAATGAAAGCAACCCTCTTTACTGCAATTCTGATGACAGCAACCCTGATTTCCTGCGAGAAAAACACAACCGAACCAACCCGGGTTTTTCAGGAAATTGTCGTCAACAAAACCACTGCCGATATTATTCAGTCCGATAATGAATTTGGCCTGGTCCTATTTCGTGAAGTGGTTTCATCTGATCCTGAATCCGATAACATTTTCGTGTCCCCGACCAGCATCGCGCTGGCATTGGCCATGACATACAATGGCGCAGCAGGAGAAACCAAAACAGCCATGGAAACTGCGCTCAGGAAAGAAGGATTCACTGCTGAAGAGATTAATTCCAGCTATAAAGGCCTTATTGACGCTCTTGTATCCGTTGATCCAAAGGTGCTGCTTGAAATTGCCAATTCAATCTGGTACCGCGAAGGTTTTACGGTGCTGCAGGAGTTTGTCACCATCAATCAGCAATACTACGATGCAAGGGTCAGTTCTCTCGATTTCGAAGATGCCGGTGCCCCCGGGATAATTAATAATTGGGTGAGTGATAATACACATGACAAAATAAAAAAGATCGTTGAAGAAATTAACCCACAAACGGTCATGTACCTGATCAATGCCATTTATTTTAAAGGGATATGGCAAACCGAATTTAAAAAAGAAAATACTTCCGATGGTCCCTTTTACCTGCATGGCGGAGATCCGGTAACCGTACCGGTAATGAAACAAACAACAACACTGCGGTATACGGCCAATGAGGTGTTCTCCATGGCAGAGCTTCCTTATGGACAGGGAAATTTCAGCATGCTGGTCCTGTTACCCCAAACCGGTCTGTCAGCAGACAACATTGTGAGCGAACTCACACCCGGGAACTGGGACACATGGATGGCTGAACTGACAGAAAGGAACATTGATCTGGAACTTCCGAGATTCACGTTTGAATACAAGAATGAGCTGAATAACGAGCTGGAAGCCATGGGCATGGGTATTGCATTTTTAGATGGCCTGGCGGATTTTTCAAAAATATACGGCGCCGGTGGATTGTTCATCTCCAAAGTGCTTCACAAATCATTTGTTGAAGTGAATGAGGAGGGCACTGAAGCTGCAGCAGTCACTTCGGTTGAAATGGAACTGACATCGGTCGGCCCGGAACCGCAGGTCACGGAGTTTCATGTGGACCGTCCTTTTCTTTTTGCCATACGGGAAAAATCAACCGGAACCATTTTATTTATCGGTCGGGTGAATAATCCACTGACGAAAGCAAACGGCTGATCAAACAGGTTATTTACGGATGGTGTTAAATTGCAAAATGATGTATCTTCACCTGAAAGGAATATCTGACGGTTATGAGAAGGTATATTATGATGCTGCTGTTTTCGGGATTGAATATAGTCGCTTATAATCAGGTTATTAATGGCACTGTTTTCGATAAAAAGACCAACGAAAAAATTGGTTTTGCCACACTTTATTTCAACGGCACTTTTGTGGGGACTTATTCCGATGAGAACGGCCATTTCGAGCTGGATATCTCAAAAAATGCTTCCATGCCCTTAACAGTAAGTGCCATAGGATATTACTCCGTTACAATCACCGATCTGCCAATCGACAAACCTATCCCGGTTTACCTCACACCCAAAGTTTATCAAATGAAAGAAGTGGTTGTGAGTGCAAAATCCCGTACCATGCAAAGAAAGGCGAACCTGAGAACCTTCAGGGACCAGTTTCTGGGAGCTACGGATAATGCCGGGGATTGCATTATACTGAATGAAAGCGATATTACCTTTAATTATGATTCCGATGATGATACACTGAAGGCTTTTGCTTCAAAACCAATCCTTATCGACAACAGGGCATTGGGGTATAAAATTACCTATTATCTCGATAAATTCGAGTATTATAGAAAAAGTAATTCCTTCATCTTTAAGGGGAATATTATTTTTAATGAGGATCTGATAACGGAAGAATCTCAAAAACAAACCTTTGAAAGAAAAAGAAAAACGGTTTATCTCGGATCGAGGATGCACTTTTTCAGGATTTTATGGGCAGATGATTTCAAATCCAGCGGATTTGTCATCCGGAATTCGGCTGGCGAAAATCTGACTTACCATGATATTGTCAAAAACAAAGATGCCCGGGTTAAGTTTCTTCAGTACCCTGAAAACCTGAATATATGCTATTATACCAAGGAACCCATCAGCAAGCTTATTTTTCTAAAGCAGCAGGTTTTTTTTGACAGCAACGGGTATTTCGATCCCTCCGGTATAAGCTGGGAAGGCGCAATGGTTAAGCAACGCATTGCTGACTGGCTGCCATACGAGTATTCACTACATTAACATACTCCCAGTTCCTTGTCCCTTGTCCCTTGTCCCTTTTTTTGCATTTCATCAATAAGTAACTAATTTTGTCCCCCTAATTCAAATCACTTCAAAATGAAAGCATACGTATTCCCCGGTCAGGGCACTCAATATGTGGGTATGGGCAAAGATCTGTATGAAAACTTTCCCCAGGCCAAGGAACTTTTTGAGACTGCAAACCAGATCCTGGGATTCCGGATCACTGACCTGATGTTCTCAGGAACTGATGATGATCTGAGACAGACCAGGGTAACACAACCGGCAATTTTTCTTCATTCCGTTATACTTGCCAGAGTCCTGGGAAAGCAATTCCAACCCGATATGGCAGCCGGGCATTCATTGGGTGAATTTTCCGCACTGGTGGCAGCAGGAGCCCTTTCTTTTGAAAACGGCCTGGTTCTTGTTTCACAACGTGCCGGAGCCATGCAGAAAGCCTGCGAACTGAAGCCTTCCACAATGGCGGCCATACTCGGTCTGGAAGATGAAGTTGTCGAAAAAGTTTGTCAGGAGATCAGCGCTGTGGTAGTCACGGCCAATTACAACAGTCCCGGTCAGATCGTGATTTCCGGTTCGATCGAAGGAATTGATCAGGCCATTGAAAAACTGAATGCCGCCGGCGCTAAAAGAGCGCTCAAATTATCCGTGGGCGGCGCTTTTCATTCGCCGTTGATGGAACCTGCCAAGATTGAACTTGGAGAAGCGATTGACAATGCAAATTTCACTAAACCCATCTGCCCGGTATACCAGAATGTAACGGCTAAACCTTCCACCGAACCGGCGGTGATACGGGAAAATCTGAAAACGCAGCTCACTGCTCCTGTCAGGTGGACGCAAACGGTAAAAAATATGCTGGCCGACGGAGCTACCGGTTTTTATGAAGTGGGACCGGGTACAGTTTTGCAGGGCCTGATCAAAAAAGTGGATCGCAGTATTATTGCCGAAAGTGTGAAAACGGGGAACTAAAGAGCAAGCGATTATTCTTTATCAACAGCGTACTTTTTTGTCGTAATAAGGATGACGCCGCCGTATCCCCTTGATCCGTACATGGCGGCTGCAGTGGACTTCAATACCTCTACCGATTTCACAGTTGAAGGGGAAAGATAACCGATATCGTTAACCGGAACCCCGTCAACAATGATCAGCGGTGCGATTGGCCCCTGGAGGTTCTTGGAATCCTGTATATTAATGGTTGTTCCGCTCACCATAACGCCCGGCATTTTACGCAGCATATCGTAAATCGAAGAATAAGCTTCCTTTGTTTCCTCTGCATCCACTTTTTGGATATCAGTCGTCTTGTTTCTATCTCTGACTTTATTATACCCGGTATTGACGAGATCGTCGCCAGGTGCAACCGCATTATCATTCTTTTGTTGCGATGACACCGCACCAAAACTGAAATTGATCAGTATCCTGCCGGCAATATCCTCCTCCTTAATGCCGCTTCCAAAAGTAAAGATTCCTATCCGCTTGGCTTTGGGACTTACCTTGATTTTATAATTACCCAGTGCATCAGTCCTGGCACTGGTATTATTTCCATCAATCATCACCACGGCATTGGCAATGGGTGCCCCATCTATATCCAGCACATTGCCTGTAATCGTAAACTTCTTGCTATCTTGCTGTCCGGATACCTGAGTTACAGATATACAGAAAAAGCACGCCAACAATAAAAATATCCTTATTTTCATGATAAAAGTTTTTTAGTCCCTACAAATAAATTAGGATTAAAGTTATGTCGAAAATTCTTAAAAGCCAACTTATTCCGACCAACATGAATATTTTAGGGACAAACAACCTATAAATGACTACTTTTATTATCTTTAGACAGTCATATTGACTTTGAAAATAAAGAGATAAAGGTTAATCATTTGCATTCTGCGTCTCCTCTATGAAAAAGAAATGGATCTGGTTTGTACCTGGACTTTTAACCGGGATTTTAATTGTCGGATCGGGATCGGTTGCTGTAAAACGCACTTCCACCAATGAATACTGCAATTCATGCCATTCAATTCATCCCCATTCCACGGTCTCCTGGAAGCAATCGGTCCATTATCAGACGGAATCAGGAACGCATACCAATTGCGTTGACTGTCATTTACCGCCACATGGTCAAGGGTATCTGAAAGAAAAAATAAAAACCGGTGCCAGGGATGTATGGGGCAAATGGACCAAGGATTCCGCATCGTTTAATTGGGAAGACAAAGGAAAGCTTGAACATGCCAGGAAACATGTTTATAATTCCTCCTGCATCGCCTGTCATGAAAATTTATTTCCTCCAAAACTTACCAAGGAGGGAGCCGACGCGCACCTTTACTATACCAGCAAGAACAAACCTGCGGATGTTGAGTGCATCAATTGTCACCTGAATGCCGGTCATTACATCGAAGGCTATGTGCATGGCGGAAATACAGGATTCGGCGCAACAACACAAGGAAATAAGGAAAAATACAGCATGCCTGCAACGGTTACCCGCTTTGAAGACTTTAAGGAACTGGTCCCGGGTTCCACCGTTGCCTTCACCATGGTGGCAGTTCCGGGTGGTGCATTCAGCATGGGTTCCCCTGCTGATGAACCTTTGCGGAAGGATGACGAAGGTCCCGTCATTCAGGTGAAAGTAGATTCATTTTATATGGCCGAAGTGGAGGTTTCCTGGGACGAATACCTTGCTTTTTACGCACAGACTTCCGGAGAGGGACGGTCAACCGATACCGAAGGACTTCGTGCCGGTGATCAGAAGACCGATGCGATAACGGGTGCAACACCGCCTTACGGACAACCCGATCAGGGCTGGGGAAAAGGATTGAGACCAGCTATTTCCATCAGCTATCATGCTGCGGAAACTTATTGCAGGTGGCTCTCCCTGGTCACCGGGAAAAACTACAGGCTTCCCACGGAAGCGGAATGGGAATATGCTTGCCGCGGAGGAACAACTTCACCTTATTTCTTCAGGGGAGAACCCAACAAATTCGAAAAAAGCGGCTTACGGGCCAAATTATCAAAGAATGACACAACCGGTATTAACACCTTTGTCGTTTATGCTGAAAACAGCATGCTCAAAACACAGGAACCGTCATTTGTCAGTGCGAATCCGTTTGGGCTGAAAAATATGGCAGGGAACGTTGCTGAGTTCTGCAGTGACTGGTATCAACCGGATGCTTATGCAAAATACCCGGGAGATATCGTGATAAATCCCAAAGGTCCTTCATCCGGCACGGAAAGAGTGATCCGGGGTGGTTCCTTCAGAGATGCTGCAGGTAAGGTGAGAAGCGCTGCCCGTGATTATACCCGCACCGAAGCATGGCTTCACACTGACCCGCAAATCCCCAAGAGCATCTGGTGGTACTCCGATTGTTTTTACGTGGGATTCAGGGTCGTATGCGAATATGATGACAGTACAGGCAAAAAATAATACAGATAAAAAGAACCTTTTTAATCAACCCACAATAATACCAACATAAAATCTTCAATTATGAAAAATGGAATTTCAAGACGGACTTTCCTTGGCACCTCAGCTGCTGCTGGTCTGACCACATTGACCTTTCCCTCGCTGGTGACCGGATGCGCAAAGGAAAAAACAACCAAAAAAACGGTAGAGGTGATGACCTTCCTGGATCAGGCTCCCGACGGACAGGAATTGAAAGCAGGCGTAATCGGCTGCGGCGGACGAGGTACAGGAGCTGCAATTGATTTCCTGAGCGCCGGACCCAATCTTAAGATCACTGCGTTGGGCGATGTTTTACAAGACAGGATCGACTCATGCAGGGAAGAACTCAAAAAAGAAAAAGGAGCAGAGGTTCCTGATGAAATGTGTTTTGTAGGATTCGATGCCTTTCAGAAGGTCATTGAATCAGGTGTGGATATCGTTATTCTGGCTACCCCACCGCATTTCAGACCCGAACATTTTTCCGCGGCCATAGAGGCACACAAGCATGTTTTCATGGAAAAACCGGTATGCGTGGATCCTGCAGGTGCGCGGTCGGTCATCGCCACAGCCCGCAAGGCTGCAGGAATGGGACATTCTGTTGTTACCGGCACACAACGCCGTCACCAGCGTGATTACGTAGCCACCTATAAGAATGTGGCCGAAGGCATGATCGGCGATATCGTATCGGCCAATTGCTGGTGGAATGGTGGAAAACTCTGGCATCGCGATCCCAATCCCAAATGGACCGAAATGGAATATATGATCCGCGACTGGGTGAACTGGTGCTGGCTGTCAGGCGACCATATTGTCGAGCAGCATGTTCACAATCTGGATGTCATCCATTGGTATACCGGCATGTACCCTGTGAAAGCAACAGGTTTCGGATCCAGGCAGAGAAGGGTCACCGGAGATCAGTTTGACAATTTCAGTGTGGATTTTGTATTTGAGAACGGCATCCATATGCATAGCATGTGCCGGCAGATCAACGGTTGCGCAAATAATGTATCTGAGCGCGTTCAGGGTACCCTGGGTTCTTCGAACTGCCAGAATACGATCCTCGATCCGGCAGGGACTACTTTGTGGAAATACGAGTATCCGCTCGATGACCAGGGTCAGCCCACATCGGAGATCAAAATCAGTCCATACGTGCAGGAACATATCGACCTTGTAACGGCCATCCGTACCGGTAAACCAATCAATGAAGCTGAAAACACCGCCATGTCGACTCTCGTCGCAATCATGGGAAGGGTTTCCGCTTACACCGGTAAAGAGGTCACCATGGAAGAAATGATGAATTCCGATATGAAGCTCGGCCCCACGGTATATACATTAGGTAAGGTTGACGTACCCAAAGCAGTACCTGTTGCCGGGGAAGCTTATGTACCGGGATCCGAATCCTGAAAGTCATGAAACAAAGCAGAAGAAATTTCATTAAGCAGTCGACCGCAGCAGGAGCAGCCTTAATGGCTTCTTCTGCTGCCTGGGCGGCAGTACCCCCGGGGAAATTGACTGCAGCTGAAGCTCCGTTCAAACTGAAGTATGCGCCCTATATGGACATGTTCCCGGAACATGCCGGCAAGGATCCCCTGGCCAATATTTCTTTTTGTCATGACATGGGATTCACGGCCATGTTTGATAACGGTTTGCTCGGTAGACCCGTTGAAGAGCAGAATAAAATAGCATCGCAAATGCAGAAGCTCAACATGGAGCTGGGTCCGTTTGTTTTGTATGCCGACTTCTCTGTTACTTCATTCGTGCTGAATAAAGCTGAGGTGCGCGAGATGCTGGTTAATAAAATGAAAGAAGGTGTCGAACTGGCCAAAAGAACCGGTGCAAAATGGGCTCTTGTGGTTCCGGGCCGGTATGATGAGCGTTTACATCGCGACTTTCAGACTGCCAATGTTGTGGATAACCTCAGGTATTGCTGTGATGTCCTCGAACCGGCTGGCCTGGTGATGGTGCTTGAACCCCTGAATACACTGCATGATCATCCCGGACTTTTCCTTACCGGAATACCACAGGCATACCAGATCTGCAGAGGAGTGAACCGGCCGGCTTGCAAGATCATCAATGACATGTACCACCAGCAGATAACCGAAGGCAATATCATTCCCAATATGGACGCAGCCTGGAATGAGATCGGAGCCTTTCATATAGGCGATAATCCCGGACGAAATGAACCCACCAGCGGGGAGATCAATTACCTGAATATCTTTAAGCACATTCATGCAAAAGGTTACCAGGGCGTCCTGTGTATGGAACATGGTAAAAGCCTTCCGGGCAAAGAGGGAGAAGCCAGGTTGATAAAGGCTTACCGGGAGTGCGATAGCTTTTAAAATATTCGACTTAGGCTTTGCCTAAGTCGGACATATTTCTTCAGGCTTTTTGCCTGAATCTTAAAATTCGTTATCCGTAAAACCGTTATCCATGTCAACAGGATACAAAATTATTGGCGACGGCCTATACTATCTAACCTTTCAGATTGTAGGCTGGGTAGATATATTTACCCGAAAAAACTACCGCGATATAGTAATTGAGAGTTTGAAATTCTGTCAGGAACAGAAAGGTTTTTTGCTATTTGCTTATGTAATTATGTCCAATCATATGCATTTGCTTGCACAAAGTGAAAGTGGAGATCTCAGTGGCATTATTCGAGACTTTAAAAATTATACCTGCAGAAAATTTCTGGATGTATTAAAGGACCCAATCGAGAGTCGAAGTGACTGGATGAAACTTGTGTTTGAATACCATGGTAAATATAAAAACAAACAAACCAACCAGATCTGGACCCACGAGAATCACGCAGAATATATTTATAGTCAGAATTTTATAGAACAAAAAATTGATTACATTCATAATAATCCTGTTCGTGCAGGTATTGTTGCCAGGCCCGAAGATTACCTATACTCAAGTGCAAGCAATTATGCGGATATGGAATCTGTTTTGGATGTGATAAAATTGGATTTCATGTGGAAAACTGTAAAATGACAGGAGAAGCCTTGAAAGATATTTTCGACTTAGGCAGAGCCTAAGCCGAACGACGAGAAAACTGTAAAATGACAGGAGAAGCCTTGAAAGATATTTTCGACTTAGGCAGAGCCTAAGCCGAACAAGGGCTCTGCCTAAGCCGAACGAGATCATTTTGAAGAATCCTGCCGGGCTGAATATGTGATGCTCCCGGTATAATTTGCATCGCAACTGGCATCATATGCCTCCCAGGTGATTTCAACCTGTGCGGTTGAATCAGTCAGGAATGAACCGCTGATTGCAAATGTGCTCAGCGAAGCTTCAAAGGTATTATCTGTAATGGATGCTACCGTGGCGAACGAGGCTCCGGATTCATAATCAAAGCTGCAGGTGTTACCGGTGGCATGACCACTGTACGCGAATTCCAGGTCACTGACGCTCTGCGGATTGCCTCCGACAGTGAAGGAAATATCAGCACCGGACCAATCACCCGTCTTGATGACGGGTTTGTCATCCTCCTTATCACAGGCATTTACACAAAGGATCAACAGGAAAGTAAATGCAACTAAACCGGCTTTTAGTACTTTGGTGCTCATGTCCGTAAATTTTATCCACATAAATATCTTTACGGTCAATTAGCTACATTCGTTACACCTGTGATGAAGGTTTTATTTTTGACTTCCAGCTGCCAAAATAATATTCGCGGATATTCCTGACAACCGTATATATTGAATTGGCCCAGTAATTCCTGAGTCCGAAACCATTCGGCTCACCCCGTAACCGTTCATGGAACAAAACATTCCTGTTCTTCATGTTGATGGCCACGAAATGGTAATAAGCCTCTTCGGCATTCTTGTTGAGGCATTCTGCTATGAACAAAACGCCGATTCCTTCCTTGCCTTCCAGATTGTACTGGTCAACAAACGACTGGATATCTTCGTCGGTAAACCTGATGGCATTGTAGGATTCAATTTCATCCAGACTGGTCCGGGCATTGATATCACCAATCATGTCTATGTCATACCAGATATCCTGCTTTCTCAGCATGCCTTTGATATCATATTTTTCAGGTTCGCTCAGGATGATATAATTCCACCTGGGAAAGTAGATATCCCGGATCTGCCAGGAAGACTTTTCACCTGCCTCAAAGAACTCGGCAAAGTTACCAATCAGCTTTACATGGGAGAAATCAATACCCAGCCAGGTGATCTTGACATCACTCTCCTGAAAGAGATCGTTCATCGTTTGTGAACTTCCGGAAATTGCGCATGGCAACAACAAGAACAGTAAATATAGCTTTTTCATAATATCAGATGTTTATTGAAAACAACAGGTTGTATACTGTAAAAGGCAATTTTTTGCTGAAAAGGTTGCACGGGTTATTGATATCAGGCAAAGCCTGATAAAATAAATTCGACTCAGGCAGAGCCTGAGCCGAACAATGGTGCTGTTGCCTCATCTACCAGGTACACTATCGATTTGTAGCTGATGTCGCTGTGAAGGGTCAGTCCTATTTCACAGGTCCTGCTTGTACTGTAACCTTCCTGTAAGCCGGAGGGCAATTTGCTTTTCAATAAACTCAGGGCTGACGCATTCAGTTCAGGCTTCGTGAATCCTTTGTCGCCGGCCCATCCGCAGCAACCGATCTCGTCGGGAACAATCACTTCTTCGGCGCAGAGCTGCGCAAGCCGGAAAAGTCCGGGGCCGAGTCCCATTTTTGTGTTGCTGCATGTGCTGTGGATTGCAACTTTGCGGGGTACCCGGGTAAATGCAAGACGACTGACCAGGAATTTCAGAATAAATTCCACCTGCTCATACAACTGAAGCCCGGATGACAGGGTTTCTTTCATCCTGAAAAGGCAGGGACTCATATCACAATAAACCGGTATTTTACCGTTTTCGCTGGCGGCAAGTAAAGCTGCTTCCAATTCCAAGGCTTTTCGCCGTCCTTCAGCCACAAATCCCTTGCTGTCGAAAGCCATTCCGCAACATAACCTGTTTACACCAGGGGGGATAATTACCTCATATCCCGCTTTTTGCAGGAGATGTATGGTTTTTGCCACCACAGCCTTTTCCTCAAAAGCATAATCAGTCGATTTCCCCATACTGCGGTTAATGCAGGTCGGAAAATACACTACTTTCAAATCTGATTTCGGTGAACGGTCACTGAGAGAGGTTAAATCAGCTCCGCCGGGCATATACCTGTTCCACATGGGAATTCCCGCACCTGATGCCTTATGCAACCATGAGGATACTGACTGCATGAATCCTGCGCCCAGCAGTTTATGAACGCCGGAAACAAGGTTCAGGGTTGTTCGCAAGCCTGCAGTTACAAGGTGCATATTGCTTCCGATTATACCTGCCACCCTGTTCGCGAAACGGCTGTGTCCATCGAATCTCAACTCCTTAATCAGCTTGCCCGTGTTGATATCCACAGGACAGGCAATGGCACATAATCCATCGGTGGCGCAGGTTGCATCACCATGGTAGTTAAAATCCCTTTCCATAGTTGCCGCATATGTACTTTTATCTTGTGCGGCTGATAACCGGTTCAATTCACGGTATACAACAATACGCTGCCGGGGTGTGAGGGTAAGATTTCTGGAAGGACAGTCATTCTCACAAAAACCACATTCAATGCATTTGTCAATGGTATCGCTGACAACCGGAATAGGCTTCAGGTTCTTAATATGAACCAGCGGGTCATCATTCAGGATAACACCCGGATTCAGAATTCCTGACGGATCAAGAAGTTGCTTGATCTGTTTCATCACCCCGTAAATCTCGGCACCCCATTCCTCCTTTACAAAGGGGGCCATGTTGCGGCCTGTACCGTGTTCGGCTTTCAGGCTTCCGTCATATTTGTGCACGGTCAGGTGAACCAACTCGTCCATAAACTTCCGGTATTTTTCAACCTCCTGCGCCTGCCTGAAATCGGGCATGATCACGAAATGGATGTTACCGTCGAGCAGGTGTCCCCACATGACCGAACCTTCATAGCCATACCGTTGTATCAGTTCTCTGAGCGCTGTAAGTGCATCTCCAAGTTCTCCGGCTCTGAAGGCGACATCCTCTATGAGGCATGCAGTGCCCCTGGGACGGGTAGCCGCCGCGGAGGTGAACAGTCCCTTCCGGACCTTCCAGATGCTGTTATAGGCTTCTGCTTCCCTGATGAAGTCAACCGGATAAAGTGTCCGGATTCCGGCAATTGATTTTCGGATCTCTTCTACCTGAATCTCCAGTGTCTCAGCATCGGGCGCCGAAGTGTCGATCAGCAGTGCAACTGCCAACTGATCCAGTTCCCGCATTATTGCCGGGATGCCAGGGTTATCCTGCACTGCCCGCAGGGCATTGCGGTCCATCAGCTCTGCCGCGCTTACCTGACAACTTCGCAAAGGCAGAATGGCTGAACATGCCTCCCGGATTCCCGGGAAAAAAACCAGGGCTGCTGCCCTGTATGAATGACTCTCAAAGGTTTCGAATGTTGCCTCGGAAATAAAGCCCAGTGTGCCTTCGGAACCCACCATCAGGTGAGCAATGATATCCAGCGGATCTGAGAAATCAACGAGTGCATTTACGCCATATCCTGTTGTATTCTTGAGTTCATATTTATGCCTGATCTTATCCCGGAGAGCAGCATTGCTGTTCACCTGCTTTGAAAGCTGCCTGATACTGTCCATCAGGGCGGGATGATCATCTCTGAAACGGCTGCATGACTCCGGATCCCGGGTATCCAGCACGGAGCTGTCAGCGAAAATCAGGCGCAGACCCCGTAAGGTGTTGTAACTGTTGGTCGCGATACCATAACTTGCCCCACTGGCATTGTTGGCAATGATACCACCGATCTTCGCAGAAGCAATGGAGGCCGGACTCGGGCCGATCTGCCGGCGGTACTTTGCGAGAATTGCATTGGCGTATCCCCCGGTCATACCCGGCTGAAATGTAGCGGTCCCGGCATTTTCACCGACAGACCACCCGGCAAAACCGGGACCGGTTTCGGCCAACACGGAATCGGTGATGGTCTGGCCACACAAGCTTGTGCCACCTGCTTTAAAAGTGACAGGAATTCCGGCTTCCCGGCAAATATTCAATACTGTAATTACTTCCTGCTCGCAATTGACCTGCACTACAACACGCGGTATCAACCTGTAGAAACCCGCATCGGTTCCTTTGGCAAGTCGGTAAAGAGGATCGGTGTATATGGGTGAAGGGTAACCCGATTTTTTGAGGGATTTTACTATATCATCGTATGCATTCTGCATATGAAATTCGCTATTTTAGATTATAATCAGACCTTCACTACCCCAATCCCCGGCAGATCCGGTATTATCACCCTGCCCTCCACAATCTTCAGACCCTCAAACACGTCATTGCTGATCAGCAGGTTTCCGTCGAGGTCCGCCCAGTCAGCCATTGGGGAAAGCTGGGCGGCCGCTGTCACCGCGCACGAAGTCTCGGTCATGCAACCGATCATCACTTTCAAACCAAGAGCCCTGGCCATATTGACCATGTTATAAGCCGCGCGCAATCCGCCGCATTTCATCAGTTTGATGTTTATACCATGGTATGCACCGAATACTTTGTTTACATCCGCAGGCGTTTGCACCGCTTCATCAGCAATTACGGGAATCGGACTTTGTCCGGTGATCCAGGCAATATCATCCACAGCGGTTTTCGATAAAGGTTGTTCGATATAAACCACCCCTTGTTCATGCAGCCAGTGGATCATATCGAGCGCCTGATTCCTGTCCTTCCAACCCTGGTTCACATCAACACCCAGGGGAACCTGTGTGACCGACCTCACCGTCCGGATCATCTCCTTGTCATTGCCGCCTCCCAGCTTAATCTTAAGGATCTTGAAAGAGGATGCATCCCTGGTTTTTTCCTCCACCACATCAGGTTTGTCAATCCCGATGGTAAAGGAGGTATCGGGAGTATGCCCGGGGTTGAGTCCCCAGATGCGGTGCCAGGGTTGTTGCATAAGCCTGCCGACCAAATCGTGAAGGGCAATGTCGATGGAGGCTTTTGCCGCATAATTGCCAGGGGATATCTGATCAACATAGGTCAGAATATCATCCATCAGGAATGGACTGTTGAATTGAGAAAGATCAACTTTTGATAAAAAAGATTGCGCCGTTGCATGAGATTCTCCCAGGTAGGGTGGCATGGAGGCTTCGCCAAAGCCGGTAATGCCATCGCAGGTTATTGTTGTCAGCATAACCGGCGTGGTAGTTCTTGATCCTGTGGCTATTGTGAATACATGCCTCAGCTGCAGATTGTAAGGTTCAAAATGCAGTACCATTCTGTTATTACTGCTTCTGACCCAGCCTTTCCCGGCTGATGCTTGCAGGGATGCATAGTCAAATGATAAAAAGGTTCCTCCGGTCATCAGTCCAAAGTATTTCAGGAATTTCCTCCTCGTATTCATCATTGAATCTTTTATTTAAAATAAACAGGCTCACTTTCGGTATTGGTCATACTTTGCGAAGTTATGGCATAATTATATTTAGAAAGCCTGGTTTTCGCATTTTCAGGAAACTTAAACGATGTATCCGGCGTGACCCTGAATACATTTTCAGGTTTGCTAAAATCGGCTGGCTTTCCCTTCCTGAACCTGTAAATAATGTAGTTCTTCGTATCGGTTGCCTTTCCCCAGGCAAGACTGACGGTATCATTCAGGGTAACGAATGACACTTCAGGAGGCAATCCGGGATGAACAGGAATAATCTGTTTGTTGGATGGCGGGAGGGCAGGTAACGGATACACCTTGCCGGTCAGCTTCTGTTTTAATCTCCTTGGATTGGTCTGCAGGTATTTGGCGCTGAAAAACATGCTGCCCTGTATATGGGTCATGGTCCTGTTGAGATGAACCTGCCGGATGATTTCCATGGAAGATCTCCAGGATTTAACCGGTGATTTCGGATCAATCCGATAGAAGGCCTGACCAATGTATAATTGACAGCCGTATGTGTTGCGGTTCCACCAGTCAGCAAGAATGGAATAATCAGCTACCTGCATACCGATTTGCCAGTACAATTGCGGCGTTACATAATCTATCCACCCTTCCTTCTGCCATTTCAGTATATCGGCAAAAAGATCATCATAATTCGTCTGGCCTGCCCTGGTATCAGACCCGGTGGGATCTTTGTCGATGTTACGCCAAACGCCGAAAGGTGATATACCAAACTCCACATACGGCTTTATGGATTGTATGGTGTCATGTATCTGTTTGATAATCAAATCGACGTTGTTCCTTCGCCAGTCATCGCGCTGCAAGTCCGAAAATTCACCACGGTGGGTAGCGAAGGAATTGCTGTCGGGAAAAGTAATGCCGGCAATGCGATAGGGATAAAAATAATCATCCATGTGCACCGCGTCAATATCATATCGCCTTACAATATCACCCACCACGCGGGTGACATGATCACGGACCGCCGGTAATCCGGGATCAAAGTACCTGGTTGTACCGTACGTTAGGAACCATTCCGGGTGCAACCGGGCAGGATGATCAGGTGAAGTTTTGTGATTTGTTGTATCCCGGATGGCACGGTATGGGTTTAACCATACATGGACATCAAGTCCGCGTTTCCGGCATTCACTGATAACAAAAGCTAGCGGATCATACCACGGATCGGGTGCCGTACCCTGCTGACCGGTGAGCCATTGCGACCAGGGCTCCAGGGCAGAAGGATAAAAGGCATCTGCTGCCGGCCTGATCTGAAGAACGATCGTGTTCAAATGATATTCCCTGACCAGGTCGAGCAGTGTTGTCATTTCATGTTTCTGCATTTCGGTGGAGAGTGCCGGTGCTGAAGGCCAGTCAATGTTTTCCACGGTAGCGATCCAAACGGCACGCATCTCGCGTTTGGGTTGTTCCTGCGATTTCATTGCATGGGACACCATGAAGAGGATTATAACCAGGAAATGCTTCAAACAAATGAACACCGAACACCGAATACTTTTCACCGTTTACTGTTTACTTTTTACTGTTTACTGCTTACTGTTTACTGTTTACTGTTTACTGTTTACTGTTTACTGCTTACTTTTTACTGTTTACTGCTTACTGCTTACTGTTTACTGTTTACTGCTTACTGTTTACTACTCTTAATGCCAAACGACGGATCAACCTTCAGGAATGGAATTAAAGCCATTCCCGGGATTGTGCAAAACATAACATAAAGAAAGAAATGCTGATACCCAAGCAGTTCTTCAACATAACCCGACATCATGCCGGGCAACATCATACCCAATGCCATCAGGGAGGTACCTATGGCGTACTCAGCCGTTTTGTACTTACTGTCCCCAACAAAGTATAGCATAAACAGCATATATGCCGTAAATCCGAATCCATACCCGAACTGTTCAAGAATAATGGCCGCATAAACGGCTACATCGCCGGGCAGGGGCTGAGCGTAAGCGATGTACAAAAGCCCCAGGTTGGGAAGGTTCATGCTTAGCGCCATGATCCAGAAAAGTTTTCGCAATCCGTATTTTGAAGCCAGTATTCCGCCCAGTATCCCTCCTATGGTCAGGGCCAACATTCCAATAGTACCATAAGCCAATCCGTATTGGGCAGCCGTAAGACCAATTCCACCGCTTGCGCGTGAATCAACCAGGAAGGGAGTTGCTATTTTCATGGATTGGGCTTCCCCAAACCTGTAAAATAAAAAGAACAGGAGTGCAGGCACAATACCCGGTTTCCTGAAAAACGAAATGAATACCTCGCCGTAAACACGGAGAGTGACACTTTCGGCAGTCTTCGCGTCCTTCGGATAGGGGAGCATAAATTTATGGTAAACTCCCAGCAATAACAGGAAAAAGCCCAACACAGCAAGCGAAACCGTCCAGCTGAAAGCAATATTGCCTGCCGTGATTTTGTATACTGAAGTGGTGGTCCGGTTCAGGTTATGATCAACAGTAAAAATCACCCTTACCGGCCTGTTCCAGTTTGATTCGGTGAATTCATGCCTTCCTGTCTGATTCCTGGCGAGCTTCATATCCTTACTGCCCGATTTATGGGTAAGGTTCAGAATAATTTTTTCACCCGGTTCCGGAGGAGCTGATAAAGCAATGTATGAGACAGCCGAATCAATCTCCGAAACGCCCTTCTGATAAATTGGAACCTTAATTTCGTCAGGAAATACAAGAATTCCGGGCTCGGTTATTTTACCCATGAAAAAAGAATCAGGCGGAGTTACAGGAGTGAACTGACTGGCCGGTACGGCCGTAATAAGCAGGGAAACCGGCTTAAGTCCGGTTTTTTCCTGAACCAGTCCGGCTATCAGCGGAATTGCTCCCATGGCGGTAAGCATGGCAATCCGGTAAAAGGTGCTCCGGATACCCACAAAAAAAGCCTGCTTATGCTGATCCAGCGCATGCATATAAAAACCGTCGGCTGCGATATCATGACTGGCAGAGGAAAAGGCGATTATGGCAAAAAGTCCAATGGTAAGGGGGAAGAAGAAGGCCAAAGGCATGGCCGCTCCCACAGCAATAAAGACCGCACCCAAAATCAACTGAGTAACAATGATCCAGTTACGTTTGGTGGAAACCACTTCCACATAAGGGCTCCATAAAGGCTTGATTGCCCAGGGCAGATAAAGCAGGCTGGTCCAGAATGCCAAAGCTGCCACCGAAATTCCCATGGTCTTATAAATCAAACCCGAGGTGGTCATGACGATGCTGTAGGGGATCCCTTCATAGAGGTACAGCGTGGGGATCCAGGACCAGGGATTTCGGGATATTTTTTTTTGCGACATATACGTCAGATTATTTACTTATATGTATGAAATATATGATGGTAAGCAACAATTTTCAATATCTTCTCCCCAACTCCGCCCCCCTGAAGTAATGCATTAAAATTTCCTTATAGCTGTACCCCTTTGATCCCATAACCGCAGCGCCGATCTGGCAAAGCCCTACTCCGTGTCCCCAACCGGCGCCGTGAAGAATGAAACGTATGGAATCTCCTTCCGTAACTTTCTCGACCACAAAGGCAGAGCTGTACAGATGTGTTTTAGAAAGGGCCTTTCTGATTTCAAGTTCTTTCCCAATGGTCATTGTTTTTAAAGAGCCAACGATCTTCAGTCTGATTATCCTTCCCGATGTTCCTCTTTGCAGGGGTATTAAATCCTGAACCACACCAAAATCCAAACCAATGCGTTTATGGATGAGATCACCCAGTTCAATGCCTGAATAAGCAATTTTCCAGCGGAAAAAGTCCTGAGTTGTCTGATCATAGTCATTCAGGACCTGTGAAAGCACTCTGTGGTCGGATGTATTGCAAAATGCATCAGGAACTGACATGATCCAGGCCCGTGCTGCTTCTTCACCGGTCAAATCGATTTGTGTTTCCGGCCGGTTTTCAGCATGATCATAAATGCACTGAAGGTAAGGATGGTTCATCGGTTCCCATGTGTTTTCAAAGACTTCGGTGATACCTCCGCAGCATTTTGAAAAGCGTGTGTCACACAGGTTGCCGTTATGAACCAGAACTTCTCCCTCTGTTTGTTTTACCGCCTGCACGACCAATGGCGTGGATGCACGTGTAATTCCCTGGTAACGCTGACAATGATCATCTGCACATACATCAAATCCGGTATGATCTTCCCTGTCGTACCAGACAATCCGTTCATCATCGTTCACAAAAACAGACTGGTATCTGCTGCTTTTTGCCTGGAGAGACTTTCCTTTTTCGATTTGGGCCAGTAACCAGCTCCTTGAAATGACAGCGTGCGCTTTAAGCATTTCTAAAGAAGAATTGGCACTCATCTCAGAGGATATGACGCTGATCAGGTAATCCTCAACAGGCAGAACGTTAATGATCTGGATCATGCCGGCAAGCGCCGACAGTATAATTCCTCCCCGGAATACCTGGTCCTCTTTCTTTTGCCAGTGAAAACTGATGCCAATGGTGACATCGAATAGCGTAAAACTGCCGGCACCCCCTTCATCGGGCTGAAGAACAAAGCCGGTACCGACCTGGGAATTCCTGCCATTCATTTCCAGTTCAATGGTCCCGTCCTTATAGCGGGCAATATATTGACCTTCCGGGTACTTTTTTTTACAGGGATCTGAAAAACTCCCCTGCAACCTGAATCTGATTTCGCTTTCCTTCAGTATTCCTACATTAACAACCGGTGTCATCATTGGATTCAGGTTAGATTGTTCACAAGATACTGAATTAATTTGCCATCCACACCCACCTGTTCAAAAACATCAGCAATATCCGTTTTGGTGATTTTATCAAAGTCTTCTTTGCGGGGCATTATAAGCACACCACCCAGATCAAGGCTGGCCGGACTAAGCAGCAACTGCCTTGCCCCGGAAGAAAAATACCTGTCGGGGCGATGCAGCTTCCTTGGGATAATATGAACAACATAATTGCTTCCCTCAAGGCCGGCGATGATGTTCATCATCGGCTCATCCCCGAGTGCAGGTATCATGCCCGTCAATAGGTCGCAGATCTTATTAAATAAAATATTTATTTCAGGTATGTCATTACCGGTGAGGGTTATGAGGTTTCTAAGGTATTTATCCCAGGTATATACTGAGACGCCCAGTATTTCAGATTTAAGTTCACATTTGATTCCACTTCTGAAATCATCCTCGACAGGAAGATTTTGTTTGGGCACTGCCTGAAAATGAAAATGGTCTGGCGCCGATGCCCCGCATTGGGGGCCATTGTAAATGACCGTATAATGGGGCAGGTTTCCGGCAATTTCCAACATCATGCGGAAATTAGGCCGGATACGCTGGGGAACATGTTGCAAGGACGGAACCGTAAGGTGACCCGGAAAAACAGGATAGGGATTGACCAGGAGATTAAAGTCATTCTTGTATCGGATGCTTTGCTGTTCAGCAGGTCTGTTTCTGTCGCAAAGGAAACAGGGCCTTGTTTTGATTGACACCGGATCAACTTTTGCAGCCGATGATCGGATTCGTTTGGGATTGAACTGTATCAGGATTCTGAAACCCTCGAAATTGAATGTCCTCAGCCGGGCATTCCTCAAATCAGAATAATTTGTTCGGGCCAGGTCCCAATTGCTCAACTGGTTTTCGAACAACAAATCCACCGCCCGGGTAAGCTCAGTTCCCGTCATATCTCTTGTCCTTCCTGAACATATTGTTGCCTGGCCCAGAATTCCATTGTCCGGATCTTGTCTTTATAGAAATTATGCGCATTCATGGTCTGAGTATCCAATGATGCATCAGAGTTGTCCTCCCATCTTCGACACAGATACAGGGGTTCATAAATCCGGCCGATCTGGTAATAACGACTGATATTAAGGCCAATGGCATAGTCTTCACCGTAACTTACATTGGGGATCCTGATACTTCGGATGACAGGGGTGTAATACGCGCGCGGGGCTCCAAAACCGTTTATGCGGAGAGCGTTGTTCCTGCCGTTTTCAGGCGTCCATTCCCTGTGGTCAATCAGTCCGGGAGGAATTTCTTCGAGGTTGAAATTGACCATCCTGTAGGAGCCTACCAGCATGGCGCAGTTCTGCTGATAAAATTCTGTCACAATCCTTGCCAGAATGCGATCATCGATATACAGGTCATCACTGTCAAGCTGAATGGCAAATTTACCACATGCCGGATGGAAGACAGCCTCATTCCAGCAGCCCCCGATTCCCAGATCTTTCCTTTCCGGCAGAATATGGATGATTCTTTGATCCTTGCGGCGGAAGGATTTGATGATCTTGCCGGTTGCATCGGAAGAATGGTTATCCACAATGATCAGGTTGAAGTCAAAATCTGTAATCTGACAAAGCACTGAGCTTATGGCATCACCGATGGTTTTCTCCCTGTTTCTTACCGGGATGATCACGGATGCTTCCGTTTCAAAATCCAGTTCACTGAATTGTATACGGGTAAACCTGGGTTCAAGCCAGGCTCCCGTATCTTTCAAATGGGCGGTGCAGGCCTGCTCCATCTCAATCTGCACCTGCCGGTTCTTTGGGTTGACATAGTCGAACAGTTTTTCACCTGATTTGCGGATATCGAGTTCCACTTCAGTATATAAAAATTCCGGAAGGTGGAAAATAGTTTGCTTTTGGGATATTTTCAGCCGCAGATCATAGAGACCCGCATAACTGTAATTTTCTTTCATGCGTGATGCTGCCTCAATAAAGGATAAGGTCTCAATCAGCAGCAATGATCCAAAATTAAAATCATCCCGTAGGCTGCCCTCCTGGTATTCAATTACAGGATTCGGAATCAGCTGGCCTTTTTTCAGAGCATAGTAATCTGAATATACTATGCCTGCGTTGGTATACTCTGCTGCCTGCATCAATCTCCGCAACGCAAAAGCTCCCATTTGCAAAGGAAGGGATTTGGTATACAGCAGGATAAATTCGTTGTGCGCATGAAGGGCAATTTTCCGGATTGTTTCAGACGAAAACAGCGAAGGCACATCCATAGTCTTGACACCAGCCGGTACGGAAGCCACTTTTGCATTACCCGGTAATAGAAGATAGATATCCCCTACCTGACCGCTCCGTTTGATCTCATCCAATGTCAGCCGCAAATGCTCGGGATTGCCGGCTGGCAGAAAAAAGGAAATTCTTCTGTTCATCATTCCTGTAAATTTTTAAAAAATTCCATAATCCCGGATATCAATTCAATACGTTGTTCCTCCGTAAGCAAGGTCTCGAAAGGAAACCCCAATGCCACGATGCGGTATGGTCCTTTAAAAGCAATGCCGGCGCTGCGGTATCCTGATGAATACCTGTAAATACGGTATGCTCCCTCGCCTGACGGTTCAATAGCATCGGGAGACTCCACCCTGTAAAGCGATGAATGATAATCAGTGTTAAACTGCAACATTCCGGGGAACACAGAATCAGCCAGGTTGGTAGCATTTACCGAACCTACCACAGTGGCATGGCCTGTTCTCCAAGTATAATGCAGTACCTCAGACGCAAAACGAATGGCCAGGGAATCCTTATTTTCAAACATATCCGTTCCGATATAGGAACCTGACAAAAACAAATTTCCTCCATTGCGGGTATATCTTGTTATAGCATCCCTCATCTCCGGCGTGAAAAGGATAAAATCCTTACCGGGTGATTTTCCGAATGAATCCGTACCCCGTTCTTCGCCGAAGATCAGATCGATGGCCTGGTATCTGCCTGCATCAAAATTTGGTTTTACAAATTCTTCATCACTCACTGACACAAACGAATAGCCTGCCATGAGCAAGGCCTTGCCGTGAACTGCCGGGAATGAAAAAGAATTGCCGGCCACAGGCCAGGTTTCCAGATCTGCATTGCTGGCTCCCCATCCCTGGCTGTCATCGTTAAGCCAGTCTGAATTACGGTTGAAATCATACTGTCGGCCTGAATAGCTCAGGTTCCTGCCATTTGCCACACCCTCATCCTCCCACCAGGCTATGCCGGCCATATCCCCCTTGTCGAAAAAAGCAGGTGCACATATCCTGTCAAACGCGTTCACGATCAGTACCGGCTTCTGCCCACCGGGAAGGAGGCTAACGGATAAGGTTTCTCCGGGCATGCTCAATCCCCCGGAATTCATGGCTGCTACACGGAAGCTATACAATTTACCCCATTCCGGTAATGTAACGATCATAAAAGTATCCCTGGTAAAATGACCCGGATCGTAACCCTTTTCTTCCGATTGCATGTATACCCAATAGCCATCCGGAACAGCCGTGTTCTCGACAGGATCAGCAACAAAACGCCAGCTGATCTTAATTTTGAGGTCCTCCATGACTTCGATGGCCATATGATCAGGCGGTAAAGGTTGCACGACAGCCTTATGACCATCCTGAAGCGCCAGGTAGCGAAGTATTCCCTTGTAAATCGATCTTGAAACTAAAAACTTGAACCGGGGGTCAAGCCCGTATTTCATGTCGGCCAGATTTTGGTGTGAAAGCAACTCCAGAAGCATGGCGGGCACTACCGGACGCCAGGCTTCGGAATACTCCCTGTCCCACAACGCCCTGCGTGTCCAATCGGGATTGATTTGTTTCCTGATATCTTCCACCAACTGGGTTTGAATAATATCTGTCAGATCTCTGCTGGCCAGCTTTGACTGATTGTTGGGGAACATGCCATTGTTCCTCACTGCGCTGTAAATACCCAGGGTTCCGATAATTGAATCGTTTGGTGTGACACCGGCATCCGTATGGAAAGCCAGGACCAGGTCAACCGGTATGCCTAAGCCCATGCTATATTTCTGGCTGTACTGAGGCCTGGAAGTCCCAATCAGATAGTTCACCCATTCACCTCGCGACATGTAATCATCATTGTAATCATTTTTACCGGCGTTCAGGCTGTAAACAATGCTATCAGGCATTCCTGCGAATTGCAGGTAATATCGCGAACCTTCCATCCACCTTGGTTTTCCGCTCAGCATATTGTTTCTAAGGACATTGCCCATGCCGCCACCGAATCTTACCGCATCGGAGCTCAGGATTCCCTCCTTGTCTCCGCTATACACTACTACTGATCCAAGCTCACTGTTTATTCCACGCTGAAAATGAAATGTTCCCAGGTAAACCCAAGTGCCCGGGCCCATGCACTGGTTAACGGTAAATTGCAGTGTACCCCCGTTGTAACGGACTTCATACCTGGCCTCATCGATGCAACTGTTTGTTTTTCCATACGAGACATATACGGCATATTCCCCGGCCTCAGGTATGTCGGGTACATAGGTTACCCGGGATGAGTCGCCGGGAACGGAAACAAGAGTCAGGCAGGTTCCCATGGCAAACGGATTCTGTCCGGGGTACAGAGTATCCAAAGGTATGAATCCTTTCAGGGTACTACTATCCCATTGGCTTATCCCGTTTGTAACAATAAGCTGCGAACGGCCGGTTACTTTATCATTGTCAACGATGACTTCATGAATTTGGGTATCTCTTTCACGCGGAAGAAGAACCGCGGCTCCTGCATTTTCCAACATGGGAACCAGGTAGTCGGATGTAAATGACCAGGTGAAAATATCCTCAACAGTTTCCCAAAGGCGTGCCCGTTGCCATTGCCACCGGTCAAGCTGCTGATCAAAGAAAAAACCGTGACTGGGCCAGAGTGAAATATGCTTTCCGGAAAGTCCCGCCGGGAAACCCGGATAACCGGCCCTGGTTACCAGGGCTTTACCTAAATAAGGCGAGGCCAGTCGGATTGTATCATAGGACAATGCTTCCCCCCGGTAAAGGTTGGGGATGTACTCCTCCATCAGATGACCGCGGGCCAGCAAGAGAATATTATAATCGCGGAATTTTCGTCCGAACTGATTCCTGAGTTCTGTTTTAAGATGATCCAGCCAGGCAGTCCGTACAGGAATATTTATGGCAGAGGGACTAAGGTAAATAGCCAGAATTAGTTCCGGTTTCCTGACTTGAATGCTGTCAACCAGCACTTCACCCATATGTTTCCATTCTTCAAAGTATCCGGGTATTGGCAATGTGCGTTTCATTGCCCGCCTTTCAATGCCCGTATATGCCTTGTCTGCTTTTTGTCCGTTTACCGGCGGCAGAATCATGCCTGAAAGCAACAGGAAAGAGATAAGCAGACCTCGGATGTTCATATATCAGGAGTATATGGCTTTAAAAACACCGTAAGGGTAAAAATAGAAACTTTATCCGAAATATGCCTAATTATCTGTTATACATATCACCAATAACCGGGAATCTTTGATTTTTTTTATCTTTGCCTGGCATTTTGGAATAAATCTCACATTATAATCCTGCTTATGCTGTTGATTGCTGACAGTGGTTCAACAAAAACCGAATGGTGTCTGGTGAATGCGGAGACCAGGATGTTTACAACATGCCACACCACCGGAATTAATCCAATCTATCAGGATAAGGAATCCATACAGCAACTTTTGCAGCAGGAGTATTCCCTCCCTGTCACTGCTCTCCGCAGCATTTATTTTTACGGTGCTGGTTGTATCAATGATCAGTTGAAAGTAATGTTGCAGAATATCCTGAGTGCGCATTTCCGGTGCCTGTCCATCAGCGTTCAGAGTGACCTGATGGCCGCAGCCCGATCATTGTGCCAAAATCAGGAGGGCATAGCCTGCATTCTGGGCACCGGATCCAACTCATGCTTTTACAACGGCCAGGAGATCGCCCGGCATGTCTCCCCCCTGGGTTATGTTTTAGGCGATGAAGGCAGTGGTGCAGTGATCGGAAAAAAATTCATGTCTGATCTTTTAAAAAAGCAATTGCCTGATGTTATTGCGGATCGGTTTTTTGAAAAATATGCGCTATCGCCTGACCAGGTCCTTGAGCAAGTATATAAGAAACCATTCCCAAACAGGTTTCTCGCGCAGTTTACCAGGTTTATTCATGATAATCTTCATGAAGATTCATTGAGAAAACTGGTAAAGGATAGTTTTACTGAATTCTTCTCCCGGAACATCCGGCAATATCCTGAGGCATATAAATTGCCCGTTCATTTTACGGGAAGCGTTGCCTGGCATTTCAAGGATATCCTACAGGAATCTGCTGATGAATCCGGTTTTCGAACCGGCATAATTACCCTGAGACCTATGGAAGGCCTGATCCAATATCATCTACAATAATAATCATGCTGAACCATGCCACAGGATACTAAAAGTAAGTTTGTACTCAGCATAACCGAGTCACCTTCCAGGTTCCAGGACCTGGAAAAAATGCCGGTACAGGAATTGATATCCAGTATCAATAAAGAGGATGCCCGGGTGCATGTGGCTGTTCGTAAAGCTTTGCCCCAGATCGAAAAACTGGTCACCTGCATTATCGACAGGATGAAAAGGGGGGGCAGGGTATTTTATCTCGGAGCTGGCACCAGCGGAAGGTTGGGAGTTCTCGATGCTTCGGAATTGCCTCCCACGTTCGGTGTCCCTGATAACCTGGTAATCGGAATCATTGCCGGAGGTGATGTTGCCCTGCGAAAATCCGTGGAAAATGCCGAAGACAATCCCGATCGTGCCTGGGAAGAATTGCAGACCTTTAATATCAACCGGAATGATACTGTAATAGGCATCGCTGCTTCGGGAACCACTCCTTACGTGATCGGAGGAATCCAAAAGGCCAGGGCCAACGGGATACTTACAGGTTGTATCACCTGCAATCCCGATTCGATGATTGCCGATGCAGCTGAATATCCGGTTGAAGCAGTCACGGGACCGGAATTTGTTACCGGCAGCACCCGTCTGAAAGCCGGTACAGCCCAGAAAATGATTCTCAATATAATCACTACAACGATCATGATTAAATTGGGAAAGGTAAAAGGCAACAAAATGATCAATATGCAGTTGACAAATAAAAAGCTTGTAACCCGCGGTACCAGAATGCTGATGGAGGAGTTATCCCTCGACTTTGATACCGCGCAGCAATTATTGCTTGAAAAGGGCTCTGTTAAAAAGGCATTGGAAAGCCGGCAAAAAAAAGTTAAATAGCAAATAGCATGAAAGTACTGAAATTTGGCGGGTACTCCATTGATACCCCCGAGAATATCCTGAGAGTAAAAGAAATCATTGATTCACAATCCGAAAGTATTATCGTTGTCGTATCAGCTTTTCATGGCATAACCGACAAATTGCTTGAACTATCCAATCTTGCAGCTGCCAGGGACCGGTATTTTTTCAGGTTATACAATGAGATTGAAATCAAGCACATGGATATGATCACCCGTTTGTTTCCGGAACCACGGCAAACAGAGGTGATATCCCATATCAACACCTATCTGAAAGACCTGATCAGCATTATCAATGGCGTTTACCTTTTGAATGATCTCACCCCGAAAACCCAGGACAGGATACTGAGTTTCGGTGAGATCATGTCTTCTTACATCATCAGTAAGATCATCAGAAATTCCGAGGTTATCGATGTCAAAGGGATCATTAAAACTGATAATCATTTCGGCAATGCCCGGGTAAATTTTCCCCTCAGCAACCGACTTATCAGGGCACAATTCAACAATTTCAAAAAAACCGGCATTGTTCCCGGATTCATCGGCAGCAGTGACCACAACGAAATTACCACGTTGGGCAGGGGAGGGTCCGACTATACTGCGGCTATTATCTCCGCCGCGCTCGACGTGTCAAAGCTCGAGATATGGACCAATGTGGATGGTTTCATGACCGCTGATCCCAAGAAGGTTACAAAGGCCCTGGCTATTGAATATTTAAGCTATTCCGAGGCCATGGAGCTGTCGCATTTCGGTGCCGAAGTGATTTATACACCCACCATTCACCCGGTTTACCAGAGGAATATTGAAGTGCTCATTAAGAACATTCTGAATCCGGAGGGAAAGGGAACCCTGATCTCAAAAGATGCAAAACGTTCGGAGTCTTCCCTGATCAAGGGCATATCGTCCATTGACAATATTGACCTGATGACCCTGCAGGGTGCAGGAATGGTAGGAGTAAAGGGAATATCCTCCCGGCTATTCGGCACCCTGGCACGTTATGATATTAATATCATCCTGATTACCCAGGCCTCTTCAGAGTATTCCATAAGTTTTGCCCTGAACCCGGATGATTCAGATCACGCGCTCAAAGCTCTTGAGGCGGAATTCGAACCGGAGATCAAATTACGGAATGTGATGAATATCCTGATTGAAAAAGATCTGTCGGTTATCGCCATCGTCGGCGAGCAAATGAAAAACACACCCGGCATTTCTGCCAATCTCTTCACCTCATTGGGACGTAACGGGATCAGTGTGATTGCCACTGCACAGGGATCATCTGAGCTGAACATCTCCGTTGTGATCAAAAGAGAAAGTCTGGTAAAAGCCCTGAATGTTATTCACGAGGGCTTTTTCCTGTCACATCACCGTGATCTGCACCTTTACCTGGTTGGTGCCGGCACGGTAGGCGGCAACCTGCTGAAACAAATCATGAACCAGCAGGAAGTGCTGCTCCGGGAACACCACCTGAAGATTAACGTGGTTGGCATTTGCAGGTCCAGGATCATGCTGTTGAATCCCGAGGGTATTGATCTGATCCATTACCGCGAAGAAATGGAAAAACAGGGGGAAAAGGCCGATATTGAACTGTTTATTCAGAAAATGAAATACCTGAACTTGCGAAACAGTGTTTTTATTGATTGTACGGCAAATCCTAACATTGCCGGAACTTATATCCAGGTGCTCAACGCTTTTGTTTCAGTCGTAACTGCAAATAAAATAGCCTGCTCCTCGGATTACGCCCTATACAGTAACCTGAAAAGAATTGCACGTGAGAAGAATGTCAAGTTCATGTACGAAACCAATGTAGGGGCAGGCCTTCCAATAATCAGCACACTGAATGACCTCATCAGAAGCGGTGACAAGATCGTCCGGCTGGAAGCTGTATTGTCCGGTACCCTGAACTTCATTTTTAATACCATCGGCGAAGATGTCCCCTTGAGCAAAGCTGTTCAGCTGGCCATGGACCATGGATTTGCCGAACCTGATCCTCGTATTGACCTGAGCGGCACAGACGTTAGACGCAAATTGCTGATTCTGAGCAGAGAATCGGGCTACCCGCTTGAAGACAAGGATATTGAAATAGTACCCTTTTTACCGGAAGACTGTTTTACAGGATCCCTGGATGATTTCTGGAAAGCTATCAGAAAACAGGATGCTGCCTTCGAAGAAAAGCGAAAAAAACTCGACCATGAAAAGAAAAAGCTTAGATTTGTAGCCCGCCTCGAAAACGGTGCAGCCAAAATAGAACTGGTTGAAGTGGGAGTAAGCCACCCGGCTTATCCGCTGGAAGGCAGCAATAATATAATTCTTATCACTACACACCGGTATCACGAACAACCTATGGTTATAAGAGGTTACGGGGCCGGAGCAGATGTTACGGCAGCAGGAGTTTTTGCCGATATCATCAGGGTAGCAAATGTTTAAAGCTGAAACAAATGATAAAAGCAGTAATTTTTGATTTCGACGGAATCATTATCGAATCGGAACCTTTGTGGGTGGAGGCTGAAATTGCGGTATTCAAATCCATTGGAATTGAGCTTACTCCTGAATTGTGCCGGCAGACCACAGGCCTTAACACCCAGGATACTCTGGAATACTGGCATGGCATATATAAATGGACCGGCAAAAGCATTTTTCAGGTTTACAAGGAAATTATGGAGACCATGCAGGTTCTCATTTTGGAAAGAGCCGATCTGAAGGAAGGTTACCTGGATGTCTTGCAGCTATTTGTAGATAAGAAACTTCCAGTGGCTGTAGCTTCTTCGTCTCCACTTAAACTGATCACTACGGCCCTGAAGAAATTCCACCTGTTTGAATTCTTTAAAATCATCAGTTCTGCTGAAAATGAAGAACATGGCAAGCCACATCCGGCGCTTTACCTGGGCGCAGCCAGGAAACTGGGCATTGATCCCGTAAATTGCCTGGCTTTTGAAGATTCCTTTAATGGTGCCATATCAGCCAAGGCAGCCCGTATGAAATTGGTCACCATACCCGACAGTCATGATTTCACATCAACACGCTTTGATTTCTCCGATCTGAAGCTCCCTTCCTTGAAGGAATTCAGAGAAAAGCAATTTGAATATATCAATGCGATCAATTAATCGTTTCATAAGCCATTCATGATGCCAGGGAAAATATTGTATTTTTCTACCAATGGAAATGCCCCTAAAGTAAGTTTTAGTGAGGCTTTACTGAAGGGACTTGCGCCGGATAACGGGCTCTACATGCCCGATCATATTCCTGTGCTGCATTATGAAACATTGGTAAACTTATCCGGGAAATCCTATTCTGAAATTGCTTTTACAATTGCCAGGAATTTTCTGCATGGTGAAATCACAGATTCTGAATTGCATCAATTGGCCAGGGATGCCTATAATTTTGAGGTGCCCCTCGAGAAAGTATATGACCGAAAGTACATCATGCGGCTTGATCAGGGCCCTACCGCCTCGTTCAAAGATTTTGCCGCCCGGATGATGGGCAGACTGATGCAGTATTTTCTACAAAAGCAAAACCGGAAAATGCTGATTCTTACTGCCACCTCAGGCGATACCGGAAGTGCCATTGCCAACGCTTTCTACGGGCTCGACAATATAGAGGTGGTGATTCTTTTCCCCGGGAAGGAGGTAACATCCCGGCAACGCAAACAAATGACAACCCTGAGAAAGAATATAAAAACCATTTCCCTGCAGGGCAAATTCGATGATTGCCAGGCACTGGTCAAACAAGCCTTTATGGACAAAGAGCTCGCTCACCTGGAACTGTCATCCGCCAATTCAATCAATATCGGTCGCCTTATACCCCAGTCCTTTTACTACTTTTATGCCTGGACGCAACTTGCTTCCGTAAAGGATGCTGAACCTGTTATTTTTTCAGTTCCGTCCGGGAATTTTGGCAATATGATGGGGGGATTGCTGGCAAAAAGAATGGGACTACCGGTCAGGCAGTTCGTAATTGCAACCAATGAAAATAACGAAGTACCTGTTTACTGGCAAACCGGTAATTACAACACCATTGTCCCTTCGAGGAATTGTATTTCCAGTGCCATGAATGTCGGTCATCCCAGCAACATGGCCAGGGTGATAGCGCTGTATGGTGGTATTATGGATGAAAAGGGGAATATTATAAAGGAACCTGATATAAGGCAGATGCGAAAAGATATTTATGCCGTGAGCATTAGCGATAAAGAAACCACAACGATATTGAAAGAGACCTACAATCAGTGCGGTGTTCTGTTGGAACCTCACGGTGCTGCAGGCTGGGCAGGTTTGCAGCAATACCTGAAAGATCACCCGTCAGACAATCATCCTGAACAACTGGCAATCAGTCTTGAAACTGCTAATCCGGCTAAGTTTCCGGAAGAGATCAGAAACTTGCTTGGCATTGAACCCGAACTTCCTCCTTCCATGGAAGGTCTTGATCACAGTGAAGAATCCTATGACAGGTTGAACAATGACTATGCACAATTCAGAGACTATCTGAAAGATCGGTATTAATTTTTCTTAAATTGGCAGCTGTAAAAATCTGATCGTATCCATGAAAAAACTACACGCGGTTTGTTCCGATCTCGAAGGGGTATGGGTTCCCGAAGTATGGATCAATGTAGCCGAAAGAACCGGTATTCCTGAACTCCGGCTTACAACACGTGATATAAAGAATTACGATGAGCTGATGCAGCATCGGCTCAAGATTCTCAGAGAAAGAAACCTGACCCTGCTGGATATTCAAAGGGTAATTGCAACCATCAGGCCCCTTCATGGCGCCCTCGAAATAATCAACTGGCTGAAAAGGGTAACACGGTTTATTGTTGTCTCCGATACCTTTGTTGAATTTGCCGATCCATTGATGGAACAACTCGACAGGCCCACGCTCTTCTGTCACTCCCTGGAAGTAAACAGCAGCGGCATCATCACCGGGTATAATTTACGTCAGAAAGATGCCAAACGGGAAACCGTAAAAGCGCTCAAAAGCCTGAATTATGAAGTTATTGCTTTTGGTGATTCCTACAATGACATCAGCATGTTGCTGGAAGCTGATCAGGGCATACTTTTCCGTCCACCGGAAAATGTAATCAAAGATTATCCTGATTTACCGGTCATACAGGATTACAGTGAGCTGAAATGCTTTCTGGAAGAAAGACTATAGCCTAAAGCCTGTAACCTACAGCCTACAGCCTACAGCCTACAGCCTACAGCCTACAGCCTACAGCCTAATATAACTCCGGATACTTCGCCGGATTCGCTTCATGCATGATGGCGTATATTGTATCGAAAACATCTTCTGCATTGGGATTTGAAAAGTAATCGCCATCCGTGGTATATGCCGGCCTATGCTCTTTTGCCGACAGGGTACGGGGTTCAGAATCAAGGTATTTGTATGCGCCCTGTCCCTCAATCACCTGCTGCATCATGAAGGCTGTAGCTCCTCCGGGAACATCTTCATCAAAAAACAATACCCGGCCGGTCTTTTTAATGGAAGTCGTTATCGCCTCCGTCAGATCAAAGGGAAGAAGAGTTTGCACATCAATAAGCTCCACGCTGATGCTGAACTCATTCAGCTGTTTGATAGCATCCCTCGCAATTCTCACGCATGATCCATAGGTAACAAGGGTAATGTCATCGCCTTCTGCCAGAATCTCAGGAATGCCCAGCGGCACTTTGTATTCACCGGGATTTTCAGGTTTGATCTCCTTGAGCCTGTATCCATTCAGTGGCTCAATCACCAGGGCCGGGTCCTTTCCATCCAGCAGGGTATTGTAAAATCCCGCTGCCCGGGTCATATCACGCGGTACACAAACATAAATGCCTCGGATGGAATTGATCACCATGCTGAGAGGCGAACCCGAATGCCAGATCCCTTCGAGCCGATGGCCTCTTGTACTGATTATCAGTGGTACACATTGACTTCCCGCTGTCCTCCAATGGGTGGTGGCCAGATCATCACTCAGAATCTGGAGGGCGTAGAGAAGGTAGTCGAAATATTGAATCTCGGCAATGGGACGGAATCCCCTTAAAGCAAGACCTATGCCTTTACCGATAATGGATGTCTCACGAATGCCTGTATCAAAAATCCTGTCTCCGCCATATTTATTCTGTAATCCCTCATAGGTCTGGTTAACTCCGCCTATCTTGCCGACGTCCTCGCCAAATGCGACTAAAAGCGGGTATTTGGCGAACAAGGCATTAAAGTTGTCACGTAAAACTTCACGACCTGTAATCATAACCGGATTATCCGGGTATAATGGTTCAGCGGGAGCAACGTTTAGCACAGAGTATTTGGTTTCATTGTATAAAAAAGCACTATACTTCTCAAAACCATTGTTTTCATTGGTGTTAATCCATTGCATCAGGCTGTTTCTGAATGTCTCCCGCTGGGGACAATCCCGGCATACCTGCCGGAGGATTTTCTTTGCCGTACTGATGCTGTCCTTCCGGATAGGATTCTGAATGGCTTTTAAATTTGCCGCATGCAACTGGATCTTGTCAATATGCTCACGCCGGCATACGCAACTCCTGTTCTCAATGATGGTCATAAGTCCTGTTCTTTCACTGCGTATCAGCGCCTGGTAACTGTTCCATGCCTTTTCCCGTGCCAGGGACACCACTTCGATGGCTTCCTGTTCCAGGATGTTTAGTTCGGATTCCGTGGCGATTCCCTGACTCACAATCCAGTCTTTCATACGGGTATTACAGTCATTTTCCGTTTCCCAGGCCATGCGCTCAGATGATTTGTACCGTTCATGTGAGCCTGAGGTCGAATGACCCAGGGGTTGTGTTACTTCACTGATATGAAAAAGCACAGGCACATGTTCGCTCCTGCATCTGGCAATGCCTGCTTCAAAAATGCTGCACAAGCCGGGGTAGTCCCATCCCCTACCCTCATAAATGGCGATTCCCGTTTCTTCATCACCCTTTTCAAAACCCCTGAGTGCTTTCGAAATGCTGGCCTTGGTAGTTTGAACGGAAGTTGGTACGGAAATGCCGTAGCCATCATCCCAGACGGCGACAGCAAGAGGTATTTGCAGGACGCCTGCTGCATTCATGGTTTCGAAGAAATGGCCCTCTGAAGTACTTGAATCGCCAATGGTCCCGAAGGCAACCTCGTTACCCTGTTTGCTGATGCCACTTATGCTGGCCAATTCCGGATTATGCCTGAACAATTTAGAGGCCAGTGCAAGCCCAAGTAACCTGGGCATATGACTGGCTGTGGGGGACAGATCTGCTGCAGAGTTTTTTTGCCGTGTCAGATCGAGCCATTCTCCATCACTATTCACATTGCGGGTTGCAAAGTGGTTATTGAAGGAACGTCCGGCATTGCCCGGATTTAGACTTTCATCCGCTGTACCGTACAACTGTGCAAAGAATTCTTCAACGGTCAGCAATCCGGCTGCCATCATAAAAGTCTGATCACGATAATAACCCGACCGCCAGTCCCCATTTCTGAACTGCCTGGCCAGGGCTATCTGCGCCACCTCTTTGCCGTCGCCGAAAATGCCGAACTTGGCCTTTCCGGTCAGTACTTCCTTACGGCCGGTAATACTGCATTGCCGGCTTACGAGTGCAAGCCTGTAATCTTTAAGAATTCCAGAGCAGAAGTTTTCATCATTGAAAGCCTCCGGGTCAATGGTTTCGGTAGCAATCATTCAACTGAAATATTAGGAATTATAACCACAAAAAAAGGAGATTGTTCTGAATCATGAACCAAATCCATTCATTTTTGTTGTATTTTTACAGATTATCAACGTTTTGGTCATGCTTCAGCTGCTTATCATCGTATTTGTGCTAGTAGCAATTTCCGTTTCCCTCCTCGGAATCAATATATTTTTTTTCGGCAGGAAATTTCCTGAAACGGAAGTAGGTAAAAACAGGCACATGATCAAACTAGGACTTCGCTGCCCTCAGTGCGAGGAAAGAATCCGTTACCGGACGGCAAAACCGGAGAAGATCAATATAAGAACCCTTCAGCCAGACTGGTCAGCGCTGAAGCATTAGCTCGTCCTGCCACGTGATCCCTTATAACAAAAAAAGGACCCTGCCGGTTGACAGGGCCCCTTCCTGAAAATAAACCTAAAATTAAACCTTACTGAAATTTTATTTTGTTGTATGTTGCCAATACTATGACATTTCTGAATGAAAATTCACGTAAACAAAAGAATCGCGTTTTGCAGCCCCTTTTCGATAATTTATAATAAGAACCCTCATTAAATCGTTTGTTTGGTGAATGCATTATTTTCTTTTTTAACCTGTGAAAATGGAAATTTCACAGAAAGCATTTGTTATTCACGAAGGAATTATAAACATTGGAATATTCAGTTTATTTTTGTTTATGATACTGCTGTGGAATAGATTTTGATCTGTATCGGTAAACTGCTGAAGTATGCAAATCCATTATGATTTCTTTCAGACCGAGAATACACTCCTTCCGCAGAAAGGCAGGATTCTTATCTCTGAGCCTTTCCTGATGGACAACTATTTTAAAAGGTCGATCGTTCTGATAACGGAGCATTCCGACGAAGGAACCGTGGGTTTTGTCCTGAATAAGCCGGTAAATATGAAGGTGAATGAAATAGTGTCTGACTTTCCGGAAATTGAAGCTGTTGTATCCATAGGCGGCCCTGTACAGACTAACACTTTACACTATATCCACACGCTGGGAGATATTATTCCCAACAGCATGAAAGTACTCGATAACATCTATTGGGGCGGTGAATTTGACGTTATTAAAAGACTGCTGGAGTCCGGCAGCCTTAACCAGGAGAATATTCGCTTTTTTCTTGGATACAGTGGCTGGCAGTCGAATCAGCTCGAAGATGAACTCAGTGAAAATGCCTGGGTTGTGGCTGATATTGGCCCGGAAGAAATCATGTCGCCTATGAATAAGTTCTTTTGGAACAAAACCCTGCATCGGTTGGGTAAAAAATACCAGATGTGGGCGAATTTCCCGGAAAATCCCCAGATGAATTAGCCAAAAGCCTTTGCATTCAACTTTTCAGTCAGGATTTTTGCAGCTCTTTTGTAATATCGTCGATCCCGAAATGCAACAACCCAGCGAATCCCGGCGACAGCATTGGTGAGAAACAGCTCTTCAGCATCGTCCAGCGCCGCAGGCGTCAGACTGCTCTGATCATTGATCCTGAAACCTGCATCCCCTGCAAGGTCCAAAACCACCCTCCGCATGATGCCCGGAATACATCCCTGACTGATGCCCGGCGTAAAAATTGCATTTCCACTGACAAGAAAGATATTGGAGTCATGGGTCTCCACCAGACGACCGGTTTCGTTTAGCATTAGAACATCGTCCAGATTTCTTTTCCGGCCTTCCATGCCTGCCAGGAGGTAATACAGTGAATGCGCCTCGCGGACAACGGACAGCGGTCCTGTGGATTTAATAAATCCCGTGCATAAGTCAACAGCCAGGCCTCTGTCATTCAGTGTAAATTTTTCATGTTCAAGTCTCTGGCTCTCAATAATAAATGAAACGTCTCCCCTGTCAGGTATGAAATTCCCCGGGGTATCCTGATATACGGATAACCTGATCACGGAGCCTCCGAATATCCTGTTTTTATTCAAAAGTTGTGATGTCAGCTGCCTGAAGGTGTCATTGGTGAAATAGGCAGGTATTTCCATGGATAATAACCGCATGTTCCCGAATAACCTTTCGAGGTGATATTCGGGGAACTGCAGCTCAGTGGCATAGGCATGCATGTTTTCATGCAAACCGTTGCCTGATCTAAAGGCTCTGTTTTGAAGGTAAAGGCAGGGCTCTGCTGTTTTTCTGAACTCACCGTTCAAACATATGTACCTGTTTTCTGCCACGGATAAATGAGTCATCGGAAAGAGAAACTCATAAGCTCTGTAATAAAGTATTGGATCAAATGATAATCCACCAGCAGGGGAAAAATAAATCCAAAAATAGCCCCTGACAGGTGGGCGTCATGATTGATATTGTCAGCTTCTCGCCTGCTCATGTATTGCGAATACACAAGGTATATTACGCCCATGACTATCCCCGGGACCGGCAATATTCCGTAAAAATAAATCAACTCCCAGGGTTTAAAAAAGATGAAAAAGAAAAGAACTGCCGAGACGGCACCTGAAGCGCCAACGGCATTGTACCAGGCATTGTCTTTGTGTTTGAAAAGAGTGACAAGAGATGATACAATGATAGCCACCACATAAAATAGCAGATAAACAAGTTTGTACCCCTGCTGCAAATCCGGTCCGAGGATCATTTTTAAAAAATTCTCGACATACGGACCAAAGAAAAATAATACCAGCATATTGACAATCAGGTGGGTCCAGCTGGCATGAAGAAATCCATGGGTAATGAGCCTATACAGCTGTTTACGATGATATACCTGATAAGGACTGAATTGAAGCTTCAGGAACCAATCCTGGTTGTTAAAAGCTATAATTGAAATCAATGCCGTAAAGGCAATAAGAATATAGGTCATCATGACAAGTTCTTTTAATTAATGTAAAATTCTGTAAATCAGTTCCTTTAACAGTTCGCCGTCAGATGCGGCAGATGCTCCTTTTGACATGAGATCGTACTGTCGCAACCATGCAATAACCTGTCGCGTTTTCGCAAGGGTGAAGGTCCTGGAAGCCTGCTGATATTCTGCTACAAAATAAGGGTTAATACCTAGCTCCCTGACGACATTTTCCTTGCTTTTATCCTGTAATCCATGATACAGGAGAATCTTGGAAAAATAAAAGAATAACGATGAAATGGTAACGACCATAGGATTGTTCCTGGGATTGTTGTTGAAATAAGAGATGATCCTGTTGGCCTTGACAATATCACGGGATACCAGCGCCCGGTTGAGTTCAAAATTGTTGAAATCCTTACTGATGCCGATATTCTTTTCAATCAGTCCGGCCGTAATTTGTTTGGATCCGGTAGGCAACACCAGGATCAGTTTACCCAGTTCATTGGTTATCTTTCCCAGGTCATTGCCCAAAAAATCCACCAGAAGTGCGGCAGCTTTCCGTTCAATCTGGTAACCTTGCATGGTGACATGATTGCTGATCCAGTCAGGCATTTTATCCTCACGGATTTTATCAGAGTCAAGCAATACACATTTCTCGGCAAGAAGTTTAGCGAGCCTGGTTCGCTTATCAATCTTCTTGTATTTATAGGCAAATGCAAGGATAGTGGAATTCATGGGCGCCGCCAGATAGTGTTCAAGTCCTTCCAGACTTTTCAGATTCTGGGCTTCCTTGATGATTATTACCTGGCGTGAGGCGATCATCGGGAATTTTCTGGCGAATGATATGATATTTCCAATATCGGTATCCCTGCCATACAGGATCAGTTGATTAAAGGCCCTTTCAGATTCACTGAGAATCTGACCAGCCAGAAAGTCAGTAATACCATCGATGAAAAAGGGCTCCTCCCCCATGAGAAAATAAACAGGCCTGTATTTCCCGGCCCTCAGATCAGCCATTATATTATCAAAAGTCATCGGAAAACTCGGTTTAATTGCCCAATTCCTTATATTTACGTTTGCAATTCACTGCTATGGGACCGTTAAATTTACCAACATATTTCTTCAGGATAAAGGAAGACCGCGGGAAAAAATATATTTTTGATGAAATCAGGCGAAGGTTTGTATTGCTGACACCTGAAGAATGGGTGCGGCAGCACCTGGTAAACTTCCTGGTGACCCAAAAGAATTTCCCATTATCGCTCATCGCTGTTGAAAAGGGATTTAAAAATAACCGGAGGAAACAACGATATGACCTGCTGGTTTTTGACCGGAAAGGAGAGCCGCTTATGATAATCGAATGTAAAGCTCCGGGCATTGACATCAATCAGCATGTTTTTGACCAGGCTGGCCGGTACAATAATAAATACAAGGCTGCCTACATGTTAATCTCAAATGGCATGAACCATTATTGCTGTCTGATCAACAAAACCAGCCGGCAATACAGGTTTTTGCAGGAAATCCCTGAATATTCCGAGATGCAACAGGGGGATGAGCAAATCATACGATAAAATCCATACTAAACAAAATATCCCATGAAAAGATCTGTAAAAGTCATTCTCATCATTTGTTCCGTAATTTTAACAACAGGATTGGTTTTCGGTTACCTGATTTATACGATAACCCACCGCAGTGAAGCAATTGCAGGTAAACAGGAAAACATACCATCTGTGCTGGGTGATTCTTCTTTTGTTTTGGCTGGCTCGGCCGACTGGCCTAACTGGAGGGGTGAGAAGTTCGATGGTAAAAGCTCTTTCACGGGAATAAAAACAGATTGGTCAGATGGTTTAAAGAAGCTCTGGCAGGTAGATTATTTGTGCCAAGGTAGTTCATCGGCAACTTGGTCATCTCCTGTTGTCAGAGGTAACATGCTCGTTGTTATGGGCAGGGATGAAGTCAACGATATTGTCTTTTGTCTGAATACCGAAACCAATGAATTGATCTGGAAGGGAACCTATAAAGCAGAAACAGAATCCAGCCATGGTGCAGGGCCAAGGGCAACTCCCTTTATTGATAGTAGTTTTGTATATACATTTGGCCGTAGTGGCGATCTGGCCTGCTGGAATCTGAAAGATGGCAAACTCATCTGGAAGCAAAATGTTAAGGATTTTGGCGGGCAGGAACCAGATTGGGGCTTTTCCACAACGCCATTGGTTCTCGATAGAAAAGTAATTGTGCAGGGAGGTGGAAATGCGCTGGTTGTGGCCTTTGACAAAAATACCGGTAAACTGGTTTGGAAAGCGATGCAAGGGGAAGCTGGATATGCGGCGACTGTTCCGGTTACCATTGATAATGAAACAGAATTGATTGTTTATCATGGTAAAGGTCTGTCACTGGTAGATTCTGACAATGGCAAGGAATACTGGCGTGCTCCCTGGGAGACCAAGTATTGTGTTAATGCCAGCACCCCAGTCGTTTATGAAGATATCATTTTCAATACTTCCGGATACGGTATGGGCGGACAGGCATTGAAGTTTAGCAGAGATGGCTATAAAATCCTATGGAAGAGCGAAGTAATTGGTGCTCAACATTCTGATCCAATTCTGGTTGACGGCTATTTATATACATATTCCGGGGAAAGTACCCGAAAGAACGGTGTGTTCAAATGTGTAGAAATGGTAACCGGTAAAGAGATGTGGAGTACGAACGAAATTAGTCAGGGTACCACAACCTACATTGACGGACATATCATCTGCATGGACATTTCGGGGAATATATATTTGATCAAACCCAATAACCGGTCTTTCGAACTGGTTGGTACACTTATGAAAGCCCTTGAAGATGTTAAAAGTGCTGCCTGGACTGTTCCTGTTACAGCAAACGGAAAGCTTTATCTAAGGCATTTACAGCATTTGGTTTGTTACAGTCTGATTTAAAAAAGAAATTGTTGGCGTCTTGAACAGCTGGCTCATGGCAATGTTCTGATAAACCTTTAGGCATCCCCGGGATTGATCAGCTGCAAAAAAAGCTCTTCAATATAACCGCCCGGGGTCTTTATCCAATCCTTTTTGTGTCCGGAGACCATGAATCCGGCTTTTTTAAAAAGCCGGAGACTATCCGAATTTCCCCGGGTGATATTGCAGTATAACAGATGCAACTGCAGGGTATTGAAACAATAATCGATGAATTTTTCCAGCGCGAGGGTTGCATATCCCTTCTTCCTGTCGGTTTTTTCTCCTACAAGTATGCCCACGCCTGCCCGGTTGTGGTAGGGATCAAAGTCAAACAGGTCAATGGTACCCACTGTCCGTGATTTTCCCTTGTCATGTCCAATTACATCGATCATCAGTCTCAGCTGCTTAACCTGGTAAATATCCAGATGGGCGTTCTCAATGTATTTTTCAAGTATGAATTTTGAAAACGGAGTAATGGTATTGCTTACATGCCATATCTCAGGATCATTTTCCCATCGGTAAAGTAATTCAACATCAGCGGGTTCCGGGGCCCGCAAGGATATTTCATATTTGACCTGCTTTGTCATGCTGTGAGAGATATAGTGGATAAACTGGCTGTGATGGCGGGTATTCAGATCAGGGAGATGGCAGATTGGATTTGAGGGTCACCCGGAAGATATCTTCAGATGTCCCGCTTTCCCTGTTTATTCTGGAAATATAACCCGTTGACCCATTGCTTAAGGGGACAAATCCAAGGTTATCGGCGGTATTATTAACAGGGAACCCTATATTTACCGGATCTCCCCATGTTTTGCCATTTCTTGAAGTATGGAAAATATCGTATCCGCCCATGCTGTAATGCCCCTTCGAACTGAAGAACAGCGTTTTATCTCCATTACAAAGATGGGGACTTTCCTCATCGAAAGGTGTATTGATGATCTTACCCGCATTCTTTGGCCTTCCCCATTGCCCGTTTTTATCTCTTGCCGAGTAGTAAATGTCAAAACCTCCTGAACCGCCTTTCCGCGAACTTGTAAACCAGAGTGTTTGTTTATCATGGGAAATGCAGGCTGAAGTTTCATAAGCCCTGGAATTGATGAATTTGCTGAGTGGCTCAGCTTTTGACCAGGATACGCCGTTACGGTATGATACATACAGGTCACTTCCTTCCAGACTTTTTTTAACAAGGTACAATTCATTGCCATCGCCGGAAAGACATACCGGATAAAAATCACCGTCGGACAGGATCAAGGGATTAAGATTTACAGGCTGACTCCAGGAATCTCCTTTTTTTGTTACAAAGAAAATGGCATCGTAAAATTTAAGCCTCCTGATAAATGCCATGCTTTGGCCATCAGCTGAAACCACCGGGTAAATTTCCGATGCTGATGTGTTTATCATGGTATCCAATGCCAGTTCCTCAAATTCAACCGGACTATCAAAAATGATCTTGGCCCTTTCGCATGATTTTATTTCATTCTCAACGATGTTCACGTTGTAATTGCCATAATAAAACGGAGAGCGCACGAAAGTATCATAAGCCATCAGGGCATCCTCCAGCCTGTTGTCAATCCGGTATACATTTCCCAGATAAAACCAGGCATGTAATGGCGCGCTGCTTTCTTCGAACTCCCTGGCACGGTATTTGTTTTTTGCTGTGGTTTTTTTGGTCGCCTTTTCGAAATGTGGAATAGCGAGCGTCTCTTCACCGGGAATGTTCATATAGCATTCGCCCAACAAAAAATTGAAATGAGCATTGTCCGGATTGCTTTCAACTACTTTTCTGAAATAATATGCGGCTTCCTGATAATCACCCCGTGCAAAAAAAAACTTACCTTCCTCAAAGGATTCCCGGGTTTCGGAAATGGTCTGCCCGCTGACAAACGAAACAATCGGAACAAGAAGGATTATAAACAGAAAGGTACGCATCATCTCTTTATTCCCTGAATTGAAGGTGTTCCGGAATTGCAGGCATTCTGATGATAATCACATTATTATCAGTACCAATGATCTCATACTCAACCCGCCTGTTCAAACCACGTCCCTCGGGATTATCTGATCCATCGGGATTTGAGTTGATCGCGGCAAAGTTCTTTTCGCCAAGGCCCAGAATCTCAAGCCTGCTTTTATCAATTCCCTTGTTGGTCAAATATTCAAGAACGGTTAAAGCTCTTTTTTCTGATAATTTCAGATTATACTCAGCAGGTCCCTTGGCATCCGCATGGCCGACCAACTTAACACGTACAACAGGATATTCTTTCATAAGCTGGGCAACTTTTTCGAGTTGATTCTTCCCTGCAACAGAAAGCTGGAAATGGTCAAAGGCAAAGTAAACAGGATCCAGTACAATATCCTTTGGGGTAACAGGGGCAGGCGGAGGAGGTTGTGGTGGTTGTGTTGGTTGTGGTGGTTGAGCGGGTTGCGGTTGCTGTGCTGGCTCAGGAACAGCGGGTGTAACAGCAGGTTCCGCAGGTTTTACTTCAGCTATCACAGGGGGCACTGGTTTTGCCTGTTTCGCGAAAAAGTCCGCAAGAACCATGGGCAATGGATCATCGTCTTCCGGCTGTATGGCATATACATCTTCTTTTCCATAGCCCCCATCCCGGATCATTGATATATAACCAATCCTGGCATTATTCCAGGGATAGAAGAACAGGTCATCATCTGTGGTATTTATGGGATAGCCGATGTTCTCAGGTTTGGACCATTGTCCGGATGCATCAAGTTTCGATTTAAAGATGTCGTATCCCCCCATATTGTCGTTTCCCTGTGAACTGAAATACAACGTACTGTCATTATCAGTAATAAAGGGTGTATCTTCATTGAGGGCAGTATTGATACTGCTACCCAGATTTTCGGGTAAACCCCACTGACCATTGCCCTGAAGTTGCGCTTTATAAATATCCATATCACCCATGCCATCCTTGCGGTTGCTGGTGAAATAGAGGGACTTCCCATCCCTGGAAATCGATGCATGCGATTCCCAATACTTGGTGTTAATATCCTCACCGGATACAGGAAGAGATTTTGACCACTTGCTATCGGTCTGACGGCTGATATAAATATCACTGTTAAAAGCATCTTCCTTTGTCAGAAACAGTTGCGATCCATCGTAAGAAACAGATGAAACATACTGGTCACCATCTGATTGTATCTGCGGGGTAATATTCACAGGGGAGGACCAACCTTCAGGGGCGTATCTGGAAAAATAAATAGCGTCATAAAAAGGTAATTCATTCATATAGAATAATGTTTTGCCATCACCGGAAACCACCGCTTTGTAATTCGATGAATTGCCGTTGACAGAATCACCGAGATTGGTAATTCTGACTCTCAAAGGATTGCTCATAAAACGAAGGGCTGTATTGCAGGCCAGAATTTGCTGATCAGCATATTTTATTTCATTAACGGAGTTTGCAAGTTCTTTGTATTTATTGTAAGATTCAATCGCTTTGTCAACGTTATTGTTAACCCTGTATGCATTGCCCAGAAACAGGTAAGCATCCACCGGAGCTGTTTTTTGTTTCAGTGAGCTTTCTTTGTATTTGGGACTAATATTCTTGACTGCCTCCAGTAAGTAATCAATGGCCTTCTCCTTCTGTCCGGGAATGTTCAGATAACAGATCCCCATCCTGTAATTAATATTGGCATTGTCTTTATAACCGTTGTTGTAAAGTTCCAGATAATCGTAAAGGGCATCGGCGTATTCTTCCTGGGCAAAGAAAAATTCTGCATCCAAAAAATATTCTTTAAGTTCAGCCTGGTCTTTTTCTTGTGCCTGTAAGGGTAATTGCGCTAAAAGGATGAGAGCAAGAAACACGGCCGTTTTCATATGCTGGGGTTTTAGTTATAGCAAATTTAATAATTTAAGAACAGGTATGCTAAAAATAACAGGGCTAATTCGCAAATACCTCAAGGGTTCCTGAGGTTACTTTCTCAAAAGATTTTCCGGGATGTCCCTGAACCTGATTACAATTAACTCATTGGTTGATCCGCTAATCAGCAATTCTACGCGCCTGTTGTAACTTCTGCCCTGAGGATTATCAGTTCCGTCGGCATTTGCCTCTATTGTCAGCGGATTCTCCTCTCCAAAACCATCCACTGATATCCTATCAGCAAATGATGCCTTTTTCTGCAGATAATCCTGAATTACCCTGGCACGCGTTAAGGAGAGCTTTTTATTATAGCTGTCATTTCCCTTCGAATCAGCATATCCGTTTAACCGGAGGGTTATTCCGGGATATTTTATCATCCTTTGCGCAATCTCGTCCAAATAATGCTGGTACTGTTCTTCGATCTGACTTTTATCAAATGCGAAACGGATATCTTTCAGGATCAAAGTATCTGTAACGAACCTGGAGGGAACGGTAATATCAGTATTCAGGATAAGTTCATTGTGAGGAAAGTAATCCGGGATATTGAGTTCCCTGGTCAGCAACAATTGGGTTTCATCACTAAAATTCAGGTTGTACAATCCGCCGGGAAGCTTTTGTGTGAAGGAGCCGTCACGCTGCAGCTGTTGCAAGGCAAACGTATCCTCCGTTGTTTTGTCGATAAAAGCAATGGATATGTTGTCGGGGCTGTAGTCCGGGTCACTTTTCAGGTTCACTTTCCCGCTTACGGTAAACCTTACCGGATTACCAAAAGAATGAATGGTATAGCGCAGAATGTCCTGTCGGCCGTTGTTACGTGAGAAGCGCGACTGATAAGCGCTATTTCCGGAACCTATCGGGAAAAAAAACAAATCATCATCGGTAGTGTTCAATGGAAATCCTATGTTCACCGGGGGCAACCAATTTCCTTCATTATCCATGTCGGAGAAAAATACATCATAACCGCCCATGTTATAATGACCCTGCGAACTAAAAAACAATTTACCGGAATTAGACGCAACAAAGGGTGATTCTTCATTGTAGGGCGTATTTAATAAAGGCCCCAGATTAACCGGTTCACTCCACTCACCCGATGGGGTGACAGCGGAGCGATAGATATCCAGCCCGCCAATACCACCCTTCCGGTCACTGGTCAGGTACAGATATTTTCCGTCCGGTGAAAGGGAGGCATGTGATTCATTAAACACAGTATTGATATTGTTATTCAGTCTCGACAGTTCGGTCCATTTGCCATCTTTAAATTCCGTAGTAAATATTTCACCACTGCGATAAGGATCGTAGAATGTCAGAAAAAGTCTGTTACCGCCGGCAGATACACCGGTTATATAGTGATCCCCGTCTGATTTTATTTCAGGTGTCAAATTTTCAGGGATCTGCCAGGATGTATCGCTTTTGGTTGCCCGCATAACAGCATCATAAAACTTCAGCTGGTTCATATAATACATGACCTTCTCATCCGGAGTAAGCAAGGGATTGGAATTAGATACCACTGAATTGATAATATCGGAAAGCGTATCGGCTGTAAAAATTGCGGGAGATGCAATCAGCTCCAGGGCGTTGTTACACCGTTCGATATGGTATTCAGCGAGTGCCCTGTTCTCGGTTTCCACATCATCAATCTTGCTGATATAGGAATTAAAACAGGCCAGGGCATTGTTGAGATCATTATCCAATCTGTAAGCAATACCAAGGTATAATAAGGATTTTACGGGAGCAAATTCTTCTTCGAGTGCATTACCAGTGTAATTTGCTGAAATTTTTTGCGTGGCATCTTTGAGGTATGGAATGGCATATGTTTTTTGTCCAGGTATATTCAAGTAACACTCCCCGATTTTGAAGCTGATATTGGCTGTATGATATCCTTTATCTTCCAGAGATTTCAGCACTGGAAGCGCTTCGTTGTATTCTCCCGCGAAAATATATTCAAGTGCTTCGTTATAAAGGTCGGCCGGACTAGGTACAATTTTCTGTCCCAATCCGGGAAGACATGCCGTAAAAACCAGGAGGAAAACGAATGACAGCTTATTCATTCTTACGCTTTTTTCGAATGAAAAAGATGATCAGCAAGGCAATGATCAGCGCATTCACCACGATCAGGGAGGCGACCAGTCCAGGTTTATCAAGTCCCGAGAACCAGCCTTCCTTTTGATCCTCGCTTCCTGCATCAGGTCCTTTCCTGAGTAGCATTTTTAAAAGAACTCTCAGCAGATCACGTTCCGTATACTCAAATTCATCGGCTACCGAAAGGAGGTACTGCATGACCTCAAGCGGCTTTGAGAACTGTTCCACACGGGTAGACTCAAGCGCGCTGGCAATCCGGTGATCACCAAAACGAATCAGCATATCAATAAACTCCTGGATATCCTTTGGATCAATGATATCGATTAAAAGCTGGTAGACCATTTCACGATTAAAGTCATGAAACTGCGATTGACTGAGCAGATAATTTACCAGCTCTTCAAATGTGTTGATTTTCAGGTTCCGGATATCAATTTCCTGCAGGAATGTTTTCAGACTTCCGGTAGCTTTATGCACGAGCAATTGCCTGAAAAGATCAACATAGTAATAGGGATCCTTACGGATCTTTTCGATGTTTTCCATCAGTTCGCGTTTGGAATAACCGCGAAGGTCCGCAGCACCTAGCAGATAAGTAATAAGTCCTACCGCATTCCTGACGTTCTGCTTCTCCATGTTGAGATCAAGAATGGTTTGTTTCAGGCTGTCCGATGATATGAAAAGGAGACCCTGGGCAAGGAAATGGACATCCAGATCCATCGCAGCCTTTTTGAGTGCCTCCTCCAGTTCAGAAAGCGGGAAAGTCTTACTTTCTGCGCCTTTCATAATAAAATCAGCAACTGAACGGGTATCAGGGAAATTCTTCCAGTCCTGCTTCATTTTACCAAGGTAATCTGCCAGGTCACCGGTCGAGAATGATTCGAGCAGTTCAATCAGTGCCCTGGGATCGCGTGTAAGTGCGGCAATTCTATAAAGTGCTTCACGGAGCTCTTCAAGCTTATAATTACTTCCCGGGGCTTTATCGTACAGGTAATCAACCAGCGCCTCCGATGAAAACAGGCTGTTTTTCCTGAGATCCAGGCTTTCCAGCGTCGTGACAAGGCTATCCGTGGAATTGCTGAGCAGCTCGTTGTAAAACATATTCAGGTCTTTCTGTGCCAGGAACCTCGCGATCAGGCCTTCCACCTCTTCCATGGTATAGCCCTGCTCAACAGCATTTTTCATGAGGTAATCATAGAGATCTGCAATTGAATTGAATTGTGAATCACGCAGATTAAGGCTTTTCAGGTATTTCTCGAGATTTCCCTGGGCCATGGTTGTCAATCCCATGTACCTGTCGGAATCTGAAAGAATGGATTTCTGAAAAGGAACAGGCGCCGTTGCTTCCTCAACACGAGGAGTATAGACTACTGTCACCTCGCGTGTGGTGCTGTTACCTTTGGAATCGGTAAGCGTAAACCGAAGCACATTGGTGCCGGGTTCAGGTGTAAGCATGTAAACAAAACGCCTTCGCTTGATGTCAAAATTCTCAGTTTTTCTCAGATCATCATTGACTATCGTTTCAACTTTAAGGGTTGTATTTCTTTCAAGATCAAGTCTTATGGGAATGGACTCATTGGTGGTCACATTGTAACTTGTAATGGGTATCGATAATTCCGGACCGGGGACAATTTGCCTTACAGTATCCGGGACAATCTCGGAGGCTGTAATACCGGCTGTCTCTGCGGTGAGCAATGAGGAATGAGCTATGATATTCGAGGGATTATTCAAAGGAAAGATCAACCGCTCGTTTTTATCATTTATGCCTTTGCCCTTAATCTGAAGGTCAAATTCTCCGGATAGTGCATCAAGGGTGTAGGTACCGTCGGGATTGAGCTTTGACTGGTCAACGATTTTTCCGGTTTTTACATGGGTAAGCGTGGCCGTAAAATCAGAATAATCGGGCTTGATCTGTCCTTCAACTCGTGTTACCCCGTTAAGTATGAACTTTCTGGGATGAAGATCGGTGAACACTTCAAGTTTGTATAGATCCAGCATGCCATAGGAATCGTTCGGGTCATATTTGGAATAGTAAGCATAGGCACCGTCGCGTAAGGGAACAAAGAAAAGATCATCCCGTGTAGTGTTTAAAGGGTAGCCGGCGTTCAGCGGTTTTGCCCATTGCCCGTTATCAAGCCTGGTGCTGTAAAAAATGTCATAACCACCCATATTATAATGACCCAGCGAACTGAAATACAAGGTGCTGCCATCATCTGTCACAAACGGAGTGTCTTCGTTATACTTTGAGTTTATCACCGGTCCGAGATTAATAGCCGGACCCCAGTCGCCGCCCCTGTTGCGCTCCGATTTATAAATATCGAGCCCTCCGTATCCGCCCTCGCGGTTACTTGTGAAATATAATGTTTTGCCCTCTTTTGAAAGTGATGCGTGGGATTCCCAGTACTTGGTATTTATGTTGCCGTTCAGTTTTTCCAGTTTGGACCATTTGCCGTTCCGTAATTTGCTCACATAGAGATTGCCGTCAAAATTATCACTCCTGTAAACAAACAGCTCATCGCCAGTATAGGAAAGGCCTGTGCAATAGGAATTTCCGTCAACGCCAAAGGATTCAGTCAGATTAAGGGGTTCGGACCATTTTCCGTTGTCTTTTCGGCAATAAAATACCGCATCATAAAACTGAAGCTTCCTGGTAAAGACCAATACCTTTTCATCGCCGGAGACCAGCGGATTGATCTCTTCGAACCGGTCATTGATGCCCTCTCCCAGGTTAACGGAAATAAAGTACATGGGATTCTGCCGCTGACTGGTTGCTACCTTGCAAGCTGTGATCTGTTCATCCACCAGGGCAACATCATATACAACCGGGTCAAGAATCTGCTTGAATTGTTCAAATGCCTCAATGGCATCATTCATGCGGTTGTTTTCACGGTATGCATTCCCAAGGTAATACATGGCTTCCGGTGGTGAACGCTTTTCTTTATAACTGTTTGTTTTGCATTCCGGACTTATGCCTTTCACAGCCTTTTCGAGGTATTCTACTGATTTTTGAACCTGGTAAATATCATTCAGATAACAAATGCCAATCTTGTAGTTGATATTGAAATTTTCGGGATCGGTTTGCAGTATTCTCTGATACAAAGGAAGGGCATCCTTATATTCTTCAAACAGGAAGTACGATTCCGCCTCTAAGAATACTTCCTTGACATTTATTTCGGCCTGACCGAAGGTATAGGTCGGAAAAATACAAAGAATCACAAACAAAAACAGGTATGGTCGAAAGGTTGTCTTGGATTTCATAGTTTTACTTCTAACATAACAAATTTAAATAATTAAAAACAATTTATAAATAATTATCAATAAGTTATGACGTGCTATTTATTAACCATTTGTTGAGAATTATTTAGTGTCAGGAGTTTGCAGTGTTAATACCCGTATCAAAATTCTCGAGGTTCCGGGCTATACGGCTCAGGAAGCTTCCGCCAAGGGCACCGTCAATCACCCGGTGATCATAGGCCAGCGACAGCATGATGATATCCCGCACAGCCAGTCCGTAAGCATCACCGGTTTTCACTGCCCATGGCTTTTTTGCAATGGTGCCCACTGCCAGTATTGCCGCCTCGGGTAAATTGATAATGGGAGTTCCTGTCAGATTATTGTACTGACCGATGTTGGTGATGGTAAATGTTCCCCCCCTGATCTCAGCGGGAAGCAAGGCATTTTTCCTGGCCCTCTCTGCCAGATCGGACACCTTACGGGCCAGACTTCCTAGATCTTCCTGGTCTGCATTCCTAATTACCGGGACAATCAGGTTACCATTGGGCAAGGCAGTAGCGAATCCAATGTTTATATTCTTCCTGATCAGGATGGAATCATCATCCCACATGGATATATTGATGTTCGGGAACTCCCTTAAAGCTCGGGCAACCACCTCAATGAATACCGGAGTATAGGTAAGTCGGGCGTGTTCTTTCAGATAAAACTCCTCTTTGCAATTTTCCCTCCATGCAACCAGTGCAGTAATATCGGCTTCAAGAAAGGAAGTAACATGCGGAGCAAGCTTTTTGGACCTTACCATGTTTCCTGCAATGAGTTTTCTCATCCGGTCCATTTTAACTACTTCATCCCCGGGTTCGGGCAACGGATTCTGATTAACCGGATCTGGCGGTGTGGCTGTGGTGCCGGCAGAGAAATCAGAATCTGATGAGATCATTGCCTGTCGGCCGGCCCGCAGATAATTGCTGATATCGATTTTCGTAATACGTCCGTTTAAACCGGAACCCTCAATTCTTTGCAGTTCAAACAAGTTTATGCCGCGTTGTTTGGCCAGGGAACGGACCAATGGAGATAACTTCTGATCGGAGGGGGAGGAGAAAGGAAGACCCGGACTTTTCAGCGGTAAGGCAGAATCTTGCTGTGGAGGCATTGGAGGGCTGATCTCAGTGGTCACCCTATCTTGGTCAACTGGTTCAGGTTGATTATCCTCACCGGTCTCTATCAGTGCAATCACCTCACCTACTTTTGGGATCTCGCCTTCATGGTATAATAACTTGCTGATCACTCCATCAACCGGAGAGGGAATTTCAGAATCCACCTTATCAGTTGCCACTTCAACCACCGGCTGATCAATTTCAACGTGCTGTCCGACCGATACGAGCCACCGGGTCAGGGTAGCTTCAATGATGCCTTCACCCATCGACGGAAGAACCAGTTTAAACTTGGTCATAGGTTGCGGGATCAGAACCAGGAACAATGTTGGACAGGGTATCCGGTTTTCGGCCTAAATGGGTGAATCCGGAAATTATGATCTGCAAATCATGAAAAATCCTGTAATCTTTAGCATAAGTAAGATTTACCTGTTCAACGGTTTTGCCTTCCAGGGCGACTCCTTTCTTCAGATCATAGGGTGTAAGGATTCCCTGTTTTATTTTGGGCAAACTGGTCTGCCTCTCTCGGGTAGTTTGGTAATAACCGACCCAGGAAGAAAAGCCGAACAGGACCTGTATCAGGTTGCGAAACAACCCGGCCGGGCTGGATGTAAAGAATGCCAAAACCGGACTGAAAGCCAGTAAAATCAAAGAGACCGCAATATCAAACAATCGTTTTTTGCGCCTGTTAAGCAACCGGGATAATGTGTTGAAATGCAAGGTATAAAGATCACCTGCCGCAGTGCTGGAATTACTGCCTATAACCGAAAGACTTTCGGGCGGCGCTATCTTAAACTCGATGCCGGAATCAGTAAACTGAAGCATCGTATTGATAATCTGACGGGAGGATGTGCTCGCAGCACAGAAGACAAGTTCATCCACCTGATTAATCCTCACAATATCCTCTATTTGGTCGATATGACCTATATAATCCTCCTGGTTACTATTGTTTTCCGGATTAACGAATCCTGCCAGTTCGGAGTTCACCTGGGTCTGTCCAATCAATGTGTTCACGCGTCTGCTTTCCTGTAATGCCCCAATGATGATAATACGCTTTTTCTTTTTAAAGAATTCGATGGTAAATTTATCCTTCCAGATACTACTTAACAAATACCGGACTGAAATTGTTGTGAAAATTGCCCAACCGGTTCCGATAACAATCAGGGCACGCGAGAATCGTAATGATTCGGGCAATAAAGCATAGCCAATCAGTATAATCAGGGACCCTGTCAAAACACCTCTCACCAATTCGGTCATCCTGACTTTCCTTTCATAGCCGGTTGACAGATATACAGATAGCAGCCAGATCAAAATGTAGGCAGGGACAATCAGTCCAAGGTATTCCGACGGATAACTTTGCGCAGGGCCAAAGTGATGCTTCTCCCATACCGGTAAAAACAGGTAATACCCGGCAAAGATGATCACGGCATCCAGCAACGGATTGATGATTCCGATCAGAAACCGGCTGATTATTGACAAACCGGCCCTGAAATAAATGGCCAAATGGATGAAAAAGGAATAAAAGCGATACGTTTTTTTGGAGAAATGCTTGCGGGCAAAAATGATCATTGCCTTGTAGAATACGATAACGTAATTGATGCTGCTTTTCCGGGTGCTTTCACCCTTGTAGTGAATGATGGTTGTCAATGGAAAGTAAATATTGCGGTATCCGGAAAGTTTAATCCGATAAGATAAATCTATGTCTTCACCATACATGAAGAAGTCTTCATCGAGCATGCCTGCCTTTTCAAGGGCTGCTTTGCGGATAAACATGAAGGCTCCCGAAATAACATCAACCTCATGAATGTCATCCTTATCCAGGTAACCCTGGTGGTATTTTCCAAATTCCTTCGATCGCGGAAACAAGGCTGCCAAACCAAAAACTTTGTAAAAAGCAACGCGCGGGGTTGGTAAGGCCCGCTTGGATTCAGGCAAATATCTGCCTTTGCCATCAATCATCTTAACACCCATACAGCCAACATCAGGGTGTCCTTCCATATAGTCAAGACACTTCGACAAAGTATCTTCCTGAATCACTGTATCGGGATTAAGGAGAAGAATAAATCTGCCGGAAGCCTGTTTAATAGCCTGGTTATTTGCCCTGGCGAAACCCCTGTTGGTTGTATTGCTTATCACCGATACTTTCGGGAACCGTTCATGAATCATCCCAACAGAACCATCAGCAGAATTGTTATCAACAACAAATATCTCTCCGTTCACTTTTTGCACAGCCCTGTAAACGGCATGTAGGCATTGTTCCAGAAAGAATTTTACGTTGTAGTTTACTATGATGACGGATAAGTCCATCAGGGAATTACAGGTATCGCTTTGGCACATTCCATCAACGTCATCCGGCACGCATTGGTATTGCCCATTGTGCAGGATTTATGAAAATAGGGACAGGCCTTCTCTTTCTCATTGAGCCGGTAATAGGACATCCCCAGATTGAAATACAATGCCGAGTTGCCTTCAGAATAGGTCAGTGCTTTCAGGAAATCCTTAACCGCCGCAGAATAGTCTTTCATTTCATAATTCACCATGGCGCGGCTGTGATAAGCACCTGCCACCGTATCGTTTTGTTCAATGGAGGAGGTGAAATCAGCCAGGGCCTGATCGTATTCCAGAAGATTCATGTGACTCACGCCACGTCCAAGGTAATACCTGAATAAATTGCCGGAGGATTGCAGATTAATCGCCTGGTTGAAATCATCGAGCGCCCTGATATACTTTCCCCTTTCGTTGTTAATGATACCTCTGAGATAATGAAACTCCCCAACCTCCGGATACTTTCGGATAGCATCATCAACATAATGCACGGATTCTTTTTCATTGTTCATCATAAAATAAATATTGATCCGTTTTTGAAGTGCCGGAAGATTGGAAGGAGCCATTTCAATGGCATCCTGAATTTTTACCAGGGCATCATTCAGTTTATTTTCGTTTATGAAACCATCCGCTTCAGCAAGCAAGGCATTTATTCTGGCATCCTCCTGTGCAATTCCATGAAAGGAAGGCAGCAGTAGGAAGAGGATAAATAGATGTTTAATCGAGATGTTCAAGGAGCTTTGTATTAATTACTGCAATGAAAATACTAAATATTTAGCATTACCACAATAAAATCAACGATCAGATTTTAACAGGTTTTTAAAATCGGATTCCAGAAAACCATCCGGTGATTTATCACTGACTTTGTGGTAGTCAAAGTAATAAAAATTGGCATCGGCCGCACCAATGATAATCTTGTAACAACGGGCATTGAGTTTGGTACCTTCAGGTCCTACTTTATGAAGAAACACCACATTGGGATCACGATTTTTGATGGCTTCCTCTATATCCTCCATAGTAACCAACTTAAATTCATTAGGATACACCTTACTGATGCGTGCAGCAGAATTCACTGACGGAGCCAGTTCCTCTTCCAGGAGATAAAGTGTTTTCCCTTTAATATCCTTGATATTATCATTATAATGTTTTAAGACGTTGGCCGAAATAATTTCGGGACGCTCCCGGAGCAGTTTAGCATGATTCTGAATGAAACGGACAAGAACAGCCAGTTTATAGGCATATCGTTCTTCTTCAACACTGTAATAGGCCAGTGGAACCGAAGCAAGATCCGGCATCTCATTCAGCCGGAAATAATCACCCCCCAACGAAAGATGCAGGAAACGGTATGTTGCATCCGTTTTATCACTTTCAAAAGTCACCTGTGACATATAGATAAAAGAGTACTGCGCATCCATGCGCTTTTCTTCAAACTCCTTGTTTGAGATAAAGTCATACTCTGTGATATTCCACTCCTGCTGCATAACTTTCTTGATAATGGAATTGTATTCCAAAAGCGGATTATCCTCGAGCACAACCAGTGTTTTGGTTGTAAAGAATGCCATAATATCTTCACGTGAAGGAACATAACCCTGTGCCTGAACCCTTGCTCCAACTGCCAGGATTACCATTGCAAACATCCATTTTCTCATGGCTTCATTGCTGTTTTAGTTTTTCGGAAAATATAACGTATTTCTTTCGTTGAACTTTCGAATATATAAAAACTTCATCTGCTTCTTCTTTTTCTTGCTCAAGGCTGAAAATTCATCATGGAGTTCCGGATCAGCCATCAATAATAATTCTACACTCTCGACATCATAGTCCAGCACATTCCCGGTTTTGAAATCGAGCAGGTATTGCCGCATCTCGGAGGTCTGCGTGCCACCATAGGGTGAATAGTAGGGACTGTAAGGATAACCGTAGTAAGGATAACCGTAGGAATAATAAGGATAACTATTATAAGGGCTGTTATAGGAAGTTAGACTTGCTACGAAATGACAAATGCTGCCAATCATTGTTATCCGGTAATGTCCTTCATTCAAATTGATATACAAAACCCCGTTTCTGGAAAACCCCCAAAGATTCTTTACAGGAACTTCCTGTTTGGTGCCCAGATTATCAAAAACCTGGATCTTCTTTTCCCTGAGAACACGATCATAAAAATCCGGATCATCATAAGCTACCGTAGTAATTATGCTTGATTTTAATATCGGATTATTCTGTTTAACCTGTTCAAAGCTTAAAAAGATACCGTCTTTGAATTTGAAATCAGGTGTGTACCGTATCATGGCGGAAGAGTCCTGCTGCGAAAATGCCTGTGCAGAAACAGCAATCAGCATTACCAACAAAGCGCTTTTCATAGGTTTTAAAAGAAACATTTGATGATTAATATCGTATGTACAAAAATAGGCTTAATTTCTAACTCCTGAATGTCATCTGATGATAAAAACAGTTTTCAAAAATCGGGCCATTTCAGGGTTGCTGATAGTTTCGGTGCATACTTTCAGTATATTATTTAAATATTTGTTATATTTATATTTGATATTAAGTTTATTGGGGGCAATTATACTATAAACCAACTCTTTCGGGATGAATCCGCTTTACATTTTTCTTGACAGACTGATAAAAAAGCTCGAACAGCATGCTGACCTGGATGTAATCAACAAGATGCTCATTGTTTACTTCATCAACATTACCGGTATTGTTTTCGTTTCAGGCTATGCAATTCTGGCTTTGGCGGCTAAAAATGAATCCCTGATGTGGTTCCTCCTGGCCGCCCTGTTATTGCTGGTAATCACCTTGATAATCAACTTCTTTTCCGACCGGCAGCCATTGATCAGAATCTTGCTCACAGGCATTCTTATTGTGGTTTTTCTTTATCTTTTGCACACCGGAGGAACGTTAGGCTCGGGGCATCTTTGGGTGCTCATATTCCCTGTATTTTCAATACCTCTGTTTGGCCTGAGCAGGGGCAATCTGGTATCATTCCTTTTCTTTCTCCTCCTGGTTGCCTATTTTATGTTCCTTTCCAATGTTCAAGCTGATAAGGTTTATACAGCTGCCTTTGCTGTAAGGCATCTTGGTGCCTACAGTGTCATTCATCTCCTGGTTTACCTTAACGAATACATCAAATTCCATAATTATACCGTTATGGAAAGAATGATTATCGAATCGAAAAATGAAAACCGGCAGAAGGATGATTTTCTTTCCAAACTTTCCCATCAGATCAGAACTCCTTTAAACAATCTTACGGTAGTTTCCAATCTGGTTAATAAATCCAAACTTGATGCCGATCATCGGGATCTTTTTGACACCATACTGGCTTCAACCATTAACCTGATCAATGTTGTCAATAACATCGTCAAGGTGTCTGAAGTTAAGATCGAGAAAGAGCTGAGCAGTCAGGTTAATTTTGATTTGTATGCATCCGTGGATAATACCCTGAAGCTATTCAGGGATCAGCATAAGGACCGCCTTGAAGTAAGTCTTCGTTTTTCCCGTAACATTAAAAACAATTATATTGGCGATCCGATACGCATCAAGCAGATATTCCTGAATATTATCGAGAATGTTATCAAAGCCAATCCAAGCGGTAAAATGCTTGTTGATATTGATATCGACCTGTTGAATGACCAGGAACAGGAATCAGAATTGAACTTTCAAATACGTTGCCCGCAGTTGCACCTGGAATCGGATGATTACGGAAATTTTTACAGCCGGCCCGGTATTGATATGATTAAAGAAGGATCTTATCAACCCGATGATTATTATATTGATTTCACGATTGCCAAAAAGATCATTGAATCCTATGGCGGTGAATTAAAGATATCTTCCACCAGCGAAATGACATTGCTGCAGTTCAGCTTTGCATTGAAAAAAGGCACTGCAGGCACAACACACAAACCTGATTTTGACAGAGAGGCTTCTCCGATTCTGATGGTCAAGAACAGGGTGGAACTGGGTAATGCCAATATATTACTGGTTGAGGATAATGCCATTAACCAGAAGATCATTATACTCAGTCTGAAAAACCATGTTAAAAACATTGATATTGCGAACAATGGAAAGGATGCGCTTGATAAATTCGGTACAACCAAATACGATTTGATCCTCATGGATATTCAGATGCCTGTAATCAATGGCATTGCAGCAACCAAGAAAATCAGGGAACTGGAATTGACTTCCAATACCCAGACACCCATAATTGCCATAACCGCCAATGCGCTGTCCGGTGATAAAGAAACCTGTCTTGCCGCCGGCATGAATGATTATATCAGCAAACCATTCCAGGTTGATGTTTTGGTGAATAAGATGAAGGTACTGTTGGAAACTTAAGGACATGCCATGGCATGTCCCTGCATTAAAAATCAATCTGAATTCCTATAACCAGGATATCATCCACCTGATCCTGTTCGCCCCTCCACTCCATTACGTTATTTTCCAGTATTTCATGCTGCTTCTCCATGGGTAACTGATGAAGAGTCAGCAAAAGGTGCCGGAACCGGCGGTACTTGTATTTTTTTCCGTCTGGGCCGCCGAACTGATCCGCAAAACCATCCGAGAAAATATAAATGATATCTCCCTTCTGGAGGGGTAGGATATGGTTTTTGAAAGTCTGTTCCATGAAATTAGTTTCATCGAGGCCTATGGCAAAACGATCGCCCTTTATTTCCATGATCTTATTGTCTCTGATAAGATAAAGAGGATTAAATGCGCCCGCGAACTCGAGTATCCTATCCTTTTTATCGATGGAACAAAAAGCCACGTCCATGCCATCGCGGAGTACAACATTTTCAACATCCTTGAAGATCACATGAAAATCTTCATTCAGCCGGTTAAGTATATCCGAAGGTCTTGACAAGCCTTCAATGTTTGTGATCCTCCTGAAAAGCTCAAATCCGATAATCGACATAAAAGCACCCGGAACACCATGTCCCGTGCAATCAACGGCAGATACGAATACTTTATCGTTCAGTTTGTTTACCCAGTAAAAATCACCGCTAACGATATCCTTGGGCATAAACAATATAAAAGAAGAAGGGAAGATGGACTTAAACATTTTATAAGGGGGTAACATGGCCGTCTGGATGCGCTTTGCATAATTGATACTATCCGTAATGCTCTTGTTTTTTAATGTGAGTTCTTCCTTTTGCAGCATGATCTGCTTTCCGAACATTTCTCTTTCCTGATTTTCACGGCTCAGATTAAAGAACTGTCTTATCCAGAATCGGATAAAGAAGAAAAATAACAATATGCCAAGCGTAATGTAAATGATCAGACTGCCCGTTGATCTCCAGAAAGGCGCTTCTATAATAATTACCAGGGACTTCCCGGTATTGTCCCAAACCATGTCGGAGTTGCACCCGTTTACCCGGAAGATGTACTTACCCGGAGGAAGGCGATCAAGAATGACATAGTTTTGTGTCCCTAACTGATACCATTCGTGATTTTTTCCGATTTTTCCAAAACTATACCTGAAACGGTTAAATTCTGGCCTGGTCATGTTCAGCACGGCAAAATCGATCCGAATGGGTTTTCTGTTCCAGGGCAAAACAAGTGTATCTGCAGAGTGATAATACATTTTCCCCGTCGTAAGTTCTTTTTCAACAAATTGCAATCCGGTAATTACAACGTTATGTTGGGTGGAGACAGGTTCGATGTCAGACAACTTAACAACAGATAAACCGTGCTGGCCTGCCAGATAAACATTTCTATCATTCCCTGCAATAATGGCCGTGTAGGTAAAATTCGACAACCCTTCTTTCAGATCATATTGTAGCAAAGAATTTGCCGATGAGAGGTAATAAAACAATCCTTTTTCTGTGCCGATCCATATATTTTCCAATGAGTCAATTGCGATTGCTTTAACAGCCGTATTCATAACATCAGGATTATCGGCAACAGCAGTGAATTCGCTGTAGTTTATATTAAACCTGAAAACTCCCCAGGATGTGCCAATCAGAAATTCCTCTGATGAAGCGGGAACCAGTGTATACACCTCCTTGTGCTCCGTATTCATCATATCTTTATCATAGGGAGTATATCTGCTGAAATTGCCCTTTGAAGGATTATAAAACAGCAGTCCGTTATCCGTTCCGAGCCATAAATTATCCGAAGCATCCTTTTCGATGTCAAAAACCTGTCCGATTCCGATTTGCTGATTCTGATATTTCAACGTCTGTCGTGCAATATGTCGCGCAGAGTCAAACCTGATTTGCTGGATTCCGTTGGAAGTTCCTAACCACAAACAAACGGAGCCATCATAAAGCACACAGTTCAGCCTGACTTTTTCAACAAGCTCCCTTTTAAGGAAAGGATAAAGCCTGAATAAACTTTGCCGGGAAGTTTGCCGCGCTGTGACAACTTCAATATCGTGTTCTGAAAGGACCAGATAATCCTCCTGTCTAAAGGGGGTGAATGCTACAGCACTGCTTCCGTCTAAGGTTTTAAAGTCCCTGACTGAATTCGTGATGAGATCAATGACATCATAACTGTCACCTTCATACCCAAGGTACAGGTCTCCTTTGGTACGCTTATCCATTGCCACGATATGATCTCCTGAAAGTTGCAGTTCACTGGTACGTGAAGAAAAATTGCTTGCGGATAATTTGGATTTCCGGATTTTCAGAATACCGTTCGAAGTGCCGGCCCAGATAATGCCTGCAGAATCCGTTGTAACAGTCCTGACCGGGAACTCAGCTGAATAGTAGACCGGGGTAAATGATGGCGAAACTACATTGAATTTTACAATACCCGAACCTGTTGCCAGAATCAATACTCCCCTTTCAGCGCTGGATATCCCAGTAATTTCGTTTGAAGGCTGGATTGACTGAGAGCCCCCGGGGTAAAAATGACTAAAATCCAGCTCTGCCGGATCCAAACGATTGAGTCCATTCTTTGTTCCGATCCATATAAAATTATCCTGATCGAGAAAAAGGCATTGCACATGGTTATTGCTTAACAAACCCCGTGCATCCTGAACAACCAGCTCCTTAAACACTCCCTGCTGAGAATTAAAGAGCAGTAATCCCCCTGATGTGCCGATCCATACATTTCCACCTGCATCTGCCAGAAGACAGGTTGGTTTTCTGCCATTCCTGAGCTGTTCGGAAGGAATGCGATAGGACTTGGTTTGATGTTCACCGCCAAGCATGGTAAGGGATTCTTCCGAAAGAATCCATACTGTTCCATTTAAACCGGGATATACATCCATAAGCAAAGAACCATTCTGAAAGGCTGAATCAAAAGAACTGGACAGATAACGGGTCATTTTCCCGGTTTCATGGTCGAATTTGTTGATCCCCTCATTATAAAGTATCCAGAGGTTTCCCCGTTCATCCCCCCTTATGACATTGATAGTCAAATTCCCGACTGATCCGTCACCGGTGGTGGACGTTAAAAATTGCCTGAACCGATATCCGTCAAAACGGTTCAATCCATATTTTGTACCGGTCCATAAATATCCTTCCCGGTCGAAGGTCAAACTTGTAATTTGCTGAGATGAAAGACCTTCTTCAACAGAAAAGACCTGTGGCGGAAGGTATTTCTGAGCATGTAATGAACTGTACGTTAACCCGATAAGAATAATAATATAGAATCGGTATGCCCGCATTAATGCATTGATTTTGATTCATTAAAATAACTAATTTATTTAACAATACAAAACGAACTAAACGGGCAAAAGAAAAGTGAAATTATTCCTCCTCCAGATTCTCACCCTGTGCAATTCTCTCGAGCATTTCAGTGGTCACTGATTTGGGGCGTTCAAGCGGGTATCCAAGCGCCCTGTCCCAAATGATATTGGCGCATATTCCAATAGCCCTTCCGATTCCGAAAAGCACGGTATAAAAATCATATTCCGTTACACCATAATGCCATTGAATCACCCCTGAATGGGCATCAACATTAGGCCAGGGATTTTTGGCCTTACCTTGTTCCATGAGGATAGGCGGAACAACCTTGTATAAGATATCGACATATTTAAAGATAGGATCCTCGTTCATGTATTTTTGTGCAAATTCACGTTGTATGATATACCTAGGGTCAGTTATGCGTAAAACGGCATGTCCGAAACCAGGGACAATCTGACCGGCATTCAGCAGGTCCCAAACAAATTGTTTCATTTCATTTTCTGTAGGAACTTCGCCTCCCATTTTCTCCATGATGTCATGCAACCACCTGAGAACTTCCTGGTTTGCAAGTCCGTGAAGTGGTCCGGCCAGACCATTTATCATGGAAGATATGGAAAGGTATATGTCGGACAATGAACTGGCGACCAGATGTCCGGCATGTGCGCTTACGTTGCCGCTTTCGTGGTCACTGTGAAGGATGAAGTGCATGCGTGACACATCATCATAGGGTTTCCCTATGCCGATCATATGTGCAAAATTAGCGCCCATATCGAGGTTTGGATCAGAGTATTCCCGTTTCCCATCTTTGTAGAGCCGGTGATAAATACAGGCCGCAATTTCAGGCAATTTGGCCAGCAGATTCAGGGCATCCTCATAGGTTGGCTCCCAGTAATCCTGTTTATGAATACCGGCATCGTATTTTCTTGCAAAAAAGGATTCTCTGTGCATGGCCAGAATGGAAGCCGAGAAGATGGTCATGGGATGAGTTCCCTTGGGAAAGGCCTCGATCAGCTCCATTATATACCTGGGTATGATGCGTCGCTTCTTCAACTCATCGAGGACCTCCGTGACATTTTTCATCGTAGGCATATCACCTGTCAGCAAAAGGTAGATCACTCCTTCCACATAGGGCATTTCAGCTCCCTTAGGTCTGGGCAGGTTTTTGAATAATTCGGGCAGGGTATAATTCCTGTAAAGTATACCTTCATTAGGATCGAGATAGGAGATATCGGTAACCAGGCATTTGAGATCCCGCATACCACCAATTAATTTACTGATTGTTACAGTATCAACTACCACTTCGCCATGCTCATCGAGCAGCCTTTTAATCCGTGGCCTCCAGGCCTGGATTTTTTCATAAAGAGTTTCCTTCAGTCCGGCCATGTGTTAAGATGAATTATGAATTATGAATTAGGAATTATGAATTAGGAATTAGGAATGGATTCATAATTAGTAACACAAGATTACAATTCTTGTTTAAGTTTTTCAATCAAAAGTTTAACTCTTTTATAAAAAAAAGACCCCGCTTTTTGGCGGGGCCCTTTTTTTCCTTATTTATGCATACAATATTACCTAATCACCTAATCACCTAATCATTTCTTATACCCATAAATCGCCAGTTCACCCAATTCTTCCTCAATGCGCAGCAGCTGATTGTATTTTGCAATCCGATCAGAACGGCTCATTGAACCGGTCTTTATTTGACCTGAGTTGGTTGCAACAGCTAAATCAGCAATGGTGGCATCTTCTGTTTCACCGGAACGGTGTGAGGTAACAGTTGTAAAGCCGGCCCTGTGAGCCATTTCAATGCAATCCAGTGTCTCGGTAAGGCTGCCGATCTGGTTGACCTTGATCAGTATAGAATTGGTGCATCCCATTTCGATTCCCTTTTTGAGGAATTCAACATTGGTTACAAACACATCATCGCCCACCAGCTGGCAGCGTTTTCCAAGTTTGTCCGTCAACAGTTTCCATCCATCCCAGTCGTGTTCCGACATTCCGTCTTCGATGGAATCGATGGGGTATTTATTGATGAGTTGTTCAAGGTAGGTAACCTGTTCTGCAGAAGTTCTGACGGCACCCTTGGCGCCTTCGAATTTGGCATAGTTATATTTACCGTTCTCATAAAATTCCGACGCGGCACAGTCAAGCGCGATGGATACATCACCGCCATCGGCAGCGCGCCCGGCCTTGTAACCGGCGGCCGTGATAGCCTTGATGATGGATTCCAGTGCATCCTCAGTACCGTTCAGGACAGGGGCAAAGCCACCTTCGTCACCGACAGCCGTGCTGAGTCCGCGCTCTTTGAGTACTTTTTTCAGGGAATGGAACACTTCAGCGCCCATGCGAAGTCCTTCACGGAAACTAGCAGCTCCGATGGGACGGATCATAAATTCCTGAAAAGCAATGGGGGCATCGCTGTGGGAGCCTCCGTTGATGATATTCATCATGGGCACAGGCAGCACTTTTGCATTGGTACCGCCAATGTATCGGTAAAGTGGCATATCGTGATACATGGATGCAGCTTTGGCGACAGCCAGAGAAACGCCCAATATGGCATTTGCACCCAGTTTGCTCTTGGTTTTGGTACCGTCAAGCGCAATCATTTTTTTATCAACGGCAACCTGATCCAAAGCATTCATGCCAATGACTTCCTTGGCAATGATCTTATTGACATTCTCAACCGCTTTGAGAACACCCTTTCCAAGGTATCTTTTTTTGTCGCCATCACGCAATTCCAGCGCTTCATTTTCACCTGTGGAAGCTCCTGAAGGTACAGCAGCACGACCAACAAAGCCGCTTTCAAGTATCACTTCAACTTCGATAGTAGGATTTCCCCTTGAATCGAGGATTTCACGTGCATGAACATATGCTATTTGTCCCATTGTTTTATGCTTTTAATTGGATAGTACTATTCCTTGCTTTCTGCCTCAGCGGAAGATTCTTTTTCCTTGTCTTTTGCAGCCTTGGGTGATGCTTTTGCAGCAGCTTTGGCAGCTGGCTTTTTCGTTTTCACCTCTTTGGCAGCATTGGCTTTAGCAGGCTTCTTGGCGGCCGTATCTTCCGTCTTCTTCTTCGAACCACCCCTGCGGCTGCGACGGGTGGTTTTTGTTTCACCTGCTGCAGTAGCCGTTGTCATGGCTTCATTAAAATCAACCAGCTCGATATAGCACATTTCAGCAGCATCACCAACCCGTGTACCTAATTTTAGAATTCTGGTATACCCTCCCGGCCGTTCAGCTATTTTTGGAGAAACTTCTCTGAAAAGGATGGTGACGGCATCTTTATCCTGCAAGTAGGAAAAAGCCAGCCTGCGGGCTTGTGTCGAATCTTCTTTTGATTTGGTGAGTATGGGCTCAATGAACACACGCAGAGCCTTGGCCTTCGCCGTTGTGGTCTTAATGCGTTTATGCAGAATCAGCGAAGAAGCCATATTGGAGAGCATGGCTTTACGGTGAGCGCTTTTACGTCCTAAGTTGTTATTTGCATTATTGTGTCGCATGGTAATCCGTAAATTAATTCAATGGATATTTTCTCAGTCGTTTCCGTGGTTCAAATCAGTCTCTGTCAAGTTTATATTTCACTATATCCATGCCAAATGAGAGGTTCATGGTTTCGAGAAGCTCGTCAAGCTCTGTAAGGGATTTCTTACCGAAGTTCCGGAATTTCAGCAGATCATTTTTATTGAACTTCACGAGATCACCCAGTGTCTCAACTTCGGCAGCCTTTAGGCAATTGAGAGCCCTGACTGACAGGTCGAGGTCGACCAGTTTGGTCTTTAACAGCTGCCTCATGTGCAGCACCTCTTCATCAAATTCCTCATTGGCGGCTCTTTCTTCAGAGTCAAGTGTGATTTTCTCATCAGAGAAGAGCATGAAATGATAGATCAGGATCTTGGCAGCTTCTTTCAAGGCCTCTTTGGGATGTATCGAACCGTCAGTAAGAATTTCTACCAGTAGCTTTTCATAGTCCGTTTTCTGTTCAACACGATAATTCTCAACAGAATACTTCACATTCTTGATGGGAGTAAAAATGGAATCAATGGGTACCAGACCGAATTCGGCGTCAAACGGTTTGTTTTCTTCTGCAGGTACATAGCCTCTGCCCTTGTTTATATGGAATTCCATGTGTAATTCCACATCTTTTTCCATGTGACAAATCACAAGTTCAGGATTGAGCACCTCAAAACTACTCAAAAACCTGTTGAGGTCACCGGCTTTAAAGGTTGTCTGTTCGGATAAGGCAACGGTGATTTTTTCATCGTTGACATCATCCACCAATTTCTTAAACCGGATCTGTTTGAGATTCAGTATGATTTCTACCACATCCTCGATGACGCCGGTAATTGAAGCAAATTCATGCTCAACTCCGTCGATTTTGATAGCTGTAATAGCATGACCCTCGAGTGATGAAAGCAGAATCCTGCGCAGGGAATTACCAATAGTAATACCATAACCAGGCTCGAGCGGACGAAATTCGAATTTACCGAACTTGTCATCCGATTCGATCATGATCACCTTATCGGGCTTCTGAAAAGCTAATATGGCCATAAGTTAAATATTTCAATTATTTAGAGTACAATTCAACGATCAATTGTTCCTTGATGGTTTCAGGTATCTGATCACGTTCAGGGCGGTTGATCAGTTTTCCGGCCAGAGAGGCCGTGTCCCATTCCAACCAGGAAACATTTACCCTGCGTGAACCGAGAGAGTCTTGAATAACTTCGAGTGATTTTGATTTTTCGCGCACGCCAACAACATCACCAGGTCTGACAGAAAAGGAGGGCACATTAACGACCTGACCATTCACGGTAATATGGCGGTGTGTAACAAGCTGACGGGCACCGGAACGGGTAGGTGCTATCCCCAAACGGAATACCAGGTTGTCCAGTCTCGATTCGAGTAACTGCAGCAGCACTTCACCGGTAACACCTTTACTCCTCTGCGCTTTGTCGAACAAATTGGCAAATTGTTTTTCAAGTACCCCGTAAGTATACTTGGCTTTTTGCTTCTCCCGAAGCTGAATGCCATACTCTGATAATTTTTTCCGTTTTTTATTTATGCCATGTTGCCCGGGAGGATAGTTTTTTTTGTCGTAATTCTTATCCGGCCCATAGATCGCGTCTCCGAACTTCCTGGCTATTTTAGTCTTTGGTCCAATATATCTTGCCATTTCTGATGTATAGTTTTTTATATATCAAATATTTGCTACTTCAATTATACTCTTCTTCTTCCGGGTGCCCTGCAACCGTTGTGCGGAAGCGGAGTAACATCCACAATTTCAGTAACCTCAATGCCTGCTGTATGTATGGTTCTGATAGCGGATTCTCTTCCGGCACCGGGACCCTTAACGAATGCCTTCACTTTGCGAAGACCCAGGTCGAAAGCTATTTTGGCGCAGTCTGCAGCAGCTACCTGGGCTGCATAGGGAGTATTCTTTTTTGAACCCTTAAACCCCATCTTCCCGGCAGATGCCCATGAAATAACCTGGCCCTGACTGTTTGTCAATGAAATAATGATGTTGTTGAAGGAGGCGTGCACGTGCGCCTGTCCGACAGGATCGACCTTTACAACCTTCTTCTTGGTAATTCCAGCTTTTTTTGCCATGATTCAATTCTTATTTGGTAGCCTTCTTTTTGTTTGCAACAGTTTTTCTGCGTCCTTTGCGTGTACGGGCATTGTTCTTGGTGCTCTGTCCTCTTGTGGGCAGTCCCAGACGATGCCGCACACCCCGGTAACAACCAATGTCCATGAGGCGTTTAATGTTAAGCTGGACCTGTGAACGAAGTTCACCTTCAACCTTGAAGTTCTCGTTAATCACCTTTCGGATAAGATTAACCTGCTCATCCGTCCAGTCCTTTACTTTAACATCTTTATCAACACCAGCTTTTTCAAGAATTTTCTGGGCCGAACTCCGGCCTAACCCGAAAATGTAAGTCAGTCCTACTTCACCCCGCTTATTCTTTGGTAAATCGACACCAACGATTCTAGCCATATACTTTAATATTTATAATTTTAAATGTTAATCAGCCCTGACGCTGTTTATACTTGGGATTCTTTTTGTTGATCACGTATAAACGTCCTTTCCTGCGGACTATTTTGCAGTCGGCAGTGCGTTTCTTAATGGATGTTTTTACTTTCATGTTATATCCGTTCAATTATTTGTACCTGAATGTTATTCTTCCTTTGGTCAGATCATAAGGTGACATTTCAACCCTCACTTTGTCACCGGGAAGGATTTTGATATAATGCATCCTCATTTTCCCGGAGATATGGGCCGTAATGATGTGCCCGTTCTGCAGTTCCACCCGGAACATTGCATTGGAAAGGGCTTCTCGGATTACGCCATCTTGTTCAATGGATGGTTGTTTTGACATAAATGATCTTTATCTGTTTTTTCAATACTTATATATCTCTTCTATGTAATCAAAAGACGAAAGAATATCAGCACTGGTTTTTCCAATGGCGACACAATGTTCAAAATGAGCTGAAGGCATCTTATCGGCCGTTTGTATTGTCCAGCCATCCGCATCTTGCGATATTTCCTTGCGTCCCATATTGATCATAGGTTCAATACAAATCACCATCCCCAGCTGCAATCTGATCCCGTGTCCGCGCCTTCCGTAGTTCGGAACTTCAGGTGCCTCATGCAATCCCTGGCCAATCCCGTGCCCCACCATTTCCCGTACCACGGAGAATCGTTCCCGTTCACAGTGATCCTGAATAGCGTTGCTGATATCACCGATCCGCAAACCTTCCCGGGCATTTTCAATGCCTTTGTAGAGTGACTCTCTGGTTGTCTTCAGCAGCCACTTCACCCTGTCAGCAACTTCTCCTACTGCAAAAGTATAGGCAGAATCGCCATAGTAACCCTGGTAAAGCGCACCGCAATCAACCGAAACGATATCGCCCTCTTTGAGTCGGTAACCGGAGGGTATGCCGTGCACGACCTGCTGGTTGACCGAAGTGCAGAGTGTTTTGGGATATCCTTTATAACCCAGGAAACCTGGTAAAGCATGATTATCCCGGATAAACTCCTCAGCCACCCTGTCAAGTTCCAGGGTCGTCACGCCGGGGGCGATATGCTTTGCCACCTCAGCCAGGGTTCTGGAAACCAACAGGTTGCTTGCTCTCAGCAACTCAACTTCTTCCGCTGTTTTAAAATGAATCATCAAAGAACGTTATGCAGGATTAAATGGAGGAGGCGACACCGCCTGCCCTGCCTTTTACCCTGCCGGATTTCATCAGACCGTCGTAATGCCGCATCAGTAAATGACTTTCTATTTGCTGCAGCGTATCAAGCACAACTCCCACCAAAATGAGCAGGGAAGTTCCGCCGAAGAACTGGGCAAAACTCTGCTGTATGCCCAGTAAGCCGGCAAATGCCGGTAATATCGCTATGATCGCCAGAAAGATCGATCCCGGCAAAGTAATTCTGGACATTACAGTGTCAATGAATTCGCTGGTCTTTTTTCCGGGTTTTACACCGGGAATAAAACCACCGTTTTTCTTCATATCTTCAGCCATTTGCGTCGGATTCATAATAATGGCCGTGTAAAAATAAGTAAAAACTATGATTAGCAATGCAAAAACTACATTATACCAGACACTTGTATATCGTGAAAAGGTTGAAACAAACTTGGACATTCCCTCACCTCCGTAACGTGCAAATGACATAGGCAGGAACATGATGGCCTGCGCGAAAATGATAGGCATCACTCCGGCTGCGTTGACCTTAAGCGGAATATACTGCCGCACGCCACCGTATTGTTTATTGCCTACAATCCTCTTGGCATACTGAACCGGTATTCTGCGTGTTCCCTGTACCAAAAGTATGGTGACGGCGATTACGACCAGAAGGAAGACTATCTCAACCAGGAAGGCAACCAGTCCGCCCTGTCCGTTCAGACGGTCGGTAAATTCACTGATAATGGCAAAGGGCAACCTGGCTACAATACCGATCATAATGATCAGGGATATTCCGTTGCCAATTCCCTTGTCGGTGATCTTTTCTCCCAGCCACATTACAAATATTGTACCAGCCGTAAGAATAATCATGGAAGACAATTGGAACATAAACGGATTCATGATCCGGGCTTCTGTGGGTATTTGCGTCAGGTAGGCAGGGGCTTGCAGTATAAGTACCAGCACGGTCAGATACCTGGTTATCTGATTCATCTTTCTTCTGCCGCTTTCGCCTTCTTTCTGCATACGCTGGAAGAAGGGAACCGCTATGGTGAGAAGCTGAATGATAATGGAGGCTGATATATAGGGCATAATTCCCAAGGCAAAAATGGAAGCCGTGGAGAAAGCACCTCCCGAGAACATATCGAGCAAACCCATGACACCTTCGGAAGCGCGCCGGGTAAATGCTTCGAGCATCGCCGGATCCACGCCAGGCAATACCACTTTTGAGCCCAGACGATAGATGAGAATGATAAAAAGAGTGAAACCTATCCTCGATCTGAGCTCTTCAATTTTATAAATATTCTTTAAAGTCTGAATGAATGATTTCATGTGAGTTTCAGATTATGATTGCCGTTCCCTTTAATGCTTCAATGGCAGCTTTAGCTGACTTTGAGAAAGCATGTGCAGTGACATCGAGCTTCAGGGTCAGTTTTCCATTACCCAAAACTTTAACCAAGTCTTTTTTGGAAATCAGACCGGCATCAGCCAGTGTGTTTATATCAATGGCAGATAGCTTCCTGGCATCAGCCAGTGTCTGCAGCGTGGAAATATTGATTGCTTTGAATTCTTTGCGGCTGAGGTTGGTGAATCCGAATTTTGGAACCCTTCGTTGCAAAGGCATCTGGCCTCCTTCGAAGCCGATCTTCCGGGAATAGCCGGCTCTTGATTGTCCACCCTTATGACCCTTGGTAGAAGTACCCCCTTTACCGGAACCCTGGCCTCTGCCAATACGTTTTTCCTTTTTAACAGACCCTTTGGCCGGTTTTAAGTTGCTCAGATCCATAATCGTTTTATATCTTTAAATTTATCTTAAGACTAAATTTCCGTTACTTTCAGCAAATGCTTCACTTTGTTCACCATACCCAGAATCTGTGGAGTAGCTTCTTGCTCAACCGACGCGTTCAGCTTTCTGAGGCCTAGGGCATCCAGATTCAATTTCTGTCTTTTGGTGCAGTGAATCCTGCTTCTTACCTGTGTTATTTTAATTTTAGCCATGGGTATAGTCAATTCTTACATTAGCCATTAAATACCTTTTCCATATTAATACCGCGATGCTGTGCAATGGTATAGGCATCACGCAATAAAAGCAATGCGTTAAAAGTGGCCTTAACCAGGTTATGCGGGTTGGAGGAACCTTTTGATTTGGCAAGCACATCACGCACGCCGACACTTTCAAGAACAGCACGCATGGCGCCCCCGGCTTTTACTCCGGTTCCGCTCGATGCCGGCTTCAGGAACACTTTTGCCCCGCCGTACTTGGCAATTTGCTCATGCGGGATGGTCCCTTTGTAAACCGGTACCTTGATCAGGTTCTTTTTGGCATCTTCCACTCCTTTGGCGATGGCAGTGGTGACTTCATTGGCCTTACCCAGCCCGTATCCCACAATACCGTCTTCATTGCCCACCACAACAATGGCTGAGAAACTGAAGGTCCGACCACCTTTGGTAACCTTGGTCACCCTTTGAATACTAACAAGACGGTCTTTCAGATCAAGGTCTGTAGTCTTTACTCTTCGAATACTTACGTTTGACATAATACGTTAAAATTTAAGTCCACCTTCTCTGGCAGCTTCAGCCAGTGCTTTTACTCTTCCATGATACAGGTATCCGTTCCGGTCGAAAACCACCTGGCTGATTCCGCTCTCTTTGGATTTCTCAGCAGCAAGCTTACCAACCAGCTTAGCCTGTTCGGTTTTTGTTATCCCTGTTTTACCTGCGATTTCCTTCACACGGGAAGAAACCGATAATAGGGTCTTACCTTCGGCATCGTCAATAAACTGAACATAAATCTGCTTATTGCTCCTGAAAATCGATAACCGGGGTTTATCCTTTGTTCCGTAAACTTCTTTACGGACCCGCATTTTAATTCTGCTTCTGCGTTCTAATTTTGTCAAAGCCATACTTCAATATTTTTTTGCATTATTTGGCTGTTGCCGATTTACCGGCTTTCTTTCTGAGTTCTTCGCCCACAAATTTAATACCCTTGCCTTTGTAAGGCTCCGGGGCACGGAAAGAACGAATCTTGGCGGCTATCTGTCCGATCAGTTGCTTATCATTGCTGGTAAGCGTGATGACTGGATTGCTTCTTCTTTCAGTTTTGGCTTCCACCTTTACCTCAGCCGGTATTTCAAAATGAATATCATGGGAATATCCGAGATGAAGCTGGAGTATCTGACCTCTGGTTTCAGCCTTATAACCAACGCCGACAACTTCCATTTCTATCTTATACCCGGTTGATACACCTAGTACCATATTGTTGATAAGCGACCGGTATAAACCATGAAGCGCTTTATGACGCTTTTGTTCAGTTGGACGTGCAAGTACCACCTCACCGTCCTGGATCTCCACCTTGATATCGGGATCGATCACCTGGCTCAGTTCACCATTTGGTCCTTTTACCGTTACCGTATTATCGGGTTTCACGGTTAGACTAACACCCTGAGGTAATTTAATCGGCAGTTTTCCTATTCGTGACATTGCTGTTTCCTCCGGTTAATAAACGTAACACAATACTTCGCCGCCAATTTTCAGATTCTTGGCTTCCTTGTCGGTCATCACACCCTGTGAGGTGGAGACAATGGCAATGCCAAGTCCGTTAAGCACTCTGGGAAGTTCTTCTGAACCAACATATTTCCTGAGTCCGGGCGAGCTCACTCTTTTGAGACCGCGGATTGCAGGTTGCTTGGTTTCAGCATGATATTTCAAGGCAATCTTGATACTGCCCTGTAATTTGTCATCGACAAATTTGTAATTCAGGATATAACCCTTATCAAATAATATCTTGGTTATATTCTTTTTCAGATTGGACGAGGGAATTTCAACCACCTTATGTTTGGCGGAAATCGCGTTCCTCAATCGGGTCAAATAATCTGCTATCGGATCTGTCATCTCTTTAGTTTTTCTCTAGATTTACCTGTATTTACCAACTGGCTTTTTTAACACCGGGTATCAGACCCTTGGATGCAAGCTCTCGGAATGCTATCCTGCTGATTCCGAACTGACGCATATATCCCTTCGGACGTCCGGTTAATTTGCACCGGTTATGTAACCTTATAGGATTTGAATTTCTGGGCAAACGGCTCAGTTCCTGGAAATCACCTTCGGCTTTCAGTTTTGCCCTTTTGGCGGCAAACTTTTCAACCAGGCTTTTGCGCTTTACTTCGCGGGCTTTCAATGATTCTTTAGCCATACTACCTAATTCTTTTTAATATTTTTAAATGGTAACCCAAATTCACGCAACAGTGCGAATGCTTCTTCGTCTGACCTGGCGGAGGTAACAAACGTTATTTCCATACCCAGGATCTTGTTGATTTTGTCAATATCGATCTCGGGGAATATAATCTGTTCGGTAATACCCAGGGTATAATTGCCGCGTCCGTCGAATTTGCTGTTGATTCCCTTGAAGTCACGGATTCTGGGTAATGCTACACTGATCAGTCTTTCGAGAAACTCATACATGTTGTCCCGCCGCAGTGTAACCTTGACTCCGATAGGCATCTTACGTCTCAGCTTAAAGTTTGAAATATCCTTGCGTGACATGGTCAGTATAGCTTTCTGCCCGGTGATCATGGTAAGATCATCCTGGGCAGTATCTACGATCTTTTTATCAGTAACAGCCTGTCCAATTCCCTGATTGATAACGATCTTCTCAAGTTTGGGCACCTGCATCACCGAATGATAACTGAATTCTTTGGTGAGAGCGGGAATGATCTCTTCCCGGTATTTCATTCTGAGGTTAGGTATCTGTGCCATTATTTAATCTCCTCTCCTGATTTTTTTGAATATCTGACAAGCCGGCTTTCTCCGGTTGACTTCCGTCCAACGCGTGTTGGCTTTCCTGTTGAGGGATCCACAACATTCAGGTTGGATATATGCACCGGAGCCTCTTTTTTAATAATACCACCCTGTGGACTTTTCGCATTGGGCTTGGTGTGTTTGCTAACCAAATTGATACCTTCAACGATTGCTCTGTCAGTTTTCCTGATCACCTCAAGTACCCGGCCTTGTCTGCCTTTGTTTTCACCGGCATTCACGAAAACCGTATCGCCTTTCTTGATATGTAATTTTTTCTGCATTGATTTTAATTTTTAGTATTATAACACTTCAGGCGCAAGTGATACAATTTTCATATACTTGTCACGCAACTCCCTTGCCACGGGTCCAAAAATACGGGTTCCCCTGATCTCGTCCTGGTTGGTAAGCAGCACGCAGGCATTATCATCAAAACGAATATATGATCCGTCAGCACGTCGTATTTCTTTTGTTGTTCTGACAACCACTGCTTTACTTACAGTTCCTTTTTTTACCTCGCTTGCGGGAAGTGCACTTTTCACGGTTACAACAATTTTGTCGCCGACGGAAGCATATCTTCTTCCTGTACCGCCAAGCACGCGGATGCAAAGTACTTCTTTTGCGCCGCTGTTATCTGCAACCGACAATCTGCTTTCTTGCTGTATCATAGTTATTTAGCTCTTTCGATAATTTCAACTACTCTCCAGGTCTTATTTTTACTCATTGGACGGATTTCCATGATCTTAACGACATCGCCAATATTGCAATTGTTGGTATCATCATGCGCCATAAATTTTGTGGTACGGTTGATGAATTTGCCATAGATGGTATGCTTAACTTTTCTTTTTTCAGCTACCACGATGGTTTTGTCCATCTTGTTGCTTACAACAATGCCGACTCTCTCTTTCCTTAAATTTCTGTTTTCCATTGGGTTCAATTTAACCTATTACTTGGCTTCATTCTTTTTCTGACGAAGTATCGTTTCCAGCCTGGCAATGTTTCTCCTGGTATCCCTGATCTTCATGGGATTGTCGAGTGGAGAAATGGCATGGTTCATTTTCTGCCGGAAAATGAGGTTTTTCTCATTTTCGATCCGCTCTTCGATTTCCTTGACGGATAATTCTCTTATTTCGGTAGTTTTCATGAACTTACTTATTAAATTTCATTATAGTCCCTTCTGACAATGAATTTGGTTGCTATGGGCAGCTTTTGTGCAGCCAGGCGAAGGGCTTCCTTGGCCAATTCAAAAGGCACACCGTCAGCCTCTATCAAAATGCGTCCGGGTGTTACCGGGGCAACAAATCCTTCGGGGGCGCCTTTACCTTTTCCCATACGCACTTCAGCAGGTTTCTTCGTAATAGGTTTATCGGGAAATATACGAATCCAGATCTGTCCCTCACGTTTCATGTGACGTGTGACTGCCTGACGGGCTGCCTCAATCTGCCTGCCAGTGATCCAGGCCTTATCCATGGCTTTGATCCCAAAGGATCCGAATGCCAGGTCATGTCCCCTTTGGGCATTACCCTTCATCCTGCCTTTTTGCTGCCTCCTGTATTTAGTTTTTTTCGGTTGTAACATAGCGTTATCCTGTTAGATTGACCTCTATTTTCTGCGTTTCTTAAAATTACTTTTGGGCTTTGCCGATTTGGAACCAATATTGGGCGCAAGATCACGCTTTCCGAATATCTCACCCTTGCAAATCCAGACTTTCACACCAATCAGGCCAACCTTGGTCAGAGCTTCTGCCAGTGCATAATCGATGTCGGCACGGAAGGTATGCAGCGGAATTCTCCCTTCTTTCAGCATTTCGGTACGCGCCATTTCAGCACCGCCCAGTCTGCCTGAAACCTGGCATTTAATACCTTCGGCACCCATACGGATTGTTGAAGCGATTGCCATTTTAATGGCACGCCGGTAGGACACCTTACCTTCAACCTGACGGGCTATGTTGTTGGCTACTATCACAGCATCCAGTTCAGGCCGTTTTACTTCAAAAATATTGATTTGAACTTCCTTGCTGGTGATTTTCTTCAATTCTTCCTTCAGCTTATCGACTTCCTGTCCTCCTTTCCCGATAATAATCCCCGGACGGGCGGTATTAACGGTAACTGTGATAAGTTTCAGTGTGCGCTCGATGACGATCTTCGAGATGCTGGCCTTGGCCAGACGTGCGGTTAGGTATTCGCGGATCTTGAAGTCCTCAACCAGTTTTTCGGAATAGTTCCTGCCGCCATACCAGTTGGAATCCCAACCTTTGATAATTCCAAGGCGATTACTTATCGGATTGACTTTCTGTCCCATTAATATTAATTTGTTTTACTTTCTACTTGTTCCTGACTATTTGCACGACTATCCAGTATGATGGTCACATGGTTCGAACGTTTTCTGATCCTGTAACCTCTTCCCTGAGGCGCCGTACGGAGCCTCTTTAATTGGCGGCCGCCATCAACAAAGACCTCCTTCACGTAAAGGTTGGATTTCTCTACCCGGACCTCTTCATTCTTCTTTTGCCAATTGGCTATGGCCGACAATAATAGTTTCTCAACTTTCTGAGAGGGCTCCTTTGTACTAAAACGAAGAATATCGAGTGCCCTGTTCACATCCACTCCCCGGATCATGTCAACTACCAGTCGCATTTTGCGAGGGGAGGTCGGGCAGTTGTGTAACACCGCCATGGCCTTATTCTTGTTTTCTTCCTTTCGTTGGTCTGCTGCTGTTCGCTTACGTGCACCCATTGATTTATATTTTATTTATTCTTACGATTCCTTTTGTCTTCCAGCATGTCCCCTGAACGTGCGTGTAGGTGAAAACTCTCCCAGCCGGTGACCCACCATATTCTCGGTAACATAAACCGGGATAAACTTATTCCCGTTATGCACTGCAATGGTATGACCTACGAAGTCGGGGGAGATCAGTGACCGTCTTGACCAGGTTTTGACAACTGATTTCTTACCTGATTTATTCATTTCAAGTACGCGCTTCTCGAGCTTAAATTCGATGAAGGGACCCTTTTTTAATGACCTGCTCATAATATGATGTCAATTATTTTTTCCTTTTTTCAATGATGAATCTGGTAGTAGGATTCTTCTTTCTGCGGGTTTTCATGCCCTTTGCATACAATCCTTTTCGTGATCTCGGATGTCCTCCTGAAGCCCTTCCTTCACCACCACCCATGGGATGATCAACCGGGTTCATAACAACACCGCGGACTCTCGGCCTTCGACCTAACCAGCGTGTGCGACCGGCCTTGCCTGAGCGGACAAGTCCGTGATCAGGATTGGAAACGGTGCCAACCGTTGCCCGGCAGGTGATGAGAATCATCCTTGATTCACCCGAAGGGAGTTTAATGATTGCATACTTACCATCACGTGAAGTCAGCTGTGCATAGGATCCGGCACTACGTGCCAGAGCACCGCCTTTACCCGGATGCAGCTCAATATTGTGCACAAGTGTTCCCAGCGGAATCTCACCCAGCGTCAGGCAATTTCCCACCTCGGGAGCTACACCGGCACCTGATCGTATCTGCTGCCCTACCTTCAATCCGGTAGGAGCAATGATATATCGTTTTTCACCATCTTCATAAACAACCAATGCAATGCGAGCTGAACGGTTGGGATCATACTCAATGGTTTTCACCGTTGCTCCCATACCATCCTTATTCCGGATGAAATCAATCATCCGGTACATCTTCTTATGACCACCGCCAATATACCGCATGGTCATCTTACCGTCACTATTACGCCCCCCGGATTTCTGTATAGGACTCATCAGCGATTTCTCAGGCGAAGCACTGGTGATATCATCAAAGGAAGCAACAACTCTGTGTCGCTGGCCCGGGGTTACAGGTTTTAATTTTCTTACAGCCATAATAAAATATTAGATATTGCTATAAAAGTCTATACTATCGCCTTCCCGCAACGTGATGACTGCTTTCTTGAAAGCATTCCTTCTACCGGAAACATAGCCGGTGCGGGTAAATCTCGACTTGCGTTTTCCTGAATAGAACATGGTGTTCACCGATTCGACAGTAACGCCATAAAGATTTTCAACGGCCTTTTTGATCTGCACTTTATTGGCCTTTTTATGGACAATGAAGCCGTATTTCTTCAGACTGTCAGTCTGGGCATTCATTTTCTCAGTCACTATTGGCCTTACAATAATATCCATTTCTAATATATTAGACGGTTACAGACTCTTTTGAATATTGTCGAGTGAACTCTCAAAAAATACAAGAGAAGTGCTATTAAGGATATCGTAAGTGGTTAACTCCGAGGCGGTTACAACTCTTGTTCCAGATAAATTCCGGGACGACAAATATATATTTTTATTCGGTTCGGTAAGAACCACAAGCGACTTTTTACCATCAATCTTCAGATTGCTGAGAACAGTCACATAGTCTTTCGTCTTCGGAGCCTCCAGAATAAAGTCCTCCAGCACCATGATCTCATTGTTCCTGGCTTTATAAGTAAGAGCTGATTTGCGAGCCAGCTGTTTTACCTTTTTATTCAGTTTGAAACTGTAATCACGCGGCTGCGGTCCGAATACCCTGCCGCCTCCTGTAAACAAAGGGTTCTTGATACTACCGGCACGGGCGCCGCCAGTGCCTTTTTGTCTTTTGATCTTGCGGGTGCTTCCCGAAATCTCATTGCGCTCTTTGGATTTATGGGTACCCTGACGTTTGTTGGCAAGATGTTGCTTCACGTCAAGATAAATGGCATGGTCATTGGGCTCAATGGAAAATATGGTATCCATAAGCTCAACTTTGCGGCCAGTTTCCTTTCCTGTCTTGTTAAATACTGCTAATTCCATCGTTCACAGTTTATTAAGTTCTTTCGGGACTTTCAACTATCACATAGGATCCCTTTGCCCCGGGGATTGATCCTTTCAATAACAAGAGATTACTTTCGGGAATGATCTTAACCACCTTGAGGTTAAGCATTTTCACGCTATCGCCGCCCTTTTGACCGGCCATACGCATGCCCTTGAAAACCCTCGATGGCCAGGATGATCCGCCCAGCGAACCAGGTGCCCTTTCCCTGTCGTGCTGACCGTGCGTGGTACCAACGATTCCGCTGAAACCATGACGGGTAACAACTCCCTGGAAACCCTTGCCTTTCGAAACGGCAGTAACATCAAGCCATGCATCATCCTTAAAATAATCCACGGTAATAACATCCCCCAGCTTCCAATCGAGAATAAAACCGGTCAGTTCGACTACCTTTCTTTTGGGCGTTGTATTGGCCTTTTTAAAGTGCCCCTTCATGGCATTCGGGGTATTCTTTTCCTTCTTCTCATCAAATGCAATCTGAAGGGCTTTGTAGCCATCACTTTCCTTGGTCTTGACCTGCGTAACAACACAGGGACCAACTTCGAGAACAGTGCAGGGAACATTGACACCATTCTCATCAAATATGGAGGTCATTCCGACCTTTTTTCCGACTAATCCTGGCATTTCTTAACAGATTAAGTGTTTCAGACTTTAATTTCAACTTCTACACCACTGGGTAATTCTAATTTCATCAGAGCATCAATGGTTTTGGGCGTTGAACTGTAAATGTCCAGTAAACGCTTGTGTGACGAAAGCTGAAATTGCTCTCTCGACTTTTTATTCACAAAAGGTGACCGCAGCACGGTAAATATCCTTTTATGCGTCGGCAGCGGAATTGGACCGCTTACCACGGCACCGGTAGACTTGACGGTCTTCACGATTTTCTCGGCTGACTTGTCCACGAGGTTATGATCGTACGATTTAAGCTTAATTCTAATCTTTTGGCTCATGTATTTTGGTCTTACATTTGATTATACAATTACTTTGGCTCCGGTGATCCGTTCAATTACCTCTGCAGAGATAGATGGAGGTACCTCTTCGTAATGAGAAAATTCCATGGTTGATGTAGCCCTTCCTGATGAAAGGGTACGCAATACGGTCACATAACCGAACATTTCAGCCAGGGGAACATTGGACAGAACCACCCGCAGGGTAGCCTGTGACTCCATGCCGGTTATCTGACCACGTCTGCGGTTGAAATCACCAATAATATCTCCCATATTTTCTTCGGGCGTAACAACCTCAATTTTCATCACCGGCTCAAGGAGGCACACTTTTCCCTTTTTAAGGGCATGCTTGAATCCCTGCTTGGCTGCAATCTCGAACGAGAAAGCATCGGAATCCACAGGGTGGAATGATCCATCCCTCAGAGTAACCTGCAAGCTGTCCATGGGAAAACCTGCCAGTATACCATTTCGCATAGCTTCACGGAAACCCTTTTCAACTGAGGGCACATATTCACGCGGAATGTTCCCGCCCTTGACCTCATCAATGAAAACGAGTCCGGAAACTCCCTTTTCAGCCGGTGCCATTTCAAAAACAATATCCGCGAACTTGCCACGGCCACCGGTTTGTTTTTTAAAGGTTTCGCGATGTTTCACATGGGTGGTCAATGCCTCTTTGTAAGCTACCTGGGGAGCACCCTGGTTACACTCTACATTGAACTCGCGTTTGAGCCTGTCCATAAGGATTTCCAGGTGGAGTTCACCCATACCGCTTATAATGGTCTGTCCTGAATCTTCATCCACCTTAACCTTAAAGGTCGGATCTTCTTCAGCCAGCTTGTTCAAAGCCAAACCAAGCTTATCCACATCAGCCTGGGTTTTGGGTTCAATGGCCACTCCGATAACCGGTTCGGGAAATGACATCGATTCCAGGTAAATGGGATGCTTGAGATCACACAAGGTATCACCGGTAACTACCTCTTTCAACCCTACAACACCACATATATCACCGGCCTCAATACGTTCGCGGGGATTCTGCTTGTTGGCGTGCATCTGGTACAACCTGTTGATTCTCTCTTTCTTTCCTGTACGGGGATTCAAAACCTGCATTCCTGAATCAATGGCGCCGGAATATACCCTGAGATAGGTCAGTCTGCCTACAAAAGGATCCGTTGCAATTTTGAATGCCAGGGCGGTCAGAGGCTCATTCTCATCAGCCTTGCGCTCTTCGGTTTTATCCGTATAGGGATTATGTCCCTTTGTGGTTTCAATGTCGAGTGGACTGGGCATCAAAGCACAAATGGCATTCAGCAGACGCTGAATACCCTTATTCTTAAAGGCTGCTCCACAAAGAACGGGGACAATGCGCTGCTCGATCACCGCATTGCGCGTATGTTCCATGAATTCTTCCACCGAAATGGAAGTACGATCTTCCAGGAATCTCTCGAGCAGGTCGTCATTGGTATAACAAACGGCTTCAATTAGCTTTTCACGCCATTCCTCAACCAGGTCGATCATGTCGTCCGGTATTTCGGTATATTCATAACGCATGGTAAGCTTTTCATCAGGCACCCAAACAATGGCCCTGCGTTCGATCAGATCCACCAGACCTGTAAAATGGTCTTCGGAGCCAATGGGGATTTGCATGGGAACTGGGTTGGAACCAAGTTTCTCCTTGATCTGCCGGACTACGCCAAAGAAATCAGCGCCCACGCGATCCATCTTGTTGACGAATGCAATGCGGGGAACATTGTATTTGTTGGCCTGCCGCCAAACGGTTTCAGATTGGGGCTGAACACCACCCACCGCGCAAAATACTGCAATGGCGCCATCCAGCACACGAAGAGAACGTTCAACCTCAACGGTGAAATCCACGTGTCCCGGCGTATCAATGATGTTGATTTTGTATTTTTGATTCTGGTAATCCCAAAAAGTAGTAGTGGCTGCCGAGGTAATTGTAATGCCTCTTTCCTGTTCCTGCACCATCCAGTCCATGGTGGCAGTGCCGTCGTGCACCTCACCAATCCGGTGAGTTATACCAGTATAAAACAGGATACGCTCGGTGGTAGTTGTCTTACCGGCGTCGATATGGGCCATAATCCCAATATTCCTGGTATAATTCAGATCAGAATTCATTCTCACTAATTATCAGCTAGTGCAACTATAGGCTAAAACCGCAATGTCAAATATCTTTAGAACCTGAAGTGCGCAAATGCCTTATTCGCTTCCGCCATTTTATGTGTATCTTCTTTCTTTTTAAATGCTGCGCCTTCTTCTTTAAAGGCGGCAAGTATCTCAGCAGCAAGCTTATCGCTCATTGAATTTCCGGCTCTCTTTTTGGAATAGAGAACCAGGTTCTTCATGCTGATTGAAATTTTCCGATCGGGCCGGATTTCGGTGGGAACCTGAAAGGTTGCTCCTCCTACCCTGCGGCTTTTAACTTCAACCTGGGGTGTGATATTCTCCAGGGCTTTTTTCCATATATCCAAGGGACTAACTTCAACATCTTTGGCACGCTTGGCAACCAGATCAAGTGCTTCATAAAACACATCATAAGCCGTGCTCTTTTTGCCCCTGGTCATCATATTGTTTACAAAACGAGTTACCAATGTATCATTGTACTTTGGATCCGGTAACAATATCCTCTTTTTTGGTTTAGACTTTCTCATTTTACGGGTCTATTCAAAAATCATTATTTCTTAGGTCTTTTTGTGCCATATTTTGACCGGCGTTGGTTGCGACCCTCAACACCAGAAGTATCAAGCGCTCCCCTGATGATGTGATACCGGACACCCGGCAAATCTTTCACCCTGCCTCCGCGAATCATAACAATCGAGTGTTCCTGCAGATTATGTCCTTCACCCGGGATATAGGCCGTAACTTCAATACCATGCTGCAACCTCACCCTGGCTACCTTCCGCATCGCTGAATTAGGCTTCTTGGGCGTGGTGGTATAAACACGCGTGCAAACCCCGCGCTTTTGCGGACATGAGTTCAAAGCCGGAGCTTTACTCTTGTCCTCGATGGAGGCCCTTCCCTTTCTTACTAACTGCTGTATCGTTGGCATTTCTGCTTTTTTTTGTATGATTCTTCTTCAAAATTGGCTTGCAAAGGTAGATGTTTTTTTCTCAAATGCAACAAGTACCACAAAAATATTTCATGATTTTTGCCCATCCGGAATATCTTTAACCTTCATGATGCGCAATTGAAAGTTTTATACTATTTTTAGTTCCTCTAAAAAAGCATAAGCTAACCTGATTAATAAATAACATCTATTGACTATGAAAACATCGCATTCAAGAAGAGATTTTCTGAGATTGTCTGCTGCAGGTGCTCTTGGAGCTATCGTGCTTTCACAGTATGGCTGCAAGACTGCCGGCAAACCGGCAGCGGAACCGGCCGTTGTTGATCCCAAAACATTCGGACTGGCGCTTCAGTTATATACCATACGGGATGCCATGGCTTTGGATGTCCCGGGCTCACTGAAGAAGGTTTCCGATACCGGTTACAAATATCTCGAACTGGCAGGTTATGCCGATGGCAAGTTCTACAGCATGGAACCCGCTGATTTCAAAAAACTGGTAAATGACCTCGGGATGGAAATTCTCAGCAGCCATACCCAGGTTGAAGCCCAGGGAATCACGTTGGATAACGCCAGGAAAATGGCAGAGGATCATGCCAAACTCGGAGTTAAATATTGCATACAGCCCTGGGTAGTGCCGGAAGCCCGTACAACCCTTGCCAGCTATCGCAAAATGTCGGCCGACTGGAACCAGGTAGGCAAGATCATGAAAGAAACCGGAATCCAGTTTGGATACCACAACCACAATTTCGAATTTGCTCCAGTGGAAGGCAAGATTCCTTACTATGATATCTTCATGGTAGAACTCGATAAAGACCTGGTAACCATGGAAATCGACCTTTTCTGGACTACCAAGGCAGGACAGAATCCGGTTGAAATCTTCAATAAATACCCGGGCAGGTTCCAGCTCTTCCACATGAAAGATATGTTCACCAACGAGGCTCCCTATTTTACAACCGACGGAGAAGATGATTTCGCCCCTGTTGGCGCGGGCGTGATAAATTTCAAGGAAATTCTGGCAGCCAAGGATATTGCCGGTATGAAGTACATGGTTGTTGAACAGGACAGCACAAAAGATGGTTTGCCCTTTGACGCCATTCAAACAAGCATCACCAATCTGACCACCAAGATCCTCGTTTAAACAGGATGTGATATGGCAATTGAGGCTGTTTCAAACTGATTTGAGGCAGCCTCTGCTATTTCACCAATTGATGATACCGCGAAACTGCCTTCGCGAACTCCTGCTCATTGTTGCTTAACCTGATCCTGTCCGATCGCAGAATGGATTTCATTTTTGTTTTATCAATCGCATGACAATTCAGAAGACTCTTTCTTGACAACTTCACAAGATAATCCTTCCCGCCTGACAGGATCAAATACCTTGAATTTTCAACCAGCCTGTTGTCGGATGCCATGATGTATGAATTTCTCCAGGCGCAAAAAGCCGGATCACCCGAGGTAAGAACCTGAAGATAGGCATCCTTCATACCGACGAAAGGCAGGTTTACCTTCCTTTTTTCAAAAGCGGCCATGATTTCTCCCCTGCTGTCGAAAAGCCTGAAACCTGATATAAAATCCCTGGAAAGAATTCCTGTTCTGCGATCTGTCTTTCTTAACCACAGTAATTCATCCATGTATTGATCATACTGAAGATAAATACCTGTGATTACGTCTCCGTCAATCAGATCTACCTCACCCAGGGTATAGGCGCTGTAATAGTGTTTGCCTTTATATCCGTCCAAAGGGTTTCGGTACTCCAGTCCCATCAGGCCTGCCTGGAGCCATATTCCATATGCATCATCATCCGGGCAGGCACAATCGGACTGCTGTGAGGATATATTTACAAACTCCAGCGAAAACAGTATCAGAAGACAGAGTCTTTTCATGATATTCCGTTATTTGACTTCAAAAGATGAATCAGCACTCAGAATGGAACCATCACTGGTCAGGCCCCGGATGTTTATGTAAAACACCCCCTTGAGACGCGATGCCGGAAATTCAATAACCCGGGTTTCTTTACCGATGATCTTCATGCGGGGACTCCAAAAAAGCGAAGTCCTAAAATCAGGATCATGCCTGCCGGCTTCTTTTTCAACTATGTTGCCAATATCAACATCATCAGGGATTACCAGATTCATATACCGGAAGGTATGACTGCTGAGGTAATTCTCAGGTATTTTGCAATCATGCGTATAAATGGAAACCAAACCCGGTAACAACAGATCTCCCAGCAGGTAATTCCTGGTAATGACCTCGATCCTTTTAATGTCCTTGGTGCCCAGGGTGGCTAAATAGTTGAAATCGTTGAATGGAACTCCGTTCAGCATAATAAATCTGTTTTCCTGCCACAATCCCGTTTTTTCATTCAGAATTTGCAGAAAGAAAGCATTGTTGCGGTTCATGAATTTAACGCAGGGAATAATGTTGTCGGCAATCTCCTTAAAGTTCACCAGGTCAGAGTAATCGCCGGGATTAACCATCACATCCACAGGCCTGAAGAGACTGGCATCTATAAAATCGTTATTCTGCGCGGGAGGTTCACTTTTACCCGTGTATATCGCTTCGATCATCCTCAGATCTTTTAATGTGTTCAGAAATGTTACTTCATCCGGACTTACCTGATGTGGCATTAAACCCCTTTGCTCACCTGTCACCCACTTTGGATCAATTTCCATGGTGTATCCGGTGTTCCCCGACGGATCACCAAACCGCAGAATAAGCTCCTTATTATCGAACATCCTGTTCAGGTAGAAGCGAAATTCTCCGGTTGAATCGGTAGTTGTATAGCGTATCCTTGGCGCAATGCTGTCAACCACCGCAAGCAGAATTTTCCGGTTGGCAAGGGATATACTCCTGTCCTGGTGCGCAATGTGACCGGTTAAAATAAATACTTTGCTTTCAACTGGATATCTGCACGGCATAACTGCTTTCACGGGAATCACTGGTTTAATGAGACTTGCAGCCATATCTGTTTCCGCAATCATTTGCTCAAATGGTGTTTCAGCAGCTACCGAGATCGAAAGATCAGCGTCGATATCCTTCATTTGTCGTTTGTCCAGGCTGATTTCCAACCGTACTTTCTCATTTACAGCATAGGTCCTTTTGGATGTTGCAACCTGCAATACATGGTTATTCTCTCTGGCTCCAGGGTCAGGCATGCCAGAATTGTCAGGCTGCCTGGGAACCATGATCGTATCGGGATTGGCCTCTGAAAGGCTCATGACAAGTATATTCTGAGAAAAAACCTTATTTGCAGCATCATTTCTCATCTGGTTGGTATATGTCTTCAATATGTATATGCCGGCTTTGAGTTCAGCCGGAAGCGTATACCTACCGGTAGCATAATGCCGTGTGAGATTGAGCCTCCAGCTTGCATGTACCTTGTTATAAACATCTGTTAAACTGAAATACATTATTTTACTGCATGGAGCACTGTCATGTGAAACACCATTCAGCATGTATACCTTATATTTTAATGACTCACCTGCAATGTAAGCAAGCTTATCAAAATGAACATATACCCTTTCCGCACCGGAAGAATAACCCGGGGAGGACTGACCATTCAGTTGTCCGGAAATACCCGCATTGATTGCGAGTAACAGCGACATCCACAGACCGGCCTGTTTCAGAAACCTCAGGAATACTTTATGTTGTTTCTCTTTAGAATTCATGCCATCAATTAAAAGGTACCCAAAATTCAGGAGGAAAGGGCAACGTTGAACCATCCCCGACGTCCTCGGGGAATGACTCCAGGTCCCTGGACTTGTATACTTCCGGGTCCTTCCAGGCAAACGCTTTGTATACCGTTGTTATAGCCGATGCTTCAAAAACACCTATCACTTCCTTTTCCGGATCAGTAATGCATTGAACCGTGCTTTCTACCTGTGACGGAATGGGCGCAAACATCTGATCGTTGGAACCCAGTTGCTTGGCAATGGAATTGTAATAACCATAAACTTTTGCAGAGATTGAATACACTTTGAAGGTAAGCACCCAGCCTTCCGGATAAGGTGCTGTGGCAATATCGGTTTCAAGCAGTGGATTGTAGTCATAGTGTAAAAATCCCACCGGCTGTTCCCGGAGAACCTGTTTGCCGTTGTATTCAACCGTCTGATTTGCATTGTAAAAGTTTCCAAGGGTACCAGACTTCCATTCAAATACGGTTTTTGTCATCAGGGTGCGGGGATACAGGTCGTAAGTTATCTCTTTCACAAATCTTGTACTGAACCGGTAGCATTTAACCGAATCGGCTTCTTCGCTTAGGTCAGCCAGGATGAAAAGTCCTTCCTGGAACTCTGACAAGGGTTCATTGCTGCCGCTATAGGTTAATATTTCGCGGGTTCCCGGATCAGCATAGATACTGTCAACAACAGGATAACCCGGCAACAGCTCGGGCGAGGATATATATTCATTTCCGTCGGGCAACCGCACATACAGGGTATAAGTTCGTCCGGGCTCACCGGTGAACTCACTTGAAAAAGAGGTATATAAACCATTACCAGTTTCTTCAAGTGTTACCATGTTGCCCAGGTCATCTGTAACACGAATCTCCGCACCGCTGATGTATTCCGTGAGATTATCGTCGTATCTGAGCGCCCAGGACAGTTTTACTGAAGGTACTTCATCATTGTGAATCATTCCCTGGATAACCGGAATCCGCTCAGATGATTTGATATCCTCGGGATAATACACTTCTTTACAGGACCAGCAAATTATTAAGAGTGCAAAACCGATGATATATGTTGCGTAATTATTCATAAATCCGGTCCGTTTAAAAAATAAACAAATAAGAGACCGTTGGCAAAGGCCTGCCAATCAGGTAAAGTTTATACAGACTAAAACGGTTATAGTCATTCAGTTCACTTGGATCTTCCTTTTTATAATATACGGTATAAGCATTTCTTCTGCCATAAACGTTGAGGATCGAGAAGCTCCAGCGGCCTTTCCATTTCTTTTTTATTTTCAGGCTTTCATCGAATGAGAGCGTAAAATCAAGCCGGTGATAAGGGGGAATGCGGTATTGGTTTCTATCTGAAAAGAAAACCACCACCTCGTCATCCGTAAAATATTTGTATTCAGGCAAAGTAATCGGCCGGCCTGAGGAATAGGTAAAGTTCGCCGACAACTGCAGCCGTTTGTTCAGATGCAGATTGGATACAACAGTAACATCATGAGGCCGGTCATAAGAGGAGGGAAACCAGCTATTCTCATTGATCATTTCCTCTGTGCTTACACCTGAAGTCCTCCGGAGCGACCTTGCATAGGTATAACTGATCCACCCATCGATTTTACCACTGTTCTTTTTGAGAAGAAATTCCACTCCGTAGTTCCTGCCGGCAGCATCGATAAGCTCATTCCTCAGTTCGGGGTTCATTTCAAGGTTCGCGCCATCTTTGTACTCAATCACGTGATTTAGACCTTTATAATAGACCTCTACTGAGGTTTCGATGCTGTTATTCAAGAAGTTACGATAATACCCGAGCGCAAACTGGTTTGCTTCCAGGGGCCTGATGTAGGCATCCGAAAGTTTCCAGATATCTGACGGCGTTGATACCGAAGAATAGGATATCATGGACAGGTACTGAAAATTCCTGTTGTAACTAACTTTGACAGAACTGAAATCATTGAGCCGTAATTTTGCAGACAGGCGGGGTTCAAATCCAAACTCCTTTGGGGCATCGGGATTGCTGTATCCGGAAACCCGGATACCGGTATTGAGGGCTATATTTGAACTGAGGTTATATTCGTCATTGATGAAAATTGCTCCCTCATAAGCTTCTTCCGATTCAAGTTCTGAAGACAGAACCATGGAATAGTTATTCAAGGGTTCCTGCTCTCCCGGCATGATATCATATTTTACCAATGAAAATCCGGCATCCAGCGTATGACGATTTATTCCTCCGAATTTAACGCGGTACTTCAGACCTTTGTAAGTGATTTCCGATTCAGTGCGGCTTTGCATAAGTTTGGTACTGATGTCTTCCTTTTCCACATTGTATTTGCTATACGATATGGAAAGGTATGAACCCAGGTTCGAACTGATCGGGTAGCTCCAGTTGAGTGATCCCAGAGTGCTTCCGTATTTGTATTTCACTTCGGAAGCGAATTTGAACTCATCAAAACTGGTATATCCCGATATGGATATCCGTCCTTTGGGAAGCAGAACGTGCAGCGAACCGTTCAGATCATAGAATGTAGCCAGGCTGTTCCTCAGGTTATAATCCTTCATTCTTTGAAGCATCCAGTTGGAATAACTGGTGCGTCCTCCTACATCAAAAAAAACCTTGTCTTTATAAAGGGGCACCTCAGCCATCAGCTTGCCATCATAGAGTCCAATTCCGCCCTGGATTCTGATCCTGTCGGGTGCTGATTCACTGGTACGTATATCAATCACGGATGACACTCTTTCACCGTGTAAAGCCGGAATGTGACCTTTGTAAAGGGAAAGCTTATCAACGGCATCGGGATTGATAACAGAGAATAACCCGAATACGTGTGAGGTATTGAAAAGGGGAGCCCCGTTGAAGAGATACAGGTTCTGATCTTCTCCTCCACCCCTGACATTGATACCCGAACTGAACTCACCGATTGATTTAACTCCGGGCATGGTGGTCAATCCTTTCAGAATGTCCTTACCTCCGGCAACCGAAGGCAGTTGCTTAATGCTTCGGTTGTTGAGTTCAACAAGGCTCATCTGATAGCTGCTTATGTTTTTATCCACCCTCTCACCATAGATCACAACATCATCCAGTGCTATGGATTTATCGAACAATTCCATGTCAAGCACCCCGTTGCCTACTATTTTTACCAGGTAGTAATTCTTTTCGAATCCGACGCTGGAAACCATTAGCGTATACAAACCGGGTGCGATGGTCAGTTTATATCTGCCCTCGGCATTTGATACAACACCCTGTTGAAGATTATTGACCTGTATTACAGCACCAATGACAGGATCATCTGTCTTCCCATCCTTTATTTGTCCATTTAAAACTACAGTCTTCTGCTTCCCAAAATCTTCCATGTTACCAACCAGGATGAAAGCCTGATCAGAAACATCATTATCGCTGTAATTCTGTATGCGTCCGGCCAGCATGGCGACCTCCTCCCGGGGAAGAATTACGATCTGATTCCCCTGGATAATTCTATAGGTGAAAGGTCTGCCATTAAGAAGTATCCGGGTGGCATCGTCAATCAGCAGATTCTCAATTTTCACTTTGGCAGTATCACGTGCAAACCATTCCTCTTTATAGTAAAACCTGAGTGGGTAATTCGTTTCAAGGTAGTTGAAAGCCGAAATCAACGGAATTCCCATAAAATTGCCGTTAACGATGATATCCGTATCCTGTGAGCAAGCTAACTGCCTGAAAAACATCAACAAGATAAAAAAAATGCTTAAGCGTAAACGTAAATTAAACATGAAAGGCTCTGTTATCAATAAATTGAGAAGATATTCCTGTACGACATCTCCTAATCAGACCAAAAGTAGACAATAATGCCTGAGACCAAAATAAAATCGACTAATGGGTCAATTGTATCGACAAAAAGCCGCTTGGTTCATTTTCCCTTTAAGCATCCCATGCCGCAGGTGTAATTAAAACCTTTCAGGATCAGGATTTTGCCGAAAGGCCAATATAGTCAATCATAAGGGGAATATCAATCGGTTTGACGCCATATCCCGAAAGATATTTACTGTCATCGTGAAGCACTTTGGAAAACCATTCGATATCCATGCCGGATGCCTTCAGGCTCAGCCTGTAGTTCTCAATGGCTTTTTGCTTTTGATCCTGGCACCAGTAAAGGTGACCCAGGTTCATATAATCATTTTTGCTGGCATCGAGAAGAATCGATTTTTCAAGATATTTCACAGCTGTATCGAACTTGCCCAGCATAAATGAACACCATGCTATGGGCCGGTAAACTTTGTGATTACCGGGTTGGAGATATTCCACCTTGAAATAATACTTCAAAGCTTTATCAAAATTACCGGTTTCGAGATAAACATGTCCCAGGAACGCCTGTACCTGAAGATCTTCGGGTTTAAGTTTTTCGGCCTCGAGGTAATATTCAACGGCCCTTTCATAATCACCATTTTTATGGTAACACCAGGCTATACGGTTTATCAGCCAGAGCCGGTTTTTATCAAGCAGCTCAGCCTTGTGGTAATGGGCGAGTGCCTCGTCAAATTCCTCTAGTTGCTGATAACAATAGGCTATTTTCTCATAGAGTTCATGATTGTTTTTATTGTCTTCAATCTGTTTGAATATGATCAGGGCTTCCCTGTAATAATTCTTTGCGAAGAAAAATTCACCGATATTCTGCAATATGCTTACATCATCAATCCATTGCCGGAAAAACTCGGATTCATAAATGGCCAGCGGAAGCTTAAAGACATCATCAAATTCACCCCTGAGTGGATGAAGCTTGTAAAATCTGTACAGATCATGAAAATACTGGGTTATGATAATCCGGGTTTGTGCATCTGAATTGATCAGTTCATCGTCAAGCGCCATTTCGTTCATGGCCTTCAGTTCCATGTTAAACAATTCCATCACGGTGGATTTCTGAAAAGCAGGCATATGCCTGATGTTCAAACAAAATGAATATTTATCGGAATTGCACAAAAAGTTGCTCCGCTCAATGCCTTCACCGAATTGCTTCAGGTTGATCCCTTCACTTATACCGTCAAAGGAGGCTGCTATGAACTCATTTTCCTTGTAGAAAGGCAAAAACCAGTTATTAAATTCATTGAAAAAATCGAACTGCTTCAACATGGCAAAAGCGCCCAAAAAAACATCAGCCCCTTCCATTTGCAAATTGGTGAATTCCTCAAGCTTATTATAAACATCCGGTGATTCCTTGAAAAACGTTTCCCATTCTGGATTTTTATCTTCAGGATTCATGGATGAAAGCAGATTCTCCAGATCGAGCTTTTCCTCGAGTTTCGATTTTATCCGTATCATTTCAGGCAGGATCTCCTGCTGAATTTTCCTGGTTATCCTTTCGGTTTCACGGGCCTTGATATACTGCTGAATAATGATCTCAATGGTTTTGTTGACCTGTTTCACTCCCTGTATAGCCTTCAGCCGCTGCAGGATTTCAGGATAGTAAACGATCCTGCGGTCATAAAATGCAAGTCCGAGCACCAGGCTGACAAGTGCCCTTTCCCAGACTTGTTTTTCACCGCTTTCATAAAAGTCAAACAACAACTTGATCTTGTTACTGTCAAAATGGCGTATTAATGACAGGTTCAGGGCACTCACAAGAATACATTTGTCATGCCAGGCAATTGCATCGGTTTTGCTGATGCGTGACACGAGCTGTATCTCGGTATCCCTCAGTTTATCGGCATGCCAGAGTATTCTGAATAATGCCCTGATATTTTCCTTGTAGTCGGGTGAAGCATAAATCCGCTGAGAATCAGCTTCACTGTCAGATTCTTTCTGCAGGGACACCTGGTCAATTAATCGTGTGAGGTCTGTTAACACCTGATCACAGAGGGTCTCGGGAACAATTTTAAGTTGGTAATAATTCAGCAGGTTGTTTGAACGTATAATATCTTCCTTTACATCTTCTGCCAGTCCGATTATGGCCTTTGTCAGGCGGTTGTACACTTTCTCCTTCTGTGGATCTTCGTTCAGTTCGAACGCGTATTTCAACATGTTCAGATAGGTATCTGCATGTTCATCCAGCTGGGCTCTTAGATCCCTGTTCCGGCAATGGTTACAAAGGATACCCAGGGTGTCAAGAGCATCCTTGATCCGGTTTTTTGAAATGAAATCGAATACTTTAGTATATTTTGTTTGAAGTTCCTTATAATTCATTCAAAAAAAATTCATGAAATAATGTTTGAGCAAGATGTATGCCAAAATATTGACAATAGGCTATAGGTTATAGGCTATAGGCTGTATACTGCTTATCAATCGATAGTCGGGATGGAAAAACCCTGCCTGATGGCAGACAGGCTGGCAGCGTATGTTCCATTATCCGGTATTCCCTGTCTATTCTGAGAGCAGGACAATGGCAACAGAGGCAAGTATCAATCCTGTAAGTAAAATTCCGCCCGGAACAACGCCGTATATAATAAGGGAAAGTATAACGGTAATAACTGGTGCCAGACCGGTCATAGGTACTACAAGAATTGCCTTTCCGTAACGCAATGCATATACCAGTGTCAAAGCGCCTATAGCATTAAGGATCTGAATCATGGCAGCCAGCCAGGGACCTTTAAATCCCCAGTTTATAGGAATCGTAAAATCAGTCATTAACACGGCAACCGGTGTAAGCATGAGAGATGTTACGGCCATATAAAAATAAATGCTTTCAGCCCGCATGGTATTATTTGAAAATTTCAGCACATAAGCCTGAACAGCCCACATGATAAAAACAAGAATGGCCAATACAAGCCAGCCGATACCACTTGAACTGACAGTGTTATTCTGCGGATTTGACAAGAAAAACATGGCTACAATGGCAAGCGCGATTCCGATCCATTGACGCAGGTGAGTGCGCTCTTTCAGGAAGATAATGGACAGTGCGATCGTAAGCACAGGATAAAGTGAAATTATCGGAAATACGATATAAGCCGGACCTTGCCGTAAAGCCTGAAACAGGAGGAGCTGTCCTCCTGCGCCAAGAAAACCGGCGGCTGAACCAAGAAATATGGATCGTTTATCATATTCAGGTTTCCAGTTTAGTTTATACAAGGCAAACAGGGCACACGGAATCATTGTTAAGGCCCATACCACATATCCCATGGTGGACGGGAAACCGGATTTCTCTGGAATTTCAATAAAGGCGCCCCACACGCCCCAAAAGGCAGTGGTGATCAAGGCATACATCAGCCAAAGACGATTTCCTTTCATATTGAAAAAATTGGTTTATGTTTCCAGACACAAATATAATTAATAAGCTTTCATAACTTATTTTAATTTAAAAAAAATATATCAAAAGATAATAATCAAATAAAATAATTTTTAATTTTGTTTTAGTAATGAAATGAAAGTTATTTTTTGTCTTTTTGTTTTGTTTTCATGATGCTAAAACTATAACCTATTAATCTATGAAAATGTTTTCTACCGGTTTTAGAAAAGTCTGGCTGTTCTTAGGCTTAATTACAGCTTACACCTTTGCCTACGGGCAAGTACCTGTTAAAGGAAGGGTTGTATCTGCGGAAGATAACCAGGGACTGCCTGGGGTAAACGTTTTAATCAAGGGCACAACCCAGGGCGTGGTGACTGGTCTGGACGGATCATACAACATTTCTGTCAGAAATGGCGCAGATGTTCTGGTGTTTAGTTCAATCGGTTACAACACCGAAGAAATCACAGTGGATAATCAATCTGTTATTGACGTGATTCTCGTTCCCGGGATCACCACGCTTGAAAGCGTTGTGGTCATGGGATACAGCTCCAAAAAGAGAAACGAGATTACCAGTGCGGTGACCACTGTTTCATCAGATAAGCTGATGGATGTTACATCGAACGACATTGGCACCATGCTACAGGGAAAAGTGCCGGGGATCCAGGTCATCAACAGTTCAGGTACTCCGGGTGCTACACCGGATGTCCGCATCAGGGGTGTATCTTCTTTGAATGCCCCACAGGGTCCTTTGTATGTTGTTGACGGCATAATCGGAGGAAACTTTGATCCCAATGATGTGGAAACCATCACCGTGATGAAAGATGCCGGGGCAACTGCCTTGTACGGTTCGCAGGCCAATGGTGGCGTTATTATCGTTACCACAAAAAAGGCAACTTCCGACAAGCCTCAGTTTGACATCAAGGCTGTTTCAGGCTTGCGCATGGCTGATCATGGTCATGTCAGAATGATGGATAGCAAGACCCTGTACAACTATCACCGGGAGTATTTTCGTGACCCCAACCTGTTTGTCATTGATGACAGAAAGTTCATGGCAGCAAGGCCCATATCCATTCTGGATGTGAATACCAATTGGCTGGATGAATCTTTTGGTCCGGCCCTTGTGCAGAACTACTTCATGTCCTCGGCAGGAAAAGCCGGAAAACTCTCCTATTATATTGGTGCAAGTTATTACGATGAGGAAGGTACCTTTATCAATACCAATTATAAACGCATGAATGTCCGTGCCAATACCACTTATATGTTTTCCGACCGGGTATCGCTTACCAATAATATTAACCTGAGTGGTTCCAAAACGCGCGGAGCTGATTACATGAATATATACTATGCATATACCAGTATGCCGTGGGACAATCCATATGACGAAAATGGGAATCCACGTAGTTTTAAGGAAGCCGAAGGAATCTGGTCGAAAGACAAGATCAATCCTATACAGGCTGCCAATAACTCAGAACTGAGCAATGTTGGTTTTAACCTCGACTATGATCTTGACCTCAACATCAAATTGACCAATTGGTTGACTTTTGCATCAACTAATCGGCTAAGCGCCAATACTTTCATGGATAAACAATATTATTCAGCAGCGGCTGATAACCTGGCCTATTATGGAACCGGTTATGTAAATTCAAGAAGTGATATAAATTACGGTGGAATCACAACCAACCTGCTTAAATTCCAATTTCAGGGGGTTGTTCACTCGTTAAGCGGATTGGTCGGATTCGAGGCACAGGGCGATAATACGGATTATATCAGGGGTTCAGGAACCGGAATTCCGGAAGGATTGAAAGTACCTTCCGTGGCTTCGGGGCAATATACCATTGCAGGGTCCCCCAACCGGTCGGTTATGCAGTCTCTCATATCACAGGTAAATTATATTTACAATAACAAATATTTTCTATCCGGTTCTTTCAGGGTGGACCAGTCTTCGTCCTTCGCTGCTGCAAACCGGACTGCCACTTTCCCCAGTCTTTCTGCAGCCTGGAACATCAACAATGAGGATTTCATGCAAAAAATGACTTACATCAATAATCTAAGACTCAAAGTAAGTTGGGGGAAAACCGGCATGAAGGATATCGGACCCTATATGTATCTCGAGCAGTTCAGCTACACTACCCAATATGACGGAGAATCTGCATCGGTACCATACCAGATGGCAAATCCCGATCTGACATGGGAACAAACCAACCAGTTCAACGTTGGTGTCGAACTTGGCTTGTTTAAAAGGGTAGATATTGATTTTAACATCTATAAAAACATCACAAACGATCTGTTGGTTTATCGCGATCTGCCCCCATCGGGAGGTTTCAGAAAACAATGGCAGAATGTCGGGAAAGCAGAGAACAGCGGTGTTGAGCTGGGTCTGAATTCGACCAATATCAAAACGGCTAATTTCACCTGGACCACCGACTTTTCGATCGGATATAACAAGAACACACTTTCAGGTTTTGGCGGCGATACCATTTACAATGCCAATGCCTATGGAATTGTTCAGATCTATCACGACGGCGGTACTTTGTATTCATGGTATGCCAAGGAATACTATGGCATTGACCCCGAAAATGGTTCAATGTTGTGGGTAGGCAGGGATGGCAATCCCACCCATGATTATCAGGAAGCCAGGAAGATTGAATATGGAAGCCCGATTCCCAAAATTCAGGGAGGTTTTGGAACCGAAATGAAATATAAGGGAATTTCCCTGAGGGCAAACTTCTCCTTCCTCACCGGTAATAAGATCTACAACTACTTCAGGAGATATGTAGATCATGATTTGCAGGATGTCGGATTCAATGTAATGATGCCCAGGGACGACTGGAAGATATGGCAGCAGCCAGGTGACCAGGCAAATCATCCCCTGCCTCAGAATGCCAGTAATTCCTTTGATCCTTCTACACGATTTATCGAAGACGGAAGCTATTTAAAGATCCGTAACGTTACTCTCACCTATGAGCTTCCGGTTTCGGTAGTGTCCAAACTTAAACTAACCGGCTTATCGGTTTCCATTGGCGCTGATAACCTTTACACCTTCACCGATTTCTGGGGCCAGGATCCCGAAGTATCCATTAATCCCAACAACGGTTTACCGGGTTATGCAGAATTCAAATATCCCAACAATAAACAGTATGTACTTGGCCTCCAGGTGCGATTCTAATCTTAATAAACAATTCAGTATGAAAAAGGCACTTATATATATCATGTTCCTGTCAGGTTTCTTATACCTGTCAGGTTGTGAACTCGATGTCATCCCCAGTGATGCACTCACCGGTGATCAGATCACAAATACCTCCGACGGACTGGTCAGTCTGGTTAACGGATGCTACGCCCAGTTCAAAGACTTTCCTGATGCGAACAGTTCCAACAACTGGTATCTGCGTCAATATTACCACCTGAGCGACTTTGCAAGTGATGATATCGCCTGCGGCTATAAAACCGAAGATGATCTCATCAACAGTTTCCGGTATAAGGACCGGGCATCTGAAAAGTCAAACATAAACAGCTTCTGGGAAGTATCCTATAAGATCATCTACGGGGCAAATGTGGCCATTAAAATGGCAGATGAAAAAGGAAGTGATCCGATAACAGATCATTTGAAAGGAGAAAGCTACTTTCTGAGGGCCCTGGCAACTCATAATCTGGTTCGCCTGTTTGCCAAACCATATGCCCCTGCCAACCTGACATCACCCGGCGTAATCCTGCGCGAATCATCGACCGACGGGGCTCCCAAGGCCCGTGCATCCCTGAGTGAAACCTATGACTATATTGTTTCAAGTTTGAAAACTGCAGCTTCCCTGATGAATGAAGAAACACCCGAATCGAGGAATACCAAAGGTTTTGCTACAAAATACGGCACATGGGCTCTTCTTTCGAGGGCATATTTATACATGGGAGATTACGAGAATACCATTGCCTATGCTGATTCGGTTATAAATTCAGGATACTTTTCGCTCGAACCGGCTGAATCATTCTCTGCCTATTTTGCTCAGGCCAAGTCATCTTCAGAAACCATCTGGTGTATTCCCTTTACAGTTACGGATGATAAAAAGGAAGCATCGGTAGCCTCCATGATTTTTAATGGCGCAAGTTGCTGGGGAGAAGAAGGTGCCTCACCTTCCCTGCTGGAGGAAATGGGATTCGGAACCGATATGATGCAGATTGACCAAAGGTGGGCTTTTATTGAAACTGCAAATCCGGGCTTGAAAAATGGCGTGAATATCTATTACATCAACAAGTTCTCGGGACAGGATAATCTACCTACGCTCAGCTCTCCGGTAATGCTGAGGCTTGCAGAAGTATACCTGAACAGGGCAGAAGCCTTTGCCAAACTTCCCGGTCATTTGTCAGAATCACTGGACGACCTGAATGAGATCAGATCAAACAGAATGTTGGTACCTGATGGAGGTGATCTGAATGATTACTTATATGATGCTGCACGTGACAACATTACTGAGGAAAACCTGGTGGATGTTGTACTGAAAGAAAGAAGAATTGAACTGGCTTTTGAAGGACACCGGGTATTTGATATCCTGCGTAACGGAAAGGACCTGGTAAGAAATTACTGGGGATTTCACCTTGATAGTTATAACGGAATCCCTACCGCCAGTGAACCCGGATTGACCTCTGCGGGAGTGGTGATTCAGGCAAGCGATCCCACAACGGTTTACCCTATGCCGTCGAGTGAGATCAGTACCAATAAACTCTGTGTTCCTAATAATTTTTAATTCATTGTTATCATGAAAAGATACTGTAACAAACTATTATATTCAACTGCAGCGATGATTCTTATAGCGATTTCCTGCAGTAAGGAGGGAGAATATACCCTCACAGAAACGGCGCCACTCGACTTTAAAACGTATTATAACGGAATGGTCGTCACTTTTGTTAATAAAAGTACAGATGCCACCGACATTTTATGGGATTTTGGCGATGACAGTCCTGAAATTTCAGGTGATTCTGTTGTACATGCTTACGCTACGATCGGCAACTATATAATTTCCATGAACGGAACAGTTGGTGGCAGACCTTATGTCTTTCATACGGTGTTAAAGGTTGATAAGGCCTCTGTGGTGAGCCTGACCGATGATTCCTTCGATGATTGGAACGGGGTAACCTATCCTGATTTTTTACTATCCGGTAAAGGTGCGATTGATACTGCAAAAGTTGATTATGATGCCAATTACGTGTATGTATATGTTGAATTCGACTCAATTGCAGAGAATGCTGGATTAATAGATCATATTTTCGGCGTTTACATGGATATTGACAATCTTGTCACAACCGGATTTTCAATGAAAGAAATGGGAGTTGATTATGGATGCGAAGGAAATCTTTATGGTGGATGGTTTGCTCCGAGCATAGTAGATTTAATTAATGGAGACCCCGGTTGGCCCTTTATGGGTTTTGAGAATGAAAATGCTATTAAACCGGGCTATATTACTAAGGTAGACAATACCATAAAAATGGAATTTGGTATTTCAAGAGAAGTTTTTGCCATTAATTCTGATGCCATGTCTTTCTCAATGAGCATAATGAATTCTGACTGGTCGGATGTTGGAAATCTGGCTACTCCCCTACCGGATTTTAGTGAAAAGATTATTGTTATGATGAATAAGTCTGGCAAATAACAAAGAAAATAATGTTAAAAAGAGGCTGTTACAGGTAATCATTACCTTTTGACAGCCTCTTTTATTTAGGTAGTGAAAGAGCTCAGACGATGATCACCTCAATCCCCGCATCCACCAGCCGCTTTCTGTCCTCTTCGGGTATGCCACTGTCAGTAATTACCCGGTGAAGCTTTTCAATTCCGCAAATATAGGCCAGGCTTTTCCTGAGAAACTTACTGGAATCAGACACAATAATCACTTCCTTTGCGTTCCTGATCATGATTTCATTCAAAGAAGCCTCTTCAATATTAGGCGTATAAATTCCGTGGCGCGTATCAAATCCATCCACCCCTAAAAACGCTTTATCCACATAAAGGTTTTGAAAGTTTTTCTCTGCTAGGGGTCCCATCAGTGAAAGCGAATTCTTTCTGAGATAACCTCCCGGAATGATCAGGTTGAACCCGCGGCATTGCAATAGTTGGCTGGCAATATTCAGGGCGTTGGTAACTACGGTAACTTCCCTGAGATGTCCTATGTTTTTTGCAATTTCCATGGTGGTGGTCCCTGAATCAATGATCACCGTATCGCGCTCATTGATCAGTTGCGCTGCACGTTTTCCGATTCTTGCCTTTTCACTTGTATGCAATTTGTCTTTTTCCGAAATATGATGATCAATACCAACACCGCCTTCAGCCCTAAGCGCACCGCCACGAGCCCTGATCAACATATTCTTCCGCTCCAGCTGATCGAGATCATTGCGGATGGTAACCTCACTGACATCAAATTCCTTGCTAAGTTCATGAACTAATACTTGTCCCTCCGTATTCAATGCATTCAGAATACCTTTTCTCCTTTCAACCGTTGAATTCCTTTTGCGTGCTTTCATAACTGCAATATTCATAAAATTTCTACAATTCTAAAATAAAGATAGTATTCCTTTCTTGATTTCATAAGTATTATTACAAAAGAATTTAATCAAATTTTATTTTACCTTTCATTTACTTATATTTATTACATTTTAGCTTTCATATTATTTTTTTATTTGTTTCATAATATTTATATTTGTTTTAATTATTACTATTAATAAATTGAATCTTTATCAAATGCTCACGCTGGGTTATGACAGGAAAGTTTTGAATGAAAAGGGAGCTTTTTACACAGCAAGTGAAATAGCATCGCAACCTTCCTTGTGGCTTAAAGTATATAGCAAATTGCTTGAGGGTAGTTGCAGCCTGAAAAAATTCATGCAGCTTGCCCTGGCCGAAGCCGATAAGATCGTGCTCACGGGTGCCGGAACCAGTGCATTCATTGGCTTGTCGCTCTACGGCGTATTCAGCAGAAAACTTGGAAAAAATACATTGGCAATAGCCACCACAGATCTCGTCACCCATCCCGGGGACTATTTTTTTGATCGGGAAACTGTATTGCTGATATCTTTTGCACGGTCGGGCAATAGTCCTGAAAGCACCGCTGCAGTCGAACTTGCTGATAAGCTTTGTAAAAAATGCTATCATCTTATCATCACCTGCAATGCAGAAGGCTACCTGGCACTTTTAACCTCTTCCTCTCCCAAATATATCATGGTACTTCCACCCGAATCGAATGACCAGAGTCTGGCAATGACCGGAAGCTATTCGGGAATGTTGTTAAGCGGTTTATTGGCTGCCCATCTGCAAAAGATTGAGAAGCTCGAAGATAACATACGGTTGCTCAGTCAGTATGGTACACGGATCCTTAATACCTATGCACCGATCCTGCAGAACATATCGGAAAAAGCATTTAAGAGAGCAGTCTTCCTGGGTTCAGGACCATTTTATGGTACTGCAACAGAATCTTCGCTGAAACTTCAGGAACTTACGGATGGCAGGATCATTTGCAAAAATGATACCTTCCTTGGACTCAGACACGGGCCAAAGGCAGTAGTGGATGAAAACACCCTGCTGTTTTTTATATTTTCAGGCAATCCTTATGTGCTCAGGTATGAAAAGGACCTTGTCACCTCAATGAGAAAAGGGAAAAAACCACTTTTCACAATCGGTTTGTCCGAAAGAGAAGTTGACGGATGCACCTTTGACCTGCCGATCCAATTATCCGGCAAAAGTAAAAAAACGGAAGATGAATTTTTAACCATTTGCAGCATATTGCCGGGTCAGTTGCTGGGATTTTATAAATCACTGTCCCTGGGATTGAAACCGGATAATCCGTCAGTTAGCGGAGCCATTTCCAGGGTTGTGGAAGATGTCAGAATTTATCAATATTAACCCATCAAATGAACATCCAATTAAGAGAAGCCGCCAAAGCAGCGGAAATTCCGCTTATGGATTATCTTTTATCCGGGATCAGGAGACTGGAAATCGCTACCGGCGTGAAACGCACCATATTTGCAGCCTGTCCGAATTCAAATACAGTGATAAGGGCAGCACTAAAGTCGGCCAAGCGTAATAACGCCCCGATAAAATTTGCGGCCACACTGAATCAGGTTGATACAGACGGCGGTTATACCGGACTTACCCCGCGTGAATTTGTAAACACCATCCGTTTGCATGCGCGCAGTCTCCATATTGTCTCACCGGTTATCATTGCAGTTGACCATGGAGGTCCATGGCTTAAAGACATACATTCGCGCAATCAATGGTCGTATAACGATACCATGGCTGCTGTCAAAAAATCTTTTGAAGCCGCCATAGAAGCTGGTTATGACCTGCTTCATGTAGATCCTACGGTGGATATTACCTTGCCAAAAGGTAAAACCATTTCCATTGATCTGGTTGCCGATCGCACCCTTGAACTGATAGCCCATACGGAACATTTCCGGGTTAGTCACAACTATCCCCGCATAGCTTATGAAGTTGGTACCGAAGAGGTTCATGGAGGCCTGGCCGACCTGGATGTATTTAAACATTTCCTGGACAGGCTTAAAAGCGGACTTGAAAAGCTGGGCATGCCCGATGTATGGCCTTGCTTTGTAGTTGGCAAGGTGGGTACCGATCTGCATACCACCACATTTGATCCTCTCGTGGCCAGGCAACTGGTAGAGATTGCAAGGAATTATGGTAGCCTTATAAAAGGCCATTACTCCGACAACGTAACCAACCCCGAAGCATATCCCGAATCGGGTATGGGCGCTGCCAATATAGGACCTGAATTTACGGAAATGGAATACCTGGCGCTGGTTGAACTGGAATTGATCCAGGATCAACTTGCCCGCGAAGGAAAGATTGCCAAACCGGTTGCCATGATGAAAACTTTACAGGAAGCCGTGATACGGTCAGAACGCTGGCAAAAATGGCTCCATGAAAAGGAAAATCCCGTTGACTTTTTTGCCAATTCACCCGAACGGCAGGAGTGGCTGATCCGGACCTGCTGCCGGTACATTTGGGAAGATCCTCAGGTGGTATCGGGACGAACCAGGCTTTATCAAAACCTTACCATGCAGGGAATTGAGGCTTCATCCATCGTTGAATCAAAAATTGAGGGTGCCATGGATCGCTATTTTTACAAATTCAACCTGGCTGGCCTGAATGATTTGCTTTAAAAAGATACGGCTTTGAATGGCCAAAAACGAAGAATTGCACCCTAACTTTATGACAGGTAAATTACAGTATCATGAATAAGGACACGCAGGAAACAGATGTAATCGTCGTTGGAGAATTAAATGTAGACATCATCCTCAATAAAATTGAAGGCTTCCCGGCCATTGGAAAGGAGATCCTTGCAGGTGCCATGGATGTCACCCTGGGAAGCTCATCCGCCATCTTTGCCAGCAACCTCAGTTCGCTTGATGTTGCCGTTGCCTTTATTGGCAAGGTTGGCCGTGATAACTTTGCCCGGGTGGTCACTGACAGCCTGAGCAGAAAGAAGGTGGATACCAGTCATATCCTTACATCGGAATCTTTGAGCACCGGCGCAACCATCGTGCTCAATTACGAACAGGACCGTGCCAATATTACCTATCCGGGTGCCATGAACGAATTGTGCCTGGAGGATATAGATTTTCATCTGTTATCAAAAGCCCGCCACATGCATTTATCATCCTGTTTTCTGCAACCCGGGATTCGCAAAGATCTTACAAACCTTTTCCGGAAGGCAAAAGAACTGGGGTTGACTACTTCCCTGGATACACAGTGGGATCCCGAAGAAAAATGGGATCTTCCCCTGCCTTACTTACTCCCTTACGTTGATATCTTCCTGCCCAATGCAACAGAATTACAATTGCTGACCAGGAGCAACACCATTGAAGAAGGCCTCGGCAAACTCACACCTTTTGCCAGAACAATTGTTGTGAAAAATGGCAGTGAAGGTGCATTGGCCTGGGATGGAAAAGAAATCGTACTCCAGCCTGCTTTTCTGAATGATCCGGTGGTAGATTCCATCGGCGCAGGCGACAGTTTCAACGCGGGATTTGTTAAAGAGTTCATTGCCGGCAAGCCCTTGAAGAAATGCCTCGAAATGGCAGCATTAATGGGTGCTATTAACACTACCCGGGCAGGTGGTACCGGGGCCTTTGAACATACTGATCTGATCAGGTCCATTGCAGCAGAAAAATTTAACTATTTCCTTTAACCCATGCTTATTCAGGAAAAGTTATTACAACTTAAACAAGAACGAAAAGCAGTTCTGGCAGCCAATTTTTACAATTTCGAAACACTGTCCGGAATCCTGCAGGCTTCAGCCCTGCTGAAAAAACCGGTAATCCTTCAACTGTCGGAAAGTTCCATCCGCTATTTGGGATTGGGTATTGCAAGTACCCTGGCAAAGAGTGCCCTGCGCGAATACGGGGTGGAAGGCTGGCTTCATCTTGACCACGGGAGTTCGGTGGAAATGATACAGCGTTGCCTCGACCAGGGATTTGATTCGGTGATGATTGATGCCAGTGAAAAATCTTTTGATGAAAATGTTCGGATCACAAGTCAGGTGGTAAAACTGGCTGCACCCTACAAGGTAATTGTTGAGGCTGAACTTGGTTTTGTTGCAAAACTCGGACAGGAACAGTCCAAGGGAGGATTTACAAGCCCTGAAGATGCAGCCCGGTTTGTAGCCGGCACGGGTGTTCATACCCTGGCCGTTGCCATTGGTTCGGCCCATGGCTTTTATAAACTGGCCCCAGATCTCGACATTGACCTGCTCGCCCGGATCAGCAAAGTCACCCCGGTGCCCCTGGTACTTCACGGCAGCTCAGGTATCCCCGATAGCATGTTGCAGGATGCCATCCGTAACGGAATCTGTAAAATCAACCTGGCCACCGAAACTAAAAATGCTTTTATGCTTGCCCTGCAGGAAATCTTGAAGAACAACAGCGAAATCGACCTCCGGGTTGTGTTTCCAAAAGCTACCCAGGCAGTTATTGACCTCATTATTACCAAATTAAACGTAATTACTGGTATCTAGAATATGAAAATAAATCCGATTTCAATAAAGACAGTCCGGACTGCTTTCATGCTGATCCTTTGGCAGGCTTTTACCCTGTCGGCAATTTCCCAGGACGCTGAAAATCTACTGTTGAAGAACTATCGACCGCAATCGATCTACAATATACCCGTAACGCAAATAGATCGTGCTTCTTTTCCGGTAATCGACATACATTCACATCCTTATGCCCTTGGACCTAAAGAAATCGATCGATGGGTTGAAATGATGGATTCATGCGGTATACAAAAAACAATTATTCTAACCATGGCCACCGGAGCTAAATTTGATTCTATTGTAAATACCTATGCCGGGCATAAAAGGCGCTTTGACCTCTGGTGCGGCTTTGATTATTCAGGATACGATTTACCTGGTTTTCCTGCCTCTGCAGTAAAGGAGTTGGAACGCTGTTATCATATGGGGGCAAAGGGCGTCGGAGAATTGGGTGATAAGGGATTGGGCGAGATATACTCCGAACCGGTTGCAGGTAAAGGTATGCACATTGACGATCCCAGGATGAAACCCTTATTTGAAAAATGCGCCGAATTAAAAATGCCCGTGAACATCCATGTGGGTGATCCCGTTTGGATGTATGAAAAGATGGACTCCACTAACGACGGCCTGATGAATGCACTAACATGGCGCATTGACATGAATATACCGGGGATACTCGATTTACAGGAACTGGTTAAAACCCTGGAAAACACCTTAAGAGAAAATCCTAAAACCATGTTTATTGCCTGTCATTATGCCAACCTTACGCACGATCTTGGACAGCTTGGAAAACTCCTGGAAAAGTATCCCAACCTCTATGCTGATATATCAGCCCGTTACGCCGAAACAGCAACGATCCCAAGATATATGAAAGTTTTCATTGAAAGGTATCAGGACAGGCTGTTATATGGAACCGATATGGGATATCAATCCTCCATGTACCGAACAACCTTCCGAATACTGGAGTCAACCGATGAACATTTTTATGAAATCGAACTCTTTGGTTATCATTGGCCGCTTCACGGATTCGGACTTTCTCCTGTTGTACTGAAGAAACTTTATAATCAAAATGCTGCACTCTTATTGAAATAAATGCTTATGTACCCATAGAACCATGAAATCAACTCCTCTGGTTATTAATGCCTTGCTGGGCCTGGCCCTTGTCTCCTGCAGCAATACCACCCGCATAGAAAGCGGAAAACTGCGGCTTGAAATCAACAACAAAATGGAAACAAAGGTAAACTGCGTTTCTTCTGATACAAAACAGCTTATGAAGCATTTCATGGCTTCGGAATACTTGGTATGTCGCAAATTCGAAGCCAGTGACTTTAAAGTGAAAAAAAGCAAAACCACGGCCATTGACGATAATAAAGGCAAGGGTGAAAGTACTGTTATTTCGGGTACAACCAGAAATGAGGAATATGGCCTTGAAAAGATACTCACAATTTCGGTCTATAACTCCTTCCCCGGTATGGCCTTTTTTAAGGTTCAGTATGTAAATACGGGAAAGCGTGACCTGGAAATCAGCAAATGGGTGAATCATGGTTATACCATACTGGATAATGGGGATTCTCCTGCTTTTTGGTCATTTCAGGGAAGTTCGACCGGAGCACGAAAAGACTGGATGCTCCCGGTGGATTCATCATTTTCACAGCAGAATTATATGGGAATGAACAATACCGATTACGGAGGGGGTATTCCTGTTGTTGATCTATGGCGCAAAGATGCCGGCATCGCAATTGGTCACACCGATCAGGTGGCCCGTATGATTTCACTGCCTGTGCATAAAAGCCGTTATGACAATTTCACACAGATAAGCATGGAATATGAATATCCGGAAACTATCACCCTTCGTGCACAAGATACCCTGAATACCTTCAATACCTTTGTCATGGTTCACAATGGTGACTGTTATGCCCCGTTACAGGCTTATTCAAAATATATGCAGGCGACAGGCACAACCATGGTGCCGGTTGAAGAAGATGCCTATGAGGCAGTCTGGTGCGCCTGGGGATATATGCGTAAATTCACAGTGGATGAAATTTTGGGAACACTTCCCAAGGTGAAGGAATTGGGACTGAAATGGGTAGATATTGATGACGGTTACCAGCAAGCTGAAGGAGACTGGGATGTTGTACTTACAAAATTCCCCCGGGGCAGTGCCGATATGCGAAAACTGGTCGACCGTATTCATGCGATGGGTCTGAAGGCAAAACTGTGGTGGGCTCCGCTTGCCGTGGATCCGGGAAGCAAGTTACTGACCCTGAATCCCGATATCATCTTGGAAACAAGCGACGGGGCACCACAATTCATCACGTGGTGGGACAGCTATTATATGTCACCGGTTTATGAGAAGACCCTTGACCATACACGCGGAGTGCTGAAAATGTTTCTAAAGGACTGGGATTTTGACGGACTTAAAATGGATGGACAGCACCTCAATTGCTTACCCCCCGATTACAACGGCCGTCATGCACTTGAAAATCCGGAGGTGTCTTTTGAAAACCTGCCCCATTTCTACCAGATGATCTATGAAACTGCCCGGATTTACAAACCTCATGCGGTATTGCAGATATGCCCCTGCGGCTGCGCCATGTCGTTCTTTAACATGCCCTGGACGAATCAAACTGTAGCCTCTGATCCTGTATCGAGCTGGCAAACGCGTTTGAAGGGAAAAACTTATAAAGCACTTCTTGGTAAAACTGCCTATTATGGTGACCATGTTGAATTGAGCGACGGAGGAAATGACTTTGCCAGCCAAATTGGCATTGGAGCTGTTTTGGGTACCAAGTTCACATGGCCAAAAGACAATCCCTATGTCACCGAAGGGCACTTCGTGCTTACTCCCGAGAAAGAGAAAGTATGGAAACACTGGATAAAAGTCTATAACCAAAAAATGCTGTCAAAAGAAACGTATCTTGGTTCACTGTACGACATTGGCTATGACAAGCCTGAAACACATGTAATACAAAAGGCAGATACCTTGTTTTATGCTTTTTATGATCCCGACTGGAAGGGCGAAATTGAATTGCGGGGTTTGGGCAACGGTAACTACAGGGTTGTCGACTACGTTCATGAAAAGGAGTTGGGCACAGTAAATGCAGCCAATCCTAAATTTTCGGTCTCATTCAAACAATACCTGCTGATTGAAGCTTATAAAATAACCAAATGAAACCCGCACGGTCCGGAAAAAATCAACAAGTAACAAATGCAGAGCTAATGATAATAGGCTCTTCTCCCTTGTGAATCAAAAAACCGGTATAAAAACAGCCCTCCAATAAACCCCCCTATGTGTGCCCAAAATGCAATGCCCGTAGCACTGCCTGAAAGCATCAGTGAAGTGGTACCGCTTAATAGTTGCATCAGAAACCAGATCCCGATATAAATCAATGCCGGAATGGGAATGAACAGGGGAATGATGATTATGGGTACAAGAGATATGATGGTACTTTTGGGAAACATCACCATATAGGCCGCCATTACACCCGATATGGCTCCGGAGGCCCCGATAGCCGGAACTGCTGAATTGCGGTGCAGGATAAAGTGAGCAAAGCTGGCGATAAGACCGCAAAGGATGTAAAATAGAAAATACCTTACCTTCCCCATCCGGTCCTCAACGTTGTCACCAAATATGAATAATATCCACATGTTCGAGATCAGATGTCCCCAGCCACCATGCAGGAACATATTGGTGAAAAAAGGTCTTAACAGGATTACCCGCAGCTCACGCAAATTGTCTATCTCATTAAACCGAACCTTGTCTGGAATCAATCCAAAGTCAAAAATCATGAGCTCAGCCTGCCTGGCATCCAACAAAAAAACCTCATAAAGAAAAATCGATACATTGGCCAGGATCAGCAGCCAGTTTACCATGGGGAAACTGCGTGAGGGTATTGTATCTCGTAAGGGTATCAATGCATTCCGGATTTGGAGGGTTCAGGCTGTAAATATAAAAAAAAGGCTGATATGTGATACTTCACAATGAATGTCCGAACGGTACTCTTTTAAATTTAACGGACTGTGAAAGCTTTCTTATATTTCATACAGATGACCTGGGACAAATCTCTACCGGTTTTTACGACTACAGGCAGTCCTCCACCCGGAACCGACCAGTGACTGCAGAAATAAAAATTGGATAAGCCGGGTAAATCCCTGCCAACAGGTGATGAAGACAAGAGATCCTTATCAGGAAACCATCCCTGCACGCTGCCTTTCCAGTTGCCTGTGTAACGGTAAAAAGTTGCAGGAGTAGCGACATCCATGACTTCAACAGCCTGTTTGACTCCCGTAATTCTACTATCTATACTGTCAATGATTTCACCGGCAAATTTATTTTTACACCGGATGTATTCGTCCATATTCTTACTGCGCAATCCTATCCAAAAATCTGCATTGCGGGTATACAAACTAATAACCAAAATGGTTTTCCCGGCTGGTGCCAGGGTATGATCGTAATGGTAAATATGTGATTCCATCCGGTTATAAAGGGTCCCATCAGGTGAAATCATGACAGCATCCAGGGGGAATCTTAATAAATGCGGATATTCTCTAAATGTCCGGGAGATTCCTAAAGACACCATGAAAACAGAAGGGTAGATCTGCAGTCTTTTGTGAGAAGCCAGTGCTGTTAACTTCTTATTTACAAATTTCCCTTCCAGGGCCTGAAAGACCGTAAAATACCAGTCAGCGGCAGAAATGGTGATTTCTGAACGGATGATGGTACCATCCTGCAAAAGCAAGCCCTGGGCTGACTTTCCATGGGTCAGAATTTTGCTTACCGGACAATTATAATGAATTTTACCCCCGAGTGCAAGGTATTTGTCTGCAATCCTTTTCGCAAACCGAAAGGATCCTCCGATCGGGTAACCGGCTCCCTTTTTGTCAAAAAATGACAGGGGCATGGTCATGATTAAAAGTTTAAATTCCTCTCCATCGAACAAAAGCTCAAAAGCTTCCTTCAAAAAGGGATTCTTCAATTTTCGGGCAAAAGAATAATTGGTAACATTTTTCCACTTCAGATACAACAAAACAAACGGGAGATAGGTCACCATCCTGATTTTTTTCCTCCATGGCTGAAGAGCCGGTATGATATCGATCATGGGCGGTATCTCAAATTTCTGCATGACCCGCATGGAATTTATCAGGCTTTTAATCAGGGCAGTGTCTTCCGGTGCAATATCCAGCATATACGCTTCCAGCCGATTCAGTTCCGTGAAGAGATGAAATACCTTATCACCATGTTGATCGCAGTTCTCCTTGAGCTCAATTTCAACCCGGGTATCATGGTTGACAAACTCCATGGATTGCATGTCAACCAATTCACACCAGAGTTTATAGAAAGGACTGCTGTTATTGGAGCCCAATAACCAATGTATACAACCATCGAATGTGAAACCATTCCTTTCCCAGCTGGCGCATAATCCTCCCGGGTGTGATTGCTTTTCAAAAATTTCAGTCTCAAATCCATTCATTTGCAAATAACTTGCCACTGACAGCCCTGACACACCTGCCCCTATTATGCTGATTTTCATAGATTTAAATATTATGCCAGTCTATCTCACCTTCGTTTGTTGTTTTTCTCACAGGGGCAAGGAACCTGGCCGAATTTTCCTTTTTTGGTGTGATAGGATGAAGCGCAGCCTGTTTGGAACAGAAAGGCGCTGATCAGCAGCAATATAATAAAAGCCTTGCTGTTGAATGCGATCTTTCGTGAAATGATATGCATTCCGTTTTTCTAAAAGTTTAATATCCGTAAGCAAATATAGTACGAAAATCACTACTTTATTTTTCCAGACAGACGCGAGTAATGATTATACTGACTTGCAACAAGCCCTGCAATAACCACGGCAATACCCAGGATTTTAAGCATATTGAAACCCTCTTTCAGTATCAGAAAAGCTAAAACTGCTGTAAAAACAGGAATAAGGTTAACAAATGCGTTGGTTTTGGCCATACCCATATGCTGAATGGAATATACAAATAACAGGAACGCGAATGTAGATGCGAATATTGCCAGTTTGATCACAGGCAGCAGCATACTGAAAGTATGATGCGTTTGAACAAAATCGTTCAGGCCCAGAACAGCGAACAAAGGGATGAAATAAATCAATCCGAAAGTACTCTGGTAAGTGACAATGGTAAACGTATTGTAATTCTCCGACAGTTTTCTTACGAAAATGGAATGGCCGATGGCAGAGAAAACCGCCAGAAGCATCAGCAGTAAACCTGCCAGCGAGACCGGTTGGGAGCCCTGCTCACCCATGATAACCAGAATAACACCTGCCACGGACACCAGCAATCCAAAATAATTGGTGACCGAGAACTTTTCCCGGAAAAGAATCCTTGCGGGAATAGGGGCCAGCAATGGGATGAGAGAAATGATGATCGAGGCCAGTGTGGGCGAAACCAATCTCACTCCGTAACATTCTCCCAGAAAGTAAAGGAAAGGCTCAAAGAATCCCAGCAAAACAAACCATTTGAAATCCTTCTGTGAAATACGCTGTAACTTGCCGGTTGCCAGAGAAAGGATGAATAATAACGGCACAGCAATTACCAAACGCAATACAATCACAGTGACCGGATCATAATAATTGAAAACCTGTTTATACCAGATAAAACTAAAACTCCAAAATACCATAGCCAGGAATACGGGCAGATAAATATTTAATTCTTTCCGGGATCTCATGGCATATTTTTTGTACAATATATTGGTTGCCAAAACAAGAAATAACCGAACGTATTTCAGGTGACAATTATCATGTTTAATTTTATGGCCTATTGTTCACGCAGAGTGATTATTACAACAGGTAATTGTATTAAGACTAATTAAAATTTTGAAAACATTGAAAAAATTCTTATCTTGAGGCAGAAGTACACAAAGGTATTTTTTTAATTTTTTTTAAGAGATAGTCACACAACAAAAGATTTACTTTGTTGTTCTTACTACATAATTAAACGTTACTATATAAAATTAAGGTCAACATGAGGCAGTTAAAGATTACAAAATCCATTACTAACAGAAACAGTGATTCACTTGAAAAATACCTGCACGATATTGGTAAAGAGGAATTGATTACGCCTGAGGAGGAAGTAGAGCTTGCCAAAAGGATAAAAATGGGTGATCAGGAAGCTTTGGAGAAGCTTACCAAGGCAAACCTTCGTTTTGTAGTATCTGTTGCCAAACAATATCAACACCAGGGTCTGAGTCTTCCCGACCTGATCAATGAGGGAAACCTGGGACTGATCAAAGCAGCCAAGAAGTTTGATGAAACCAAGGGATTTAAATTCATTTCCTATGCCGTTTGGTGGATCAGGCAGTGCATTCTTCAGGCTCTTGCCGAACAATCGCGTATTGTTAGGCTGCCTCTGAATAAGATCGGCGCCTTGAATAAAATCAACAGGGCTTTTTCGCAATTGGAGCAGGAACATGAACGTGAGCCGTCTCCGGAAGAAGTGGCCGCTATTCTTGAGCTTCCTGAAGGCAAGGTAGCCGGCACGCTTGAGCTTTCAGGCAGGCATTTATCAGTGGATGCGCCTTTCCAGGACGGTGAGGAAAACAGTCTTCTGGATGTATTACCGAGCCATGATACTCCTACCACCGACAACAAACTGATCGAAGAATCTCTGGCCAAGGAAATTGAACGAACACTCAGCACCCTGCCTGAGAAAGAGAGCAGCGTGATCAGGGCTTTTTATGGTATAGGTACCAAGCCGATGTCACTCGAAGAGATCGGAGCCACTATAGGTATTTCCCGTGAACGGACGCGGCAGATCAAAGAAAAGGCTATTAAGCATCTCCGTCAGAAATCCAAGAACAGGTTGCTGAAAACTTATCTCGGATAGTCACGCACTTGAAAACATTTTAACTAGAGGCGCAAAATTTTGCGTCTCTTTTTTTTTGTATGGAACAAAAGAAACAATATCAATTCCGGAATTTTTTTTTACCTTAACTTGCTGTATGGAAACACCCATTCTGTTTTGGATACTTTTTAATGTTTTTGTGCTGGTAATGCTCATATTGGATCTGGGCGTTTTCCACCGGAAGTCTCATGTAATTTCAATAAAGGAGGCCCTGATCTGGTCAATGGTCTGGATATCCCTTGCCATGGTGTTCAATTTAATTATCTATTACTGGCGAGGTAAGCAGCAGGCCCTGGAATTTTTTACAGGTTACCTGGTGGAAAAGGCCCTGAGCATCGATAACATTTTTGTCTTTATCATGGTCTTTTCTTTTTTTCAAATACCGCCTCTATATCAGCATAAGGTGCTCTTTTGGGGGATTCTCGGTGCTTTGGTCATGCGTATATTATTCATCTTCGCCGGTGTGGCGCTTATCGAGAAGTTTCACTTCATGATCTATGTTTTTGGTTTACTGTTGTTGTATACCGGTTACAAAATGTTTCGACATGACAGCCTGAAAATCGACCCTGAGAAAAATCTGGTCATCAGGTTCTTCCGAAGACTTATGCCTGTGACTCCAGATCTGCATGACAATAAGTTCTTCGTGAAGCTGAACGGGAAAACTTCTGCAACACCATTGTTCCTGGTATTAATCCTGATCGAATCAACTGACCTGATTTTTGCGGTGGACAGTATCCCGGCAATACTCGCCATAACACAGGACCAGTTTATTGTGTATACATCCAACGTATTTGCCATCCTTGGCTTACGATCACTTTACTTTGCTCTGGCCGGTGTAGTCCACCGATTTTGGTTGTTGAGCTACGGGCTTGCAGTGGTACTACTGTTTGTGGGGGCTAAAATGCTGCTCGTTGATTTGTATAAAATCCCCATTACTTGGTCATTGTTGTTTATTGCAGTAACTATCACCCTTTCTGTTGTGCTGTCATTGAGGATTAATAAGCCAGTTACCAAATAGTACCAGCTATGAAAATATTGCTGACCGGAGTTACCGGGTATATTGCCAAAAGATTGCTGCCTGTATTGCTCGCTGAGGGGCATGATGTTGTTTGCTGTGTTAGGGACAGGAAAAGATTTGATACCTCCCGGTATAACTCCGACCGGATTTCAGTAATTGAGGTTGATTTTCTAAAAGCCGAGACGTTAAAGTTTATTCCTGTAGATATTGATGCCGCCTATTACCTGATTCACTCCATGTCAACATCAACAGGTGATTTTGAAGAAATGGAAGCAATCTCCGCAACCCATTTCAGAGATCGGATTCAACAGACAAAAGCCCGGCAGGTGATCTACCTGAGTGGTATCGTGAATGAAGAGACCCTGTCGAAGCACCTGACCAGTCGCAAAAATGTGGAGCAAATACTGGGCTCGGGATCTTTTTCCCTGACAACCCTGAGGGCCGGAATAATCATTGGTTCCGGAAGCGCTTCCTTCGAGATTATCCGCGATCTGGTGGAGAAGTTGCCGGTGATGATCGCTCCCCGCTGGCTGAATACACGTTCACAGCCTATCGCCATACGCAACGTTATTGAATTCCTATCGGGCGTGCTGCTGAACGAGGAGACCTACAACTGCAGTTATGATATTGGCGGTCCGGATATCCTTACCTATAAGCAAATGCTGCTGGGATTTGCCCACGTGAGAGGGCTGAAACGAAGCATTGGCGTTGTGCCCGTAATGACGCCAAAATTATCCTCCTATTGGTTATACTTCATCACCTCCACCTCGTATTCGCTGGCACAAAACCTGGTGGACAGCATGAAGGTGGAAGTCATTTGCAAGGCAAACAACCTGCAGGAACTGCTTGGAATTGTGCCTGTAAATTACGAAGACGCTATCAAAGAGGCCTTTACGACAACAGAGCAGGATCAGGTTCCCTCCAGTTGGACAGACGCTCTGACTTCCCAGCTATTAAAGGATGGGATATCTAAGCACGTATCGGTACCTGTTCATGGATGCTTTGTGGATTACCGCAAAACCCGCATCGATGACTGTGAAAAGGTAATGCATAAACTATGGTCCATCGGAGGAACAAATGGCTGGTATTACGGCGAATGGCTCTGGGGCATCCGGGGTTTTATTGATAAACTTTTCGGCGGAGTAGGGTTAAGAAGAGGCAGAAAAAACCAGCAGGAAATTTCGCCTGGCGACACACTCGATTTCTGGCGTGTTTTGATCGCCGACAAAGCAGAAAAACGATTGCTCCTGTACGCCGAAATGAAATTGCCGGGAGAAGCCTGGCTGGAATTCAAAATTGATAAGCAAAGCATTTTGCATCAGACCGCCACCTTCCGGCCGTTGGGACTCTGGGGCAGGCTATACTGGTACAGCGTGTTGCCCTTCCATGGCCTTATTTTCAGCGGAATGATCAGGAATATTGCCAAGGCTTAAGGAATAGTATTTAACTAAAAAGGATTCATAGGGATATGGATGTAAAAACCGGCCTCCCGGAGTTTCTGGATATTGCCCTTCAGACCAGTCGTTTTGGTGTGCTGGCGACAGAAGGTAAAGGTCAACCGCAAGTCAGCCAGATTGCAATAACACCGGTGAAGGGATTCAGCCAGCTGGTGTTTGCCACCTATCGCAATACGCACAAGTTCCGCAACCTGATAACTAATGGAAAAGTAGCTGTTCTCCTTTCAGGAGGCGATTCAGACATCCCGGGTATTCAAAATGGCTCCGTTGTAACTGCAGTCGGTCATGCCGAGGAGATCGGGATCACCAACTATCATGCGGCATTAAAAGCTCATATCAACAGGCATCCTGAGTTGATGACCTTCCTGGGATCATCAGATTGTGCACTCGTCCTGATCAACGTGGAAAAGTACCAGATTGTGCAGGGAATTGAGCAGGTCACCTGGTTGTCTGTTGAAGATTTGGACGGATTTGTTAAAAAATGAAAAGTTAAAATATTCAGAAAAAGAGGTTGTCCTAAGACAACCTCTTTTATATCCAACTGATATAATTATTTCGGGAGCACCACGCCATCAATGACATGCACAACGCCGTTAGAACCCTTCAAATCTGCTGCTACAACGTAGGCAGATTTACCTGATTCATCAGTAAGTTTTACCTTGTCCATTTCCAAAGAGGCTGTTAATTTGCCTCCGCTAACGGTAGTTAATTCCGCTTTCCCATTACCAGCCTTGATAGCGGCAACCACTGCAGCTGCATCAAGATTTCCGGCAACAACGTGATAGGTGAGAATCTTGGCAAGTTGGGCCTTGTTTTCCGGTTTTAACAAGCTGGCTACCGTACCTTCGGGTAGTTTATCAAAAGCGGCATTGGTCGGTGCAAATACGGTAAAGGGTCCCTTGCCCTTTAAGGTAGACACGAGATCGGCTGCTTTAACGGCGGCAACCAGCGTTGTATGATCCGCAGATCCAATAGCGATGTCTACAACATCTTTTCCCTGGCTGAAAGCACTTATGGAAGAAGCGACGGCGATCAAAACGATAAATAGCTTTTTCATATTCATATTGTTTAAAATTTTATAATTAAATATTAAACAGAACAGGGAAGGAATTGTTCGCCCTTTGGATTATAATTTCTTTTCCTAAGTGGGTTTTCATTTCGCGTCAGATTAATTATATTTGTCTAGGTCAGTTGTATTTCATGTTTGGATTGGGAAGGATAGGATATTCCGATGTAAGGACAATCATAACCTTTAAATACTATGAAAAAACGCTTATCTCATAACGCTGTATTCAGCTTCTTGACGATTGGCGTTCTTCTGAACGCATGCGTTTCGTTTGAAAACGGCTGGAATGTTGCGATTCCAAATGAAAATTCTGAAAATCCTGAACAAATTCTTGAAAAGGTTGCTCAATTGGAATCCGAAGCTGATAATGCCGAATCTGTGGAATTGTTGCTGAATACCTTGAAAGAACTTGAAAAGGTTGATCCGGCAAATTACCTTGCGCTTTGGAAAATCGGGAATTATAATATTTTAATGGGAGCAGCTTATTCAGACAAAAAGAGGGATAGAAAAAAACATTATCGTGAGGCGATACAATATTGTGAGAAGGCGATGTTCACCAATGCGGATTTTAAATCAACAGTTCTGGATGGCGTTGACATATGCTCCGCATGCTCAAAGCTTACGCTTCATGAGATTGATGCTATGGGCTATTGGTATACCGCGAGGTTTTATTATTTTAAAGATTGTTTGTCACCCCTGGGCAGACTTTTCAATACGCACATTGTGATCGACAACAACACCATGATCGAACGAATCGACCAGTTGGATTCCACCTGGGCCGGTGGTGGCAATTATTTTTCAAGAGCTTTGTATTATATTGCTGTTCCGGAGCGGTTTGGCGGCAGTAAAGAGCGTGCTGATCAGGAATTCGGAAAAGCCATCAAAACCGGTCCTGATTATCTGGTGAACCGTTGGGGCCGGGCCAAATATCTGTACAGCATTACCGGCAACAAAGCAGGATTTGTATCAGATATGGAATGGGTACTGCAGCAGGATCCAAGAAATTCAGGTAATACATATCCCTGGAATATTTATTTTCAAAGAGATGCAAGAAGCGTGTTAGCCAGTGGGGATGATCTTGTGCATTAGTTCAGGCATTTTGCTAGGTAATCTTCATCAGCCGGTCAAGTTTTAATCGGTTTAACCTGTTCAGGCGAATTGTTTCGAAATAGTCAAGGATCCTGCGTATCGCATCAGAATACAGAAAGATAAGCGACAATAGGTTAAAAATCCAGGTCAGCGTCATGTTAAACCAGAATGTATCAACTTTCAGGCTAAAGATACGTTTAACAGGTGCATAAAAATGTGCTCTCCCATTATTTCTTAAAGGTTCCCTGTAAACCGCATTTTTTTTGGATATCATTTCACCATCGCGAAGGATATAATGCTGTATCTCTTTTTCTTGGGTAACAACAGTAGCAAGTTGTCTGTTATCATATTTCTGTCGGAAAGCCATTACCTGATCTTTACCACCCAATTCTGAAACCAGCTGATTGTAAATGGAATCGCGTTCACCAACTGCACGGTTATATCGATTTCTGTAAATGATCCCTGCGCGGTCAAGAAAGGCAGTTATGCTTGCGTTTAATGCGGGTCTGTAAAAGGGATGACTTATACTATCCATGAATGGGGGTCTTTTACTGCCAATATCCTGGATGATCTTATCCATTTCACTGTGCAATAGCTTCAGGTTGTTTAAATACCTGAGACTATCCACCCTGTTGTAATACAGATCTCTGGTATCATCGGCAATCTCAACCAATCCCGGTATTGTATATGACCTGTAATAGCCTGCATTCCTGGCTTTGGATTCAGCATCATAAAAATACCGGGTATACCGGTTATTTTTATACTGGTTTACGGCCAAAGCTTCATAGGTCCATCGGGATGCCATATTATCACCAATAATGGGGACCTCCTTTTCATTGGCAATTGTATGATGCATCTTACTGAAATCAATAATAACACCGCTGAAAAGAAGCTGGGGGACAAGGATTAGCGGGACCAGTATGTATATCGTAATCACGGATTTGAATCCGGAAGATATATTCAGGCCTACCAGATTTGACCAGCATGAAGCAGTGAATAGCACAAACCAGTAGGGGAATAGCATACCCTTGATTTCCAGCATTGAATTGCTTATTAGCACAAAAACGAGTGTCTGAAAGGCTGAGATCATAAAAAGGATCGATATTTTTGAGAGCAGGTAACTCGAGCGACTGAGATTAAGGAACTTCTCACGCTTTAAAATCTTACGGTCCTTAAAAATCTCCTCGGCACTGATTACGAGTCCGAGAAACAATGCTACAATCACCGCCATTAACAGAAAAGCCGGTAGACCAGCATTCTGACCGAAAACATATCGGGGTATCCCGTTGACAAAATTGAAGTTCTTGGAAAAAAAAGCCAGGATAAATGCCAGGATTGGAGCTTCAAGCGCCACGATCACCATATATTGTTTATTGTAGTATTTGGCCAGCAAATCACGTTTCAAATAGATGGTGAATTGTTCGAAATGGCCGGGAGTTTTAAAATTACTTTTCGGGATGGAAGAATCATGCTCTCTTTCAATCAGTTTAGTCTTTGCATCAATGTTTTTCAGAAATCGCTGGTACCATAATTCCGGACTGATCTTGCGCTGCCGGGTCAAACGCCCGTTTGCATCCACTTCACGGGACTCTATGATTCTTAATATCTCATCGACGTTAATATTGCCGCAGTTCAGGCATTCGGTTTCCTCGGCATCGGCATAACGGGCGGCCTGTTTAAAATAGGTGATGGCACCTATGGGATGCCCATAGTAAACCATCCTTCCTCCCTGGTCCATAACCAGTAATTTGTCGAACATTTTAAAAACATCGGAAGACGGTTGATGGATGTTGGCAATAACAAGTTTGCCCTTGATAGTCTGCTTTTTAAGCAGGGAAATGACATTTTCAGAATCAGCTGAAGACAATCCTGAGGTGGGTTCATCCACGAGCAGGATGGAAGGTTCGCGGATCAGCTCAAGAGCAATATTAAGTCGCTTTCGCTGACCTCCGCTCAAGATGGTAGTAAAGGCGTCACCCACTGTCAGGTCGCGTGCCTCCAGAAGGTCAAAATCCAGGAGCACTTCTTCGATCAGCGCATGGATCTGTTCCTCCTCGTTATCACTGCTGCAAAGCCGGGTATTGAAATAAAGATTCTCATATACAGAAAATTCCTTAATCAAGAGATCATCCTGGGGCACATATCCGATAATGCCTTTGACCTGTTCTTTGTTTTCGTGGATATTCCAACCGTTAATCCTGATCGAGCCTGCCTGTGGTTTGAGGTTCCCGTTCAGAACATTCAGCAGCGTGGATTTGCCTGACCCACTCCCGCCGATAATACCCACCAGCCTGCCGGATTCTTCGTTCAGACTAAATTTTTTAACGCCATTCTTACTGTTGAGATAACCAAATTCGATGTCTTCGGCAGTAAATACAAATTTGTTCTCCAGGCTGGCCTGAATGAACTGCCGGGATACCCAGGTGTAATAAAAAGAACCGATCAGGGGATTGCGAAGAACTCCGCCGACAGGCCAGATATATGATCTTCCCGGTTCCATCATTTGTCCGTTCATCATCAGCACCATTTTTCCGTAATACCGCATGACATAGATATTAGCACTTGCTATCCGCAGCACAATAATTTCACTGTCAAGTTTTTCCAGCGCTATTTGCTTGATATGCGGCAAACATTCCGAGTCCATCGGCCGGATGAACAGCAAACATTCCTTGTTTATCTTTTCAATCTCTTTCGAGGTAAAAGCTTTTGCATCTGAATATTCGTCCCGGGTTACTTTTAAACTGGAAGCTACAATGCCCACAAGGCTTAATTCGTTAGGGTTGTGTTTTTGCCCACTTTGAATAAAGTCAAGCAGGGATATCAGCAAAATGATCTTTTGTTCATGCTCCAACTCTTCATTGATCTGCCCGCACAGTTCAATGATCAATTGCTCAGCTTTCGTTTGTTGCAAGGTATTATCCGTGCGTATGGAATCGATATTCAGTTGTTGGAAATACCTGACCTGCTCATCAAAAAAATTGATGTATTTTAAGACTATCTCATAACTATACTGTTTGTCAAGGTAATCCATAACAATATTGCGCTTTATTGCCGATTCATCTTCTTTGATGTTGGAAACGATGGCGAATAAACGCATCAGTTCTTTAAGCATTAATTCATTCATTGGGCAAAGATTATGTCTGTAAAGTGGTTATAAGAATCCCTGTTGGGCACGATGCAATTCTTAAATTTGTTATCATGCTGACAAATAAATTAACAGCTATTCATAATGACCTGGTGAAGCATACTTATCAAATATAAGGATTGTTATTGTTTCTACCTGCACATGGCTTCGGAAACAGCAGAGAAAAGGTTCGGAAGAATTACGAGAGATTTAAAGCTAAACTCAGTAACAAACACCCAGCAAGTTCCAGTGGAGTGTTGTCAGTCATATCAGGGCAATTTGACGATTTTTTGGGAGGCCAGGTTCTTGTTGCCCATTAACCGTAAATGATAGATGCCGGCACCTGACGAGGTTCCGCTTCCTTCGTTACCGGACCAGTCGATCCAATAAGCCCCGGCCTCAAGGTAATGATCAACGAGAAGAGCCACCAGCCTGCCCTGCATATCCACCACCTCCAGCCGGTAATGACCATTGGCCTGAACTTCGAAGCGGATGGTGGTATAATCGCGGAAGGGATTGGGAAAGCAGTCGAGCACCGGATTGAGGCCTTCCGGCAGGAGCACTTCCGTATTGTCCTCCGTCATGGAATTGATTCTGCCGGGAGTACCCCCGATGAGTTTTGCCTTCCAGTTCTCCCCCTTGCCATTATCGTCACCGGGGTGGATCAGCTCGATGGTGGCCCCGGTTCCCAGCGCCTGAGTCGGCCAGGGCGGCTGAACCATGTAGTTCACCACATCCATGAGTTGCCGCTGCGCATCGTAGAGGAGGAGAGACTCACCCGCGCTGCTGATGCCGAAAGACAGTTCCCCGGTAAGATTTTTGATCTCCGGATTATAGTAACGGAAGCTTTCCTCGTCACGGCAGATCACGATGAAATCACCCGGTGCCAGCCAGGTGTTCGCCGGAAACACATACCCTGAATCCATATCCCCGTCGGTAAGCAGCCAGCCGCAAAGATCCACCGTGGCAACCCCGCTGTTCACCAGTTCGATCCAGTCCTTCGTGTCCCGCTCCGGTGACGATTGATAATTGATCTCATTGATGACCACCGACCGCTCTTCGGGAGCGGCCCTGGTAAAAACCGCCCGGAATTCTCCGGCGGCCGACATGTTATAGGTGATGTCGGGGTGGTTGGCGTAAACACTGCCGGTCCACTGCACGAACTTATACCCCGGCTTCGGAATGGCCTTCAGGCGGATGGGGATATTACGGAAATAAATCCCTGTGAATGGATAGGCTTCCGGACGGATGGTGTTCAGCTCCACATAACCTCCCTGGTCCGGAACCGAAATTTGAACCATGAGCTGCTCACCCAGGTTGAAAATATCCTGCATATGCTGCCGGCAATACGAAGGACGGTAATTCCCGAAAGCCTTGCGGTTGCTGATCCGCCCTTGCCATTCGTCGATGTTCCCCCACCAACGGTTGAAGGTATGGACCATTTCATTTCGGTACAATCGATACAAAGAATCCAGGTCCGATGCCACCCGTGAAGGATGAAAATCGAGGTTAAGCCGGTCACAATACTGGATGATGAAATTGTTCCGGAAGTCAGGGTTGGTGACCATCCTGCGCAGGAAAAGGGTTGACCAAGGGGGATTGGGCCAGCCGGGGCCGTCGGTTGCCAGGGCGAACGCCAGGGTATTCAGCTTGTAATCCTCGGTATTCCACAACCCAAAACCAAAATCGGTATCGTAAATGATCCATCGCCATCTGCTCGTGGCCAGCCGGGAATTCCAGAATTTTATGTTGTTTGCAGGCCAATCGCAATTATTCAGGTAGATCTGGGTAAGCTGGTATTGAATGAAATTATCGAGGTCAACTTCCGCGGCTACCCGGTCAAAGTTACTTTCCTGTTGCAACGTGGGTGTGGCATTCAGATAGTCTGTTAGCTCCATGTACCGGGCATTGCTGCCATGAACCGGATATCCAGATGTCTCCAGGAGATTCACAGAATCTGCAGGAACATGATGGTTTGACGCGATAAAATGTTCGCTGATCTTTTCCCTTATGTTGAGTAAACCCCAGTAAGCACCATTAATGTAAACCGCTGCCGGCTGAAACGACTGACGGTCCACCTCCATATCACGGGTGAGCCCGGTCATGAAACAATCGTGAAACTGCAATCCCAGGTTGTCGTTTCCGGAATTGCGCAGGACAACCGATTCGAACCGTTCAATGGGCTTATCGGCAAAGAACGGGTAATTGAATGATCCCCTGCCGTAAACTTTCCTGGCGAACAGGGCCAAAGATTTCTGCTCAAAGGCACGCGACCAGGCTCCGTATACCTTCATGCCCGCATCCTGATCGATTTGCCTTACGCCCTCATTATCGAAGAATTCAACGTGCACGGGTCTCTCCCAATCCATCCAGAAATTGGCATTGAAAAAGGGAAAATCGGCTTGGGCGTGCGGACCATAGGCGAAAATTCCGGTCTCAAAATCCCACAGGTTGTCCGGATCGGTGGACAGACAAATTACCGGCACATCGTGGTCAATTCCGGTAATATAGGTGTGTGAGGCAACCGGACCGGGCAGGGCACTATCGGCCATTACCCTTGCCCGGATTACCTGGCTGCCGGCAATATAAATCGGGCCGGTGTATAAGGCATCTGACCCGTCTGGCACAGAACCGTCGGTTGTGTAATAAATCGAATCATTTTCCCCGGCACCGGCCAAAGTGACTGTAATTGCTCCGGGATGGATACCGCCGGGAGGTGACATGGTTACCGGAATAGTAAGCAGATGGGCCTTGCCCTGGCTGGTGTTCGCAGTCCCCGGTGTGGGATGATCATAGTAATACCAGGTCGATGAACCTTCCGGTCCCCTGCCATAAGCTACATCTGCGGGAAGGGATATTGCCCGCGTGGAGTCGATCAGCCCGCCCAATGGATCAAACAGACAGATGGTTTCCCCGTCGTTGTCGAGCCTGAAAGAAGCATGCAAGCTGCCGGAAGTTGAAAAATCGAGCCAGGGTGAAACCGTAGACTCTCCACCGCTGATCCTTCCGATAATCAGGAATGGGATCATTGAAAGATCCGTGGATATGGTATTCAGGTTGTGGACCTCTATGGCCAGGAGGTTTTGCCCTTCCATGATATGGTCCTCCGGGGCCACAATGAGAAAGTTTTCCGGCACACCGCCCTGTAACAGTAAGGCCTCATGGTTCTCAGCAGCAGGCTGTTGGAAAGGTGTAACTTCTCCGGGAGAGCCGATGTTGGAGCGCGCCACCTCATGCCCGTTCAGATAGGCGACAAAGGCATCATCATAATCCACGCTCAGCACCAGGCTGTCGATACTGCCCGCATCGACAAGCGTAAAGTTCTTTCTGATGAATACACTCATTACCGGCCCTAATTCCGTGGAATCATCGCCATCACCATAACCGAATCCGGAGGGTCCATCGCTCCAGGATGAATCATCATAACCGGTCCCATACCAGGCCGGTCCCATATCCGAAGTCGGCACCAGGTATCTCCATTCGTCTCCCCGGTCAATGATCGTTTGCCAGGAAAGCGGGGGATTCCTCCGGTTTTTACCTGAGACAAAGACCAGCACATGACCCATGGGCTGGATATACATCTGAGGGAATACCCATTTGCGGGGAAAATCCGGATCATCCGAAAGGCTGTACCCCGACAGGTTCATGGTTGTGCTTCCAGTATTAAAGATCTCAACCCAGTCGGAATAATCCCGGTCCTCATCAGCAAAACCGCTGGCATTCGACGAAAGGAATTCATTGATGCATAACTGTGCCCTGCCCGGAACGGACAGAAGGGCACAAAATAGGAAAAGGATAGAAAGACGCATACATTAAAAAGAAGGTGTCAATATAATAAAAACCTTTAAGATAGCGGGGCATCTCGTTAATATAGGTGTAATTCTTGGAAAAGAAAGCCAGGATAACTCTCATTTATCTGCCCGCACAGTTTAATGATCAATTGCTCAGCAACAACTCATTTGATATTTCATCCTCAATAAATCCGGTTGATCCTAAAAATTTTTCTCCTGCCGTTAAACCTTTTCCGTTTTTTACCATCCAAGTATGCAACTAACCAAATTATACAGGTTTTTTGCTGTAATTATTACTTATTTAACCAATACGTACAGTTATGAAAAAGAAAGGAATTTTATCTGCTTTAATGCTGGCTTTATTCACAGCATTGTTTTTTTTACCTTCATGTTCCAAGGAAGATGATGGCACGATTTCCGAAACCGATCTGGCTCTGGCACAGGACGAAGCTTATGCCGATGCGGTTTATACTGAAATAGACAACATGGTTGTCTCTGAAATTACAACACTGGATGGCAATGCTTACTTAAACTCGGGATTAAAATCGACCGGTGATGAAGAACCCTGCTATTCGGTTACAGTAGATCATCCTGACAGCACTCGTTTTCCAAAGGTAATAACGATTGATTATGGTGATGGCTGTACGGTGGTATTCCGTGATGACACCATCACGCGTAAAGGACAAATCATAATCACCATCACTGACAGGTGGTTTATGCCGGGTGCAGAAAACAGGGTAACCTTTAACGACTTTTATTTCAATGATATTAAAGTTGAAGGCACCAGAACCATAACCAACCTGGGAATCAATGACGAAGGTAATCTGGAAATGGGTATCATACTTGAAGAAGGCAAGATCGTTTTCAACGATACCACCTGGATGACCCGTGAAGCGGATCATGTTCGGGAATGGATACGGTCCGCCACACCACAGAATGATACGGTTATCATCACCGGATCAGCCCATGGTATAAATGTGCTGGGCCAGGAATACACCCGTAACATCACAGAGCCCCTCGCACTGGTTCATTGCTCGGAATACAAATGGCGCTGGGTTATTATCGACGGCACTGTGGAGATTACCAACAGTGTTACCGGCGCTTCAACCATCGATTACAGTGCAGAAGGTTGCGACGGCACTGTTATTGTCAATAAAAACGGTTATCGACACAATTATGAATTCAAGTATAACCACCGTCATCACAAACATGGTGGCCGTTAAAAGCAGAAAAGGTTGTTCAGTTTTATTCGCAGAGACCCTGTCAATGGACGGGGTCTCTCCTTTTTTAGTAAACCCGGGGTGTTCTTAGTTTTTTAAATACCAGGGCTGACCGGCTGGGCAGGTAAAGCATCAGGTAATGTGATGCGCCGTGTTTGACCGAGCTGCGCGCAAAATAGGTCAGGGTTTCATCTACATTTCCCACACCACCGTAAGCAGGATTGTCAGTATTCAGTACGACACGGTATTTGCCCGGCCCTGTTTGAATTCCATAATCGGTAAAGGATCTTGCCGGATTGAAATTAAAAACAAACAGGTGATTTCCCCTTTCAAAGGCGAGGACCTGGTCAGGCCGGTTGTCGGCCACGAGCCGGCAATACTGGTTCAGATACAAGCCACTGTCATGGATCAGGCGTATCATATCACGGTCAAAGTCACCCAGGTAATGATACCGGAGCAGCGGATCATCTACCAGGTTCCATTGTCTCCTGGCATATGTGTAGGACCAGTTGTTACCTTCGCGGGGAAAATCGATCCATTCCGGATGACCGAATTCATTGCCCATGAAATTGAGATACCCTCCTCCCCCTGTAGCTGCCGTTACCAGCCTGATCATTTTGTGTAAAGCTATTCCGCGGTCAATAATCAGACTTTGAATAGTTTTGCTCATGGAGAAATACATCTCCTTGTCCAGCAACCTGAATATTATTGTTTTGTCTCCAACAAGAGCCTGGTCATGTGATTCAGCATAGGATACGGTTTTCTCCTCGGCCCTCCTGCTGGTTAATTCATGGTACATTTCCGAAACATTCCAGCTTTCATCGGGCAATTCCTTGATAATTTTAATCCAGTAATCCGGTACCCCCATGGCCATGCGGAAATCGAATCCATAACCGCCCTGTTCTACTGCCAGCGCCAAACCTGGCATTCCGCTCATTTCCTCTGCAACTGTAATAGCCCCGGGATTTACAATTTTGATCAAACGGTTGGCGAGTGCCAGGTAATTAATGGCATCCTCATCCTGCTGACCATCATAGTACATACCGTAGTTGGTAAAATTACGTGAAAGTCCGTGGTCATAATATAACATGCTTGTAACACCGTCAAAACGGAAGCCGTCAAACTTGTATTCCTCCAGCCAGAATTTGCAATTGGACAAAAGAAAGTGAATCACTTCATTCTTGCCGTAATCGAAGCACAAAGAATCCCAGGCAACATGTTCCCTGCGTCCGCCGGAATGAAAATACTGGTAGGGTGTACCGTCAAAATTCCCCAGGCCTTCCATCTCGTTTTTCACAGCATGCGAATGCACCAGGTCCATGATAACCGCAATATCCATTCCATGCGCGGTGTCAACCAGCAGCTTAAGATCCTCGGGCGTTCCAAAACGTGAAGATACAGCGAAGAAATTGGACACGTGGTATCCAAATGATCCATAATAAGGATGTTCCTGCACGGCCATTAACTGTATTGTATTGTAACCGGCCTTTTTAATACGCGGTAGGATATTGGTGCGAAACTCGTCAAAGGATCCTGTTTTTTCATCCATGGTGCTCATGCCCACATGGGCCTCATAAATAAATGGTGGTCTGCCTGCCGCATTGATATATTTATTTTGCCAGTGATAATCCTTCGGTGGAGCCCATACCTGGGCATTGAAATCCTTGGTAACCTCGTTCTGCACAACTCTCCGGATGTAGGAAGGCAGCCTGTATCCCTGACCGCCCGGCCAGTGAATTGATAATTTAAATAGATCCTGGTGATGTAAAACATCCAAAGGCAGCCTGATCTCCCAGACTCCATTTTCCTGGGCATTCAAACTGTATTCCTTTTTCTCGCTCCAGCCGTTGAAATCACCCACCAGAAAGATTTGTTCTGCATTGGGGGCCCATTCCCTGAAAACCCATGCGTCCGTGGTACGGTGCATTCCAAAATAAAGATAACCTGTCGCAAAATCTGAAAGTGTTTGTATGGCACCCGTGAGTTCATCTTCTTTCTCAAAGACCTTCATCTCACGGCGGTAAATGATCTCACTATAGGGCTCCAGCCAGGGATCATTGGACACCAGTACAGGTTTCTTGTTTTTCATTGGTATGATAATTTATCCGGTGCAAATCATTTCTTAAATTTATGAATTAATCCTCTTTATCTGTGCCTTGAAAGTAAATTTCAGCTATAAAACAGGAATTTTAATTTGCTCCGTTAAAATGAATGCCTCAGCCTCATAATCTGTAGGAGTATTGAATGATTAATATTAACTTTGCCAACGCTTTGCAATTTTGATTTTGAAGGTATTCAACGACATATCACAATTCCAGTCAACCAACGCTGTGGTTACCATCGGAATTTTTGATGGGGTTCATCGCGGACATATTGAAATTCTCAACCGTATCAAAGAGTTGGCAGTATCCTATGGCGGCGAATCCGTTGTTGTTACACTTTGGCCGCATCCCCGTTTTGTGCTTCAACCTGAAAACAATGAACTCCGGTTGCTTGCATCCCTCGATGAGAAAATAGAACTAATTGATAAACAGGGAATTAACAATTTGATTATTCTTCCCTTTGATATCCGGCTTGCCAATATCACCTATGACCGGTTTGTCAGTGACTACATTGTGGGAAGGATCAGGGCCCGGCATGTTGTGGTAGGCTTCAATCATCATTTCGGGAAGGACCGGAAAGGTACTTTCGAAAATCTGCAGAAAAGTGCCCGGGAACACGGTATACAGGCTGAAAGACTCAATCCGGTGATCATTAATGATATCCGCGTAAGTTCATCAGGAATTCGTCACATGATTGAAGAAGGAAGAATAAGCGCGGCCAATGAGGCCCTTGGTTATCCTTATTTTCTGAATGGCACCGTGGTGGAAGGCAACAAACTGGGGAAAACTCTCGGTTATCCTACAGCAAACATCGGGCTTTCAGAACCACTGAAAATGTTGCCGCGAAACGGGGTTTATGCTGTTTTGGTCAGGGTAAAAGGAAAGACATACCAGGGAATGCTGAATATAGGCATCAGACCTACCATCACGTTGCCCAAGCACGACCGGACCATTGAAGTCAACCTTTTCGATTTTCAGGAAGACATTTACAATGAAACTATTAAAGTCGCTTTTTTGGAATGGATCCGCTGCGAAAAGAAATTCGATTCGCTTCAGGAACTTACGGAACAAATTGCAGTTGATAAATCAGAGGTCCTGAAAATTTTACAGGCCTTTTCAGATATAAATAGGTTAGTATAATATGCTATTATTTACAAATCATGAAAACAGAAACCATTACCGAAATGCTTCCATACAAAGTTAAAGACATGAGCCTGGCCGAATTTGGCCGCAAAGAAATTGAAATCGCTGAAAAAGAGATGCCGGGATTAATGGCTATCCGTAAGAAATATGCCGGACAGAAACCACTTCAGGGTGCCCGTATCTCGGGATCCTTGCATATGACCATTCAAACTGCGGTGCTGATTGAGACCCTCACATCCCTGGGAGCTGATGTTCGCTGGGCCAGTTGCAATATATTCTCCACCCAGGATCATGCAGCAGCAGCAATAGCCAAAGCAGGTATCCCCGTTTTTGCCTGGAAGGGCGAATCTCTTGAGGAATACTGGTGGTGCACTGATCAGGCACTGACCTTTCCCGGTGGCCTGGGCCCGAATCTGATCGTAGATGATGGCGGCGATGCTACCCTGCTGGTACATCTGGGTTATAAAGCCGAGAACGATTCATCGGTCTTGGATAAAACCGCTGAAAGTCGCGAGGAAGATGTTATCCTGCAGCTTCTGAAGAAAATCCTAAAAGAGGATAATGGCAAATGGCACCGCTTTAAAGAAACCTGGAAAGGTGTCTCGGAGGAAACCACCACCGGCGTTCACCGCCTTTACCAGATGATGGAAAAGGGAGAACTCCTTGTGCCGGCTATCAATGTGAACGATTCCGTGACCAAGAGTAAATTCGACAACCTTTACGGCTGCCGCGAGTCCCTCGCCGATGGCATTAAACGTGCCACCGATGTTATGATCGCAGGTAAAGTTGTTGTTGTACTTGGCTACGGTGACGTTGGAAAGGGTTGTGCCCGTTCAATGCGCTCCTATGGAGCCCGCGTTCTTGTTACCGAGATCGATCCGATCTGTGCCCTGCAGGCGGCCATGGAAGGATTTGAAATTACTACCATAGAGGATGCTGTGAAAGAAGGAAATATTTTTGTCACTGCTACCGGAAACCGCGACGTGATCACCCTGGAACACATGCTTAAAATGAAAGACCAGGCCATTGTCTGCAATATTGGTCATTTTGATAACGAAATCCAGGTTGATAAGCTTACCATTTATCCCGGTATAAAACACACCAACATAAAACCACAGGTAGATAAATATATGTTCCCCTCGGGCAATGCCATTTTTCTGCTTGCCGAAGGCAGACTGGTAAACCTGGGTTGCGCAACAGGACATCCCTCTTTTGTCATGAGCAATTCATTTACCAACCAGACCCTGGCGCAATTAGACCTTTGGCAGAACAAGTATGCCGTTGGCGTCTACCGGCTTCCCAAAAAGCTGGATGAGGAGGTGGCCCGCCTTCATCTTGATCAGTTAGGGGTAAAACTCACCCAGCTTACGAAACAACAGGCTGATTATATCGGCGTCCCGAAAGAAGGGCCGTATAAGCCGGAGCATTACAGGTATTAGGGACGAGGGACAAGTGGGATCTGGGTTTAGGGATTTGTGTGTGAATTTCCTCGCAAAGACGCTAAGTCGCTAAGTTAAATAACCCTTCAAGCGGTCGTCTGACCCTTGAAGGGTTAATTGCATAAACTCTATCTTGGCGTCCTTGCGTCTTTGCGAGATTCTTTTTTACTATATTTACGAGAAACATCCACCATGATAGACGCCAACGGAAACCTTCTAATTGCGAAGTCAGACAAGGATTTGTTCCTTATCCCCAAAATGTCAAACCGGCATGGTCTTGTTGCCGGAGCAACAGGAACCGGGAAGACGGTCACGCTCCAATCAATGGCTGAAACCTTCAGCAGCATTGGTGTTCCTGTGATCATGGCAGATGTGAAAGGAGATCTGTCCGGCATTGCCAAACCCTCATCCGGCGAAAACCCCAGGATCACCGAAAGAGTTAATGAACTGGGTCTTGATTCATACAAACCACAAGCTTTCCCTGTATGTTTCTGGGATATCTACGGCGAACAGGGTCATCCCCTCAGAACCACCATCTCCGAAATGGGACCGCTGCTCCTGGGCAGACTGCTGAACCTGAATGAAGTGCAGGCTGGAGTGCTTACGCTTGTGTTTAAAATCGCGGATGATAATAATCTTTTGCTTCTCGATATGAAGGATTTGAGAAAAGTCCTTGAATACATAGGTGAACATCACGGTGATTATATCAATGAATATGGCAACATCTCCTCTGCCAGTGTCGGTGCCATCCAGAGAGGGCTCCTGACGCTCGAGGAACAGGGAGCGGAGAAGTTCTTCGGCGAACCTGCCCTGAATATCATGGATTTCATGCAGACCGACGGAAGTGGTAAAGGCGTGCTGAATATTCTGGCTGCTGATAAGCTGATGCTGTCACCCGGATTATATTCCACCTTCCTGCTCTGGCTCCTGTCAGAGCTCTTTGAGGAGCTTCCGGAGGTCGGTGACCTCGACAAGCCCAGGTTGGTATTCTTCTTCGATGAAGCCCATCTTTTATTCAGCGAAGCGCCTAAAGTACTGCGTGAAAAAATTGAACAGGTTGTGCGACTTGTTCGTTCAAAAGGAGTGGGTGTGTACTTTGTAACCCAAAATCCCATTGACATTCCCGATATCGTGCTTGGTCAGCTGGGCAACCGCGTTCAGCATGCCCTGCGCGCTTTTACCCCCAGGGACCAGAAAGCCGTAAGATCAGCAGCTGAAACATTCCGTTCCAATCCCAAATTCAAAGTGGAGGATGTCATCACCGAACTGGGCGTTGGAGTAGCCCTCGTATCCCTGCTCGACGAGAAGGGAATACCCGGTATGGTGGAAATGGCTAAGATAGTACCCCCGCAGTCACAGGTCGGCCCGATCACACCCGGGGAAAGAAGCAGTATTATAAGCTCCTCCGTATTGCATGGTGTATATGAAAAGCAGGTAGACCGTGAATCAGCCTATGAAATACTGGAGAAAAAATTTGCCCGGGAAGATGCCGAGAAACAGGAGCAGGTAGAGCAATTAAGAAAAATAAAGGAAGCGAAACTCAAAAAAGCATCAAGAAGTGCTTCCGGCAGCATGATGGGTGACCTGGCCAAAACCATGGGCCGTACCATTACACGCACAGTAGGCAGCGAACTGGGCAGGAAACTTGTAAGAGGTATGTTGGGAACGCTGCTGACTGGAGCTGTAGGATCGATTCTAAAGAAGAAGTAATTGGTGTAAAATGATGAATGTATTGCTACCCGAAAATCCTGTGATAGGCTGGATTGGCACCGGCGTCATGGGCCGGTCCATGTTCGGACATTTGCTGGATAAGGGTTATAAGGGATTTGTATATACCCGCACCCGGGAAAAAGCCTTACCATCCATTGATAAAGGAGCCATCTGGTGTGATTCTCCGGCTGAGGTTGCCCGGCAGGCCGACGTCGTATTTACCATGGTCGGATTCCCTGCCGATGTCCGTGATGTATATCTGGCGCCACCAGGACTTATTGAATCGGCAAAGCCGGGAACCGTCCTGGTTGACATGACCACCACAAGTCCTTCCCTGGCCGTTGAGATTTACGGGAAAGCCGTCAAACGTAAAATATACGCGCTGGATGCTCCAGTTTCAGGTGGTGATGTAGGCGCAAGAAATGCCACGTTGTCCATCATGGCCGGGGGTGATAAACCGGTTTTTGATGCTGTTGAAGCGCTTTTCGGTATCCTGGGAAAAAAAATTGTATACCAGGGCAAAACAGGTTCAGGACAGCACACCAAAATGTGCAACCAGATCGTGATTGCCGGAACCATGATCGGAATGTGTGAAAGCCTGATTTATGGACATAAAGCAGGTCTTGACCTGAATACCATGCTGAGTTCCATATCGGGCGGCGCTGCTGCCTGCTGGTCACTCGATAATCTTGCCCCGCGCATCCTTCGCCGTGATTTTGAACCAGGCTTCTTTGTAAGGCATTTCATCAAGGACATGGGCATTGCGCTCGAAGAATCCCGCCGCATGGAACTTTCGTTGCCCGGCCTGGCATTGGTGCAGCAGTTGTACCAGTCGGTTTCCGCCCTGGGCTTCGCCGAAAAAGGCACACAGGCGCTGATGCTGGCACTGGAGAGTATGGCTGGCATTAAAAGTGATTAAGTGATGAGGTAAGGAGGTGAATATGTACTCCATACTCCATACTCCATACTCTCTCCCCTTCTCCCCATCTCCCCCTCTTTCTTCTCCTGTCCGTATTCGAACACTCCCTGTCTAGTCTGAAACACTTTCGTGTTTGGCTATTTTTACCCCAAATCTTCTTATTCGATTGTTTATCTGTTAGTTATAGACTTTGGCACGGTATATGTAATTCCTATACCAAACACTAAAAAACCTAAAAAAATAAAACAATGAAAACACAAACGAACAACTTCAAGAAAATGGCCGCAACTGCCTGTGCTGCTTTTTTGATCGCTACCGGAAGCTATACTCAATCCGATGCCGGATACAGTGATTCCGAACTGGTTTCCCTGGTTAATCTTGAAACCCTGATATCCCTTACCGAAAACTCCATCAGGTATACTGCTCCTGCCGTGGCAGAATCGGAAGTATTCTATGCTGAATTTGAAAGACTGAATGGTTTGGCAGAAGCAACCGAAGCTTCCCTCAAGTATGAAGCTCCTGAAGTTGATGACGCCGATGTTGCTCCTGCAATGGAAAGATTGGAAGGATTCGCCGCTGCCACCGAAGCATCGCTGAAATATGAAGCTCCGGCTGCCGATGTGAATGAAGTTACTGTTGAAAAAGAAAGACTGGAGTGGCTTGCTTCCGCTACCGAAGCATCCCTGAAGTATAACGCTCCCGAAGCTGACAACTTCAACGAAATTGAAAACCAGAATGTAACCATGATTGCAAGTACCAAATAAATCCCATCCCCATGTTTAAACAACAGTTACCGTCTCACGGATAACCTGCTGTCGGCTCATAAGCGCAGCAGGTTTTTTATTTCCGGCATTTTGTTTGTACCTTCTGACACAAAATCCACTTCCAAAATATATACATCCTTCAAAGGAACATAAGGCAGGTTATGAGGTGATGAAGTGATTAAGCTTTTTCACGCTTCTTCACCTATTCACTTTTTCACCTATTCACCTAATCACCTAATCACCTAATCACCATTTCTCCTGTCCGTATCCGAACACTCACTGTATGTTTTGAATCACTTCCGTGTTTTATTCTATTTACTCGAAATATTTGTATTAATATGTATATCTGCATTATATAGACTTTGGCACGGTATATGTAAATCTTATATCAAACACTAAAAAAACGCTAAAAAAATATAACAATGAAATCACAAACGAACAACTTCAAGAAAATAGCCGCAACTGCCTGTGCTGCTCTTTTAATTACTGCCGGAAGCTTTACACAATCCGCTGCCGGAAATACGGGTGATGCTACCCTGGTTTCCCTGGTTAACCTTGAAACCATCGTATCACTTACCGAAAAGGCCATCAGGTATACTGCTCCTGCTGTTGCAGCATCTGAAGTATACTATGCCGAATTTGAAAGACTGAATGGTCTGGCAGAAGCAACCGAAGCTAATTTGGTATATGAAGCTCCGGAAGCTGATGATGCTGATGTCACTCCTGGAATGGAAAGATTGGAGTGGATCGCAACTGCCACCGAAGCTTCGCTGAGATATGAAGCCCCGGCTGCCGATGTGAATGAAGTTGCTGTTGAAAAAGAAAGACTGGATTGGCTGGCCTCTGCTACCGAAGCATCCCTGAGGTACAACGCTCCTGATGCTGACGAAACCGTCTCCACTGAAAACCAGAACGTAACAATATTTGTTTGTGCCAAATAAATCGTATCAACCTGTTTAAACATCAGTTTCCGGATCACGGATAACCTGCTGTCAGCTCAAAAGCGCAGCAGGTTTTTTGTTGTAACAGGATATAAATTTTCGGATGTCTTTCTCCAGATCCTTCGATTCCGATAACATCTTCACAAATGCACTGCCGATAATTGCTCCACTGCCATACTCGCATGCCGCAGAAAAATTTCCGTGATCTGAAATACCAAATCCAATCATCGTGGGATTCTTAAGTTTCATGTCCCGGATCCGTTTAAAATAAGAAATCTGTTCCTGCGTGAAACTGCCCTTCGCACCCGTGGTGGATGATGAGGATACCATATAAACAAATCCTTTGCTGGCGCTGTCAATTTTGGCAATTCGCCCGGGACTGGTTTGCGGTGAAATCAGAAAGATGTTATGCAGGTTGTGAAGGGTGAAGAGGGTGTGGAGGTTGTGGTTGTTGTGGTTGTTGTGGTTGTTATGGTTGTTGTGATCGTTTTGATCATATATCAGTGATCCGGATTCCCCCAGGTATTCTTCCAAAGGCAGATCGGGTAAAATGATTCCGTCAATGCCGGTCTTTTCAACGTCGTGACAAAATTTCTCCATGCCATACTGCAGCACAGGGTTGAGATAACCCATCAGAAGCAGCGGGATATCAACTTCCTTCCGGATGTCTTTCAATTGGTCAAAAAGCAATTTCAGGCTCATGCCATTTTTAAGCGCTTTGCTGCTGCTCCTTTGGATAACAGGACCATCGGCCATCGGATCGGAAAATGGTATGCCGATTTCGATCATATCAACGCCTGCCTTTGCCAGAGCTTTAATTACAGGAACTGCAGAATCCCTGGAAGGATAGCCCGCCGTAAAATAGATGGATAGAATATTCCTGGATTTATTCTGAAAAAGTCGGTTAATGCGGTTCATAATATGCTTTGTTGAGGATTTAAAACAACTGATGATCATTCATGTAATTCATGTAGGCGGCCATATCTTTGTCACCACGACCAGAAAGGTTAACCACCACCACTTCCTTTTCGCCGAATTTGAGCTTTTTCAGAGCCGCCAGGGCATGCGCCGATTCCAGCGCAGGGACAATACCCTCCAGTCTTGTAAGTCTGAAAGCCGCTTCCAGTGCTTCATCATCCGTGGCATGTTCAAAAATAACCCTGCGCACTTTATGCAGGTAAGAATGCATCGGGCCGATGCCCGGGTAGTCGAGACCTGCCGATACCGAGTACGGCTCCAGGATCTGCCCGTCATCATCCTGCATCAGCATGGTCCTGCTTCCATGGATAATGCCTGTTCGTCCGAGTACCATCGTGGCTGCTGACTCGCCGCTTTCGATTCCTTTCCCGCTGGCTTCCACCGCAACGAGTTTTACACTATCGTTATCCAGGTAATGATAAAAGGCTCCCGCGGCATTGCTCCCTCCGCCCACACATGCGATAATATAATCCGGGTCGGGACTGCCAGTCTTCTCCTGCAACTGCCACTGCAGCTCCTCGCTGATAACTGACTGCAACCTGGTCACCAGGTCGGGGTATGGATGCGGTCCCACCACAGATCCAATGATATAATGTGTATCGACAGGATTATTGATCCAATCACGTATGGCTTCGTTGGTGGCATCCTTCAGGGTCATATTGCCGCTCAGCACAGGCACCACCTGGGCACCCAGCATCTTCATCCTTAATACGTTGGGCTCCTGCCGTTCCACATCCAGTTTTCCCATATAAACCACGCATTGCAGTCCCATGAGCGCACAAACCGTGGCAGCAGCCACACCATGCTGACCGGCACCGGTTTCGGCAATGATCCTGGTTTTGCCCAGCCGTTTGGCTATCAGTATCTGCCCGACTGTATTGTTGATCTTATGAGCACCGGTATGATTCAGGTCTTCCCGTTTCAGATATACTTCCGTCCTGTGGTACGCCGATAGTCTTTTTGCATAATATAAGGGAGAAGGCCGGCCGACGTAATCCTTAAGCAAGGTGGTGAATTCGGACTTAAATTCAGGGTCCTCCAGAATTTTCAGGTAATTCTCCCTCAATTCCTCGATATTCGGAACCATCATTTCGGGAATAAAAGCCCCGCCGAACTCACCGTAATAACCGTTTGCATCCACTGAATAGTTCATATTTTGCTGCATTTAATTTCTTGAATGAATGATTTTACTTTATCCGGATCTTTCACGCCGGGCGAAATCTCAAACTTACTGTTGATATCTGCTGCGTGCAACAAAGGATGATTCAATGAGCGGATCATTCCGGCATCCTCCAATGAAATTCCGCCACTTAGAAAGAAATGCACTTCAAGTTTATACCGGTTCAGCAGATCCCAGTTGAAACGAAGACCCGTCCCGCCGAACCTTTCGGTTTGGGTGTCAAATAAAAAGAAATCACAGACCGGCGCATAGGGTATCAGTTGTTCAAAATCAAAATCCGAACCAATACCAAAGGCTTTGATCACCCTCAAACCGGAAGAGCCGATTTTTCTGCAAAGATCCGGGGATTCGCTGCCGTGCAATTGGATAAAGCTCAGATTATATTGTTCGGCCCGTTCCAGAATGCTTTCCGGCAATTCATTGACAAAAATCCCGACCTTTTTTATTTTTACAGGGATCCCTTGGAAAAGGTCTTTGCCGGGATGATCTCCAACAAACCGCTTAGAACCCGGGTAGAATATGAATCCCATGTAATCAGGGCCGGCAGCGGTCACTGCCCTGATATTCATGCGATCACGCATACCACATACTTTCACCTTAATCATTATCAAAGAATAATGATTTGACAAAATCAGAGAATGCCACTGCCGGTTCAGGAGTTCGCATGAAACTTTCCCCGATCAGGAAGCCCTGGTACCCGCATCCTCTCAATTTCTTAATAGTCAGGGGTGAGGTAATTCCGCTCTCAGAAATTTTCACAAAATCCGGTGGAATTTCACCGGCCATTTGCACGGAACGCTCAACATCCACGGCAAAAGTGTGGAGGTCACGGTTGTTCACACCCACCATACTGATAAATTCATTCAGGTGATCCAGTTCAGCTGCCTGATGCACTTCGAGCAGAACCTGCAGATCCAGGGACCGCGCAAAGCGCGCCAGATTGCGTGTCTGGCCAATATCCAGAACAGCTGCTATAAGCAATACGGCATCCGCTCCAATTGCCTTTGCTTCAACAACCTGGTATTCATCAATAACAAAATCCTTACGGAGTATGGGTATGGGATTGAGTTCACGTGCCCGCAGCAGGTCCTCATTGGTGCCGCCGAAGAATTCCTGGTCCGTGAGGATGGATAATCCCGATGCCCCTGAGCGAAAATAACCGGTTGTGACTTCTTCCAGTATCGCCTGTTCGTTAATCAACCCCCTGGAAGGCGACTTCCTTTTAAACTCGGCAATTATGCCGGTTTTTTCTTCATCTTGGATGGATTCAGTCAGGGATAGGGTCTTTCGGCCATACAGTTTACTTTTCATTAACTCTTTTACGGGATGCACAACCTGTGCATTTGCCAGTTCCTGTTTCTTGTGGCCGATGATTTTTTCGAGGATGGTCATGGCTGCATTTCTATTAGTTGTTTAAAAGCATGGAGTGCCTTGCCGCTTTTCAGTGACTCTTCGGCCATACTCCTGCAGGTTTCAAATGATGAATCCGGAAAATAACACATCAGCGCCATTTGCGCATTGGCTATCACCACATCCGTCTGTGCCCGGGTCCCGCGTCCCTGAAGCACTGATACGAAAATAACAGCTGCCTCCTGAACTGTTGTACCGCCATGCAGTCCGGCAGCATCCGTCAAAGAATACCCAAAGGTTTCCGGCGATACAATCTCTTCCACACCGTTCAGTATGTACTTGAAATCACTGGTCAGTGAAATTTCATCATAACCGTCGAGGCTGTAAACAATGACATACCGGGTATCCGATTGCTGGTAAAGATAGTTATATAACCTGGCAAGGTCAAGACTATAAACCCCTACAAGCTGCTTTTTGGGAAAAGCCGGATTGACCATGGGGCCCAGCATATTGAAAAAAGTCTTTACTTTCAGGGCGCGTCTTACGGGAGCTATGCTTTTCATGGCCGGATTGAACAAAGGTGCGTGCAGAAAACAGACACCTGTTTTCTCTATTTCCCGGCGCAACTTGTCCTGATCCGCGGAAAATTTATACCCGAAATGTTCCATGATGTTGGAAGATCCGCAGGATGAAGAAACTCCGTAATTTCCGTGTTTGGTAACGCTGGCTCCTGCACCGGCAAGCACAAAGGTCGATAAGGTGGAGATATTGAACGTATCCTTTCCGTCACCTCCGGTACCGCAGACATCGATGGTGTCAAAGTCATCAAGGTCTATTCTGAAGCACAGGTTCAGCAATGCATCGCGGAAACCTGCCAGTTCCTCTACCGTAATGCTTCGCATCAGGTAAACGGTTATGAATGCGGCCATTTCCGACTCGGAATAATTGCCCCTGGCAATGTTGGTAAGTATCTCTTCTGCCTCCTGACGTTTCAGGGTTTTATGATCGAACAGGTAATTTAATATCTTTTTCATTGAATTAAAATTTAGGTATTCAGAAGTTCAGCGTTCAGAGGTTCAGCCAGTTCCTGATAATCTCAATCCCGTTCTCGGTAAGCACTGATTCGGGGTGGAACTGCAAACCGCGGACATCGTATTGTTTGTGACTGATCCCCATGATGATGCCTCCGTCATCCTCACTGGTAATGGTAAGGCATTCAGGCAGCCCAACACGTGAAACTACCCAGGAATGATACCTGCCGGCAACAAACTTCGTTGGAATATTATGAAACAATGGTTCCGAAAGATCGGTGACAGTGACCGGAGTTGCGATTCCGTGGTATACCAGGCTCAGATTAACAATGTCGGCGCCAAATGCCTGACCGATGGCCTGGTGGCCGAGACAAATACCCAGGATACTTTTTTCAGGCCCGTACCTGCGGATCAAATCGATACAGATCCCTGCTTCTTCAGGAATGCCCGGTCCCGGGGAGAGCAGGATCTTGTCGTATTCACCCGCTTCATCCAGTCCGATCTCATCATTCCGGAATACAGCGGGATATGTGCCGGTAAGCTTATCAATATAGTGCACCAGGTTATAGGTAAATGAGTCGTAATTGTCAATAACCAGAATTTTCTTCATAGTTTAAGCTTTTATAGGATCTCAACTGCCATTTCAATGGCTTTTTTCAAAGCGCCGAGTTTATTGTTCACTTCCTGAAGCTCGCTTTCTTCGTTTGAAATGGCCACAATTCCTGCCCCTGCCTGGTAAAAGAGAGTATTTCCCTTGCTCAGAAATGTGCGGATCATGATGGCATGATTGAACCTCCCGTTAAAATCGAGAAAGCCGAGGGCGCCTCCGTAATAGCCCCTGTTCTGGTTCTCATATTTGTCGATGAGCTGCATGGCTTTGTACTTAGGGGCACCCGATAAGGTTCCTGCAGGAAAGGTGGCGGTCATCATATCCGGTACATCAGACCCCTCGTTCAGTTCACCGGAAACAGCAGATACCAGGTGAATCACGTGCGAAAAGAACTGCACCTCCCGGTATCTTTCCACTTTAATGTTTTTGGCGTGCCTGCTGAGGTCATTACGCGCCAGGTCAACCAGCATAACATGTTCGGCATTCTCCTTTAAATCTGTTGATAACTGTTGTGCCAACATCTTGTCATTTTCATCATCACCGGTGCGTTTAAAGGTGCCGGCAATCGGATTGATATAGGCCTTGCCTCTTTGCATCTTTAATTGGGCTTCGGGTGATGAACCGAATATCTTATAACTTCCATAGTCAAAGTAGAACAGGTAGGGAGAAGGATTAATGGAACGCAGGGCCCTGTATACATTGAATTCATCTCCGCTAAATTGCTGGGAGAACTGACGGGATAAGACGATCTGGAAAACGTCCCCGCGATGGCAATGCTCCTTCCCTTTGCTTACCATTTGCTTGTATTGCTCGTCGGTGCAATTGGACTTTTCCTGTCCCACCGGCCGGAATGAATAAATAGCCAGGTTTCTGCTGTTCAGCAAAGTTTCAATTCTTTCCAGTTCACTGGGTTCGCCGTTGATCCGGTTCTCAATAATCTGAAGGGTGTTCTGGAAATGGTTGATGGCAATAATATAGTTGTAGAAATTGTACCTGATCTCCGGTACCTGATGCTCTGGTATAACATGCGCCTGCAGTTTGATGTTTTCAAAATACCTGACCGCATCATATGTGGTGTATCCAAAAAGTCCGTTTACCGGCACTCCGTCCTGACCGCTTGGTTGCTCAAACGATTGCAGGAATGCCCTGAACCTGGTCTTGAACAGGGTATGATCAGTCAATGGTGTGGTAATTCTGCTGCCATCGGGATAGGTTTCCGTGGCCTGTCCGTTTTCCACGGTAAAACCCGCCAGGGGCTTCAGACAGATGAAGGAATAGCTGTTTTCATTTCCGTGGTAATCAGAACTCTCCAACAGCAGGGAATTGGGGAAAATATCCCTGATCCGGAGATAGATGCTGACCGGTGTGATTGTATCAGCCAGCAGTTTCCGGGTTTTTGTTTTAATGAGGAACTTTTTCATGGTATTGGTTTGTCTATGTATTAAAAACTAAGCGGCCTATCGTGAGAACGATAGGCCGCTGCTTAATATCTTTGATTATATAGTATAGGTAGTCGGTCTCACGGTTTTTTGAGAATCATGAAGCGCCACCACCAATTTGTATATATTCTACTCATAATTGTATATCAATTCAGATGCAAATATAGAACTAGTTTTTAATAAAACAAGAATCAGGCAGCTTTTAATCGGTGGATGTTGACCTTTTCAACTTTCGATTTGGCATAATCTGCGGTAATGAGAATTTCATTTTCCTCTTCAGAAGGTAGTTCAAACATTACATCAATCATGATTGCCTCGCAAATGGAACGCAGTCCCCTGGCGCCCAGTTTAAACTCAACCGCCTTGTCTACAATATAATCAAAAGCAACTTCTTCGAATGACAACTTTATTCCATCGATCTCGAATAGTTTCGTGTACTGCTTGATAATTGAATTTTTCGGCTCGGTAAGAATGCTGCGCAGTGTTTTTTGATCGAGCGGATGCAGGTAGGTAAGAACGGGCAACCTGCCGATAATTTCAGGGATCATCCCGTAGGCACGCAAGTCCTGAGGGGCGATGTACTGCATCATGTTTTCCCTTTCGATATGATCGGACTGACGGGCGGCATTATATCCCACCACCTTGGTATTCAATCGTTGCGCTATCTTGCGTTCGATACCTTCAAAAGCCCCGCCGCAGATAAAAAGAATATTCTTGGTGTCTACCGGTATCATCTTCTGATCGGGGTGTTTACGTCCACCCTGTGGCGGAACGTTAACTACCGACCCTTCCAGCAATTTCAGCAATCCCTGCTGAACACCTTCTCCGGATACATCACGGGTGATGGAAGGATTATCTCCTTTCCGTGCAATTTTATCTATCTCATCGATAAAAACAATTCCCTTTTCTGCAGCTTCGGTATTGTAGTCTGCTACCTGCAAAAGACGCGTGAGTATGCTTTCAATATCCTCACCAACATAACCGGCTTCGGTAAGCACCGTAGCATCAACGATGGTAAAAGGAACATGGAGCAATTTGGCTATGGTTCTGGCCAGCAAAGTTTTTCCCGTACCGGTTTCCCCAACGAGAATGATATTCGATTTTTCAATTTCAACATCATCTGCCGTATCATGTCTCGAGGTTTGCATCAGGCGTTTGTAGTGATTGTAAACTGCCACGGATATGATCTTTTTCGCCTCGTCCTGACCAATCACATAAAGATCCAGGAATTTCTTGATTTCCTTGGGTTTGAGCAGTTTTATGGCATTAACATCAAAAGGTGATTTTTTCCGGGTCTCCTCCTGTACAATTTCATAAGCCTGCTCTACACAATTGTCACATATATGACCTGATATGCCGGCTATCAGGAGATTGGTATCCCGTTTGTCCCGTCCGCAAAAGGAGCATTTATCCATAAACTGAACTATATTACACGATCTAACGAATTCTAAAAAGTCAAAGTTACAAAAAATCAGATCATTAAACTACTTTTTCTTCACCCTTTCCAGTATGTCATCTATCATTCCATAATCGAGGGCTTCCTTCGAAGTCATCCAGTAATCCCTGTCCGAGTCTTTTTCAACTTTTTCAAGAGTATTGCCGGAATGTTCCGCGATAATATGGTACAGCTCAGCGCGCAATTTCAGTATTTCCCTGGCTGTAATTTCAATATCAGTTGCCTGACCCTGCGCACCTCCCATGGGTTGATGTATCATAATCCGGGAGTGCCTGAGGGCAGACCGTTTACCCTTGGTGCCGGCGCAAAGCAGAACAGCGCCCATGGAGGCCGCCATTCCAGTGCATATTGTAGCTATATCACAGGTTACATACTGCATGGTGTCATAGATGCCCAGCCCCGCGTGAACAGCGCCACCGGGTGTGTTGAAATAAATCTGGATATCCTTGCCCGGATCGGCGGAATCAAGATAAAGTAACTGGGCCTGAATCACATTGGCAACGAAATCATCAATGGGCAAACCCAGAAAGATGATCCTGTCCATCATCAACCTGGAAAAAACGTCCATCTGGGCTACGTTGAGTTGTCGTTCCTCAATGATTGTGGGCGAAATGTAGCTATTGTTGACTATTGAAGTAAACCGGTGAAGATTAAGGCTGCTGATGCCTGCATAACCGGTTGCGAATTTATTGAAGTCTTTGATCAGGTCCATATGCTTTAGTGTTATTTCCTGTATAAACTATTTTTCAAAGAGTTTGTTGAACTTTTCCAAAGTTATTTCTTTGGTATCAAGTTTCACAGTCTTTTGTATGAATTCATAAACCTTGTTTTCATTGAGACTCTCCATATACCTGTTCCGCTCTTCCTCACGCTTCAGGCTCTCCTGGGCGTATTTCTCCAGCATATCACCAGGTACCTCACCAATGCCATAGTATTGTATAAATTGTTGCCTGATGGCCTCTTTGGCGTGGGCCAGCAATTCTTCTTCGTTGATCTTCAGGTTATTGTCCCTGGTCACCTTCCCTTTGATCAATTGCCATTTCAAATCGGTCTTAAAATGGTCAAAGTCCTTGTCAATTTGTTCCTGCGTAACCTTGCCCTCATTCGTATGCATCAGCCATCTTTTCAGAAATTCTCCGGGAAGATCCTTTTTGAATTTTTCCAGGTAATATTCCCTGGCATCCAGTCTGAGTTTATAATCGCTGTTACGCTCAAAGGCAGATTTTAATTCTTCTTCAACTTTGGCTTTGAATTCTTCTTCTGACTTAACATTGTCTTTTCCATATACCTTATCATACAGGTCCTGGTTTACCTCAGCCTTGTCAAAGCGGGAGACGGTTTTCAGCGTAACCTGAAAATCGGGATGGATATCGGCCAGCCTGGCCTTTTCAATCTTGAGCAAAGCTGCAAGATCGGTTTCATTTTCAAAGGCTTTCTTCACCTCAATGATTAGCTGATCCCCGGGCTTACAGCCCTTGAATTTTTTCTTTATTTTCTCATCTTTTACAAATTCAAGCGAAATGGTAGCATCCTCAACATGTATGCCATTTTCAACCGGATTGCCTTTTTTATCGGTCTCCACCATGTCAGCTTTCAGCATGTCGTTGCCGGTGATCTCGGCGGCATCAACATATGTACCGAAACGCGACCGGACCCTGTCAATTTGTTTCAGTCGTTCATCCTCATCAATCCTGATTGAATAATAGGGCAATTTGTCCTTTTCCGAAATGGATATATCCATGTCAGGAGCCAGTCCGATATCAAATGTGAATTCAAATTCACTGTCATGATCCCAGTCAATATTCACGGGTTTATCCGCATTGGGCAAAGGTTCACCTAAAATGTTCAGTTTCTCATCCACCAGGTATTTGGAAAGGGATTCACTCAGGATTTTATTAATTTCCTCGGCCAGCACAGGTTTACGATACATTTTATTAACAAGGCCCTGTGGAACCTTGCCGGGTCTGAACCCATCAAACCGTGCCTTTTTACGGTAGTCCTTCAGTATATTGTCCACCCGTTCCTCATAATCCGGCTTTTCAATCTTGATCGTCACAATTGCGTTTAATTCGTCAATGTTGTCTTTCTTAATGTTCATCAGATGTTATTTTAATTAATCCTCTTCAACACTGAACAGGCCGGCAAGACCGCCTGATTCGTGGTGCGGATGAAGGGACTCGAACCCCCACGCCTTACGGCACAAGATCCTAAGTCTTGCGCGGCTACCAATTACGCCACATCCGCGGGTAAAATGTCGCGCAAAGATACCACTTTTTACTTTCCACGAAAATAAAATGCATTTCATTTTGATTATCTGAGGTTTCGGAGGTGATTGAAGATATTCATTAATTTAAGACTTAAATGTATTAAATTTGCACCTCTAACCTAAAATATCCGGATTATGAAAAAATTCGTTTTGATAGCTGTTTTTGGTGGGCTACTTTGTACCGGCAGGGCACAGCAGATCTACCAGTCGGAAAGACTTGTCAGAAAATGGGAAACACCCGCTGAATTAAAGGTACCGGAATCGGTTTACTACGACACTACCCGACAGGTATTGTATGTATCCAACGTAACAGGAAGTCCTACCGATAAGGACGGGACAGGCTTCATCTCCAAAATTTCGCCGGAAGGAAAAATTCTGGAGCTGCAATGGGTAAACGGACTGAATGCCCCAAAAGGCCTTGGGGTAAGCGGTGAATTTCTGTATGTATCGGATATAAGCCGGGTGGTGAAAATCAATATTGCCACAGGCAAAATAACTGAACAAGTTGAAATACCGGGTTCACAATTCCTGAACGACATTGCCACCGACAGCCAGGGGAATGTTTATGTTTCTGATATGAACGGAAAAACGATTTATGTGATCCGGGGTGGAAGTTTTGAAGTCCTGGTGAAATCAGACAAAGTGACTGGCGTCAACGGGCTTTTTGTAGTGGATGGAAATCTTCTGGCCGGCTTGCAGGACCGGATCGTCAGCATTAATTTGAGGACAAAAGAGATCAAAGATTACATACTGAATACCGGGGGTATTGACGGACTGGTTCCGGACGGAAATGGCAATTATCTGATCTCCGACTGGCTTGGGAATATCCATCAGGTAAACACCAGTAAAGAAAAGGAAAAGCTTCTTGATACCACGCCCGCCAATATCTACGCAGCCGATATTGATTATGTACCTTCGAAAAAGTTGTTGCTGGTTCCGACATTCAGTGATAACAGGGTGGTGGCGTATGAACTGAAGTAACAGTGAATAGTAAACAGTAAAAAGTAAACGGTAAGAAGTAAACGGTAAGAAGTAATTTAGCTTTTGACCAACTGCACACTGTGCACTGTTTACTTTTTACAGGCTGTTCACTGATTACTGTTTACTGGCTGTTTACTGATTATCTGACTTTTACCACTTCATAACTCCGGCTTCCCAGTCCGATCTCCTCGCCGTGCGCCAATCCTTCTTCCCAATGCACATTACGATGGGTAAGGATAAATTTGTCTTTCCCCCGGTGAAGATCATGGTCCTTTTCAGAACAGATCCTGCTCATCGGTAAGGCAGGCGCCTCTTTGACCATATCTGCACAGGCCTGATCAAGGGCCACCGGATCAAAGGATGCAGCAATTCCTATATCGGAGACAAGCGGATAGTCATTGAAATTCCAGCAATCACAATCCGGGGACACATTCATGATGAAACTGATATGAAATGCCGGTTTGTCTTTAAGAACCGCCAGTGAATATTCGGCAATTTTCCGGCTGGAAAGTTCTGATGCCGATTCCCAAACGGCCTGCGCAGCATCGTATTGACAAACGGCTACACATTGCCCGCATCCGACGCATTTTTTGTAATCGATCCTGGCAATTTTATCAGCACCGACATGGATGGCATCATGTGCGCAATTGCGCTCACATACCCGGCACCCGGTACAATTCTCAGCAACAATCTCCGGGGAAGACGTGGAATGCAGTTCCAGTTTCCCGCCAACCGAGGCGCATCCCATTCCCAGGTTTTTGAGCGCCCCGCCAAATCCGGTCAGCTCATGTCCCTTAAAATGGGTCATGGTAATCAGGATATCGGCATCTGCAATGATTTTGCCAATCTTAGCGGTCTTGCAATGTTCCAGGTGAACGGGAATTTCAACAAGATCTGTTCCGCGAAGTCCGTCGGCAATAATCACCGGACAATCAACAGCCAGAGGATTAAATCCATTCTCAAATGCAGCCCTGATATGATCAACAGCATTGGATCGCCGGCCATGGTAAAGAGTATTGCAATCGGTAAGGAAGGGTTTGGCCCCTTTGCTCTTCAGGTACTTCACCAGGGTAGCTGCAAAGTTCGGCCTTATATAGGAAAGATTCCCGGGTTCCCCGAAATGAATCTTCACAGCCGTGATCTTGTTGTCAAAATCAATGGTATCAATGCCGGCTTTCCTGATGAGACTTTCCAGTTTTTTCAACAGGTTATTGGACGCATTGGCGCGGAGATCGGTGAAATAGACTTGTGATGGCATATGTTGCTGAGTTATGAGGTCAATTTTTTAAAGTTGTGATTGTTGTGGTTGTTGTAGTTGTTGTGGTTGTTTCACATAAGAACCGTCACAACCAACACAACCCAAAACCAACACAACATTTTCATCTCAGTTCAAAATTCTTCCCCAGATAAACCCTTCTCACCTGTTCATCCTCGGCAAGCTCTTTGGAAGTGCCGGCCTTCAGGATCTCACCTTCGAAAAGCAGGTATGCCCTGTCAGTGATGGAAAGGGTTTCATGCACATTGTGGTCGGTGATCAGGATGCCTATGTTTTTTTCCCGGAGCTTGGCAATAATTTCCTGGATATCCTCAACCGCAATGGGATCCACGCCTGCAAAAGGTTCGTCGAGCAGGATAAAATTGGGTTTAAGTGCCAGTGCCCGTGCAATTTCTGTTCTGCGCCTTTCTCCACCTGAAAGCTGTATCCCCAGGCTCTTCCGTATTTTCTGTAAACCAAACTCATTCAGCAGCGATTCGACCCTGAAATGTTGCTCTTCCCTGGATAGTTTGGTCATTTCAAGAACAGCCCTGATGTTGTCCTCCACACTCAGCCGGCGAAAAACCGAGGCTTCCTGCGCAAGGTAGCCGATTCCCTTCTGCGCACGACGGTATACGGGTTCATGCGTTATTTCTTCATCATCCAGGAATATTTTTCCCGAATTGGGTTGAATAAGTCCCACGATCATATAAAACGATGTGGTTTTCCCGGCCCCGTTAGGTCCCAGCAAACCGGCAATCTCTCCCTGCTCTACTTCAAACGACACGTCTTTTACCACCGTGCGGGTCCGGTAACGCTTAACCAGATTTTCAGTACGTAGTTTCATGGTGTCCTAAAAAGTGAATGATCTCATCTGTTCTTATCCGGCAAGCATTTTAGCTTGCCTTCCTTTTTCAACCCGCTTCGACAAAAATATGCCTATTTCATACAAAAATAGCATGGGCAATCCAACCAGAAGCTGTGTGAACATATCAGGTGTTGGGGTAATGATTCCGGCCAGGAGCAAAATAACGATAACGGCATGTTTTCGATAATGTTTTAAGAAGGATGGCGTTACCAACCCTACCTTGCTCAGAAAATAGATCATCACAGGAAGCTCAAACAGTATTCCGCTGGCCAGCACAACAGACGTTATCAATGAATTGTATGAAGCCAGCGTTGGTATGTTCTTTACGATTTCACTCACATGATAGTTGTACAGAAAATTAATGGAAAAGGGCGTGATCAGAAAATACCCGAAGATAACTCCTACAAAGAAAAGTAAGGTGATATAAAACACAGCCCCGGTTGCATGTTTCTGCTCATTCTGGTAAAGTGCGGGCTTTATAAAACGCCATAATTCAAAGAACAAGTACGGAAATCCCAGAACCAGGCCAACAACCAGGCTGATTTTAATGTGTGCTATAAACTGTCCAGCCACCTGTGTATTCTGCAAAACCAGGGGTGTGGTATTAAAGCAGAGATTATCAATATTGATCCTTTGTCCCAACTGGCATAGTATGCGGTTTGTCCAAAAGTCGGGTTGACTTGGACCCAGCAGTATAACATCAAATATGATCCGCTTGAATAAAAATGCCAGAATGCCAAATACAACAATCGCAATCGCCGAACGTATGATGTGCCACCTGAGCTCTTCAAGGTGCTCCAGAAATGTCATTTCCCCTTTTTCCTTTTCTTCCATATGCAATTTCCCTGTCAGATATGTGATATGTTAATAAAAATTAAAATGCCTTTTTGGGCATAGCGAAATAAGAAAAAAAATATTAATTTAGTTAATAAATGGGATTATTATTTTAAGATTGCCTACAGACAGGCAATTCATGCCTGCAGGTTTATCGAACATTTGTATTTTCATTACATATTACCCTGTGTTTTTATAAGATCTTTCTCCGGGGTTGATCAGGAGTGGCACTCTCAGGGGAATCAGATATAAATTGTAATAAAGATGATTGTTGGCACCGAAATTTCATTATCAGAAATCTTAAAAAAGCATTTTGGTTTTACCAGTTTTAAGGGGAATCAGGAATTCATCATCCGGAACGTCCTGGAAGGAAATGACACTTTTGTTTTAATGCCTACCGGGGGAGGAAAGTCATTGTGCTACCAGCTTCCAGCTCTAATCATGCGGGGCACAGCTGTTATCATATCGCCCCTGATTGCCCTGATGAAGAACCAGGTGGATGCCATGCGCAGCTTTAGTGAAGAAGACGGCGTGGCACATTTTATGAATTCATCGCTCAATAAGGCCGCTATAACAAAAGTGAAGCACGATATCCTGGAAGGAAAGACCAAATTGCTTTACGTGGCTCCCGAATCGCTTACCAAGGAAGAAAACATACAATTCCTGAAAAAGGTTAAAATATCTTTTTACGCAATCGATGAAGCGCATTGTATATCGGAATGGGGTCATGATTTCCGACCTGAATATCGACGGATCAGGCCTATTATTAATGAAATCGGCACTGAACCCATCATCGCGCTAACGGCAACAGCTACTCCCAAAGTTCAACATGATATACAGAAAAACCTGGGAATGCTTGATGCCAGGGTTTTCAAATCATCATTCCGCAGACATAACCTGTATTACGAAATAAGGCCCAAAAAGAACGTCACCAAGGAAATAATCAAATACATCAAGAATAATGCTGGAAAATCGGGCATTATTTACTGCCTGAGCCGGAAAAAAGTGGAAGAGCTTGCTGAAACCCTTGCGGTTAACGGTATCAAAGCACTTCCTTACCATGCCGGGCTTGATTCTGCCACCCGGTCAAAAAACCAGGACAACTTTCTGATGGAGGAAGCCGATGTTATTGTAGCCACCATTGCTTTTGGGATGGGTATCGATAAGCCTGACGTTCGCTTTGTGATCCATTATGATATTCCCAAAAGCCTTGAAGGATATTACCAGGAGACCGGCAGAGCAGGACGCGATGGCGGTGAGGGTAAATGCATTGCATTTTACAGCTACAAGGACATTCAGAAACTGGAAAAATTCATGCAGGGTAAGCCCATCGCCGAACAGGAGATCGGTAAACAGCTCCTCCTGGAAACAGTCGCCTATGCCGAATCCTCCGTATGCAGACCCAAGCAGCTGCTGAATTATTTCGGAGAGGAAATGGCTGAAAATTGCGATAACTGCGACAATTGTCTGCATCCCAAAACCCTGTTTGAAGGGAAGGATGATATTGCCCTGGCATTGAAAGCCATCCTGGAGGTTAAGGAGAAATTCAAGTATGATCATATCGCCAGCATTCTGGCTGGAATTAAAACCGCTGCCATTAAATCATACAATCACCAGATGCTTGACTCTTTCGGTATTGGAAAGCACAAAGACATCAATTACTGGAGTATGGTGATCCGGCAGGCACTGATCAAAAGGCTGATTCAAAAGGATATTGAAAACTATGGCTTGCTGAAATTTGATGAAAAGGGTCACGAATTTCTGAATAACCCGGTTTCATTCATGTTGTCGGAAGACCATGATTATTCAGATACGGACGAGGAAGAAGAAAACTTTGGGGGACCTGAAAGACCCGGGACTGTTGATGAGGAACTTTTCATCATACTGAAAGGCCTGAGAAAGAAACTCGCCAAACAATTGCAGTTACCCCCCTTTGTCATCTTTCAGGATCCTTCATTGGAAGACATGGCTATCCAGTACCCGATATCCTTCGAAGAATTGCAGAACATCACCGGAGTGGGAGCAGGGAAAGCCAAAAGATACGGGGCAGAATTCATCAAGATCATCAAGAGTTATGTAGAGGAAAAGGAAATTATCCGGCCCCAGGATATGGTTGTCAAATCGATTGTGAATAAATCCAATCTAAAAGTGTTTATCATACAGAGCATTGACCGCCAGATGGATTTCCAGGACATTGCCTCGGCGAAAAACATTGACATGGGTGCCTTGCTCGATGAAATTGAAGCAATTGTTAATTCCGGGACCAAAATTAATATCGACTACTATCTGAACAGTTTCATGGAGGAGGATCATCAGCAGGATATTTACGATTATTTCATGGAGGAGGCCGAAGATGAATCCGTTGAAAATGCCTTGCAGGAGCTGGGCGAAGATAACTATACCGAGGAAGAAGTCCGGCTGATGCGCATCAAGTTCATGTCGGAGTTGGGAAACTAGGTCCGGTTCGTCTTCCCTTCCAGGTAAATCCGGAAAAAATGCCGGCTACGGCAAACAAAACCGCATAAAAAGGATACACCAGTTCATACAGCATGAACCAGCCTGCCGGAAGGTTCTTGCAGTAAAACCGGAGAAAGTCCTTTAAAAAACCCATATCGGTCAGAAGTTTAAACATATACATAACCGGGAATAGCCATACATTAAAACCTGTTACCAGTAAGATCAGGGCATGCAAAACCGAGAAATTCACCAGGAAAACCAAAAAGGATGTGTAAAGGATGTCGAAATCCCTGTAATAGGGAGCTTTGGAGACCCATCGTTTACGTTGCTGAAAAAAATCTTTTAGGGTTGTGGCGCCCCGTGTAGTTGCAATTGCCTGAACCGCCTTGGCCAAAACAATACGTTTCCCGGGGTTACGCTTAAGCTCATGCATGAAGAGCGTATCCTCACCGGAAGGTATTTTTTGCTTCATGGGATCGGTGTATGCCAGGAAAACGCTCTTCCGGTATGCCAGGCAGGCACCGTTGCAGTATATCGGATGTTTCGCAGCTATGGCGCCGGCTCCGGCAGCGACCAGGCTCAAAAATTCAATCTCCTGAAATCTGCCGAAGAAGTTGTCGGCTGAAACCATATCCACCAATCCCACGATCAAATCAGCATCATTTTCCCGGTAAGCCTGCGCAATGGCTGTCAACCAGTTTTCAGGCAGAGAGCAATCCGCATCAGTTGTTACGATCAGTTCGTAAACTGCATTCCGGACACCCTTCAACATGGCAGACTTCTTTCCAATTTCGGAGGCATCATTATGCAGCAACCGGAAATTCCGATGTTCATCACAAAATTTCTGAACCAGCCTTTCTGATCCGTCCTCAGAATGATCATTCACCAGGATCACTTCATAGCCTTGTTCGGGGTAGTTTTGCGAGAACAGCAAAACCAAGAGTGTATTCAGGTTACTTAATTCATTTCGAAAGGCAATGACAACGCTTATTTTTACGGAACCCGGACGTGAAAGCTCAAGCTCGGGATAATGCTCCCACTTGTGTTTATAATACAGGATTTTAAGCACATACAGCACCAGCAAAAGCAGGGATAGGGTCGTCAAAACATTCATGCAATTTCAGGCATTCAATCAGGAATTCTTGACAGACAGCCACTTATCAATTTTTTCGTAGAGTTCACTGATATTCACAGGTTTGGTTATGAAATCGTCGCAACCTGCTTCGAGACACCGGAGTCTTTCTTCGTTAATGGCGTTGGCTGTTTGTGCTATTATAGGTATCTCCTTGTTGAACTTTTTGATTTCCTCGGTGGCCGTGAGGCCATTCATCTCAGGCATCTGAATATCCATGAGGACCAGATCGATGTTTTTATTGTTCCGGCAGATTTCCACTGCCTCGCGCCCATCAGCAGCCCTTATAACATTGGCCTTCGTTTGTTTTAAAAAACCTTCAAGAAATTTATAGCTGAATTTATCATCCTCGGCAATAAGAAATAGTTTGCCTTCCCAGCTGAGATGTGACCGGGCATGTTTACCCTCTGGATGATCCTCAATTTTCCGGGTAACAGGAGTAAAGGGTACTGAAAAACTGAAAGTTGAACCCTCATTGGGAACAGATTCAGCCCACATTCTTCCTCCCAGCAACTCCACCAGACCTTTTGAAATGGCAAGTCCCAGTCCCGACCCGCCGTACTTTCGGGAAGGTGAATTATCTGCCTGAATAAACCTTTCAAAAATGATCTGCAGTTTGTCGGGAGATATCCCTATTCCGGTATCTCTGACATAAAACTTCAGGTAATTGTTCTCTTCAAGCTCATAGCCAAATTCAATGTATCCCTTATGGGTGAATTTAATGGCATTGCCAACCAGATTGGTCAGTATCTGTCTCAGTTTGATGGGATCAGTGCGTATATAAGATTTTTCATCAGGGAAAGGCTTTTTGGTCACAATTCTTACCTTGGATTTGTCCCTTCTCAGGCTTCGGGTGAGGAAGGTCGATTGCACCTGGTTGAGCAAATTATTCAGCGAGAATTCATCCTGTACAATATTTGCCTGCCCCGATTCGATTTTGGCAAAATCAATGATATCATCAATCAGGTTGATGAGCATCTTTCCATTGCTGTTGATGATATTCAGATATTTCTTCCGGTTGGCATAACTTAATGTATTGTCATTCAGCATCTCGGCAAAGCCAAGTATACCATTCATGGGTGTGCGGATTTCATGAGACATGTTGGCAAGAAAGGCCGTTTTGAGCTTATCCGATTCTTCCGCCTTGTCCTTGGCTTTAACCAGTTCATATTCAAGCTGACTACGGTGCAGAGCAACAGAAACCTGGTGCACAAAAGTCTCGATGATATGTTTGAACTTAATAATGCTTTTATTCAGGGTGAAAATGGTGATATATCCCAGCAGCCTGTTATCCTTGGCCATGGTGATGCTATAGGCCTTATGCATTCGGATCAATTCCTTGATCTTAAAGAGATTTTCAACTACAAGCTCACCAATACTGGTTTCGAACAGTTCATCCTTCAGGGTAATTACCATACCTGCATTTTCGGATGACAAAGCCATTTTCGAAGCGAGGAAAGACAATCCCATGATCGGGTGCTTCAGTAATTCCTCAACCTGATCGGTGTAGGGTTCAAGGCCTGAGAAACTCTCGACTACCACTGATTTGGCCTCCTCATTGTATGAACTTACAATCACTACAGCACTCTCGAGAAAGGCTGCCAGTTTTTCGGGAATATAACGATATATTTCGTCTTTGGAAGACAACCCAAGCAGTTCAAGGGCTGAATTGCTTAAAAATATCAAATTGTCATGATATACTCTTTCTTTCAGTTCTGACATTTTACGATCAGAAACATCTCTTGAATTGACAATTATACCTTTAATGGCAGGATTATCAAGCTGATTTGAAAAAATACTTTCAACGTATATCCATCTTTTGTTCTTATGCAGACTCCTGTATTCTTTTTTGATCTGCTTTCCGGGATTGACAAGAGCCTCTTTAAATACCGCATTAACCTGACCAACATCATCGGGATGCACAATATCAAAAAAAGACTTGTGCAAAAGCTCTTCAATATCAAAATCCGAAATCTTGTTTCTTTCAGAGCTTTCGAAAATAATTATGCCCTTGCGGTCAATAATGGAAATCGCATCAGAGGAATTCTGCAAAAGTGCCCTGAATTGTTCCTCTCTTTCGTGCATGGACTTTTCCATCCAGGTGCTGTCGGAAATCTCCCTAGAAATTCCGGCAATACCGATTACATTCCCCTGTTGATCCAAAACAGGTGTTTTAAAGGTTTCAAAATGAGAGATACCCGACGTTAGATCCTGGATCTGCTCAACAAATTGTCTCTTCCTGGTTCGTTTGACCTCCTCATCATTCCGGTGAAACTCAAGTGCCTTTTCCCTGGAACACAGATCAAAGTCTGTCTTTCCGATAATTTGACCGGGCTGAGTATTGTAAAGATCGGCAAAAGACTGATTTACCACTATATACTTGCCTGTATCGTCCTTGAGCCAGGCCAGATAGGGTATATTGTCCAATATGGCCTGTCGCAAATCACTCTCTTTCTGTTTTGCCATGTCATCCTCCTGAAATAATAGGTTTGATTACTCCTTTTTTCGCCTGTTTATTTCATCACGGATCTGTGAGGCTTTTTCATAATTCTCCTCCATGATGGCATCGTTGAGCAATTCCTGAAGTTCCTGCAGGTTGCTCTTTCTCAGGTCATCAGCAAAAGAGGGATCCTGTACGTGAATACTTTTAGGCGGTGCTGCCGGATCTCCGCCGGTCTGCACTGCAGCTTCTTTTTCAAAATCGAGGATTATCCCGGCTTTTTTAAGGATCTCCTCTGTTGTGTAAATGGGGCATTTAAAACGCAAAGCAAGTGCAATGGCATCCGAAGTCCTTGCATCAATTTCTATGATGCGCTGACCGTTATCGCAGGTCAGCTTGGAATAAAAAACACCTTCCTCCAGCTTATATACTGTAATTTCGAGCAGATCAATATTAAAGGTATGAGCAAAATTAAGGAAAAGATCGTGAGTCAGGGGCCGGGGTGGTTTCAATCCCTCAAGCTGTATTGCAATGGCCTGTGCCTCAAAACCTCCGACAATAATCGGGATTCTTCGGCGCCCGTTCTCTTCCGCCAGGACCAAAGCATAAGCACCGGTTTGTGTTTGACTGTATGAAATACCCAGGACGTTGAGTTTAACTTTGTTCATTATCTCTGGTCAGGTAAGTTTTGTTTAATACACAAATATAATGATTTCATCTATTCCGCCCTCAGAATTCCAAAGGTGCAATTTTGATCTCCTTATGAATATAAGGTATTCCCGTTTATTTTTATCTTAATTTACCTATTTATTTTGCAGTTAAGCCAAAGTTTTATATTTTTGCACACCCAAAATAAAACTGAAATTTTATACAGATGTACGCAATAGTAAGCATAGCCGGGCAACAATTCAAGGTTGAAAAAGGGAATAAAGTGTTTGTTCACAAGCTTCCTGGTGAGATTGGCGATGAAGTCAGTTTTGACAAAGTGCTCCTCATCAGCAATGACGAAAAAGTCAATGTGGGTGCACCTTATCTTCCTGAAGCAGTTGTTGTTGCACAGATTGTTTCCCAGGTAAGAGGTGACAAAGTATTGGTTTTTAAGAAGAAAAGAAGAAAAGGATATCAGAAGCTGAACGGGCACAGGCAATATTTCACACAAATTCTGATTGAGGAAATCGCAGAAGCTGGTGTTTCAAGACAGTTAAAGAAGAAAGCCGCCGATCCCGGGAAAGAAGTTCCTTCTAAAACCGCTGCACCCGTTGTAAAAGCTGAAAAGGCTGAAAAGCCTGTTAAGCAGGAGAAAGCTGAAAAAGCAGCAGCTCCCAAAGCCGCTCCCAAAAAGGCAGCCACAAAAACAACCGGCGAAGAAAAGCCCAAAAAGGCACCTGCCAGGAAAGCAGCTCCGGCCGCTGAAAAAAAATCTGCCGCTAAAAAGCCGGCGGCTAAAAAGCCTGCCGCCAAAAGCGAAGGCAAATCCAAGAAGTAAGTTAAACCATATAATATACTGTAATCCATGGCACATAAAAAAGGAGCCGGAAGTTCAAGAAATGGACGTGAATCACACAGCCAAAGGCTGGGCATCAAGATATACGGAGGCGCCGAGGTAAAGGCCGGCAACATCCTGGTCCGGCAGCGCGGCACTGTTCACAATCCCGGCGATAATGTCGGAATTGGCAAGGATCATACTTTATATGCTTTGGTTGATGGTAAGGTTGAATATTACCGTAAAAAGGACGATCGTTCCTACGTTACTGTCCACCCCCTGAGCGAATAAGGACCGCAAAGGATAAAAACATCAGTCCCCTGCACTTAAACTGGATTTCGGTTTATAGTTCAGGGGATTTTTCTATTTTTGTATAAATCCCTTGTGTAAATGTTAACACTTAACCTGATCAGAGAGAAATCCGATGAAGTAATCCGCCGGCTGCAATTGAAAAATTTCGATGCCAGGGAACCTGTAAAAGATATCCTCGCCCTGGACGAAGAACGCCGGTCCACCCAAAACAAACTCGATGGCATACAGGCAGAACTGAATACCCTGTCAAAGGAAATCGGCGGTCTTCTTAAGGCAAATCGAACAGAAGAAGCTGAAGCAAAAAAGAATATGACTGCCACTCTGAAGAAAGAGATCGATACTCTGGCGGTTTCGCTTGCCGCTAATGAAGCTTTACTCAGGAACGTCCTGGTTAAACTGCCCAACCTGCCTTCTCAGTATGTACCAACCGGGACTGGCGCAGAAGATAATATTGTTGAGCGCGGTGGAGGTGCTATGCCCGAACTCGCCGCTGACGCATTGCCGCATTGGGACCTGGCCAGAATCTATGATATCATCGATTTTGAACTGGGTAATAAACTCACAGGCGCTGGATTTCCCGTTTACAAGGGACAGGGGGCAAAACTTCAACGCGCCCTCATCAGTTTCTTCCTTGATGAAAATACCAATGCCGGTTACCTTGAAGTGATGCCCCCACTCATGGTAAACGAAGAGTCGGGATTTGGCACGGGACAGCTGCCCGACAAAGATGCCCAGATGTACCATGTCACCCTCGATAATTTTTACCTTATTCCCACGGCCGAAGTGCCTGTTACCAATATATACCGCGATGTGATCCTTGATTCAAAGGACCTACCGGTAAAGAACACCGCATATACTCCTTGCTTCCGCCGTGAGGCAGGATCCTACGGGAAGGATGTCAGGGGTTTGAACCGCCTGCATCAATTTGATAAAGTGGAGATTGTACAGGTTCAGCATCCCGACAAATCCTACAAAGCACTGGATGATATGGTAAGACATGTGGAAGGGCTCGTGAAAAAACTCGAACTTCCTTACCGAATTATCAAACTATGCGGTGGAGATATGAGCTTTACCTCTGCACTGACCTTCGATTTTGAGGTCTTTGCCGGTGCACAGAAACGGTGGCTTGAAGTGAGCTCCGTATCCAATTTCGAATCTTTCCAGGCCAACCGGCTTAAACTCAGGTTCAGGGATGAAGGTTCTAAAAAGCCGGTCCTTGCCCATACCCTGAACGGCAGTGCCCTGGCGCTTCCCCGGATTGTGGCAGCCTTGCTTGAGAATAACCAGACACCGGAAGGTATTAAAATCCCGGAAGCACTTGTCCCTTACACGGGATTCACAATCATTGAAAAGCGCCATTAAAAATGAATAAATTTTCCGGATTTATCGGTGTCGTGTTTGCTGTAACCGGTTTGCTGGTCACGGCATGTAGCCGCGACAGTCAGGCGGCTGACATCCCTGATATCCAGAGCATTTATAGCAATATCAGTTACCTCGATTCACTCATCCGAACCAACCGGGTTGACAGCATCGGAAAAGTCAACGATTTGATTGTGGCAACCATACGCAATTACGACCGTAGGGCTCAGTCTCCTGATGAAGCAGCGATTCTCGATTCGTTGATAAGTATCAATTCAGCTGCCCATGATCTGATTCAGTTCTGTTCCGAAACGCAATCCAATCTCGACCTGCTGGAACAGGATACAAAAGCCCTGGAAAATCAGTACCGCTCGGGCAAAATCAAACTCATCGCCTATGCATCCACTTTGGTAGAAGCTGATCAAACCCTGGTTGATATTCACAATCAGCTGTCCGAAAAAACCAGAAAAGCCCTGGAATACCTGAAAAATCAATCTCTCCTGGTCAGCATGTTAAGCCCGATACCCATGCCGGCAGACCAGTAAACATGACAAACCAGGCAAAAGCATATGTTTATGCAGCGCTGACGGTTTTTTTCTGGTCGACCGTTGCCACTGCTTTTGAAATTGGCCTGCGCGACCTGAACAGCATTCAGCTTCTTTTGGTGGCCAATATCACTGCACTGCTCGTGTTTTTTGTCCTCCTGCTGCTGCAAAGAAAATTCAACCTGTTAAGGGAAGTGACAACCCGGGAATTCGGATTGTCAGCCTTGCAGGGCTTGCTGAATCCCTTTGCCTATTACCTGTTAATCTTCAAAGCATACAGCCTTCTACCGGCCCAGGTCGCCCAGCCGGCAAATTTTGTCTGGCCGGTTGTCCTTATGCTTCTGTCAGTTCCTCTGCTGAAACAACCACTGAGATTCTACAATGTGGTTGCTTTGCTGGTCAGTTTTGCCGGTGTGCTTATCTTGTCGAGCCAGGGCAATTTACACAGTTTCCGGATCGTGCAACCCCTGGGGATCGCACTGGCTCTGCTCTCCTCCTTGGTCTGGTCGTTGTTCTGGATAGCTAACCTGAAAGACAACCGGGATAACCTCATCAAATTGTTTTTAAGTTCCCTGTTCTCTGCCGGATATATTCTCATCCTGGCTCTTGCTACGGATAATTTCAGCCCTGTACTTTCCAAACCTCTGTATGCCCCTGTTTATATTGGTCTGTTCGAAATGGGCATTACGTTTGCATTCTGGCTGAAAGCGCTTCAATTGTCTGATTCAACAGGCAAAGTGGCTAACTTCATTTATCTCACGCCTTTCATTTCCCTGATATTCATTCATCTGATCCTGCATGAAGAGCTGTACTATACCTCTTTCATCGGTCTCTGCCTCATCGTGGGAGGAATACTGATCGGCAGGATTAAAAATGGCAAAGGATAAACCATTTTAGGGATTTTCTCGTTTACTTTGTATAATAAAAGATCTCATTTGAAAACTAATTTCTGTTTCTGCAAAATGAAAACACGTTTGGTATCACTGCTTCTTGGGGGAATCGTTCTTTTTATCCCGGTTTCCTGTAAAAAAGAAAAAGACAATTCGGTAGAGATCATCAACAGGGAAACCTATGAACTGATGCAGATCGTTTACCTGTGGAATACACATTTGCCGGCTTCGGTTGATCCTTCTGCCTATTCTACGCCTGCTGACTTTTTGGATGCAATCCGTTATGACGAGTATGACAAATGGAGCGCCATCATTACCAAGGATGAATTCAGCCAGTACTTTGAGGAGGGTACCATGATCGGACATGGCTTCATGCTCGGATTGGACGATGATGAAAACATCCGGATCGCCTTTGTTTATAATTCCACACAGGCCTACCAGCAAGGTGTGCGCAGGGGATGGATCGTTGAAAAAGTAAACGGTACGGTGGCCACGCCTTCCAACGTGTTTGACCTGTTGGGAGAATCCGAGGTAGGCGTCCGCAACGAAATTACATTTACCAACGGCGACGGTACCCAGGTAACAAAGGATCTGACCAAAGAAGAAGTTGATATAACACCGGTATTGCATTATGAAGTGCTGGAGCAGGGAACCAGCAAGATCGGTTACCTGGTTTTCCAGGATTTCATTGATGCTGCCAATGATGAGCTCGATGAGGCATTTGATTCATTCAATGTTGCAGGTGTAAATGATGTTGTCATTGATATGCGTTATAATGGCGGCGGTAGTGTTGATGTTGCTGAACACCTTGCAGGCTGGCTCATTGGCAAGGATTTTGCAAATCAGCCGTTCGTCAAATATCAGCATAATATGAACCTGGCAATTGATGAGGATACAACCATCAATATAAAGAGTAATCCGTCAGGACTAAGTCTCAACCGGATCTTTTTCATCGGAACCGAAAATACGGCTTCAGCCAGCGAGCTGATGATCAACGGCGTGAAACCTTATGTTGAATCTATACTGGCGGGGAGCACCACACATGGCAAGCCCGTGGGAATGTATGTATTTGAATTCAGGGATTATGACTGGGTTATACTGCCGGTATGCTTCAAGTATTCCAATGCCGACAATGAGGGGGACTTTTATGACGGGCTGCAACCGGCGCTTTCGGCTGAGGATGATATCACCAGGGATTTCGGTGATCCGGAAGAAGCTTCCCTGAAAGCCATTCTCGATTACATTGAAACTGGTGTTATACCTTTGAAATCAACTGGTTCGGCAGGTTACAAAACCAGTCTTATACAGTCGGACAATGCCCTCAACCAGTATTTAAAAGCTTATTGATGAAAACATGGTGATTCTGGGCATCGACCCCGGCACGACCATTATGGGATACGGTGTGATCAGCATTACGCGGAACGAGCCTGCTATGCTGCTGCTCGGATCGCTTGACCAGCGGAAGATCCGGGATCACTTTGAAAAGATCGCCAAAATATTTGAGCGAACGCTGGAGCTGATCCGGGACTATAAACCTTCAGCCCTGGCCATTGAAGCGCCCTTTTATGGAAAAAATGTTCAATCCATGCTAAAATTGGGAAGGGCCCAGGGTGCGGCCATCTCAGCAGCCCTGTATCAATCGGTTCCCGTTTTTGAATATGCCCCGAGGAAGATCAAACAATCCATTACAGGTCATGGTGATGCTTCCAAGGAACAGGTCGCCAATTTCCTGCAGTACATATTAAAAATTCAGCTGAAGCCCGAAACCCTGGATGCCACGGATGGGCTGGCTGCCGCCCTTTGCCATTTTTATCAGGTGAAAAATCCGGTTAATTCAGGAACCTCAAATAACTGGGAGGATTTTATCAGGAAGAATCCGGGGAGGGTAAGAAAACAGTAGCAGCAGCAGTAGCAGTGGCAGCGGCAGCGGCAGCAGCAGTAGCAGTCCATATACCCTTCAAGCGGTCCATAGACCCTTGAAGGGTGATAATTAAAGATTCTTACGGATCTTCTCCGCGATCTCTGTGAACTCCCCCGGTGTCAACTTAAGCTTGGGCTTGCCGAAATTGATATCCCCCAGGTTATGGATGGGGATCAGGTGAATATGCGCATGCGGCACTTCCAGTCCGAGTACTGCAATCCCCACCCTTTTGCAGGGTACTGCCTTTTCAATGGCAAGGGCCACATGCTTGGAAAATACCATCATTCCGGCCAGCAGGTCATCCCCGATATCAAAGATATAATCGGTCTCCTTTTTAGGAACCACGAGGGTATGACCTTTGGTCAGGGGGTTGATATCAAGAAAAGCAAAGAAGTCCTCGTCTTCGGCAATCTTATAGCAAGGTATTTCACCGCTTATAATTCTTGAAAATATAGTAGGCATGGCAATGCGGGTGTTATTCCTATCTTGAGATTTCGATGATTTCAAAGGGGATCACACCCGAAGGGACCTTTATTTCAACATGGTCTCCTACTTTTTTACCGATCAATCCCCGTGCAATGGGTGTGCTTACGGCAATTTTACCATTTTTCAGGTCGGCTTCCGAATCAGAAACAATGGTATATTCCATGGTGGAATTATTTTTTGTATTTCTGATCTTGATCTTATTTAAAATTTGAATGCGTTCCGTATCCAGTTTCGATCCGTCAATAATTCTTGAGCTGCCGATCGCATCTTTCAGCTTGGCTATCTTCATTTCGAGCATGCCCTGGGCTTCTTTAGCAGCTTCATACTCGGCATTTTCTGAGAGATCCCCTTTATCACGCGCCTCAGCAATCAGTTTGGAGATGGCAGGCCTCTCAACGCCAACCAGATTTTCCAGCTCCACTTTGAGCTTTTGCAAACCCTCTTCAGTGATATAAGAAATTTTAGTCATAACTAAACCTCCTTAATGTCATAATAAAAAAAGAATTCCGAAATTCGGAACCCTTTAACAACCTGACCTTAAATTAATTAATTAGTTTTTTCTACGAAATTGCAATTTCCTTTTAATGTAAAAAGAAGTACTCTAAAGTAATTAATATTCTTTTCTTTTCAAAATTTCTGAATAGATAATTGCCTTTCTCGGATTAAAAAAACGCTCTTCCGGCAACCTTTCCCTTCTCGCTTTTTCTTCAGCTTCAACCGATACGATCTCACCGCTGGCAATATCATCCTGCAAACCTTCCTGATCCAGATTTTTCCGGATGGATTCATATTTGGCGATCATTTTCTGAATGTCGGATTGCCCTTCTTCCAATGATGGAGTGTCCAAAGGTGATTCCATTTCAACTTCTTCTCTGGTTTCCGCTGTCATGCCTGCCAGTTCCGCCGAAGCTTCTTCGGTATCCACCTTCATACCGGCTTCTTCAACCGTAGGACCGCTTTCCACCGTTTCATATTCGAAAGGTTCCGCTTTGGGTCTCGGTATATCAAACAACTCGATGAGAGGACCCAGTTCCGGAGGGAAGTCTTTTTCAGGATCTGCCGGAATATTAGGCTGAATAACCGGGCCCCTGGGCCTGGCGGCGGCCTGCTGTTTCTTCATCCTGTTTTTATAAGCACTGGCAATCACTCCGATAATGCCAATAACAGCATAAATCAACAATTGAATCAGATCATCATCCATGCGTTGTGTATGATTTACAGGTAAAATTAATAATTATTATCGGTTTCTGGGCCGTTTCTTTTTGAAAATGCGGTCGGCCAGTTTCGGATCATTCTGCCGGTTAAAAGTATCCGCCTTCTTTCTGGACGCATCCATCATTTCCTGCGTTTTACGGGATTGTATGTCATGCCGGTGTTTGATGGTCCGTTTTCTGGCCTTTGCATAGGCCTTTTTATAAGCCCGCTCAACCTGCTCCTTTTTTTTTGCAGCCTTGCTGCTCTGCCTTTGTTGTGCATTTGTAACGGTTACAACCAGCAGAAAAGCAATCAGCAGGCTTATGAATGTGCGGAATATTTGCTTCATACCAGGTTTGGCTCCTTGCCGTATCCCGAAAGTATCTAACGGGGAATCCTTCTAAAAGTTACTTGGAAAGCGCGTCAACCGCTGTCAGCAATGTATTGTCAATATCCTGTATAATCGGATAAAAGCCGTCATTATCCAGGAAATTTCTCGCTATGTAAGCATATAGCTGAACTTTCAGGATTTTTTCCGAAGTCTTGATATCACGGGGTACCTCTTTAACACCCTCTTTAGCCGCAAAGACAATGAATTTGCGCATTACACCCTGTTTATCCAGGTACTTCACGATCTCACCGGGAGTTTTTAATGCCGCCAATTTTATCCGGTTCTCATCCGCATATTTAAGTGAATACCTGTAAATCAAACCCTGGTTCCTGATATTGATATAATATTCTGAAATACCCAGCGTATCGAAAGGAACGAAAATATCCGGCATAATGCCTCCTCCTCCGTAAACCGTTTTTCCCCCCGGCGTGACGAATTTCAGTGAATCCTCAAATTTATTGCTGTCGGCAATCTCCATTTCACCGTGTATAATCCTGTCACTGATATCGTCAAAGTACTCATCCAGGTCCTTTTTATAGGGTCTCTGAATGCTCCGGCCTGTTGGCGTGTAATAGCGCGCAATGGTAAGCCGGATGGCAGAACCATCAGCAAGAGGTTTCTGTTCCTGAACAAGCCCTTTTCCAAAGGAGCGTCGACCGATAATGGTTCCCCTGTCATTGTCCTGTATGGCACCGGCCAAAATCTCACTTGCCGAAGCAGACAACTCATCAATGAGTATGACGATATCAAGATCGGTGCACAGGCCACCGGGAGTGCTCACAAAATCTTCCTTTTCCCTGGCCTTGCCCTGCGTATAAACGATGGTTTCAGTTCCCTTTAAAAACTGATCGGCAATAAAGATCGCCGCATTCATAAATCCTCCGCCGTTCTCACGCAGGTCCAGTACAATCTTTTTCATGCCCTGTTCGCGTAGCCGGGAGACTGCCGCTATAAATTCCTCTTCGGTGGTGGCTGAGAACTTGTTCAGTTTCACAAAACCGATGCCGGGTTGGATCATATAGGCAACATCCACACTGTAAAGAGGTATGTTATCCCTGGTTATATCAAAGCTGAGCTGATCATTCACGTTTTTCCGGCTGATCTCCACATTAACCTGCGTACCCTTGGGACCTCTCAATTTGCCGACAATTGAATCGCTGTGGAGGTTTACACCGGCTACCAGTTCTCCGTCAACTTTAATAATCCGGTCCCCGGCAAGAACACCCACTTTCTGAGATGGCCCATTGGCTACGGTCTGAATAACGACCAGGGTATCATTCAACATGTTGAACTGGATACCAATTCCGCTGAAGTTTCCTTCGAGAGGTTCATTCACTTTCTGAAGCTCAACTGCAGGGATATATTGGGAATGCGGATCCAGATCCTCGAGAATTTTTGGAATGGCTCTTTCAATGATTTCCGTTTTGGATACATTATCAACATACTCGTTCTCAATGTAATTCAACACATTGTCGAGTTTATTGGCCTTGGGAATTATGATAAATTTGTTTTCCGTATTGGAGCCGTTGTAATACCTGCCGACCAGGATTCCAATTACAATCGCCAAAGCAACAACGATGGGCAAATATATGGCAACGCCCTTATTCTTGTATTCCATCCTCTATACTTTTATAAATCCATGTACTCTATTTCAATATTCGCTTTGCGCAAAAGATCCACACCGTCCTGGGTATGATATGCATCACAAAAAACCACCCGGCGGATTCCCGATTGTATAATGAGCTTTGCACATTCCATGCAGGGTGATGTGGTAATATACAACGTTGCCCCTTCACTGCTGTTGTTTGATTTGGCTACTTTTGTTATGGCATTCGCCTCAGCATGCAACACATAGGGTTTGGTTTTGTAATTCTCATCTTCGCAGATATTCTCGAATCCTGCCGGAGTTCCGTTGAAGCCGTCAGAAATTATCATCCTTTCTTTTACAATCAGCGCTCCTACCTGCCTGCGTTTGCAATAGGAGTTCTGGGCCCAGATACGTGCCATTTCAAGGTATCTCTTATCAAATTGGGCCTGTTTTTCACCGTAAGGATGAATCGGATCATATTTTTTCATTTCCGTGTAATGATTGAGCAACAACTCTCCGGATAACGGAGGACAAATATAGTATTAATTTCATTGGGTATGAATCGGATCTGCTATTTTATCAGTTCATGCAGCGATGTGAAAATTTAGTCGTCATTCCTAAAACTGTAAACTTATTCTTATGAAAACTGGAACTTATAATAAAGCTGGTCTGACAATCCTGTCATTGGGATGTTTGGTTTTATTCTCGTGCGCATCGAACGTAATGACAGGTCAAACCGTTAAAGAAACAAGGAGTGTTTCTGCTTTCTCCGGGGTGGCGCTGGCATTCTCCGGTGATGTCTATATCACACAGGGGGCGGTGCAGAAAGTTGAAATTGAAGCCGATAAGAATACCCTGGAGATCATTGAAACCGAGGTTGAGAATAATGTGCTTGTGTTGAAAACCAAAAATGGCCACTGGCGCGATCTCGGACAAATCAAGGCTTATATTACCATGCCGGATATTGGCGAGCTAAGCGTCAGCGGATCAGGTGATATGATTTGCGAAACACCTGTGAAGACTGATGAAATTGATATTAAGGTGAGCGGCAGCGGCTCTGTCAGGATGCGTAAACTGGAGTCCCGTGAAGTTAACGCAACCATTACAGGTTCAGGAGACATAACCCTTTCAGGCAGCGGCGCTGATCAGGGCGAACTGGATGCAGTGATAACCGGATCCGGCAACTTCAATGCCGAGGAGCTACCTTTTGCTGAGGTTGACGTTCAGATAACCGGTTCGGGCTCTGCCAGGGTAAATGCGCTGAAAGAACTTGAAACCATGATCACCGGAAGCGGCAGTGTCCTTTACAAGGGTAATCCAAAGATCAGTGCCAATGCCACGGGATCAGGAAGAACCAAATCTTTGAACTAATCGCCTTTGATCATCACCAGCATCATCTTGAATTTCTCCACTGCCTGAACGGCATGGGGAATGTTGGCAGGCATAACAATGAACTGCCCTGCTGAAAGGTCATAGGGTTCCCTGTTGATAATGATTCTCCCCCTGCCCTCGGTGATCTGCACATAGGCATCAAACGGAGCGCTGTGCTCACTCAGGCTTTGGCCTGAATCAAAAGCAAACAGGGTGATATTTCCTGTTTGCTTTTTCAATACCATTTTGCTTACCGTAGCATTATCGGTGTAACTTACCGATTCAGCCAGATTAAATACGGTTGATTTTTCAAATTCCATGGATCATATTTTATATTGTAATTAATTCAACATCTTTGCCATATCCTCTTCTACCGTTGTGATCCCCGAAATCCCAAAGTTCTTGACCAGGATGGCGACTACGTTGGGCGACAGGAATGCCGGGAGAGTCGGGCCCAGATGGATCTTTTTAACCCCGATGTACAGCAACGCCAGCAATACAATGACCGCCTTCTGCTCGTACCAGGCGATGTTGTATTCGATGGGCAATTCGTTGATGTCATTCAGCTGAAAAATCTCTTTCAGCTTAAGAGCGATAACAGCCAGTGAATAGGAGTCATTGCACTGTCCGGCATCCAGAACACGCGGAATACCGTTGATATCTCCCAATGGAAGTTTGTTATACCTGTACTTGGCGCATCCGGCCGTAAGTATGATCGTATCCTCAGGCAACGCGGCAGCAAACTCGGTATAATAATCACGACTTTTCATCCTGCCGTCACAACCGGCCATGACAAAGAACTTTTTGATCTTGCCTGTTTTTACCGCTTCAACCACCTTATCTGCCAGGGCAAAAACCTGTGCATGGGCGAAACCTCCGGTTATATGACCCTGTTCGATTTCACGGGGAGCCAAACTGCGCTTCGCGTGGGCAATGACTGTGCTGAAATCCTTATGGCCGTTTTTACGTTCTCCGATATGCGGAAAACCTTCAAATCCGGCCTCGCCGGTTGTATAAACCTTATCCCTATATGAAGCGTTGGGTAAAGGGGGTACTATGCAATTGGTAGTAAAGAGGATGGGACCATTGAACGATTCGAACTCCTCACGCTGTTTCCACCAGGAATTTCCATAATTGCCTGCAAAATTGCCGTATTTCTTAAAGAACGGATAATAATGCGCCGGCAACATTTCACTGTGGGTATATACATCAATCCCTGCATCCTTTGTTTGTTCCAGAAGATCTTCCAAATCCCGGAGATCGTGCCCGCTGATGAGAATTCCAGGATTTTTTCGCACACCGATATTGACCCTGGTGATCTCCGGATTTCCGTAACGACCCGTATTGGCCTTATCGAGCAGGGCCATTGCCTTTACACCGTAGAATCCTGTTTCCGTCACCATCTTGATAAGGTCATCGGCCGTCAATTCATCATTCACCGTAGCCGCCATGGCCCTGTGCATAAAGGCATAAATATCCGTATCTTCGTGACCCAGGTTAAAGGCGTGATCCGCATAGGCAGCCATTCCTTTCAGTCCGTAAATGATAAGGCTGCGTAACGACCGGATATCCTCATCCCGGGTGGACAATATGCCAATCAGGGCAGCCTGCACTTCAAATTCAGCGGTGCTGTTGGAAAACCAGGTGGCACATTCCGGAATTCTAACTGCACCTGCGCCTCCGGAAGCCTTATGTTTGGCCTGCAACCTGCTCCTGAGCGCGAGCCCCGCTTTAATCCTTTCCACAAAGACAGCTTTATCAAAATTGGCATTGGTGATAGTAGAAAACAGGCCTCTCATGACAAAATGATCAGGCTCTTTTTCTTTATACCCCTTTGCCCTGAGATGCAGGGTATAAAAAGATATGCCTTTCATAACATACAGCAGCAAGTCCTGAAGATTTGCCACATCATCGGCTTTACCGCATACTCCCTTGATCTGGCAGCCAACACCCTTGGCCGCCTCCTGACATTGATTGCAAAACATCGACATTATATTGGGTTTTAAAATTTAAAATATTATTGCCATTCTTCTTTTACAATAGATCCTTCAATAGACACCACCATCAGTTTAACCGGAACCTTTCGCTGTGCTGCAGAAACGGCCGATCTGACAATCTGCAGCAAGCCACCGCAACAGGGTACCGTCATGACCATCACGGTGATCGTGTTGATGCCGGCGTGATCAATCATCGCTGTAATCTTGTTGACGTAAACATCGAGGTCGGAATCCAGCTTGGGACAAGCGATTGCCAAACTCTTACCCTTCAGGTGACGCTGGTGAAAATCGGCCAGCGCATAAGCAGTGCAATCTGCTGCAATCAACACATCCGCATTCCGGTAATAAGGTGCCTGGGGATTGATCAGGTGAAGCTGCACCGGCCACTGCTTCAATTCCGACGGACTGGCATTTGCAGGAACCACATGATCATTTGCAATTACAGGAATTACTGCTCCTGCCGATACTTCTCCATTATCTCCTTGTCTCCCCCTCTCCTTGTCTCCCCCTCTTTCTATTACCCTACTCCGGCTTCCCGGACAGCCACCACCATGCCCGTGCTGGTGACCATGAGAGACCATGATTTCCATGACCCTGGTTTCGTCGTATGCCTCCGCTTCCCGTCTTTCAATAGTTATGGCGCCCTGGGGGCAATGACCTATGCAGGCTCCAAGTCCATCACACATCAGGTCGCTGATCAGGCGAGCCTTACCATCAATGATCTGCAGAGCTCCCTCGTGACAACCCGGTACACATAATCCGCATCCATTGCAAAGACTGTCATCTATTTTTACCATTTCACGCACCATATTATCATTTTTAAAGTTTTGCTTCGTAATTTTGATACAAAAATAAGATACCGGAATCCGAAATTATGTATCATATGTTACAATTTTGATTTTTTATGGAAATCCCTTTTGCACAGCTTGCAGGTACCAATATCTTTCGGGGTCTCAGTGTGGAAGACATTGCCGAATTATTTGATGGTAAGCCTTTCCGGATCAAGGAATATTCACGCGATGAGTATATTGCATTCAGTCATGATGTTTGCCATGATATGCTTTTTATTGTGAAAGGATCTGTCAGAGGTGAAATGACGGACTTCTCGGGTAAAAAATTGAAGATTGAGGATATCCTTGCTCCCCGGCCCCTGGCTGCTGCCTTTATTTTCGGAAAGGAAAACCGGTACCCGGTCGACATCATCGCCAATGAACAGGTAACCATCCTTACCATACCCCGTGACGTGCTGATTTATATCCTTCAGCACAGCCAGGTCGTTCTGCAGAATTACCTCAATGCCATCTCCAGCCGTACGCAATTTCTTTCGAACAAGATCAGGTTCCTGTCCTTTAAAACCATTCGGGAAAAGATAGCCAATTATGTGCTGAACCAAACCCAAAGAGATAGCAACACGCTTATGCTCAATCAATCACAATCTGAGCTCGCCGACCTTTTTGGCGTTACCAGGCCATCACTGGCGCGCACACTGGCCGAGATGGAAGATGAGGGCCTTTTGCGCGTTGAAAGAAGAGAAATTACAATACTCGATAAAGAAAAATTGAATAAATTGCTGAATAAATTTTGAAACCATGCAAAACCTTATCTTAACAACAACCCCCAACATCGAAGAGAAAAAGATCACCCAGTATTTTGGCCTGGTCACCGGTGAAGCCATCATTGGCGCCAATATTTTCAGGGACATTTTCGCAGGGATACGCGATATTGTCGGTGGACGCTCCGGCTCCTACGAGGAAGTCCTTCGGGAAGCCAAAGAAAATGCCCTCAGCGAAATGACAGAAAATGCAAGACGTTTGGGCGCCAACGCTGTCATCGGAATCGACCTGGATTATGAAGCCATTGGAACCAACGGTAGCATGCTGATGGTCACTTCAAGCGGAACAGCTGTACTTGTGGAATAATGAACGGCAGCACTGAAATGGTCCGTTGCGAATGGGCCAACACGCATCCTTTGCTTACGGAGTATCACGACCGGGAGTGGGGTGTGCCATTGCATGATGAGAACAGGGTGTTTGAGATGTTCTCCCTCGATTGCTTTCAGGCCGGTCTGAGCTGGCTGACCATATTGAAAAAACGGAACGCTTTTCTCCAGGCGTTTGACGGTTTCATTATCGACCAGGTGGCAACATTTACAGATCAGAAAATCGGGGAATTATTGGTAAATCAGGGTATCGTCCGGAACAGGCTGAAAATTCCGGCCGTAATTCATAATGCCTTCCTGGCGCAGGAAATGCGGAATGAATTCGGCACTTTCGCCAATTATATATGGAGTTTCAGCGATGGAAAAGTGATCCGTAACGCCTGGGAAAACCAGCGTGATATTCCGGCCTCTTCAGCGGTATCCGATAAGATGAGCCGGGATATGATCAAAAGAGGTTTTAAATTCTCAGGATCCACCATCTGCTATGCGTTTATGCAATCCATAGGAATGGTGAATGATCACCTGGTGAGTTGCTTCAGATATGAAAAGCTGGCTTAGATCAACCCGGCCTTTTTCATTTCAGCAATAATCTCGTCCACGGTTTTGGAAGAATTCGGCAGAATATTAGGAGGACATTTCCCGGCAAGTGCGGCTACCTGGAAACGCCGGCATCGCTTACGACCCTCTTCTCCGGCTTCACAATACTGTCTTTTATATACTTCTGTATATTCTGTTCCTTTCAATATACCGTTAAATATCGGGCACCCAGGAGTTTTTGGACATAGGTTTGCTTCCATAAGTTGATTGTTAAAATATTACACTTTAATACCAGCGTATACTGCAATTCAGGAAAAAGGTTTCGTAATCAGGATCACTTTTCAGCCTGGTCACAAACCCTTATCATCTGCAGTGTTTCTGATTTGCCCCAGGAGGGATAATAAGGAAGTATGGTTTTAAATGTAAGATATTTATCTTTTGCCATCAGGAATAATGGCAGCGCCCTTTTTGCCCCTCCGCCAAATGCGACCGGTGTATAATACACATTATAACCCATTAACAGATAGGCTCTCGGGTTACCGGGATCGGCTGCAACAGACTTCTTTAAACTGGTACTGGCCTTCTGGGAAAGGGTCATCCCACGCAGCTGGGGATTTACCTGTAAACGTGCCTGGTAAAGGAAGGCCTGCAATACATGAATCTCGGGCTCGCCTGGTTTTATTTTAAACGCTTTATCGATCCATTGCTGAGCTTTATCAATAATACTGTCTTTGGTGGTGGTTTCCCGGGCCTGGTAACCGGCGTGAATATAACTTAATGCCGTGTAATAGGAGGTCAGCCACTGACCAGTGTACTGCGTATCCTGCTGTTCGAAATAACGCGTGCACATGAAGTAATCTTCCAGGGTTTTTGCATTTTTCAACATTTGGATACCGGGATTGTAAACCGATGAATCACCGGGGGATTGCGCGTGAAAGCTATTCACGGTAAAGATGAGGTGGATGGCAACCATGAGAATTGCTCTCATACGATGTGGTTTTCAGCATGGTAAGATGACCGAACCAGGGGACTGCTTTCCACAACCGCAAATCCCTTTTTTAGGCCAGCCTCACGGTATCTTTCAAATTGATCCGGATGAATATAGGAATATACCGGCATATGCTCCAGGGTAGGTTGCAGGTATTGTCCGATTGTCATTACCTTAACTCCGACGGCCAGCAAATCATCCATGGTTTGCAGCACTTCTTCCCCGGTTTCACCCAGGCCCAGCATGATCCCTGATTTGGCGGTGATACCTGAACCGGCAATTATTCCGAGAACATCCAGACTGATTCTATAGCGTGCCTTGCTTCTTATCTGGCGGCTCAACCGCTCAACGGTCTCCAGATTATGTGAAATGACTTCCGGCTTCTCTGCAATGATCCTCTGAACCAGGTCAGCCCTCCCCTGAAAATCAGGGATCAACACCTCTATAGTGGTTTTGGGATTGAACTCCCGGACCTTTCGGATGGCTGCAGTCCATAGCCCGGCACCCAGATCTTCGAGATCATCGCGGTCCACCGAAGTAATCACGCAATGTTTCACGCCCATGCTTTTCATCGATTCCGCAAGTCTTTCGGGTTCCTGCCAGTCAACCGGCAAGGGTCTTCCGGTGGGCACCGAGCAGAATTTGCACCGTCGGGTGCAAATGTTCCCGAGAATCATAAAGGTCGCAGTTCCATGATTCCAGCATTCGCCGATGTTGGGACAATTGCCGCTGGTACATATGGTATTTAAATTCTGCCGCAGAACGAGGTTCTTCACCCGGGAGTAGTTCTCGCCGTTGGCACGTTTCATCTTCATCCAGTGCGGAAGACGGAGGCGGGTTGTAACGCTGCTTTCCAAGTGATTTTTTTTTAAAGATAAATTTAATTGGCGGCTGTTAAAAGCAAAAGCGAATCCAATAAAACCTGATTGCCTTTTAAACATATCCTGACATTCGGAGTGCCTGAATCCAGCGTGATAATCTGTCCCGCAATTTCATCAGAGCCTTCCAGTATTTTCACGTGACAATCCTGCCATTCCGTGACAATTTCGGGATGGTGAAAGACCATGCCAGCCACAACATCCCAAATAGGGGCTTCCTTCGTTAATGTGTCCGCCTTTTCATTTGTAACATACGAGTCCAACCAGCTTCCCATCAGTGAGGTCATTGATTTGCCGATAATACCCCTGGATTGATGTTTATAGCTCTCATAAAGATCTGCTGTTAGTACAAGAGGATCAATACCGTGAAGCGCGGTAGCATCGAGGGGGACAAGCCTGACCGGCGCACCTGAGCTGAAAACAATGGCTGCCGCCCTGGCATCTACCCAAAAGTTCCATCCTGATACCTGGTTTTTGATCCCGGGCCATTCCACAGCAATGCCGCCTTTAATGTTAACAGCCCCGTCTGACACGTATATCTGACTGATGTTCCTTACCAGCTCAGGCCTGCTGACCATGACATGCGCAATATTGGTCATGGGACCAAGCGCAAGGATGGTGATGTCGTTTTTATAGGTATCGATAAGCTGAGCGATCATCTCTGGTGCAGGTATATCGGAAGGCTTCAAGGAACCATCCGGGAGTTCAAGCCCGAAAGGCCTTTCAACCGGAGGTTGCCAAACCAGGGGGAAAGCATTGTCGCCTTCAAGAGGTTGTGATATTCCTTTCGCAACCGGGATTTCAGAATGACCCGTCAAACTGAGCAGTCTGAGCACAATTTCAGCTCCTGAATCCACGCCGGACACCCCGTTTGCGATGGTAATGGCCCTGATATTGATATCGGGACAGCCCAGGAAATACAGGATGGTCATGATATCATCCACCGAGGTGTCAACATCGAGGATGACATTGCGCTGGATTTCTTTATCATGTAGCTGTTTGCAGCCGGGTGTAAGGAACAGAAAAACAATTACAGGGAGGTATAGGATATACTTCTTCATATTTGCAATTTCATTTAACTTTTAAAAAGTACCCGGAGCCGGAATCGAACCGGCAAGGGAAGAATCCCACTGGTTTTTGAGACCAGCGCGTCTACCTATTCCGCCATCCGGGCGACTGAGTGTGAGTTTGAGTGTGGGTGTGGGCGTGGGTGTGGTGGGCAAGGGTGTGGGTGGGCAAGGGTGTGGATGGGATTGCGAAGATAAATAATAGTTTTAGTAAACGCAAAATATTAGCACGTTTCAGCTTCTTTTCTTAATAAGCCTGAATGACCAATACATCATACTCAGGAAGATGAACATGAACAACGTCATTCCCCAGGTTCCTTTATGATGAAAAGGATTCAGAATCCTGTCACTTATATCATAGAATATATTAAATGGCTCTTTGATAATGTCCCAGCTATTCCACCTCAGGTATCTCCCCATGTACACGCCAAAACTTCCCAGAAAAAGCAGACCAAAAGATACCAATGGCATAAGATCCCTTTTGATCCATTGACCGATGATTTTTTCAATATCCCAGAGACTCATAAAACCAAACAAAAGCCCGACCCAGGCAAAAGATAGTATTAGCATAAGGTCAAACCATTTGGGCATCGTTGTATCCAGCTGCAAATGAAACAGGTCCGTAAGAATATATAATGCATTCGGGAAAAACAACAACCAGGAGAACACCAATGCCAGCAATGCAGGTATGTTCTTTTGAAATTTGGGATAAATGATCAGAATGGTACTGAAAAGCCAGGGGAGGAATGCCAGAAAAAGATTCCAGTTCAGGTGCAGAAAAACTTTTGTATCCGTATAGACAAAGCGGAAAATTGAAAACGCGAAACACAATATACTTAATGATCCTAAAAACCTGGTTTCATTCAGCCTGTCGAAATCTTCTAATTGCCTGTACATTTTTATATCTCCTGCGAATGATATGTAACTATTGGTAATCTTAGGATATAAATATAGCGGATTTTTCCACCGGTTTTCTTACAAAAAACTCCGTTTCATAGTAACTTTGCACCTGAAAGCCTGAAAGATAAAAATTTTCTGTAATTATAAAACAGCCAGTTCAGCAATCAACACAAGGAGAAACAGGGAAAGACTTATTGGAAGCTGGAATCCGGAAAATTTCAACAAATAAAAAAAATCAAATACGTTAATATCTTTCTTAAAACTTTACCATGAAAATCCCGGTAGTTTTTTATACATTTTAAGGGCAGCACTACATGCCGGAAAGCAATCTGCAGTTGCTCAATTCCTTATCTGACGGGGTTAATAACTCTCCGGGAATGTTAATAAATACGAAGGAACTCTTTTTGTATGACGTTGTTAGTGTTACTAACTTGCAGTACTATCTGAGATATGCCGGTAATCTTTTTACCGGCCGAGTTTCCAACGATTTAAAAACATTTCCATGCAGGCTGAAGATACCAAAATCACCAATTTGACTTTTAAACCTACCGAAAGTAAAGACGCAGTGAAAAAAGTTGCCACCAGTAAGGATACGACTTATACCTATGAAGAGGCCTACCAGAGTTCGCTTGAGTATTTCAAGGGGGATGAACTGGCTGCTACCGTGTGGGTGAACAAATATGCCCTCAAAGATTCTTTCGGCAAGATTTATGAGAAGAATCCCGAGCAGATGCACTGGCGTATTGCAAATGAAATTCACCGCATAGAGCAGAAATATCCCAACCCGATGCCGCTGCTGGAAATCCATGCGCTTCTGAAGGATTTTGGTTATATCATACCGCAGGGCAGTCCCATGACGGGAATCGGCAATCACTTCCAGATCGCTTCCCTTTCCAACTGTTTTGTCATAGGCAATGCCGGCTATTCAGATTCATACGGCGGCATTATGAAGATCGACCAGGAACAGGTGCAGCTGATGAAACGTCGGGGTGGCGTGGGTCACGACCTATCCCACATCCGTCCGAAAGGCACACCCGTGTTGAACAGCGCTCTTACCTCCACCGGCGTTGTTCCCTTTATGGAAAGGTATTCCAATTCCACACGGGAAGTTGCGCAGGACGGCCGTCGGGGAGCGCTCATGCTGAGCATTTCGATAAAGCACCCCGACTCGGAAAAATTCATTGATGCCAAGCTTGAAAAAGGGAAGGTCACAGGGGCCAACATATCGGTCAGGATCAACGATGAATTCATGAAAGCTGTTGTCAACAATGAGACATACATACAGCACTATCCTGTTAATTCCGACAACCCGGTATTCACCCGGGAAATAGAAGCCCGCAAACTGTGGGAAAAGATCGTACACAATGCCTGGAAGTCGGCTGAACCTGGTATTCTTTTCTGGGATACCATCATCCGTGAATCGGTGCCTGATTGCTATGCTGACATGGGATACCGTACTGTTTCCACCAATCCCTGCGGCGAAATTCCTTTATGCCCCTATGACTCATGCCGGCTGCTGGCCATTAATCTATACAGTTATGTGAATTCGCCATTCACACCGGATGCAGTATTTGATTTCGAAAAATTCAGAAAGCATGTGCATTATGCCCAAAGGATGATGGATGACATCATTGATCTTGAATTGGAAAAAATTGATGCCATTCTGGATAAAATAAACAAGGACCCGGAAGATCCTGAACTCAAAAGAGTTGAAAAGAAACTCTGGGAAAATATCCGGGTGAAGGCGGAAGAAGGTCGTCGTACCGGTATTGGAATCACCGCCGAGGGAGACATGCTGGCTGGCCTGGGTCTTCGTTATGGCAGTGACGATGCCATTGATTTCTCGGTTGAAGTTCAGAAAACCCTGGCCATTGAAGCCTATCGTTCATCGGTTGAAGTAGCCAGGGAACGCGGTCCTTTCGCGATTTACGATGCGCATCTTGAAAAAGACAATCCTTTTATCAAGCGGTTGAAAGCCGAGGATGAGCAAATGTACCACGACATGGTAAAATACGGCCGGAGAAACATCGCCCTGCTTACCATTGCTCCAACAGGAACCACCAGCCTGATGACACAAACCACATCGGGAATTGAACCCGTGTTCCTGCCTGTTTACAAGCGCCGGCGGAAAGTGAATCCGAATGATACCAATATCAACATCTCTTTCACAGATGAAGTAGGTGATAAATGGGAGGAGTTCAATGTATTCCACCATAAATTCCTTACCTGGCTCGAGGTCAACGGTTACAACGTGGAAGAAGTAAAACAGTATGCCGACGATAAGCTCCAGGAAATTGTAGCGCATTCTCCTTATTATAAGGCTACTTCCAATGATGTCGACTGGATGAACAAGGTGAGGATGCAGGGTGAGGTACAAAAATGGGTCGACCATTCCATCAGCGTAACCATCAACCTGCCCAGTAATGCTTCAGAAGAACTGGTCGGCCAGCTCTATGTCACTGCATGGCAAAGCGGTTGCAAGGGTGTTACGGTTTATCGCGACGGTTCACGTTCAGGTGTCCTCCTGAACAATAAGGAAAAGGACAAGGAGGGAGACAACGAGGACGAATCGCAACGGTTTAAAAGACCCAGGGTGCTGGAGGCCGATATTATCCGTTTCAACAATAACGAAGAAAAATGGATTGCCTTCATCGGCCTGAAAGACAATAAGCCTTACGAAATATTCACCGGTATAGTTGACGATGAGATGTTCCCCATTCCCAAGTCCATCGCCAAGGGGAAAATTATCAAGAACCGTGATGAGCAAGGTAAATCGAGGTACGACTTCCAGTATACCGATAAATATGGCTATAATAATACACTGGGTGGCCTGTCACACATGTTCAACAAAGAGTACTGGAACTATGCCAAGCTGTTTTCCAGTGTACTCCGCCACGGCATGCCCATTCCCGATGTGGTGAACCTGATAGGATCCCTGCAACTCGACAGCGATACGATTAATACCTGGAAAAATGGTGTTGAAAGGGCTTTGAAAAAATACATCCCGAATGACACCAGGGCGAAAAAAGGGAAAACCTGTTCCGAGTGCGGATCGGACAACCTGATTTACCAGGAAGGTTGCCTGGTGTGTAGATCATGCGGGTCGTCGAAATGCGGATGATCCCGGTTCTGGTAATAAAAAAGCCGGCGTTTCAGCGCCGGCTTTTTTATGGCTATTCTTCCTTCTCTTCAGCCTCGTAAGCTTTAAGCAGCTCTTCCTGGATATTACCAGGAACGGGCTCATATTCGAGGAATTTCATGCTGTACATGGCACGGCCGCCCGTAAGGGAACTCAGCGCCGTGGAATATTTATTCATTTCGGCCAGGGGAACCTTGGCGATAATCTTCTGGAAACCCATCTCAGAGGACATACCCTGAACAATAGCACGCCTTCCCTGGAGGTCGCTCATTACATCACCCATCCTGTCACCGGGTACAAGAACGTCAACCTGGTACATGGGCTCAAGAATTTTGGGCGCTGCCTTTTTGAAGGCCAGGCTGAATGCGTTACGACCTGCAAGTCTGAAAGATATTTCATTGGAATCAACCGGGTGCATTTTACCATCATATACGTAAACCCTGATATCACGGGCGTAGGAACCGGTGAGCGGACCGATTTCGATCTTTTCCATAAGACCCTTGAGGATTGCAGGCAGGAAACGTGCATCAATCGAACCTCCGACAATGCAATTATAGAATACCAGCTTCCCCCCCCAGGGCAGTGGAATTTCTTCCTTATCCCTGATGGATATTTTCTGATCTTTCCCGTCGATCTTGAACATTTCAGTATCGGGTGTACCTTCTTTGTGAGGCTCAATCACCAGATGTACTTCACCAAACTGTCCGGCACCACCTGACTGCTTTTTGTGACGGTAATCGGCCGGTGCGAATTTGGTGATGGTCTCCCGGTAAGGTATTTTGGGCGCTACGAACTCCGTACCGACTTTAAATACGTTATCGAGATGCCACTTGAGAATATTCAGGTGATATTCACCCTGTCCGGACAATATGATCTGCTTCAATTCTTTAGAATACTCGATATGAATGGTGGGATCTTCAAAATTCATCCTCTGCAACGCTTCGCCAAGTTTCTCCTCGTCGCCCTCGCTCAGCGTTCTAATAGCAGCGCGGTATTTGGGTTCGGGGAATTCAATGGCCGGGAATTTAAGGGAAGTATCCAGGGACAAAGTCTGGTTTGTTTTTGTTGCCTTGAGTTTTACAGTTGCCCCCAGGTCTCCTGCCATCATGTTGGGTACCTTGGTCCTGTTTTTACCTGCAACCGCAAATATCTGCGCAATTCTCTCCTTGTTCTGTGTGGAGTTATTGGTAAGGTCAATGCCTTCTTTGATTTCACCGGCCATTACCTTGAAATAGTTGATTTCACCAATATGTGTTTCAACGGCCGATTTAAAAACAAATAAGGTGGCCTGACCGGCAGGGTCGCACTTGACCTCCTTATTGCCTGCCTTGGGGGCAGGTAAATCATTGGGACTGGGCGCCACCTGGGTAATGAATTCCAGCAAACGGCCCACGCCGATATCCTTTTTAGCTGAAACACATAATACCGGGAACAGGCCACGCTGCAATATCCCGGCCTTAATACCCTTTTGCAATTCTTCGGGGGTCAGGGTGTCATTGGCAAAGAACTGTTCCATGAGCGACTCGTCACTTTCAGCAGCTCTCTCAACAAGAGCAGTGTGCAATTCATCTGCCTGGTCTTTCTGGTCAGCAGGAATATCGAGGATCTGTGGTTTGCCTCCTTCTTTGGGGAATTTGTACATTTTCATGGTCAGTACGTCAACGATCGAATCAAATCCGCTGCCGGTATGAACCGGGAATTGCATAACAACCGCATGATTACCGAATCTTTCCTTGATGGATTCAATGGTCTTCTCCCAATTGGCTTTTTCATGATCAACCTGGTTGACAACGAAGATGATGGGTTTATTCTCTTTGCCAAGATACCTGCCATGGATTTCGGCGCCTACCTCAATGCCATTCTGTGCATTCACCACCATCAGAGCTGCATCGGTAACCGTGAGCGCTGATATCACGCCGTTTACGAAATCATCGAGACCGGGAGCATCAATAAGGTTGATTTTGTGATCATTATACAGAGTGTAAAGTAAGGATGAAAAGATCGAACAAGTGTTATTCTGTTCAATTTCCTTGAAATCCGATACGGTATTCTTGCTTTCGACGTCACCTCGCCGCTCAATCACGCCTCCTTCGAATAGCATGGCTTCTGCAAGTGTTGTTTTCCCCGATCCAGAATTACCAACAATTACCAGGTTTTTAATCTGACCAGTTGAGTATGTCTTCATTTCTTAATTGATTTACTATTAATACCTTATTGAATGCCTTTGGGCAAGAGATTGCAAAAATAACAAAATTTTACATAGAAGCAAGAACTATCGGGGTTTTCATAGAGTCTAGCAATATGCTATTTGTCATGGTAATACAAAAAAAAATGGCCCTGAGGGCCAAATTCCGGCAGAATTGCATACTCCGCCTGTCTGTGCTTTACCGGGCGGAGTATGCGGCTCCGCCCTCAACGATTACATTACATCTTCCCCGCCGCCATTCATTTCCTGCTGCGTGTCTCTCCTGCTTGCTGCCTGCTTATAGTTGTTGATCCGGTATGTGAGATTCAGGGTCACTACCGGTGCCTCACGCCTGAATTTGTTGTAAGTGTAAAAAGTCTCGCCGCTGGATGTAAACGAATTCGCTCCGGTGGCAAAAATGTCACGCGCATTCAGGGCGACACTCAGCTGCTTTTTCAGGAATTCTTTTCGGACGGCTGCATTGATCACAAAGAATCCATCCTGCTCACCTTGAAGGGTTTTTGATGGTCCGTTGTAAAACCCGGTAAGCTGGAAACGGGTATCCCATTTCAGTTTGAATGAACTGTTGAAGTTGGTCCGCCAGGTGTTCGAAACCGAGGAAACCTGAACACCTTCAACCTCTCCGTTAAGCTGGTACCGGAAAACATTTCCGGTCAGGTTGAACTGCCACCATTTGGTTAAATTGATATTTGCCATCAACTCAACCCCCAGGGAATGATCTTCATCAGCATTGGTTATTGTATTTGCGAATACCTGCCTGCCTGAAAGAGTATCAATGCCTGTGATGCGTGTGATTTTATCGTTTGTTTTACGATAATAGGTTTCCAGGGAAAGAGATCCGCTCTTAAATGTATACTGATAATTCAACTCGAAGGCATTCGTAAATTCAGGCGTCAAGGCCGGGTTTCCATAGAATACGTTATTGGAACCCCGAAACTCTTTGAAAGGATTCAGGTTCCACATGCTGGGCCGTTGAATACGGGTTGTATAGGTGAACTGAAACTGGTGGGCATCCGAAAGCTTCCGCATGATGTAAAATGAGGGAAAGAAATGCATCTTCTCATAGGTGTAGGATTCCGAACTGGTTTTTTGCTCGAGGCTGCGGTTATCATACTCAGCCCTTAATCCAACCTGGTATTCAAATTTGCCCAATGGCGCACCATAGGTTGTGTAAACCGATTGAAGGGCATCAAGGTAATCCAGGGAATTGCTTATGGAGTCGTTCGTCAGCCATTCATCCCCTGCAGGATGAAAATCCTCAAAAATGTAATTTCCCTCCTGGCGGTCCCACCTGCTTTGAAGACCAAGCTCCACCTTCCCCTTGCCGACAGGCCGGGTATAATCGAGTTCAATCCTCAGATTGGATTCGGGATTCTTCATCCGCGACCTTGTACGGGCAGGATCTGAACCCACCTGTTCATAAAGGCTGTTGGTTTTCGTTACGACTTCGGATTCCCCTTCATCTTCGGTGGCTGCTGAAAAATATACCGATGCCTGCAAATTATGCCCTTCACCGCTGAATTTTCTCTGGTAGTCAGCATTCAGGTTGTAAAACCTGTCTCTGTCGGTGCTGTTGCTCTCATCAGTGTAAAATGAATCAATAGTGGCCGGCAGGGTAAACCAATGGTTGGAGGACTTAAAATTACGATTAAAATCACGGTTGCCAATGGCTCCGGATAAGGAGAAGGTCGTTTGGTCATTGATATAGAAATCAAATCCGGATTTCAGATTCAGTGAAGCTCTTGAAAACAGTCCATTCGCTCGGGCAAGCGTCGTTGTTGTCGTATCAAAGAGGTAAGTTCTTCGTTCATTCTCCCCTTTAAAATGAAAGTTCTGATCGGTCCATTCTCCGCCAATGAAGTAATTCAGTTTATTCTTCTTAAAATTTAACAGGAAGTCGGCCGTGTATTTGTCCCGTGTCCCTATGGATGCATTTACAATTCCTCCTATTCCCATGTTTTTTTGCTTTTTCATGATCACATTGATGATACCGGCTTCGCCATCCGGATCATATTTGGCAGAAGGACTGGTGATGATCTCCAGGCTCTGAACTGCACTGGCAGGAATCTGCTGCAAACCTTCACTTCCCTGGATCACGCTGGGCTTTCCATCAATCAGCAGCTGGAAATTCCCGCTTCCCCGCAGGCTCACATTCCCCTCCACATCCACCTGTACCGAAGGTGTGTTTTCAAGCACGTTGACCAGGGTTCCACCGGCGGCAGCTATATCGGAAGTTACATTGACAACCTTTTTGTCGATCCTGTAATCCACCCGGTTGCTCTGCGCTGTGACTATTACTTCCTCAATCTCTTTGATATGGGGATGCAGGGCAATCACACCCAGATCGGAATTGAGGTTACTCTGAGTCAGTATAACCGGTATGTTCTTTTTGTGATATCCGATGAAATGCACCTGGAGATAAAAATTACCCAGGGGCAGATCACGTAACCAGAAAGCGCCTTGTTCATCGGTGACAAGTCCGGTGACCAGAGTGGAATCCGGTAAACGGTATAAGCCCACCGTTGCATATTCAATGGCCCCGTTGCTTGTGGAGTCATATATCATCCCTTTGACCGATGCTATTCTGGAAACGGCGACCGTTTCTTTTGGCTGGTCAGGTGCCTGGGATATTCCTTCAAAGTATAAAGCCACTAAAATGATGGGTATAAGTATCCATTTTCTCATTTCTTCAAGTTTTATTAAAGCAATTCTTAATTTCAATTTTATATCTGCTCTAACAAGCGAAATGCAAAACAGATCATGAAGAAATGATATAAATCGACAAAACGGTCAAAATAAAAGACAAAAAGGTGTTTTTTATTGAAAAAAGCAGGTTTTAATCTCTACATCATAACCTGGCTATCATCTGAAGTTTTATTTCACTCCGTGTATTACCTGAGATTTCATCGTATCCTGAACCCATGGTATGCTCATGGGTGAAGCTGGTACTGGCCAAACGGAAACGGAATGACAGCTGTTGGGTAACATCATACCGCAACATCAAATAGGTCCTGAAACCCTCATTGTATAAAGGAGAGAATGAGAAGCCGGAAGTCAGATCCTGTTCATAAGCGTAAATGCGGGAACTGTAATCATCGGTATTGAACCATACAAAACGGAAATCCACAACAACCGGAATAGCGTCGAAACGATATTCTGCATCCTGGTAAATCAAAAGACCCCGGGATATTTTGCTTTCTTCAGGATTCACCTGGGTCATTTCAATCCTGCTCTGCAGCATTAAACGGCTTGTCAACCTGTAGCTTACATGATACCGAAGGCCCATACGACGCATGTGAATGATATCCTTGATGATCATCGTATCTCCGGCCTCATCTTCCGGATCACGCTCAAATTTGATCCTGCAAAACATATCCAGTTTTTTGCCTGCAGCATAATCCACCTGCAACAGATAATCGCTGCCCGAGGATGGGGCGCTCAGTCCATATCGCAGCCAGGGGAAGCGGTAAAAATCAGCATACGCGGAAATTTTTAGCTTTCGCACAGGATGAATTACCATTCCGGCATATACAGCTTCTTCGTTGGAATTGGATGAGCCTTCTGAAAACGCGTCTGAATGCAGGCTAAAAAATGCCTTGCTGTAATTCCTGTATATCATGGAAAAGGATACATACTTGTTCACATATAAAACAGCACCATTCAGGGTTGCCCAGTGATGATGGCCATAGGACGTTTCGCCGAAAAGCTGCAATTTTTTCAGGGAAACAGAATAATCTGATCCCAGGTTGAAAAGGTCGCTGCCGCTGAAATCATAAACATCTTCCGGATCATTACCGGCCTCCCGGACTTTATCGAAATGATAATTTGCAAATGTGGTGCCTACTTTAAAATGATTGCCCCTGAAGCTGATATTCCCTCCCCATGCAGTTTCGGTAACTGATTTTTCATCCTGGATCTCTGCTGCGGTCCTGTGATATCCGCTGCCCTGAAAAGAAGAGAAACAGATGCTTCCGCCAGGAAGTGTATCCGTTATATTAGCATCCCTTTTTTTGACAGAATAAAAACCAGTCAGGGTGAGCCTCCCCCATGCAGCACTGGCAGCAGCGCCGCGAAAAAAATCATTCTCATCGGCTGAAGTAAATGCTTTTATGTCATCATTGCGTTTAACCACATTCAGCGGTAGAGATGATTTGCCGGGTGCCCTGCCGTTAGACAAAGTGAGGCCCTGGCCGAATCCCAGTCTGAAATCACCTATCAGCGCAGACTTTAAAAATCCCCGGTCAGTAAGGCAGATATGGGCCGTATAAAAATCAAATCCCCCGCGATTTGAATATTTAAAAAAGTCCTCTCCAGGATCTTTTTCCAGCGTAATACCAGCCTGCAGGTTATTTTTGAATTCCATGCGGTACCGGACATAATACAGCCAGGGATTTCCCGGGTACCGATGCTGTCCGGTCGCCGGATCAACATCCGAATAACCGGCTGATTCCTGCAGCAATCGCTGGGATCTCAGGATTACTTCATGGTGGCTGTAACGGACAGCTTCCCTGAACCTGAAATTCGAGGTATCAGCATCCGTTCTCAGGGTGACATACGGCAGTATTAAACGGATCAGTTCATCGGTAAATCCATATACCAATGGAAGTTCGTTCAACGAAAGAAGATTTCCGTTCTCCTTCCTGTAATCAAGCAAGCTTTGCACCTGAAAATCAGTCAGGAAATGCAGCTTCTGCAGGTCCTCCTCCCTTGCACTGTTGAGATCAACTGGCTGATTTTGCAGTGATTCGAGTTCATTCAGGATGGACTCATAATCACCCGTTTCACCATTCTGCGAAGCAACAGACTCCATGAGTGATTCCCGCAGTCTGAACTGCACGGGAGTTAATTGGGATGCAGCAGGGAAGCAGGCAGCAAATCCTGCTATTACCAGCAGTAATGAACGAATATTCATAGACATAACGGTTTAATGTTGCAATTTATTAAAAAAGAGAGGAAATCCAAAGGGGGAGGTGAAGAATTCCAACAACCTCAAAAAGTTTGCCTATTTGAGGATTTCAGTGAGTTCTTCTAACCTCGCAGATAAAGCCAAATGGCATTCCAAATTTTTGAGTTGGAATTTTAAGATATTAAGAGACTTTTTGTTCTTTGACATTTTGGTTGATGATATCGATGTATTGTTGAATTACATGAATTGGTAGGGAGGTTGCCATTTTGATGAATTCTAGCGATTTATTTTCCATGAATAGCAATTTTACCCTTTTATAATCTTTCAGATAATGATCTACAGCCTGTAATGTATGGTTTGTTTCATTTGATATGATAACCGGATCTTTTTTCTCTATGACATATTTGTAAATGATCTGGTATTTATGAGTGATGCAAGATCCTACATCCTGTAGATTGCCTGTGTGGGGAAGAGAAATATGATGCTCCTTCTCATATGCTATTCGGTCCGTAGAAATAAGACCATCATGAGTTGACAGCATCAGACCAATATCCCTGGTAGAAAGAAGTGCTCCCTGGCTATATGCTTCACGCATAATCCGGGCAATAACCTTTTGTCTATGTTTTCGTTTCATTCCATGCTTTTCCAGAGTATTTATATCTTCTGGATCTACTAAAGTAAGTACTACAGGAATAAACCTGCAATGAACGGAGTCGGCTCTGGTATCCTTATGTACAGCTCTCCATAATATCTGGCCTGGTTTTAAGGTTTTAGTATCCAAATTATTTAGTTCAAATATGTTTATTAATTCGCTGGCAATGCGACTGATCATATTTGGTCCGAAAAAGTGTGGAAACTCTAACTTGAAAAAATCTTCGATGGCCGATTTAAGGAATCTTCTTTTAGCTGAATGATATTTGTGGTATGCATCTGGCTCTTTAATCATTGGATGCGGATTTAACTGGTTATTAATGTTTTTTTTTAAAATCTTCCAGTTCTTCTCTGCGCAGTGGATTTATTGATGAATTATGCCAAAGCTTAATATATTCTTCAGACAAAGGTCGTGAGATCTGTGCCAGGTAAGCAATCGTATGCACTTCATAGTTTTCCTGGGCAAGTGCCACTACCTGTTTAAACTTGCGAATGTAGCTTGAGATGGCCTCTGCACTATGATTAGTGCATAACGCAATCTGGCTATATTCTTGGCCTTGCAACCATTTATTGACGATAATTACCCGATGGGATAATGCTCTGCCCATATCCTTGATCGTTGAGCGCAAAGGCAGAATAATACCTTCTTCCTTGAGCGCTTTAATGTCTCGTACAAGAGTTCGCTCACCACAGTTCAGAATACGATTGGCTAAATCTTCAATGGTTAAAACTCCGCCTTGCATGATTGCTTCATGACTGATCCTCTGTAATCTATGTCTGCGTAGAGATATTACCCCACCTTTTTCTTTTATATCAAGATCTTCTTGTCCAGCATCCAGGGTTAAAGTCACAGTAACCATGCTTGCTTTAGTTAATGCTTGGGCTGGTCCATTTTCAATACCGGTAATTACAAATTGAATCTGACCTGGTTTTAAAGATCCTGAGTTATTGAAAAAATCAGCATAAACTTTATGCACTTCATCAAGGATAGCTCTGGCCTCAAAAGGAGAGCAGTTTAGTCCTTGAATAATGCCATTTTGAAACTGACTATCAAGTTGCTTACTCTTTAGTCTGTCCCATTTTTCTGAGGAGGAATTGTTAATCATGGATGAGATGGGTTGGATGCGAAAAATCAACTGCCAGAGATTGTCTGGTTACAGTCGGGCTACGCCCTCCTTTCACCAGACAATCTCTTTCAATATCAAAGATATCATCAATCCAACAAATGTCAAATGGCGCAAATATAGAGGTTACATTATTGTAGAATTTTCAATAGTATGGTGGTTCTTACATCCTTGGAGAGGATGAATGAAACCAGTCATCCTTGGGGTTGCATTAAAAGATTGACAGAAAAGCCTAGTTACGAAGCATTTCAACTTAAGGAAATTAGTTTTTGATTTTTTAAGGATGTTTATATGGATTCTTATCAATAGCCCCGGCCTTCAGGCCGGGGAAAATGATATTTGATGTATCTCCTGATGGGGTTTTAACCCCTCTATTTAGAGTATTAATTACGTAAAGCCACCATGAAATCGCATTTGATCCCCGGCCTGAAGGCCGGGGCTATTGAGAAACAATCAATATTCTGAGTGTCCTGTAATAAGATCTCCTTTCCTTAAAAGAAAGCGGAACAACACATTGGAAGCCTCCCAATACAAATGCAAAAAATAAGTTTGGTTTTACGGCATTGCCCAGCGGTACCTTTTCATCGTTTGGATTTGATGGTCTTGGTGAATCCGGTAATTTATGGAGTTCTACGGAATTTTCTAAAGACCATGCATATTATTTATGTCTCAACTGTACTACCGGCAGAACTTTCATGGCGTATCAGGATAAATCAATTGGTTTCGCTGTTCGCTGTGTCAGGGATTACTAAAATAGGCTGAAAACGCACTGGTACATCCAATTCGAAAATGATAACAAGAATTGTTTATGGGATTTTCTTGACTATGCCTGCAAATTCCTCAAGTGTGAATGCTCTGAGTGTTAATGTTCGCAAATTCCCGAGAGAACTTAATGCCAGATTAAAGGCCGTAACAGCCTCATCATTAGGTGATTGACCTATGCCAACATAATCATATTCTCCGAGAACAGCGTAAAAACCAACTAATTTACCGCCTGATTTTTCCAGCATTTTAAAAGCATCTTCTACTCTTTTGGGCGCTTCTTTCACGTTTTTTACACCCTGATCTGTCAATTTCATTAGGGTGATGTATGTATTCATTTTGGCCTCCTTTTTTAGAATTAAAATGTAAGGATATGACCAGTGCGTAATTCTTAATTCCAATCTCTAAGTCAGAAGAAATTAAGCTTTTATAAAGATTGGGAGTTAAATAAGGAAAGGGAAATACTTTGATGAAAGTTACTACAATAAGAAGGCGATGTCAAGTGGAATTTGACGAATTAAAACATCCTTGCAAAGGATGAAGTATTGTGGCATAGCAACTACTCCTTATCCTTTTTAAGTATCGCCACAAATCCTCCTCCCTGTGCCACATCAAAGCTGATTTCTGAGTTATTATTCACCGTGATTTCCCTTTTATCAAGTTTCCTTGGATTGATATCCGAATCCTGTGCGTCCGCCCAGGTAATGGCATGATAACCGGAATCATCCAGAAAATCTGTTTTTATAGTGAATATTCGCTTATTGACGCTCATACCTCCCATATACCAATCATCCCCCGATCTCCTGACCACAACGATATATTCACCTGGAATTCCGGTCAATACCTTTGTTTCATCCCATGATGAAGGAATCCCTTTCAGAAAATCGATTCCCGGTTGATTTCTAACATTATAGGGAGATTCGCAGAAGACCTGGAAAGCGCTTTCATAAACCACCATCATGGCCAACTGGAAGCAACGGGTTCCCATCACGTGGGGAGCGGGATTGTCGGCTCCAACGACCTTGAACTGATCTGGCCTGTCATTCAGGAAGCCTCCGGGGGTGAAATCCATTTCCCCTGCCAGCATGCGGGTGAACGGGAGGGTCAGGCAGTGCACCGGGGTAATCCTGTTGCTCCATTTGTTATATTCATTGCCCAGCACACCCTCACGGGTGATCAGGTTGGGGTAGGTACGGCTGAATCCGTCGGGAACATATGCACCATGAAAATCAACAACCAGGTGATGCTTGGCTGCTGTTTTTGCTACCCGGTGATAGAAATTCACCATGTCCTGATCATTTCTGTCCATGAAATCGATCTTGACACCAGCCACGCCCCATTGTTCATAAAGTGCAAAAGCCTCCTCCATCTGTTTATCAACATTGGGCCACAAGAGCCACAGAATGATCTTTACATTTTTATTTCCTGCATATTTCACCAGTTCCGGAATGTCGATTTCGGGTATCATTTTGGTGATGTCAGCATCTGTGTTAAACGATCCATCTGGTTTAAATGGGGGCCCATACCACTGCCAGTCAACAAGTTGATACTGCCAGTCCATTTCAGCGGCAAAATCAATGAAATACTTCATGGTTTGGGTGTTTGATCCCAGTTTAAAACCGGCATCCGGGGCATAGGAACCGCACCACCACCAATCCCATGCTGATACCCCCGGCCTGATCCATGAAACATCATCAAGTGCGCAAGGCTCATTCAGGTTCTGCAGCAGATCCGATTCAACAAGTCCGGATGGCTGATCAGCAATCATGATCACTTTCCAGGGCGAAAAACGCTGTTCCTTAGCACGCACTATTACCGTGGTGTCATCGGGTAACCAGGAAGGACGCGAAATAAGGGTATTGGCGTGACCTGGATCAGCCGTGAGGCCCGAACATGCCCAATCGGTCACATTGGCCTCCAGGATGGCTAACCAGGCTTTGTCTCCAGCATGGATCAGCAAAGGGGTGCCGATGATATTCCCCGGTTTGATTTCACGGATTGCAGTCTTGGTGAATTCAATTTCCTGTGAAAGATGGAATGTATTCCAAAAGGCAGCCCAGATTGTATGATCTTCAGAAAAACAGAATTCGATCTTTTCATTCGTAAGCACAAAGGTGTCCAGTTCTTTCTGAACAGGCAACTCATAGCGAAAGGCTACTCCGTTGCTATAAGCCCGGAAATATAAATTGAGGATGCGGCGTGGTTTTACTGTCTCCTCAAGTTCTATTACAAGCTGGTTGTAATGATTACTGACTGTCTTTCTCTTACCCCAAACCCTTTCCCAGTTCTCATTCACCGATTCATTCCTTATATTTGTAATCTTCAGGTTGCTTTTCAATGGCTCAGCGCCCTGTAAATCAAGCTCAAAGCCGGACGGAAGCAGGATCGGTTTGTTATTGAATTCAATCGAATAATAAAACTGATTCTCCAGGGTATCTGCGATTACACATTTCACCTGTAAAGCACTGTCAGGCGAATAAACTACAGCTTCTCGGATTCCAGTATTCGTTCCGCATGACGAAAGAACAAACGAACCTGCCACCAAGAGCAGGGTGTAACGGAAAAGAGCGTAGGCATGCTTCATGATAATCCTTTTTTAATCCAATAAAGGTAATTAAAACAGGATTGAATCAAAAAACAGTGATGATTTTTAGGAATTTCGTGCTTTCTTCGGGAACCAGGGAAAAAATGAACTGGTTTTTTTTTCATAGTCCGCATACTGCGGTTTTGTGATTTTCAGGGTTTTTTCCAGCATGGCCACTCCCGAAACTTTAATGATCACGGCGGTCATCAGAAGTGATCCCAGAACTGGCAGATAGCTACCGGCAGCCATGGAAAAGAAGGCGTATCCCCACCAAACCGAAGCATCACCAAAGTAATTGGGGTGACGAGTATAACGCCAGAATCCAGTATCCAGCACTTTACCCTTATTGCCGGGATCGGATTTGAACCGGGCCAACTGATAGTCGCCACCTGCTTCGAACATAAAGCCGATCAGCCAGAAAAACATACCGGCTGCATCAAGCCAGCCCAGATTTTTCTCCTGTCCGCCAACCTGCGCACCAAGCAGCGGCGCGGAAATCAACCACATCAGAGCGCCCTGCAACAGAAACACCTGGAAGTAGCTGATCCACCAGTAACGGTTTTCACCGTAATCTTTTCGGAACTGCCGGTAACGGAAATCCTCTCCTTTTCCCTTGTTGCGCCAGGTCAGGTACCCCGAAAGCCGGAGACCCCAGATGGTGACCAATACCAAAATCAGTATCTTACGGGCCTCCAGTCCTTCCGCCTTCAGAAAGTAAAAGGCACCCGTCACAACAAAGCCCAGGCCCCAGAAAAGATCAACAATGCTTACATTCCTTAGTTTTAGGCTTACGACCCAGAGGAGAGTCATCATGATCAGAATAATCACCAGAGCCTGCAAATAAATTTGTATCAATGCCATATGAATGCGTTTAATCCAACATGAATGCCACTGATGCAGCTCCTATTCCTGCATTTGCACCCACAACGGGTGAAATATCCACAACGGATACAGCATCCAGCCCTGTTAATTCCCGCATCTGATCTTCATACCACTTTGCAGCCCGGGGATTGTTGGCATGCAGGACAATGAAATTCCAGATTTTTCCGTCTTTCACCAGTGTCCTGATATGTTGCATGACTCTCTCCATGTTTGATTTCTGACTGTAAGTCTTTCCAAAAATCATTGATTTTCCGTTTTCATCCATTGAAATGATCGGATTGATATTGAGAACACTGGCTATCCAGCCTTTCATGGGGGAAACCCTGCCACCCCTGACCATGTATTTGAGCGTTTGAACGCTGACGAAGATCCTGGCCTGCCTGACCCAGTTTTCAGCCATCTCAACGATCTGCTCATGAGGCAATCCTGTTTCAATTGACCTGGCTACACGAAGGACAATAAGTCCCAGCGCTCCGGAAAGATTTTTTGAATCAATGACCGAAATGATCCTGCCTGATTCCTGGCTTATCAGAGTTGCTGCCTTCCTGCTGTTATGGAATGTGCCGCTGAACTGTCCGGTAAGATGCACAGCAATCACCGAATCATAATGCGAGGCCAGGTGAGAATAAAGGTTAATAAAAGCCTTTTCGTTGATCTGCGATGTTTTGGGATAGGCATATCCTTCCTCCATGAGCTTGTAGAACTGTACTGGTTGCAGCGTTAATTTATCAAGGTAATGATTATCCCCAATCTGGATATTCACGGGTAAGACATGTATCTGGTACTGATCAATCAGTTCAGATGAGAGATCACAGGTTGAATCAGTTACCAGTGCTATTTTCCATTTTCGCCGGTACATCGTTTCGCTCTGTCTTACCATGTCATCAGCCTTCTGAAAGGTGATGGCGCCGAAATTTCTGAGTTCATCAAAAAAATCCGCCGGATCATTGGTATGCAGGTGCAGATGCTTCATGGTATCTGAACCGGCAACCACTATGGAATCGCCATACTTGCCGAGCATTTGGGTTAACGAATGCGTGTCGGCAGTGACTTTTTGAATAATAGCCTCTGTACAATACCGCAGATGCACCTCTTCAGGTAAATGAACCATCTCATCAGGAAGGATTATACTTTCGGCTTTTGTTTGTAAAAGATTGCGGACGCTGCTGTTGCGGATAAAATCGATAATGCCTTTGATGAATAATACAAAACCACTGGCTCCGGCATCAACAACGTTGGACTGCTTCAGGATGGCAAGCTTGTTTTTTGTTTCCGCCAGAGATTTGGATAGCACTTTTTCGGAATTTAATATCATCTGGATAAAATCTCCGGAATGGCTTCGCTGTGAACTGATATAAGCTGCCCATTCCCTGATCACGGTAAGCATTGTGCCCTCTACCGGATTGGCAATGGCTTCATATATATAACGAACGGATTTCCGCAGACTTTCAGAAAACTCATGCAAGTTGATCGTTTTCCGCTCAACCGTTTCATTGCTTAGGCCATACAGAAACTGCGCGAAAATAATGCCTGAATTCCCCCTGGCATTTGTAAGTGCCGCTTCAGCAATGCGCTTCATGGTTACATTATAAGACCGGTGAGGGCGCACAGTATCAAAAATCGAGCGCACAGTTGCAGCCATATTCGAACCGGTATCCCCATCGTTTACAGGAAACACATTAATCCTGTTCAGCTCCGCCTGGCTTGCGATAATTTTCCTGGCTCCGGCAAGAAAGGAATAATACAACCTTCGGCCATCAATTTGTATTACCGGTTGGATATATTTTCCCATTCTTTATGTTTTTGGAATAGAAACATAGTAACGAAGTCTTTGTTCAATTTCAGGGCCTGAAAATTAAACAAATTAAGATCCGTTTACACTGTCATATACTGCTACTTTTCTGCACAGCTCATCGGCAACATTGCGAAACAAGTCATGAACAGGATGCACCTGGTAAACATCATGTGCAGCCTTGTCCTCAAAAATAGTAAGCAGTGAGAACTGATAGCTGCTGTCAATTACCTCACGTCTTGTATCTGCCGGTATGCCAATATGATATGATTTGATGGTGTCAATGGTCACCAATTCTTTTATCGCACCAGCGAATTGTTTCAGATGATCTGCATTATCCGGTTCTTTCAGCCAGAAAAATACATGATGCACAAAAATATTTCCCAACGGCTCATGTCTGTGCATCATTCCGGCTGGCAATATCATCATCCCCGCACCAAGGGTCAGCATACTTCCTTTTTGAATAAAATCTCTCCTTTTGATTTCATGCATGGCTTTCTTGTTTTGATTCAGAAAATTTACTACCCGCCTTTGATGTTTTTAAAAAACACATTGAATACGTCCAAAATCTTCTTTCAACTGCCGGTCTTATAAAACTCGATAATATGTTCTGATTTGTATTCACTCTTATCCGGCCTGATATTCTTGACGAACAGTCTGGCACGCTGACCAAGCTTCAGGCAGGTATGCCGGTTGCTGATATCTTCAGGTGTGTTCATGGGCTGTAAAGAAGGATACCAGAGAAAATAGCCTGGTTTATCCAGAAGCAGCTGTGGTTTAGACCATTCCTGTGATCCAGTTCCATCACCAAGTTCTTTGTTTCTGTTAAAGGAAATATAAATACTGCTGCCTGCCCAGGAGGATCCTGTCACCTTCCCCATCAGCATAACCCAGCAATCGAGGTATGTATTCCAACTCACCGAGGGTCCCCAGTGGAATCCTCCTGTAGGGGAGGAAGCAGGACCGCCACCCTCTGCAAGGGGTATTTGCAATGAAGCAATGGGAACTCCTATACCATCATGGGGCGCATTAAATCCCGTTCCATCCCATCTCTGCGCCTTGCCTTCCGGATTGTCGAGATCCCTGAGTCTGATCCTTGCCACGCTGATGCATTGCCCGCCCCATTCAACATCAGAATTCCAGGTGTTTTCCTCATAAATTCCGGGGTAACCGTATTCCCCGTAAAACAGGTAGAGGTAATCGCCGCAGGCAACTGCAGAAGGATCCCCCACGCCTCCGGCAAATGTATTGGAAGTGTTATGGGGTTTGAGGATGAGTCGCGACTGGTAATCTTCGATGAAAATGCCTTTGTTAACCCAGCTTCGGCCGCCATCTGTTGATTTCATTATGCCAATGCGACAGACAGCTGCCGGGGAGGAGGGTCCCTTCAAACCCTGTGGCCATTTTTCATCTTTATAACCTGTGCCTGTTGCTTCTTCCCATGGAAGCGTAGATGGATAATTCTCATTGTGGTAAACTGCATAGAGTGTTTTTCCGGTCCTGTCAAGGGTATCCTGGTAAATGGTTTCAAACCAAACAGCGCCATGCAGGCCAGGCGTGCCCACCGGAACATTGAGTGGCATGAGGGGTCGGATGAATGCCGCCGTATCACTGAGAAAAGCTTCGTCAGCATTTCTTCCGCTGGCAAATTTCAGATCCCGCGCATTGCCCCATAAAGGATCTTCGCCGTACTTGCCCGGGAAGATCCGGAATGTATCCCCTACCCACACTTCTGCCATGTTACAATCCACAAAGGAATTGAAATAAAAAGTATCTGCAGGAATCAGCTTAAAATTTGGAGGATCAAGCGATGCCTCTGTTTTTACATCCTGTTTACAGCCTGCCATGAAAAAAATGGCCCATCCTGCTAGTGTACAGATCTGTCTGATCATAAGGGTTTTAAAGTTATATGTCATGTTTTGCGTATTTGAAATAAATATCGTCATTTTTATGACAACATACAACTTACAACTTGCAACCTACAGCCTACAGCCTACAGCCTACAGCCTACAGCCTACAGCCTACAGCCTATAGCCTACAGCCTAAAATTCACCATTAATATTACTGTATTTTAATGTTTACTATTGTTTATTATTGTTTTTTGTTTTATATTTACAAATAAAAACGCCATGAAAACTGATCTATCCCTTTTTAAAGTCTTTCAGCACAATGATGATTATTTTGAAATGCTCTCTGATCCTGAGTTTTCACGTAAGAATGTGTTGAAGCAAAGCTTTGTCATTTTCATATTTTGCTGTATTTACGGAATTGTGATGGGCAGTTACAACGGATTCCTGCAAAGCATGGTCACGGGTCTGAAAATCCCCTGCCTTATCTTTCTTTCACTGCTTATTTGTTTTCCTGCCCTGTTTGTAATACAGTACATGATTGGTTCTACCATGACCATCTGGCAAATGGCAAACATCATCCTTTCAGGCTTCGTGGTATTCTCCACAATAGCCTTGTCCTTTGCCCCCATTGTGGTATTTTTCATGATCACCAGTGAAAATTATGCTTTTCTGAAACTCTTGCATGTGGCCATTTTCATTTTTTCGGGTGTATTCACCATCCGTACAATAATCAGAGGCCTTTCCTATTCGTGCGAAAAGAAGAATATCTATCCCAAACTGGGCATGTCCATATTTAAAATATGGATTTTTATTTTTGCTTTTGTCAGTTCACAACTGGCCTGGAACCTGCGACCCTTTGTCGGGAGCCGGGATCTTCCCTTTGAATTGTTCAGGGTACGTGAAAGCAACTTTTATGTTGCTGTTATTCATTCTGTTGCTGATTTGTTTGATCCTGGGACGAATGCAGCCCCAACCAGTCCTGATAAGTCGCCGAATCAATAAACATGCAAAACTTCCGACCAAGAAAATGGACGACAAGGATAAAATAATGACCCTTGAGGAGGTGGCGGATTATTTACGTGTCAAGCCACAAACCATATACACCTGGGCGCAGGAAAAGAAAATCCCTGCAGCCAAGCTGGGAAAGGAATGGCGTTTTAAAAAGTCCATGGTGGATAAGTGGTTTATTGAACGCATGGATGAAAAATTCAAGGACTATTGATACCGGAATCCCATTGAAACCATGAGAATATTTATTTGCAAAACCATGAACAACGAACAAAAAAAATGGGTATACCTGAAGAAAACGCTGCTTTTTGTCATTTCAGCAGGGATGCTGGCGTTGGCGCTTATGGTGATCATCACCATTTCCTGGAGTCGTTATGATGCCAACAGGGTGGCCGCAAAAGCGGTAGAAGTTTATCATAAAGACAAAGTCGGATCGTTGCTGCTGGCTCTTGATTCAGATCTTTACACCCTGCGCGAGAAGAACAAAATGATTGAAGCGCTTGGTGTATTTAAGGACGAAAGGGCTTTACCCAAGCTGGAATCACTTGTTACCCATAGAAAATGCGACCATGCCCGGGAAGTCTGTCAGTATGGCTTGAAAAAGTCGATTCTTAAGATTAAAAGAGATTACCGGGGCCTGTGGCATGTTGAACCATAATCCATATCTGATTTTCCCGCAGTGCATTTATCTAAAACAACCCATTAGTTCCCGTATGAAAATGAAAAAAAATATATTCAATTCAGTTCCTGAAATTGCATTCATCTGCATAGGGATGTTGTTGATTTTAAGTCCGCATTCCCGGGAAAACAGCCTTTATTTTCCCGTATTGCTACTGATGGCTTTGTTCGTAATTCAGCTTATTGCCAGGAAAGATATGCTGGGATTCAGTCTGGGAATTATGATAACTCTCATTACACTGATCCTGATCCTTGGCCGTTTCCCTTCATTATGGAAACTCACCCACTATACTCCGCGGACAACCTGGATATTCGCGGGTCATGCATTCCTTTTACTGACCTGTCTGATAATGGCAATCTTACTATGCTTTAAGTATTTTTTATCGTTTCGGCGCAAACTAACCTGTAAGGATGGCTACCCAGAAACCGGCAAATTAAACTGATACCTGACTATGTAATTTAAGGATTCACTATATTTGTTTGCATACAAATACAGCATATGAAATCACGCCGTCAGTTCATTAAAACAGCAGGCACCGGAATCCTGGCAGCAGGAGTGACCGGTGTTTATGGCCGTGAAAATCTGATTACACCAACAGTAAAAACCCGGGATGCTTTCGCCCTGGGAATGGCCGGGTATACTTTCAGGGAGTTTACCGTGGATCAGACCATTGAAATGATGAAAAGAACCGGGGTATCCAACATTTCCCTGAAGGATTTTCACCTTCCTTATAACAGTACCCAGGAACAAATAAACGAAGTGCTGCAGAAATTTAAAAACGCAGGGATCCATGTTTATGCCCTCGGTGTAATTTATATGAAAACACCTGAAGAGGTTGATCTGATTTTTGAGTATGCCAGAATGGCGGGGGTTCAGATGATCGTGGGCGCTCCCAACTACGAAATTCTTGCACTGGTTGAGAAAAAGATCAAATCCTACGATATACGCCTGGCCATTCATAACCACGGTCCTGATAATCCGCTTTTCCCCAACGCCACTGATATCTGGAACCATATCAAGGACCTCGATGCCCGGATCGGGATTTGCATTGATATAGGGCATACTACAAGAGATGGACAGGATCCCGCCGGAGATATTAAGAAATTCAGCAGTCGTATTTATGATGTGCACATCAAGGATGTTGACAAAGCCTCCAAAGAAGGGAAGACAGTTGAGATGGGAAGGGGAATCATTGATATTCCGGCAGTCGTTTCAATGCTCCGAAAAATAAAATACAGCGGGAAATGCAGTCTTGAATTTGAGAAGGACATGAAAGATCCCGTTGCCGGTATCGCTGAATCAATCGGTTACTGGAAAGGGGTATTGGCCTGCGGGTTATAACAGGCCAAAGGGATTAAGGCTTAAGGCCAAAGGTATTAATGCTCTAACCAACTGAGTCGTCCTGTTCCATGCTATCAGTGAGCTTTTTCACAATTCTGAACTGCTGAAAGAATTCCCTGGCAATCACTCTGAGCACGGTATAAACGGGAACCGCCAGCAGCATGCCCAATAAGCCCGCCAGGCTACCACCCATGATGATGATCAAAAATATTTCGAGGGGATGTGATTTAACACTCTTTGAATAAATCATGGGGACCAGGATGTTGTTATCAAGAAAATTGGTCACCAGCAATACCCCTGACATCTTGAGGAATACCGGCAGCAGGTCGGCATAAACACCCGAGGCCAGCGTAGTGGTCATACCCAGTGTCATGGCGATAAGTGCTCCAATAATGGGCCCCAGATAGGGAATGATATTCATGATACCACCGAAGAAGCCGATCAGCAAGGCATTTTCCACTCCAAAGATCCATAGGCCGAGAGCTATGAGTGACATTACGCCAAGTACTTCAAGAATAACGCCGATAAAGTATCGCCGAAGCAGATTTTTTGAGTCTGCAACCACTTCACGGGTTGACTGGTGATGTTTGACGGGAACAACCAGTAACAGACCTTCCATGAACATGTTTTCATCTTTCAGGAAGAAGAAGGATATAAACAGGATGGAAAACACTCCAACAAACAAATTTCCTGCTGTACCGATGAAATTGTTGAGCAGGTTGGTTACATTGCCCAGGTTTATCATGGATTTAATCCTGTTAACGATAAACTCCTGAAGCGTTTGACCTTCGGGCAATGCGCCAAATTCATGCATCTTATCCTCGATCCATTGTATCGGACCCTGCAGGTTTTCTGCCAGCCGGTTCACATCAATACGGGAAATGGTTTCTGCCTCGCTGATAATAAGCGGTACAAATATGGCAAGGATACCTAAAAACACAGATACTATGATCAACAGAGCAAGCAGGGTGCTTATTGTATGAGGAATTCTAAGCTTTCTGATATGCAGGCCGTCAAAAAATTTCACCAGTGGCAGCCCTATAAAGGATAATACAGCTGCTATCAGTATCCATACAAGGATATACCAGAATCTCCAGAAAAGGAAACCAACCAGAAAGAGCAGCAATATGTAACCCGCGTACTTTAATACCTGTTTCATCGGGATATGATTTTTTTGGTTAATCTACAGATTACACGGTATTAATTCGTCCTGATCAGTTCCAACAATTTCTTGTCGAGTTTATGACCGTACCAATCCTCATATTCAACATCCTCACGACCGGAATCCAGAATGCCAAAATCACCCCTGAAATTCCACAGGGCATAACCTATTCCGTTTTTGCCCAGGATATCGGTCACATCACCAAACCATGCCAGGAAAACAGTATGTGGAGTTTTTTTCCAGCAGCCGCATTCACCGCAGTGAACCCCGACTCCTTTGCCCAATAGTTCGATCCAGGGTTTATAATATTCCTCAAGGCTTTCGCGACTGAAATTTTTACCGTCAATCGTGCCGGGCCACACAGGAACCGGAGCTTGCGAAGGATCCTTCCAAACCCAACTGGCCTGGTAGTGTGAAATATAATGGGGATAATATCCCCGGCAGCTTTGAGACAGGCCCAGATCAATCAGTTCAGGTGTAACGGCATTACCCACATTGTTGCCATCGGCAATAATCAAATGGTCGGGATTGGCATTCCTGATGGCATCAACTGCCCCTTTTGCCACAGTTTTGTATAGTTCGCCGGGAAGTGCGCTGCTTTTAGAGAACTGATCATTCATATCCTCCCGGAAGGCCGGCTCATTGAGGAGATCAAAGCTTATTTTATCATTCGATACATTTTTGAATCGCTCCGCCCACATCCCCCAGTGATAATTAAAAGCATCCTGGGCCTCCCTGTCCTTCCATAAATTAAAGGGTTCGTTGAACCCTGCATTAATGCAATAGCCAGGTGCCCGGTGAAGGTTAAGGCTTATATGTAGTCTGTACTTGTTAGCCAGAAATACAAGTTTTTCAACTTCTTCAATTGCCTCCGGATCAAGATTATACACATCGCCTTTGGAAATGGGTTTCGTCCTGTCAATGGTCAGGAAACGCGGATAAGCCATTGGTAATCTCACAAAAGTAAATCCCCAGTCAGCCATCCAGCGAAAATCATCCTCCGTGGTTCTGTTAGGATCGTCCTCTCTGCCCGGGTAAGGGGAGAAATAGTCGAGCAAATTAAAGCCCTTCCAAAGCGGCAGCTTGTTTTTCACCGGCTGTGAAGCACTCACGGCAAAAATATCTTTCCCGGACAGGGCAATTGCTGAAGCGGCAAGAGCAGTTGTATTGAAAAATTTACGGCGATTCATTTTGATAGGATTTTGATTTGTCAATGCTTGATTAAAAATAGGATAAAAATCGGATTCTGCCATTGTCAAATCGCCGGAAGAAGAAAATATTATAGTGTGGTACTGGTAATACCGTATGCTTCCGGGCAATTCTTATACAATTCATCAATATATGCCTACCGCAGAGCGGTTACAGCAGTTTGGAAATGATTGTACAGAATATCTATTCCCCAAGAAGATCACCCTTTGACTCCAAACCTCAATACCGTCCTCATTTTATCCGGGCTGACTTTTCTTGCATCCGACAAATAAATTTCCCGGTGTTGCCGGCTGATTCTTACAAGATTACGATCTCTGCAAAACTCTTCCATTTTCGCAAAACTTTCCGGTTCGGCGTCAAAACTGCCCAGGTGCATCATCTGAATACATTCACCCTCTTCAATAACGACGAATTTTACTTTTTCCAGCAGTCTATTCGGTTTCTTTTTCAATGTCTTCTCAATGGTCGTTAAGGCATATCCTTCACTCACGAAATCGGGCTGCCTGATCATCAGATTGAATACCAGATCATTCTTATTGAGAGTTCCGGTATAAATCTTTTTTGCATCTTCGGTAAGGTCCCACACCCCTTCCAATGGATATACTGCGTAATCATGGTAACCCTCAGGCGCCAAACCTGATCTGGGTGACATTTTAACGGCATAGGAAAGGGCATACAATGCTTCAATATAGCTGCCGAAAAAATCATCGTTGGGATTACCCTCCCCTGCTATCACAAAGAATTTATAAGCCGGCAGGGTAATGATTTCAGGCTGTGTGCCCGGCAGATATATCGCCTTTTCACTTTTTTTCCATTCTAGTTTCATGGTTTGATTTTTGTAGAGACGCATTGCCATGCGTCTCTCATACAACATATCTCCGGAGTATTACAATGGTATTACCGGCAAACAAATATCGACTGTGAATATATCAGCCTTCATGGGTTCGGGGTACATTTCAAAACAAGGGCCATCGGCTGGTTGATATCCGCTTGCCGGAAGCCATTTCCCGTAAACCCAGTCCCACGCCTGCTGAAATTCAGTGACCCTGATATTAAACCGGGCGATGACGTATTTTCCCTGTTCAACTTCCATTTTACCGATATCCCCGTCGACCTTGGTGTCGGGTGGCACCGTGATGCATACACTCAATCTTAACTTATCCTCCGAAGTAATATTCGGGTCATCATGATAAATGACCAGCGTCTTCATATCAGGCTGTTGCAACAAACCGCGCGGCCCTGCCCATGTAAATAGCCTGTTCCAAAGACCCTCAAATAATGTGTTATTTCCCTTATAAGGTCCTGTGTACCTGACGTATGCCACTGTCATTTTCGGAAGTTCTCTGACTTCAACACTCTTGTTCAGTTTCATGTTTGTCCTCCATTTTATAGTTTTGGTATGAGGACAAAAGTACATGAAGGGTTCATCAAAGCTTTGCTGATTTTTGCTATGGAGTTGACTGTAATTGCTATTCGTTTGTTTTTCCTTGCGCCAATGGGAGGCAGATTTTCTAAAAAAGGATTTAAAGTTCCTTGAAAACACTGATACATCAGTAAAACCACATCTTAAAGCTATTCCCGTTATACTTTCTTTTTGGTTAGCAGCAATTATGGAAGCAGCTTTTTCGAGTCTTACACGCAATATAAACTGAAATGGCGTTTCTCCCACCATCGACTGAAAAATCCGGTGGAAATGGAACCGTGAGAAATTGGCCACCGAAGCAAGTTCTTCCAGTGTGAATTGCTTGTCGATATTGGATTCAATGTAATCAAATGCTTTGTTGATACGGGATCTATACTCTTTTTCGAGTTGCTGATTGTTGTTCATGTATGTCTTTTAAGCGGTCTGACTCGGGAAGACTTTTCCTTTGCCTGGCAATTCAGGCAAAATCCCCTGTGTATGCAAATGGTTCCACCACATTCAGGGCACTTCCATTTTGCATATTCCTGATTAATAAATGCTTCCAATCCGTTATTTTTAATGCTAACCAGGTTCTCCACAAAACTTGTGTGATATTTGGTCCTGTACCGCTTATCCAGATCTTTCAACCTCCTGCAGGGAAATTTCTCACAGTCGTAGCAAAATTTGGATTCGGTATCTGCCAGTAAGCTGCAATTCCTGATCGAGCAGTTTGAAGTTGATTTCCAATTATTTACATCCGTGCTTCCGCAACCATTGCAACGGTTCTTGTCACGCAAATAAGCCAGACAAGTCCAGCAAATCATGCCGCACGGAGCTACCAGGGTTTTGTCAATTGTTTTCATTTACTTTATGATCGTAATAGTCAACTTCAGGTAAGAATTAAATCTGTGGCCGTATTTCTTCCAGGCGTTTCCTTACCTCCGGATCAAGTAAAAAGTGCTTTTCAAGTATATCGCAAACATAATCATTGCAGCAGGCGCAATTTTCAATGCTTCTTGTCATAGCACATTTCCTGATCCCGCAATTCAGGCAACCCGAAAAAAGTTCTCCGCTGTCTGCCCTGCAACCGTCGCAGTTATTTATATCACCGGCCTGCAGAGTTGTTCCGTACAATTTGTTACATTTTTCAGCAATCTCTGACCGCATCTTCATTTGCAGTGCCTTATTCTGTTCCAATGTCGCCTTATGTATCAGGCAACTGTCACAAATGAGACCGCAATATGCAGTTTTCATAAAACAAATATAATTATTATGCTGCCAAAAAAATTGCAGAGACACCATCAATCGCGTCTCTATTGAGTCACAGGTTTACCCGTCTTAATGCCTTAATAAAACATATATACCCCGCCTCCACTGCTGCTTCCAAAGCGTGGATTTACCACGTTGTTGTAAATTGATCCGAAAGTATAGGAAAGCCCGAAACTTGTATAATACTCATATTGGGTTTCCAGTTCCTTTCTTCGGAGTAGAATTTCTTCCGCAGTTGCGCCTCCTTTAACCAGACCGATCTGATTGTGCAAAATTGAGATACCGCCGGATAAACTTACAGATAATCCCTTGGCTATTCTCAGGCTCACATAACCATCCAATGAGACACTGTTTTTAGAGAAATCATGAAGATAGTTTTCATATTCCAGGTTTATATCAATGGATCCCCATTTCTGAACGACTTCATAGGCAGCAGAAAAAGAATGAAGCCATAAATTATCCTGGGTCTTGTTGTAAATGGTGGTATCCAGATACTGAACATGATTGAAGCCGGCTTTGTATAACAAACGAAACTGTCTTCGGGTGGATTCAGAATAGGGGAACAGGTCATATTCAATTCCCGGCATAGCCCTTAATGAGATTTCCAGATTACTGTAGCTCGAAGAACCCAGGTAGAGCGATCCGCCATAAGACCAGTGATCAGAAATGCTTTTAACAACCAAAGCATTGAATGATTTGGAATTGTTGTCGCTTGACACCGTTTCATCCCCGATTTCAAACTTGTCCTTGCTATAACTGTAATTCACGTTCAGGTTGACTTTCAGGTCCTCTGTAACTCTGTTGGCCGAAGCACTTAGATTTATGTATTTTGATTTATAGGACTTCTGCCCGTCGAAATATCCGTTTAATGAAGTCTTGAAGACCCAGCTATTCCATTTATCAGTGGATACAGTTTCGGATAACGGCTCGGTGAATGTAATCTTAATGTACTTTGACAGCGGAGTTTTGGCAACATACCGCATAAGACCTATTTTGAGGATTTCTACCTCTTTAGCCCTTATTCCTTCGGTGGTTTCATCAGGCGGGGCGACAAAGGAAACAGTGTCCTTCATGCCGGCATACTCATGTTGTCCGACCAGGAAGTAGGTATATTCCCAGCCTCCAGACCCTGCCTTCTGGTAAGTTGATATAATGTATACCGCGGCATCCTTAAGATCCCTGACATAGTTGATATAAGGGATCTCCTTTCGGATATAATCGCTGGCATCCATGTAAACATTGAGAGCATCCTTACGGAGTGTATCAGAAACAGACGTGGAATCCTGGGAAAATGCCATTAAAAATGATGCACAAAGCAGTAAGGTCAGAAAAACAAATTTCATAAGGCTGTCAGGTTCTTAATCAAATTGAAGTCCGCCAAGATTTTTAAAAAGCATGGAGGAGGCTATCGTAATGGTAAGCAAGGCTCCGCCAACTCCGATGTTAATGAAGAAAAAGGTCATGATGTCAATTTTGAACATGTACCCGATTCCAGCCATCAGACATGAAATCGCATTTCCCATAAAGGCATACCTGATCACAAGCTGTATTCTGTCACCACTAAATGCCGGAGCCATGAATACGGATGAAATGCCAAGAAACAAGGTCCAGGCCAGCATGTCAATTGATGTGGATAAGGAATACGGATTTGCTTGCACAAAATGCTCCAATCCTTCAGTAGCTCCCCGCAAGATATTCATTCGCACCATACTTAGCTGAACGAAATAATGAAGGCTTGACAGGATGGCAAATGCAAGGCTGAAGAAAATGCCCAGTCTTACCAGAACCTTCTTCCCGGGAGGAACGAGCTCATAAAAACTATTTATAAAAACAACAAACAAAGGCCCGAACAACAGCATGAGAAATCTGGCCAGGTCTTGAAAGAACTGGTTGTTGTTCTTAACATACTGGAGATAATCCGCGTAATTGATCCAGTAAAACTGCGGAGATGTGAGGGAAATTGCTATATAACTTAATAACCAGATAATAAAGATAAAGGCAATCGATAAAGAAGCCCAGTATCCGATTTTACAGGACAGCTTATTCATACTGACAAATATAGAATATCTTACAGAAAACCCGGCTAATTATTTTCTGTGTCCCTCAAATTAATCCTGACGATTTCAGACCTGGTTCCCAGCCTGATGGGAGCCCCCCACAATCCCAGGCCCGATGATACATAAGCGTGCGTATTGCCCGCCCGCCTGTATCCGTATCCCTGCTCGTAGATTAAGGAAACGAATTTATTAAAGGGGAAGATCTGTCCGTCATGGGTATGCCCCGACAGGTGAAAATCAATGTGGTTATCAATAGATTCTTTAATACTCAAGGGCTGGTGATCAAGTACTATCTTCGGCAGATCCGATTGCATTCCGCTTAAAATTGCATGCAGAGGCTTACGGTTCTTATTCGTTAGATCATCCCGGCCGATGAGTACCAGCCGGTTACCGACAGTTATCGCTGTGTCACGTAATACCTGAATGCCGGACCTTTTCAGGAAATCCAGCGCACGGTCGATCCCTGCATAGTAATCGTGGTTCCCCGGCACTGCATAAACACCATAGGTGGCTTTCAGCTTGAGAAGCTCTTTATCCATTTCCTGGGTTACCACAGCCTGGTAGCTATGATCAATAATATCCCCGACCAGCAGAATGAGATCAGGTTTCTGTTCATTGATGAGCTCCACCCATTTAACCAGCCTTCCTTTTCTGACAACGTTACCCAGGTGAATATCGCTGGCAGCTATCAGGATAAAATCTCCGGACTGCCCTGAATTCTTTCCGGATTCGAGATTCAACTGAACCACGCTGGGATTGGAAAACCGGGCAAATCCAATGAGCGACAGAGCAGTTAATGCTGCCAGCACCATACCAAAATATATAAGCTTGGCCAATGAATAGTGGGTAACCACCCATTCCGGAAAAATCCTGAAGTAATGATGGGCCATTCGAAGCATATCCCCCAGCAAAGCGGCTGTCAGCATGAAAATGAACAGGATCATAAAATACCCGCCGGCTTGCTCAAAAACCATAGTCAGCCATGCCGGCAACCTGTTTCCAAGGAAAATAGCGAGAAAAACAGACAGGGATGCTGTAAGGAAAACGAAAGCATATATCATATGAATCCATGTCCGGTCAGGCAGTGCCTGCCAGCCACGAATGAAAAGGTAACTGTTCAGAACGATAAAAACGGAAAGAATGATGAGAAAACGAAAGAGATTCATTGGGAAGTGATTAGGTGATTAGGGGATTAGGTGAATAGGTGAATAGGTGAATAGGTAATTAAGTGATGAAATAGGCATGACTATTGCTTTTTCTCTGAAATGATAGGTGCTTTCCTGATGTATTCGGAGTTTTCAAGACAATCAACCATGAATTTGGCGACTGCTTTTCTGCTGACAAATGATGTGTGTTTATCACCTTTGGCTATGGCTAATTCCTTTACTTCATCCTTGTCAGTCAATCCAACCGGGCGTACAATGGTCCAGTCGAGATCTGACTCCTTCAACACCTTTTCCTGACCGTCATGATCGGCATACACATACTTCAGGCCCGTAAACCTTATCAGTCCTTTCATAAACAAAGGCATCCCTGCAAATGAATCTCCGGCTCCGGCTCCGGTTTGTACGATGATTCGCCGGATACCCATTTCATGCATCACCATCACAGTATTATGAATGCTGTCTGTCATCAACGTCGGGGAATTTATTGGTTTCGCCCAGAGGCTCTCCGATTTCCGGGGATTGTTCAATGAACTTAAAACGGCATCACATCCTGCGGCAGCCTTTCTCACATCGTTAATGCTGACAGGAGTACCCTGTATCAGCTGGAGGTTGTCTGGTATCTGTACGAATTTCGAAGGATCCCGGACCAGCGCCCTGATATGATATCCCTTTGACAGGGCATAATCCAAAACCCGTAAACCGGTTCTTCCGGTAGCACCCAATAATAATATAGTCTTCATTGTATTTTATATTCACATAGTAACAACAAAAATAATGAAAGGTTTTTGTCTCCCACGAATTAATGCTTTAGGACAGGTCAAGACCTGTCCCTACACTGCCGCTGCCGCTGCTGCTGCTGTTATCTCCCCATTTCTCCGGCAATCACCGGCTGCGCCTCGCCAAATGCCATACTGGGTTGATATTCTACTGATATTTTATTCCTGTTAAACTTACAGATGATTTTTTCCGAGTGAGGACTTTCAATATAGCGTAATATTAATTCCAGCGTGTTGTCATCTTTCCAGCTGTAGCAGCCTGCGATTTTTTCAGGCGGAAGTCCAACATTGTGGGCTTTTGCCCCTTTTAACAGATTGGGACCTGTTCTGGTTGTTTCCCCTTCGATCCATTTGCCCGCACCGAAATTCATTTCGTAATCCTTTCCTCCCTCCTTCAGGGTTACACTGCATCTATCCACCGCAAAATTGATATTCAGGGACTCCATCCCGGTGTCATTGGGTTTTAGTATAAAGGTTTTTCCTGATATCTCTGATATTGCAGGAGAATCAGCACCTTTCGCAGGAAGAGGAAGAGCCAGAGTTTTCAGTTTTTCTTGCAGGCTCTCTGTCATGGCTGAATTTATTGCCGGATTGATATCGCGTATTGCAGGCAGCAAATATTTCCATACCAGATTTATCTCATCCTGCATATCGGGTGTTTCTGCCTGGATGGCAATCACAGCATCCTGATCAGGCATAACAATGATATACTGTCCAAAGGCACCGTCAGCCCTAAAGGCATTATAACGACAGCGCCAGAACTGATAACAATACCCTTGTGCCCATTCACTGCTGTCTTTTACCGATTGAGAGGCACCCGGCGCATTGTCAATTTTAAAACCGGTGGCTTCTTCAATCCAGGTCACAGGAAGGATCTGCTTCCCGTTCCACATTCCTTTCTGCAGGAACAGCTGTCCGAATTTGGCCATATCTTCTGTCTTCACCCTCAGGCCCCATCCTCCCGTATTGATACCCACCGGGTCGACTTCCCAATCCATTCCCTCAATGGCCAGGGGCTCAAACAACCTGGGCGTAAGGTAGTCAATCACCTTTTCCCCGGTAATTTTTTGCACAATGGCGGATAACATGTAAGTTGCCATGGAATTGTACAGGAATTTGGTACCCGGGTCATTGACAATCGGAGTTGAAAGGAATACCTTTACCCAGTTGCTGTCACTTGTCACGATCCTTGAAGTGGGATCGGGATCCTGACCTGCTGACATCATAAGCAGGTCTTTAACCGTCAGATCTGCAAGGTACGGATCAATGGTATCAGGGAGATCTTCCGGAAAAAATGAAATGACCTTGTCATTTACAGTAAGAAGTTTCTCGCTAACTGCAAAACCCACAGCCGTAGATGTAAAACTCTTACTGGTAGAATAGAGCGTATGTTTAAGATCAGGCCGGTAAGGATTCCACCAACCCTCAGCAATAACTTTCCCGTGACGCAGGAACATAAAGCTATGGAATTCGTTCCGGCTTGCAGCTGCCGCTTCCAGAAAAGCAATTATACCCTCTGATGATACTCCTTCAGCTTCAGGGATACTGCGCGGAAGAGAGGTTGTTTGTTTAATTTCCGGTGCTTTTTTACAGGCACTGAACAGGAAAAGCAGCAGGAAAACTGCATATGGGATTTTTCTGAGTGCGATTTTCATAATATCAGGATTGTTTTTTGTTTGTAAAGAAATTCTTCAATAAAAATAACAATTATATCTGCCCGAACACTGTTTACCGTTCACTTTTTACCGTTTACTGAGGCTGCTCCTACCTCACCAGCATACTCGCATTTCGTATCACCGCCATACTTCCTTTTTCAGCATCAATAATCCGTTGCACATCCTCCTTTGTGACTTTGCCGACCCCCAAAGTTCTACATGTTGCCATATCGAGCGAGGTTAGCATGTGAATGCGGATGCGTTGTGTTTTTAACATCATGGACAAAGCAGTGCCTCCATTCCCTTCGTATTTCTTCTCCAACATGTCGTATGCCTCCTCAAAGCCCCCCGCTTCAAGATATTTCATAAAATAATCCGAAGCGATTTTATCGATGCATTCCGACAGGATTACCAGCTGACCTCCATCCCTGACAAACGCTGCAGCATGATGAACCGACTTATGTGCCTGAATGAAATTAATGTCTTTCGGATATCCTCCGCTTGAGGCGATCACCAGGTCGTAAAACTCCCCAGGGACATACCTGTAATAACTGTCATGTACCCTGCATGCAGCCACAAAATCATCATAGGTGCCCCCGACGATCATCCGGCATACTTTCCCCGATGCATTCATAATGCCGTGAACAGAAATTCTGGGAGGAAGCCAGGCATCGATCTCTTTCAGATCTTCAGCAAGCGGATTCCCCTCAAGACTGCCAGGCTGACATCCGGCAGCGAGCGAACGGTTTGACCTGTCAAGGAAGAGTCCATGGTTTTGATAAATGGCATCCCGTGATCCTAGTCCCGGAAAGAGTAGTTTTCTTCCCCCACCGTATCCGGCGAAATAATGGTGCGAAATGCTGCCAAAAGTGATCAACAACGTGCTGCCGAGTAAATCACTCCTTGCCATAACTGGGGTACCTCGACTGGTGGTTCCGAGAAATTGAAAGGCAGCCTCATCCCTGCAGTCATGATGAACAAAACGAAATTCCTTGTAAATTTCGCCATAACTGCTCAGACTTTCCTCTTCTGTTTGTCGTGGATGCGTGCCATAGGCAATATAAAAACTAATATTTTCCTGGGCGGCGCCATGCCGGATTAATGCTTCGGTTAACCAGGGCAGGAACTCCGGATAACCACATAAACGGGTCTTATCTGACACCACAATTGCTACACGCTGGTATTTCGCAGCGTCTTCGGGCAGGAATCGAAATAGATCCCCGGTAAAAACTTCCTTACTGATATCGTATTCGGGTTCCCGGAATTCGGTCAGCACTGCCCCGGAGGGCAGGGTAAAGGGTATAAATTCATGCCCGTATTTCAAATCAATGTTTAGATGCATAAGGCTTTTGTTATCTTTTTATTGCATTGATCAGCGCAAAAGGAATGCTGAGTTTCATACCTCCCAGCAAACGGGACTGTTCATTTAGACGCAATTCCACCTGTTCAAATACCGATTCGATCTTATCCGCAGGCAGTAGCTTTTTCCATGAATCCATGAAGGCCAGCCTGATAAAGTAATGATTCAGCATAGCGCTTCCATTCGTGAATTTATAACAAAACTGATCATGCTCCAGATCCTTAAGAATAATATTATTCCTTCGCATCATGGATATGATCTCGTCAAGAGGTCTCCTCTTTTCATAGATATGCTGCCGCATCAGATCGATTTCCCGGTTCAAACGCATTTCAGCCAAAACAGCTTCCAATTCCGAATAGAATTCAACCATGCTTTTATCCAGGTTCAGGGTTTGGACAAATTGTCCGCCTGTTCTGATAATCCTCGAACATTCGGAAAAAAACTTACCCATATCCCTTACATTGTTAATCCCGTTGTTGCTGACGATCAGATCAACCGAATGGTCTTCAAGTGGGATGGATTCGGCGTGCCCTTCCATAATTTTGATATTGGAAATACCAAAATAGCTGATCTTCTTCTGAACCCTTCTGATAGCATCCTGCCAGGGATCAATGCCATGGACAGTTGAACTTTCACCAAGTCGCTGGGCCAGTTCAATCAAAGGGAAACCTGCCCCGAATCCGATATCAAGGGCAGTGATGCCGGGTTTATATACAATTTTATCAAGCAGTTTTAAGCCGAAGGGAGCCGACCAGATGGGCCATTCATCATAAAAGTCAACCAGCGTGGTAGGATCAAAGCTCCCGTTAAGGTACTTTTTCATGGAATAATGGCGGTTTTCTGCCTCTAAAAGTACAAATTAATTACTTAGGTTTTTTGGTAGGCCCGCCAGGCCTTATTCAATCAATGAATTGGTGATCACGCATCGTGTGTCACTGTGCATGGATATTCCTGGATAGGAAGGATACCATGAACCGCCGGTGTTGTTCCGGATCATTGAATTGTCGATGCGAATATCTCCCGAATGGTCATTGGTCACAAAGAATATTGCCGAACCATGAGCGTTCACTTTATTATGCTCAATGAGTGTTCCCAGAATGGTCAGCGTCATGGTGTTGCCATCGTTATAAATGGCTCCGCCGCTGCCTCCGCCGGGAGTTCCTGACTGTGCCGGATTGGCTCCGTTTCCTATTGCGCGGTTGTGTGAAAACAGGCAGTTAATGATGGTCCATGATACCTCGATGCTGCTTATCCCGCCACCGTTTGAACCAAAATTGCCATATCCCTCGGCTCCTCCAAAGGTGCTGTTCACAATGTAAACCGGCTGATTGTTGTGTTGACTGAAAACACGGACGGCTGCACCTCCCACATCAGGACCCAGGCTGTCACAGGTATTGTTGAAAAAGCGGCAGTTTACGACTTTGAAGCGGCCTCCCCTGATCCAGATCGCACCTCCGCCGTCATATTCATCCTCGCTTCGCGAATTGCCGTCAGCAAAAGTCAGGTTCTGAACAGTAAGCCGCGGATGATCCTGGTCCTGGCAATGTGAAGTCGTCCAGTGCTGATCGGGGTCACATGTATTCATATAGAGTATCCGGGTCCTTCCACCCCCGCTGAGGGTGACCAGGCCATTCCCGTCAATCACGATATCGGGATTGGCATCATTGAAAACCTTGGCAGGTCTGTCAAGTGTTATGGTAACCGGATCGGGGCCGCAGTTGAAAACGATCTTCCCGCCCTGTGCCACTGCTTCAATAAAAGCATCACAATTGCAGCTTTCAGGCGTGCCGTCCCCGATAATATGATCCGGAACAGAAATATCTTCCGGTCCGGCTTCCAGGGGAACCGGAGAATCACCGTCAGGATTTCCGGCGGGCGGTCCGTCTTCGGGATTGGCCAACGGATTTTGAAACTCGGAATAGGGATTATCCTTATCAGCTTCACAGCCTGTACTTATTGTTGCAACTGCCATACCTGTGATTAAAATAACCCAGGTTACAGTCAGCATCCGGCATTTTAAAAGAAAAGGCCTCATTTCAGGTTTTGTAAGATTCTTCTTATTATAAACGACTAAACCGGATTAAAATTTTGTACATCTTCAGGATGGCTCCTTAGTATAAAAAGAACTGTAAGACTGAATCGCAGAATCAACTAGCGCCCTGGTTTGATTATCAGGTTTTTTGAAGAATTGCGTTTCCACCTTTACCTGGCTTTTTTCATAGGACCTGCTCCACAAGCATGCCACCTGACCATTGACCACTATCACCGGACGAAAAATACCGTTGCTGGAAACAGCTTTGCCAGTGTTTTTCCCTGAAAGTGTCGCACTTCTGTCCCTGTAACTGATGATGAATTCATCGTAGGCAGGCAATAAAAATGCAGCTGGCTTATCAGGTATTGGTTTGGGCAAGGAAGCAGGAATCCATAAGACAGCCTCCCCTGCTTTTTCAGAGACAAAATCAGATTTTATCATTTCCAACGCATGGCGGGCATCACCAACTGGCAGACCTGACCACCATATGAAATCCTGCAATGTTGCCGGGCCATGACTTGAAAAGTACTTTCGGGCAAGCAGGGCCAGCGCTTCTGCTCTGACTAATTTTTCGGCCGGAGGTACCCTCTCATCCAACAAAGCATATGTTGAATCCCTGCCCTTTGTTACACCGCTGCAGATGAGCCCGTCGAGTTCGGCAAAAAGCAACAAATGGGAGGCCCGGTTATTGCCCGTGGAGATGCCATGGGATTTAATCTTTAATACATCGTACCAACAAGCCGGACTGACTGGTAATGCCTTCACAGATCAAAAGGAACCGATTAGCCTTACATGCCTGATAACATCACCTGATTTGATGAAAGTACCGTTATTGCAGCCTGTTACATTGCAGAAAGTAATCGCTTCATTAAAATCCAGTTCAGGGGTCAGTCCGATTACCACCATATCGGCACCGGGTTTGCAATTGCAGTTGACAAGCTTTTTAAACATTTCACCGCAATGCGGACAAAAAAGCTCATCCTTCTCTCCTTCCTTTAATTCACCTGAAAGGATTATTTTATCGAAATCCCCTTCTATGGCAGAAATTACAAACTCCCCTTCCATGGCAGCTCTTTTGTATTTAATACGCAAACCGGGAAAACCATTGATTTTATGTTTTGCATCAATAATACTGCAGCCGTTCGGACAATAGGCATGATCAATAATATAGCGGATCTTTTCCTCTACCTTGCGCGAAGTGGCTTTTCTCTCGGCAAGTGGCATTAACAGGCGTCCATCTTTGCTGAATATATTCATAGCTGTTTCTTTAATGGAATTACAAAATGATCTCCATCCCAATTTAGTGGAATAAATTGCACCTTCTCACCTCATAAAGATTTTTAACACAAAAATACAGGCTGCACGTAAGGGTAATACGTAACAGACTTCAAGTAACTATACTTTTTACTACTGTCCGATAATTTTAATCAGCTTGCCTGCCTGAACCCTGTCCGTAAGTTCCAGATTGTTAAGTAAAGCCAATTCAGCCCTTTTATCCTGTTTAACGCCGTAAAAAGTAAAAGCATCATTAAGTGTACCGGTACGCTGAACCTTTTTGACAAGGATCTTCTGAGGCTTCGCATTCAATTTAGAAGCATCGGTCAGCCTGGAAAAGCTTCCCATGATGGATGCAAATGTGTTGCTGTAAGTGCCGTAATCAGCATCTGCGGTTATCCCATGAAAAACATAAAACAGATTATCTGCCTGAATAAAATAGGAAAGCACCCGGTTGGTTTGTTTTGTGCCCGTCGACGGGTCCTCCAGGACTTGTTTGGAATGCACCACCCGGGCAGGTAAACTGTTGATGGTGGTCAGATTGCTGCTTTCCAGAGTAAGTTCCAGCTGCTTAATTGTGTTGCTTGCCGCTTCATCCAGTGTTTTTCCTGAAGCCAGTGTAAAAACAACCAGTGATTTATCATCCTGTGGGGCCATGTTAACCTGAGCGGGTGAATTTTCGAGATCCCAGCCGGCCGGAAACGCAAATTTGAACTTAAGTTCAGGGTGATAGAAGGTATTGCCTTCCACATAACCTTGCCTTGGGTCCTCACCATATATGACACCATCAATCATTTTCAGATAACTGTCACTATTTACCTTATAGGATGCTAATTTTAGGCTGTCCTGCCAGGCTGACGCAGCCTGGTTCACCGCATTATAACGATCACCCGGATCAGGATGCGTGGACAGGAAGGTCGGGACTCCTGATTGGCCGTCAGCCATGCTCATTTTATTCAGTACCTGAAAGAAATCAGCCATTTTGTGGGCATCGTATCCGATCAGTGAGGAGTATGCAACTCCCAGATCATCCGCCTGTCGTTCATCATCACGGCTGAATTTCAGGAACAACAACTGCATCCCCTGCATGGCATATTCAGCATATTGGGCGTATTTGGGAGCTGCGATCATTCCACCTATCAGCAACAGCTGACCAAGCTGCTGTTTACTTTGCTGGCTGATGGAGTGCCGGGCTGTAATATGACCCATTTCATGTGCGAGCACACCCATCAGCTCGGCCTCGTTATTCAGCTGGGCGAGAATTCCACGGGTCAGGTAGATATATCCTCCCGGAACAGCAAAAGCGTTGACCACAGGAGAATCCAGGATTTTTACATGATACTCGATATTGGGACGATGAGAGATTTTCCCCATTTCTGTGGCTTTTGTCTGAACGAAATTCAGGATATTGTCACTTTTATACTCACCAAAGGTAGCAATAACCTGGGGATCATAAGAGAGTCCAAGCTGCACTTCCTGTTCTTCAGACATCAGCATGAACTGCTTTTTACCGGTCACCGGATTCACTGCACAGGAATCGATCAGCACAAGTGATAAAAAGAGTAATGCAAGCTTCCCGGGAAGGTTCAACTTTTTCATTTTGATAGATTTAGAATGGATTAAAGCGTCAGATTCAATATTTTTCCTGACGTCTCTATCAAATATCGGGAAAAAAATATTCTCCCCAAGTCAAACCTAAAAGTTTTTTAGTATCCGGAAATCAACTTTCAACTGCTTGCTTTAGAAGATATATGTTTGCCTCCAGCGATTCGAGATAAATGAGCGCCCAACTGAGATAGGTGCTTTCAAACCTCAGTTGTCCCCAGTTTTTTTCCGGATTGTTTTCCGTATTTAACAACAGTATGCTGTTCGCATGTTCTGACATTTCTTCATCCCCGGTGGCATCCCGAAGCGCCTTTACAAAATTCCTTAACTGCAGTTCAAGTTCTGCAGCAGGCGAGTTTTCATCATCGTTGAGCAAAACTTTTGCTGCCAGCGTCCGGGAGTCCAGCATACCCGTCGAGACGGCTTTCGCATGGACATTCTCTTCTTCCGAAGGAAGACTCATGGTGATCAAAGTCCTGCAATGTTCTATTGACTTAAGCGCCTGACCGGCTGCTGCTTCAATACTTAGATCAGTTAGCCCGGGAGCATTTTCAGATGTTACCATCCGATCGCCTTTTGCAAAATCTGTTATGGTTTTATAAGATTTGGCAAACACCATGCTCTGATCAATTCTCAATCTGGAAACATTCAGTGCGAGCAGTGAGGAAAAGACAGCCAGGTACACCAAAAGATAAAGCACAAACACGGTATTGTAAATGCTGTAGTTTTTAATCTTCGAGGTGACATACAGGTAAACCGGCAGGAACACAACAAACGGAAAAGGAAGTGCCAGCATGAGTAGTATGCCGGCTCCGGGCCAGTGCATGATCTTAAATAACATGCCTCCAAGGACAACCACAGCAGTGATCCAGGTGATGATATACAGCAACAAGCTTTCCCGGCTACCTTCTTTCCGGTAATTGTTATACAGTGCCAGTGGCAGAAAGACGAACAGGAGTATGAAGATCCCCGTGAAAATCAGAACACTGGCTCCTGCCAGGTGGTTAATCTTCAGGAACACACCTGCGAAAATCAGCAACAGGGTAACAAGTCCCAGGATATATATTTTTTGTTTCATTGTTTTTGATTTAGGGGGTTATTCTGATTTCTCATGATTTCGGGCAAGACATCTGTAGCTGTCAGATTCAACCTGAAGAATGGCAGTTTCTAACAAATTCAGTGCATGCAAACTTGTAATCAGGGTGCTTTCATCCTGGCCAACCGGTTTGCCGGGCAATAATGCCATTATGCGGAAACCCGGATCGATAATCAGTGATCCGGTAAGGCTTTTCATCCCATTCAGGTAACCTGTCAGCAGGCTGTCCAGTTCTGATCGGGTTTCAGATCCGGGCGACAGCAATGTGTGTGTCGAAACCGGATCAAACGGATTCAACAGCATACCATAATTTATGCTGCCTCCGGTCCGGGAATCCTCTTTGGTGCCACCTGAAAGATCAACCAAACGCGACTTGATCTCATCCATCTTTTGAATTACCCTGGAAGTACTCTCTTGCACTTTTACCATTTCAGTATAAGACACAGAATCTCCGAAAGATGTGAAAAGTGATTTATTGACCTTTTTCTGAAATTCCATTGTTTCCTGGCTCTTGTCAGCCAGGGTGAAAAAACCGTCATTGTAGTTCTGCTGAAGATTCAGACTGATCAATGAGGAGGGCAACAGGATAGTCACCAGGGCAATGACTAAAAAAATGAACTTCGCATCCACACTCTTTTCGCTTTTCCATTCCTGGTATACGTACAGGGGAATAACTACCAGGAAGAGTGCGATCGACAAAATATAAGCCAGTGTTCCGAAATATTGCCAGTGCATGATCTTCTGCCAAAGAAAGGCCAGGTAAAAAAACGCAGCCAGAAAACCAAGGTAATAAAGCGGCTTCTTCCTGCCGTCTTCCTCGTTCCGGACCTTGTCCATTAGCATCGCAGGAAGGAACAACAGACCTCCCGATAAAATGGCCAGGCTGATGATCAATCCTGAACCCGGCCAATGCTGGATTTTAAACATTACCCCGACGATGAAAAGCGTGCCTGCCAAAAAAGCAGAAACAAAGAGAAACAGGTTTTTTTTGCTTTTGGATTCTTTCCAGAGCACCATCATGGAGGAAGGCATAAAAAATACCACCAGCAGAAAAGCACCTGTGACCAGCAATATGCCGGCCAGGGGCCAGTGCATGATCTTGGAAAGTGCGGCAAAGCCAAGCAACACCGTGCCGGCAATGCCCGTGATTTTCATTGTATTTTTCATTTTTCTGTATTTGTTATCCACTGCATAAAGTGTTTCTTCCTGAATTTTATTTAATCCGCGGATCCCTATTTTTTCTTTCACCCTCGAATACGCTTTTTCAAAGGGAAGTCCGTTTTGCATCTCATCTTCCACATCACAGCAGATGTGATCAATCAGATCATCACAGAGATGCGAAAAAGTGATCTGATGCCTGCTGACCTCTCTGATGATCAGGTTAACATGGGCAACACTCAGATCACTCATACATCAATCCTTGTTTCGGATCCAGGATGATTCCCAGGGTGCTGATGAATTCCGCCAGTTCCCTGACTTTCTCCTTTACGAGGGAATGTCCTTTGGGAGTCAGACGGTAATAGATACGCATGCGATTGTTATAGTTTTCTGACTCCACCTGCAAAACGCCCTCGCTTTCCAGCTTGTGCAGCACCGGGTATAAAGCCCCGTATGTCAGCACAATCTTTCCTCGGGTAATTTCTTCAACCTTACGGGTAATCTCATAACCGTACATCCTGCCGTTCTCTTCGAGAAACTTAAGAACAATGGTTTTAAGAGATCCTTTGAGCAATTCGGATGATATCATACTTTTATTATATATAATTGTCTTTTATATTACAAATATATAATATTATGAATTACAAATGCAAATTTTTGGGCAATTATTTTCAAAAAAACTTTCACCGATCACCGATTACCGTCTACCGATTATTGAATACCGATTACCGTTTACTATTTACCGTTTACTATTTACTGTTTACTGTTTACTGTTTACTGTTTACTTTTAACCCCTCCACTCTCCCTGTTCATTTCTTCCTTAAAAAAAGCCATTTCATACCCTGCCATCCTGTCGATCTTATATTAATTTTACCCCTCCATGGAAAAATTTCTTAAAGAACTCAACAGTGCGCAATACGAAGCTGTTGTCAATACCGTCGGCCCTGCCCTGGTAATCGCCGGTGCAGGATCAGGTAAAACCCGTGTTCTCACTTACAGGGTGGCCTACCTGTTGAGTCAGGGTGTGAATGCCGGTCAGATCATCTGTCTTACTTTTACCAACAAGGCTGCGCGTGAGATGAAGGAAAGAATTGCCAGGCTGGTGGGCGACGAGCCGGCAAAATACTTATGGATGGGGACTTTTCACAGCACATTCGCCCGAATTCTTCGTATGGAATCAGAATGGCTCGGATATCCTTCCAGTTACACCATTTACGATACGCTCGATTCCAAAAGCCTTGTCAAGTCGATCATCAAAGAGATGAATCTCGATGATCAGCGTTATAAGCCGGGTGAGGTGCTGAACCGAATATCCTGGGCCAAAAACAACCTTATCACACCGCAGGCATATAAAGGCCACCCCGAAATCAGCAGCTTCGATAACATTACTCGCAGGCCGCAGCTGGCTGAAATTTACCAGACCTACTGCATCCGTTGCAAGAAATCAGGAGCCATGGATTTTGATGACCTCCTGATGAACACCAATATTCTGTTCCGTGATTTTCCCCAGATTCTGGCCAAATACCAGGAACGGTTCCGTTATGTGCTGGTGGACGAGTATCAGGATACCAATCACTCGCAATACCTCATTGTGAATAAGCTCGCCGCCCTGCATCATAACGTTTGTGTTGTGGGCGATGATGCACAGAGCATCTATTCATTCCGGGGAGCTCGCATTGAGAATATCCTGAACTTCAGGAAAGACTATCCCGATCATCAGCTTTTCAAGCTCGAACAGAACTACAGGTCCACCCGAACCATTGTGGATGCCGCGAACAGTCTGATCGCAAAGAACAACGGGCAGATCAAAAAGAAGGTATGGTCCGATAATGAGGCAGGTCAGAAGATCAATATTGTCAAATGTGTGACCGATATCGAAGAAGGATTCTTTGTTTCCAATAGTATCCTTGATTGTTCCCTCTCCGAACAACAGCTTTACAGCGATTTCGCCATTTTATACCGTACCAACGCCCAGTCCAGGATATTTGAAGAAGCCCTGCGCAAGCGCAATATTCCTTACCGGGTTTACGGTGGTATTTCTTTTTACCAGCGCAAGGAAATCAAAGACATGCTTGCTTACATGCGCCTTTCTGTGAACAACAACGATGATGAGGCATTGAAAAGGATCATCAATTACCCTTCCCGTGGAATAGGTGATGTCACCCTTGAAAAACTGGAAGAACATGCCTCCCTCACCGGCAAAAGTATTCTGAATACAATTGAAGAGGCAGGAAATGCAGATTTGGGGCTGAACAAAGGTACGCTCAACAAACTCAGCGCCTTCTGTAATCTGATTGCCGGCTTCTCACGTAAAATCAAGGAACTGGATGCCTTTGAAGCTGCGCAGCACATTGTTGTAACATCGGGAGTGCGCAAGGACCTGTATAATGGCAATACGCCCGAAGAACGCAGCCGTTACGAGAACCTGGAGGAATTACTGAACGGTATCAAGGACTTTGTTGAAACTGCCATCAACGATAACAAGCAGGCAAACCTGGTGGACTATCTCGAAAACGTAGCCCTGATAACCGACCTGGACAATGTTAAACCGGATGACCGCAACACGGTAACCATCATGACCATGCATTCGGCCAAGGGACTCGAATTCAACAATGTTTACATCGCCGGTGTGGAGGAAGAGCTTTTCCCTTCCAAAATGGCATTCGAATCACCCGAGGAAATGGAAGAGGAACGTCGTTTGTTTTATGTGGCCATTACCCGGGCCAAAAAGCGGGTTTTCATCAGTTATGCCCAGAACCGTTATCGCTGGGGAACTCCCACCAGCTGCCAGCCCAGCCGGTTCCTGCGCGATATTGATCCCAAATACCTTGATGTACCGGTTGAACAGACCTCACGCATGAGAAACCATAACTACGATGAGGATGATGGCATGGAAAACAGGACCCAAAAAAGTTTCAGTGCCGGCAGGAACACCACAAAAACAGGTCTGTTGATCCCGAAGAAACCTTCAGTTCAAACCAGACCGGCCTCTCCTGATTTCAAACCCGATAATCCCGATTTGATCCAGAGCGGAATGCGTGTGGAACATCCCACCTTCGGCATCGGGAAAATCATCCATATCGAAGGTGTTTCCCCCAATCGCAAAGCTTGTGTGTTTTTTCAGGAACTGGGAGAGGAAAAACAGTTGTTGCTGAAGTTTGCGAAACTGAGAATAGTGACGAGTGATGAGTGAAGAGTAATGAGGGACGAGGGACGAGGGACGAGGGACAAGGGACAAGTGGCAGTGGCAGCGGCAGCGGCAGCAGAAGTCAACAACCACAACCATCACAACCATCACAACCATCACAACCATCACAACCATCACAACCATCACAACCACTTTATCCCTTTTATAAACAAATCGTATAATATTTCTGCCTTCCTCGCCACCGCTCCCGGTTTATCCGCAAATAATCGTTGTGCCAGGGGGATGATCGATTTCTGCATTAGTTTT
>JBGSSF010000013.1:0-3858 GCA_041737175.1 Bacteroidales bacterium
CCAATGCGGGTTTTCAGAAGATATTCCTTAAATGTCATCCTGCAGCATTTTTTGAACGCCATACAGAAAGCCGTATTTGACATGTTGGTAATACTCAGCATATCCTTAATGGTGATCTCTTTGTGAAAACTCCTGATGATATATTCCAGCGCTTTTTGCATGGGTTCATTTCCTTCCTGGTGAAAAGGTTCTAAAAAACCCGGGCTGGCCAGGATAGAGTATTCTGTGGTTTTGGACAGAACTTTGAAGATGGAGAAAAGGGAATAGAGCCTGTCTGTGCCGTCAAGCCTGTAATGATCCATAATAATCGAGATAATCTTCTCCTTTGTTTTTCCTTTGAATTTCATCCCTCTTGAGGAAAGGTCCAGTACTTTTTTCAGATTCCTGTTTTCAGGAATATTAAAAAACTCCGGGCCCATAAAATCCGGCAGAAACTGGTAAACGATCCCTTCCCCCTGGAAACCGTCGGGATGATCATAGTATTCCCTGTCACACAACCATTCATGGGGAAGATAGGATCCGGTAAGAACCAGGTCATGCTGCCTGAAACGGTCAATGTGGTCCCCCACCATTCTTTTTCCCTTCCCCTTAACAATGAGAACAAGTTCAAACTCGGGATGGTGATGCCACCGGGAGAAAGGCTGTGTTTCGTGATAGACAATAAATGACTTGTCGGGATCCTTTATCAGTCGGATATTTTCTAGTTTCATGAAAATCCTTGCTTCTAAACTGAATAGTAAAATTAGTATTTCTATTCAATTGCTTACAAAAAATCGGTATATTTTCACTACAAATCCACCGAAAAGTACTACACTGATCATTCCGGTTCCTTTATTTTTGAGGAACCGAATAATATTTATTCTCTAAATAATTAATATAAAAACAGGTCCATGAAAATAAGACTGATCCTAACGGGTGCCATTGCAATGACAACCCTGTTTCTTTGTACATCCTGCAAATCCCCGGCAGGGAAAAACAACCCCTCTTCCATCCTGATAGGAATAGCACAGGTCAATTATACTCCCGAAGTCGGATTGGACCTGGAGGGCAATTACCGGGGAAATGATTATGCTTCCAGGGGAGTTCATGATTCCCTGTATGCAAGGGCAATTGTGGCCAAAGACAAGGAAGGCAATAAGGCTGCCATTCTTACGGTTGATATTTGTGACCTGGGTAAAGCCACGGTTGAATTCATGCGGGCAGATATCGCTTCCAGAACTGACATTCCTGCAGGGAACATCATGATTATGGCAACCCATACCCACAGCGGGCCCCCGTCATCACTTGCCGCACCAAAGGCCAGGGAATACCTGGTTAAGGCTGCAAGTGCCGTTGTTCGGGCCAACGAGAAGCTGGAACCCACCATATTGGCTGTCGGAAGAAGCACCGAGGACAGGATATCCCACAACCGCAGGCTGAAATGTATTGATGGCACTACCCATATGTGCTGGGAGAAATTTGATTCCGGTTTCGTGGTTGGCCCATGGGGACCTAAAGATCCTGAAGTGATAACCCTGTCCATTCAGCAACAGGGCAAACCCACGGGCGTAATTGTGAATTTCGGCTGCCACGCCACCACGCTCACCGGTGACAACTGGCTATATTCAGCCGATTACCCGGGCTATATGGTTGAAGCCCTCCGCAAGATTAAAGGTAAGGATTACCTTCCTATGTTTTTCAATGGTCCTTGCGGGAATGTTACACAAGTGGATTACCGGGTAGGCTTCCCTTCCACATACCAGGAATGCCAGCGGATCGGATACCTGTTGGGCGTTGGTGCGCTTGAAGCCATAGAAAATGAAACTGTAATTGCCGGAAACCGTGTGGCCGTGTCCAAAGAGATGGTTCCTCTCAATCGTATGGACATCTCGGATGAGCAGCTCGCCTGGGCACATAAGATTATGAAAAAAGTAGAAAAAGAAGGGATGCCACCCCTCCAGAAAGATGGTATTCCTGATGCCCTGTATGCAAAGGACTGGCTTGCCATGCATGAAGTGCAGGACCGGGTGGACAGCCTTGAAGTGATGGTGGTGCGCATCGGAGATGTGGCATTTGTGGGCCTTAACAGTGAAGTGTTTGCCGAATTCGGAATGGATATCAAATCGAAATCCCCCTTTAAAAATACCATAGTGACCGGCCTGACCAATGATTCCAGGGGTTACTTTCCCACGGAGGTCTCTTTCACACAGGGTCCAAAAGGATTTACCCCCATGATCACCGGGTACGAAACGACACCCGGATCTACATCATTTGAGATCGGATCAGGGGAAAAAATGGCAGAATCGGCTGTAAACCAGCTGAAAAAGATATTCTGATTCAGTTGTATAATAATATCATAAATGCAACGAAAGGTATTATTTAATTAATCCAGTCTTATTTAGTTTTGAAAAACAAAAAAATCATCAAATCATCCCGCCTTCGCTAAAGCTATGGCGGGCGAAGCAAATCAATAAATCAACAAATCAACAAATCAACAAATCAACAAATCAACAAATAACATATATGTCAGAAAAATTAGCAATTCACGGAGGTCCCAAAGCGGTGACCGGCAATAAGATCGGCTGGCCAAAATTCGATGAGAAAGCCATAAAATCAGTGGAAGACGTTTTGCGCTCTGGTAAGGTGAATTACTGGACCGGCCCCAAAGGTATGGAATTTGAAAAAAAATTCGCCGAATGGCAGGGTAGCAAATATGCTATCTCCGTAGCTACAGGCACTGCAGCATTACACGTAGGATTTGCTGCAATGGGTATTGGACCCGGCGATGAGGTAATTGTACCCTCCTATACTTTTATTGCATCAAGTTTTTCTGTATTGCAGGCTGGTGCCATTCCCCGCTTCGCGGATGTAAACATCGACGATCATTGCATCAGTGTTGAATCGGCAGAAAAGCTGGTTAATGAGCGCACCAAAGCGATTATGCCGGTGCATCTTTATGGGAATGTCTGTGATATGGACAAGATCAATGCCTTTGCAAAAAAACACAACCTGCTTGTGATCGAAGACAATGCTGAGGCTTTCGGCGGATACTACAAGGGCAAAAAAACCGGCACCCTGGGTGATATGGCTGCATGCAGCTTTTGCCAGAACAAGACCTTCACCACTGGTGGTGAAGGCGGGATGGTCACTACCGATAATGAAGAGTTCGCATGGATCGCAAGGAGCTTCAGGGACCATGGTTATGATGTTAAGCAGCGGCTGAGCCTGCTTGAACTCGAGCAAAAACTCCCCTATATTCACAATATGGTAGGCTGGAATTACCGTATGACCGAAATGCAATCGGCTATCGGACTGGCCGAACTGGAGCGCATGGATATATGGAATATGCCCAACCGCCATCGTAACGCCCACATTATCATCGACTGCATCAAAGATCTTCCCCAGGTTTTGTACAAACCCATTGATACGGAGGAACGCAGGAATGGCTGGTTTGTCATGGCTTTTTCACTGGATGTTGAAAACATGACCTGCGATATTAAAGAATTTGTGGCAGCAGCTGTGGCAGAAGGTGCTCCCGTATGGAAGGTGTTTTGGCCGCAATGCCATACAGAACAGGCTTTTCAGAAACATATTTCCTTTGGTACAAGTGGTTTCCCTTTTAAGTCAAAGGAATATGCTGATCCAAAAAGCGTGGATTATTCAAATGTATCAGTGCCCAATGCCCGGTGGCACGAAAAGCATACTTTTACCTGTTTTGCCTTTCCAACCTATACCGTGCAGAATTGCGAACAGATTGGAAAAGCACTTCGGAAAGTAATTATGGCATATTCAAAATAAATAGTATCCGAATGGCTGAAAATAAAATTAAATGGGGCGTAATAGGCTCTGGCGGAATAGCCCGGAGAAGAACAATTCCGG